>NZ_CP186547.1:3022479-3644958 GCF_049390205.1 Alishewanella sp. d11 | reverse complement strand
GGCATGCCTTCCAACTAAGTGCAGGCAACTATAAGTGAAGTTTACGTAAAGGTAAAGCTAGGTGCTGGTGTTTTGTGGGCGGCAGGGGAATAACTTGGATTTTTTGTAAAGATAACATGCCAAGCAGCGCGTTAAGGCTGTACAGAATTATCCACTTTTTTTATCTGGTAATACCATAGTGGCAGCATGTTGACGTTGGCGTAAACGTAAATTTGGTGTAGTCTCTTCGCCATAGTGTTTAGATACCGATTTTGGAGAGTTTTAATGAGTCAGCAAAACGCAGTAGTTATCGTTGCCGCTAAACGTACCGCTATGGGTGGTTTTACAGGTGGACTGTCAGACGTCGATGCCACTGTACTCGGCGCGACTGCTATAAAGGCTGCGCTAGCTGATGCTGGCATTAATCCTGAGCAAGTTAACGAAGTGATTATGGGCAATGTGTTACCCGCTGGCTTAGGTCAGGCACCTGCACGTCAGGCCACGTTAAAAGCGGGCTTGCCACTAAGCGCGGGTGCCACCACCATTAATAAAGTGTGTGGTTCTGGCTTGAAAGCAGTCATGCTTGCTTCGGACTTGCTGCAAGTGGGTAGTGCTGATGTGGTGGTTGCTGGTGGTATGGAATCGATGAGCAATGCGCCGTATTTATTAGACAAGGCCCGCACCGGTTATCGGATGGGGCATGGTCAAATCAAAGATCATATGATGCTCGACGGTTTAGAAAATGCTTATGATGGCAAAGCCATGGGCTGTTTTGCCCAAGATACCGCTAACGAAAAAGCCATTAGCCGTGAGCAAATGGATGCCTATGCCGTGCAATCCTTAACCCGTGCGCAAAACGCTATCAACAGCGGTGCTTTTGAAGCAGAAATTGCGCCGGTGATCTTCCAAACGCGTAAAGGCGAGGTGACTTTTCAAGTTGATGAACAACCGGGTAATGCCAAACCGGAAAAAATCCCTGGTCTGCGTCCTGCGTTTGCTAAAGACGGCACCATTACTGCCGCTAATTCTAGCTCGATTTCAGACGGTGCTGCAGCCTTAGTGTTAATGCGTGAAGCGGATGCAAAAGCCCAAGGTGTAACGCCATTGGCTCGTGTTGTCGCCCATGCTACCCATTCAATCGCGCCAGAATTATTCACCATTGCGCCAGTTGGCGCGATGCAAAAAGTCTTGGCTAAAGCGGGTTGGGATAAAGAGCAGGTTGATTTATGGGAAATCAATGAAGCCTTCGCCATGGTAACCATGTTGGCGATTAACGAGCTGGGCTTAGATGCGAGCAAAGTGAATGTCAATGGCGGTGCCTGTGCGCTGGGCCACCCAATTGGTGCCTCAGGTGCGCGTATTTTAGTGACCTTAATTCATGCGTTACGCCAACGCGGTCTTAAAACCGGTGTTGCCTCACTGTGTATTGGTGGTGGCGAAGGCGTAGCGTTAGCAATAGAACTAGTTTAGTACCACGTAAAACAAAAAAGCGGTTGGGGAGAAGCGCCGCGTAATAAAACCTGCGAAGACGGGTAATTATCCTAAATCACTAATGCTGCAAAGACAGCACCGATCAAGGATAACGGTAACGGAACCGGCCTAAAACAATAAATAACAGGCCGGTAAACCGTCTAAATTCATAGTTACCTTAAATCATTGAAGAGATGTGAAGGCCGCTAATGCCCCATATCTTCAAGGGTGAAGGGAATAGCAAACGAGATAAATCCATGATACAGCAAGTTAAACTATTTATTGACGGTGAGTTTATCCACTCTAGCAGTGACAAACTTATCGATGTAACCAACCCTGCCACCCAAGACGTGATTGCCCAAGTGCCTTGCACCACGGCAGATGAAATGCAGCGCGCCATAGAATCGGCTAAATCCGCTTTTCAAACTTGGAAAGAAGTGCCGGTATCAGAGCGTGCCCGTTTAATGATGCGCTATGCGCAATTATTAAAAGATCATCAAGCTGATATCGCTGCCATTATTTGTGAAGAACTGGGTAAAACGGTTGAAGATGCCAAAGGCGATGTGTGGCGTGGGATTGAAGTGGTCGAGCAGGCCGCGAATATTCCTTCAATGATGATGGGGGAAACAGTTGAAAACGTGGCTCGTAGTATCGACACCTACAGCTATATTCAACCGCTAGGCGTGTGTGCCGGTATTACGCCGTTCAACTTCCCTGCTATGATCCCACTGTGGATGTTCCCGCTGGCGATTGCCTGTGGTAATACCTTTATTTTAAAACCGTCTGAGCAAGATCCGATGACGGTCAACAAATTGGCTGAGCTGTTTGTGCAAGCTGGCGCACCGAAAGGGGTGTTACAAGTCGTGCATGGCACTAAAGAGCAAGTCGATACTATTTTGCATCACCCAGATATTAAAGCTATTTCTTTTGTGGGTTCGGTCAATGTTGGCCAATACATCTACAAAACGGGTACCGACAATTTAAAACGTGTCCAAGCCTTCGCGGGTGCGAAGAACCATATGGTTATTATGCCTGATGCCAATAAACAGCAGGTTATCAATGCATTAGTTGGCGCCTCAGTGGGCGCAGCGGGTCAACGCTGCATGGCCATTTCGGTCGCGGTCTTTGTTGGCAGTGCTGCTGAGTGGATCCCAGAAGTGGCTGCGGCCATTGGTAAAGTTGGACCAGGTCATTACAGTAATCCGAATGCCGCTTATGGCCCGCAAATTAGTCCGCAAGCCAAAGCACGGGTGATGTCGCTGATCGATCAGGGCAAAAAAGAAGGCGCAACTTGCTTGTTAGATGGCTCAGGCTGTGAGGTCGAAGGTTATCCAAAAGGTAACTGGGTTGGCCCAACGGTCTTTAGTAATGTCACCACCGAGATGGAAATCTACAAACAAGAAATCTTTGGCCCTGTGCTGAACACCATGACGGTTAACTCATTGCAAGAAGCTATTGAGCTGGTCAATGCTAGCCCCTTTGGTAATGGTACTGCTATCTTTACCGCCAGCGGCGCCGCAGCACGCAAGTATCAGCATAATGTGGAAGTGGGTCAGGTTGGTATTAACGTACCTATCCCAGTACCCCTGCCATTCTTCTCTTTTACCGGTTGGAAAGGCTCTTTCTACGGTGATCAGCATGCTTATGGTAAGCAAGCGGTACGTTTTTATACTGAAACAAAAACCATTACAGCACGTTGGTTTGACGAAGATATTTCGGTCTCAGGCCCGAATATGTCAATCAACCTGCGTTAACCGGTGACAGGGGCAGGCGAGCGGCGGTTAAAGTAAAGACAAACTCCTAAAAATTTGCAGCTTTACCGTCGCCCGTTTTGCTATAGCCAAAGGCTTTCGAGAAGCCTAGCTAGAGCTGGTTAGCCATAATAAATACAGCTGAGCTGTCGTGGTTCGTGGTTTTAGAGAGTAATAACAGTCGTTCAGGAAGCATTCTTATGAATTTCAATTTAACCGAAGATCAGCAGGCATTTGTTGATGCGGCCCGTCAGTTTGCCGAGCAAGAGTTGGCGCCACATGCGGCGAGCTGGGATCGTGAGCATCATTTTCCAAAAGACGTGATACAAAAAGCCGGCGAGTTGGGTTTTTGTTCACTCTACACCCCTGAAGAGGCCGGTGGTTTAGGTTTATCACGGCTGGATGCTTCGATCATTTTTGAACAGCTGGCTATGGGGTGTACAGCAACGACCGCCATGTTAACCATTCATAATATGGCCACCTGGATGATTGCCAGCTATGCCACCGACAGCGTAAAAGCACAGTGGTTACCTAGTTTAGTCACTGGTGAGAAACTGGCTTCCTATTGTTTAACAGAGCCGGGATCAGGTTCAGATGCTGCAAGCTTACGGACAAGTGCGCGCAAAGATGGCGACGACTATGTATTAAATGGCTCGAAAATGTTTATCTCGGGCGCGGGTGCAACCGAGGTACTGGTGGTGATGGCCCGAACTGGCGAAGCCGGACCGAAAGGCATCTCTGCCTTTGTGGTACCTGCTGATGCCGCAGGGGTCATTTATGGTAAAGCCGAAGAGAAAATGGGCTGGAACGCGCAGCCCACTCGTTTAGTGACTTTTGAAGACGTGCGTATTCCAGCCAGTGCCTTATTAGGTCGCGAAGGTCAGGGTTTTAGTTTTGCTATGAAAGGCTTAGACGGCGGCCGTATTAATATCGCCACCTGCTCGATTGGTACGGCGCAACAAGCACTGAATACCGCGCGTAATTACATGTTAGAGCGTCAACAGTTTGGTAAGCCGTTAGCTGCTTTTCAAGCCTTACAATTTAAATTAGCGGATATGGCCACTGAACTGGTTGCTGCCCGTCAGTTAGTCCGTTTAGCTGCTTTTAAACTAGATGTTGAGGATCCAGAAGCCACGGCCTACTGTGCTATGGCGAAACGCTTTGCTACCGATGTCGGCTTTACCGTGTGTGATCAAGCGCTGCAATTGCATGGTGGCTATGGTTATATTAAAGAATATCCGTTAGAGCGGCATTTCCGTGACGTACGAGTTCATCAAATTCTGGAAGGCACTAATGAGATTATGCGATTAATCATTGGTCGTCGCCTACTCGATGAAGCGGCTGGCGCTATTCTCTAACGTCTGTCATAAAGCAAGGTTACACTCGGCCGCCGTTATTCGGCGGCAAGTGCTGCCCAGTCAGTTTGGCAGCCACAGCTAAGGATTACCCATGCTTGAAAATACGCTAAACGCAGTGGTGCTATACGATGAGCTCACTGCAGATAATGGCAAAAAAATTGCCATCGCGACCTTAAATTCGGAAAAATCCCTCAATGCGTTAAGTTTGCCAATGGTGGAGTCATTGCTGCCAAAAATGCAGCAGTGGAAAGCGGATCCGCAGATTGCCTTGGTGATTTTACAAGGTGTGGGCGACAAGGCCTTTTGTGCCGGTGGTGACATCCGCGATCTGTATCAGGCCATGAAAGATCAGCCCGGAACCTATCAGCCATACGTTGCAGAGTTCTTCACTAAAGAATACACACTTGATTATCTTATTCACACCTTTGACAAGCCTGTTTTAGTCTGGGGCAATGGCATAGTGATGGGCGGCGGTTTGGGGTTAATGGCCGGCGCCTCACATCGTGTGGTAACTGCGACTAGTCGTATTGCTATGCCTGAGATGGCCATTGGCTTATATCCTGATGTGGGTGCAAGCTGGTTTTTAAATCGCATGCCAGCGGGATGTGGCTTGTTTTTAGGTTTAACCGGTGCCTCTATCAATGCGGCAGATGCGCGTTTTATTGGCTTGGCGGATGTGTTTATCTGCCATGAACAAAAAGCGCAGGTTATCGATAAGCTACTGACTGTCAAATGGGGCGATACGGTAGCCCTTAATCATCAAAAACTCTCCGATTTGTTAAGACAGCAAGAGCAAGGTTGTCGCACACAAATGCCACTCAGCCAAATTCGGCCTTATCAAGAGGCGATAGCGTCACTTGCCGAGTTACCTGATCTTCGTGCTGTGATGCAAGCTATTCTAGATCTGGCAGGCGAAGATAAATGGCTTAGTAAAGCGAAAGATTCGCTACGCTACGGCAGTCCTATTACCGCACATATTGTTTATCGCTTGTTGCAATTGGGCCAAAGCAAAATTCTGGCCGACAGCTTCCGCTTAGAGCTCGGTTTGAGTGTGCAATGCGCAAAATTGGGTGAGTTTCAAGAGGGCGTAAGGGCTTTACTTATCGATAAAGATCTGCAACCGAAATGGCAATATGCTGATGTGGCGAGCGTGCCACAAGACGTTATCGCAGAGCTATTTCGTTCACCTTGGGCCGCTGAAGCCCATCCGTTACGTGATTTAGGTAAGCAAGAAGGATAATTAGAAGATGGCAAAGGTCGCGTTTATTGGTTTAGGTAATATGGGTGGCCCGATGGCCAGCAATTTAGTCAAAGCAGGGCATGAGGTGACTGCCTTTGATTTGTCCGTTGCCGCTTTAGCTCAAGTAAAAGCTGATGGTGCAGCAGTAGCAAGCTCGGCTGCAGATGCAGTGGTTGGCGCAGAGTTTGTGATTTCGATGCTGCCAGCGGCTAAACATGTACTGGGTTTATATCTCGGCGAGCAGGGAATAGCAGCACAGATCAGCAAAGATGCCTTGGTACTGGACTGTTCTACCATTGACGCGCAGAGCGCGCGTAAACTAGGGGCGGCGTTAGCTGAGCAAGGTATTGCCTTTATTGATGCGCCAGTGTCTGGTGGCGTGGGTGGCGCTAAAGCCGGGACATTAACCTTTATTGTTGGTGGCAGTGATAGCGATTTTGAGCGCGCGAAAACCGTATTAGCGCATATGGGGAAAAACCTGTTCCATGCTGGTGCTGTCGGCGCCGGACAGGTGGCGAAGATCTGTAATAATATGCTACTGAGTATCTTGATGGCCGGGACGTCGGAAGCGCTGCAGATGGGTATTGATAATGGCTTAGATCCGAAAGTGTTGTCGGAGATCATGCTAAAAAGCTCCGGTCGGAATTGGACGTTAGAGCTGTACAACCCTTGTCCAGAGGTGATGCCTAATGTGCCGTCGTCAAATGGTTACCAAGGTGGTTTTATGGTGGATTTGATGGTGAAGGATTTGGGTTTGGCGTTGGAGGCGGCGTTGCAGAGTGGTAGTAGCACGCCGCTGGGGGCGTTGGCGCGTAATATGTATGTGGCGCATCAGCGGGCGGGTAATGGTAAGTTGGATTTTTCCAGCATTTTTACGGCATTTGAGAAGCGCGATAGTTAGAGGGGCGCATTCGGCAGGAGCGGCGAATACTCCGTACATTTTTTGTCGGACACGCCGTAGATACATCCCTGTAGGCTCCTGTTTTTCATCCATGAAAAACACGTTCCGCCAAAAAAGTACATCCGTATTAGCCGCTGCTCAGCATAAAGCAAGGTGGCATTTAAAGGTATTGTAGCCCTAGCATTTTGAGCTACTTCTTATACAGACTTGATGGAAAAACTATGATTTTACAAGACAAAACAATAGTAATTACCGGTGGTGCCCAAGGTTTGGGTCTGGAGATGGCGCGGATGTGTGCTGCCGAAGGGGCTAAGCTGGCGCTGATTGATATGAATAATGAGCAATTAGCGGCGGCGGCAACGGAGTTATCGGCATTGACGCAGGTGCAAACCTATGTGGCGAATGTGGCGGATGAAGCGCAGGTTGAAGCTACTTTTGCGCAAATTGATCAGGATTTTGCCGGTATTCATGGCTTGATTAATAACGCCGGTATTTTGCGCGATGGTTTGTTGTTAAAGGTGAAAGACGGCGAGTTAGTGGCGAAGATGCCTTTGCAGCAATTCCAGTCGGTGATTGATGTGAATTTAACGGGCGTGTTTTTATGTGGTCGTGAGGCGGCAGCTATAATGGTAAAACGCGGTACTCAGGGCGTGATTATCAATATGTCGAGTGTGGCGCGCGCCGGAAATATGGGCCAAACCAACTATGCAGCGTCTAAAGCCGGTGTGGTGGCGATGACAGTGACTTGGGCGCGTGAGCTAGGGCGTTATGGCATTCGCGTTGGCGCTATTGCACCAGGGGTGATCCGTACTGCGATGACGGATGCGATGAAGCCGGAAGCGCGTGAGCGGTTAGAGAAAATGAAGCCAGTTGGGCGTTTAGGTGAAGCGGCTGAAATTGCCCATACTGCAAAGTATATTTTTGAGAACGATTTCTTTACCGGTCGGGTAGTAGAAATTGATGGTGGTATTGCGTTTTAAGTGTGATGTATTTCTAAAAAAGGTGCTACGGCACCTTTTTTTAGGACTGTTAAGGCACTTTTCTGCAAAGCCATAGCCTGCGGCTTTTAAGATGAACGGGGGTGGGCGGTGTTCCAGTATACGCCGACTCATTGCCGCTTAAGAGCTTTGCGTTTATTGAATGAATAGAAAGGAATAAGGGATGACAGTGTTTAAAACATTAATGCCATTTTTGTTAGCGTGCAGCGTGTTGCTACCTGGCCAGTTGTTAGCTGATGATAAAGCCGAGCTCACCGCCTTGTTAAGTGAATTTTTAGACGGCGCTACGCGTAATGATCCGGCTATTCACAATAAACATTGGGCAGATGAGCTTATTTATACTAGTTCGTCAGGTACGCGCTTTGGTAAAGCGGAATTAATGGCCAGCGTGACTAGCCGAGGTGAGCTGGCTGCAGCGGATATTGCTATGCGCTATCACAGCGAAGATGTGCAGATTATGTTGTACGGGGATACAGCGATTGTGGCTTTTACCTTGGTCGGGCAGTCGGAGACGGAAACCTTACGGTTTTTAAACAGTGGCACTTACCTTAAACGTAATGGCCAATGGCAGGTGGTGAACTGGCAAGCAACCCGCCAAGCAAGCAAAGAATCACTATAGTTATTTGCAGCGCGAGTGGAAAAGAGAAATAAAACAGATCGCGTCCAGAAAAAGGTTCGTAATAATTACTAGCAGTAGTGTAGTAAGCACTTGGGCTTTACCCAGTATTATTGATCACATTAATTGTTGGAGTATTGTATGCCACACCACCGTCTTGCCCATCTAAATCATCAAGATGTTCGTATCGATGAACTGACGATTCACTCTTATGAAATGGGCCTTTATTTAGTCGAGGCCGATTTTGACGGCCGCAAAGGTTTTATTGTTAATGATGAAGATCATCCACAGCGTTTTCATAGTGTAGAGCAAGTAAAGCAGTCACTTAAAGATTGCACGGTGCGAGAAGCTTGGTTGGTGCATCAATCTGCCTATGATGAGATGTGCGGCGGACCGGAAAAAACGGATAATACGCTAAAACTCCCTGTTTGCTTTAAGCACTAAGAGTATTGGCTAGCTGCATAGTCAAATGACTGTGCAGCCAGTTACTCTGTAATAGACTAAAATCGAAATTTTTTACCAGCCAATGGCACGATATAAACGCTGCCACATTAGTTTATTTTGCTGTTTTAAGCTCAATGCTCGAGTGGCCACTTCGTCTGTCAGACTGACTTTTTGCTCAAGTAAATCGGCAAGCGCGGCTAATAGGCTGTCTTCTGAGAGTGTTTCTACACAAAACTCACCCATACCAAAGTCTTTCATCATGGCATGGTATTTATGGCTCCAGCTGGTGGCGATACAAGGAATGCCTTGGCTAAGCGCATTCACTGCGCCATGAAAACGTGAGCTCACCGCCAGTTCTGCTTTGCCGATAAAGGCTTTCACCGCAAGAGGATCTTCTATTTGGACTAAGCCACAAGGGGAAAGCGCTGCAATCTCGGCACAAAGTTCGGCATCCTCTTTCCCTTCATGGTTGACGAGTACCGGTTGAATGCCTAGTGCTGTTAAATAATCGGCTGCAGCAGCAAAGGCTGCGACATATTGCTGGCGCATACCTTCGGCATTGGCGTGATTATATTTTGAGACTACTTTTGAATTAGGGATCAGTGCTGCAAAGGGGACGTTTAAGGTCGGTATTTCGGCATTCGCTTGTGGCGTTAAGCCTACCGTAAAGTCAGGGGTTAAAATAACATGTTCAGGTAAAACCTCGATGCAGCTTTGTAAATGACTCAGTGACACTGGATCGCGAACAAAAATCAGTCTGGCATGCGTAATAATATCGCGCATAGCGGCTTTGCTTTGTTTTGACTGAAAGGGGCCAAAGGCTTGTGGCATAAAAATATAAGGTTTGCCTGCTTTAGCAAAGCGTACAACTTCTTTCGCGGTATTTTGTAAAAATGTCAAAGGCCATTGATCACCATAGGCGAAACCACTGGCTTCTAGTACTAAATCCACGTCACGCTCGGTGACCATGCCATAACGCTTAAATAACCGCAGCAGCGCCTGTGGTAAACGCCCCAGCAGGCCAGTTAAGTCTAAACCTTTACGCCGAAACGCCAGTTTTTGCCAAGCACCGTGACGTGCACGTTCGGGGTAGGGTAAATTCGGGCCAGGTGATAATACTAGCTCGAAGGGTTTCTCTTTCGCTTTTAAACCTTGCAGGCAAGCCAAAAGCATTAAATATGCCCCTTTATTCCGAAATTGAACGCCTTTAATTTCTACAAAATACGGTTTATTCATTCAGATTGTCCATTATGAGTCGTTGCTGTTTTTTTTGCTTTTAGCAGTTGCCATAATTGGCTGCGGGTGCTTTTGGCAAAAAATAAGAAGAAAAATGAAGCATAAGCGTAAGAGATTAAGGTCGCCCAAGCTGCGCCTACAATGCCGTACTGAGGGATCCACCAAAGGTTAAGTAGTACATTAAGCAGGGCGCCCATGCCATGGCTAAACAGCGATAGCGGCTCTTGTTCGGTGATAACTAAGTGCTGGCCAATTAAATAGCGCACAAAGATAAAGCAGCCTGCCCAAATATGGATCCTAAGCACCGTGATGGCTTCACTAAAGGCTTCACCAAACAGCAGCATAATGATCCACTCGGCACTGAGGCTCATCATGACCGCTATCGCCAGTGCTGCACTAAAAAACATGAGTGCAAAGCGGCGTAACTTTAATAAATAGCCATCCCAGCTTTTTTCATAGGCTTTTAGCATATCTGGGTAATAACGCACTGCCAAGGTTGCCGGAAAGACATACCATAATTCGGATAAGCGGCTGGCTGCGGCATAAATACCGGCTTGTTCGGTACCGGCGATACTGCCCAGCATCACAATGTCAATTTTTAGGTAAATCACCGAGACAATACCGGACAGCCAAAGCCACGCGGAGCGTTTAAGTAATTGCTGGGCATACTCCAACCGAAAATGCTTTGGATGATAAGCTGGCCAGCGTTGCTGCTCTTCTTTAAAGGGCCGATGTTTTTTGCGGTAAATCACATACTGCGCCAAACCGACCAGTAAAAATTCAAGAGCAAACACTAAGATTAAACTGGCAATACCAAACCCACGATATAACAGCAGTAATTTTAGTCCAAAACTAGCCAGCGAAATTATCGATTTTACATAAGCACTAGTGCGAAACGTACCCTGATAATTTAAGTAAAACTCGAAAAGAAGAAAGCCAAAAAATGCCTGCAACACAAACAGCAGCGGTATGGCATAACTAAGATGGCCGCTAAACAGCTCTGGATTAACCAGATAAAACAGACCCAGCATCAAGCCACCACCGAGCAAGCCAAGTAGCAGTCGAATACTGACTGCGGTGTATAACATGGTCATTGCGGCTTGCCCGGTAGGCAGCTTGGTCATTTGCCGCACCACCAGATTATTCAAGCCCATACTGGTCAAGGGCACTAGAAACGCACTCCAGGCCATGATAATGGAGTAAACACCTAACTCGCTGGCACCTAGCATTCTTGCGACAAAGATCGTCAGTATTGCGCCCGCAGTCAGTTTGACTAACTTATCACCCAGCATAGCGGTAGCGCGGGCTTGTAACAGCTTTTTCAGCAGCCTCATGCTTGTCTCCCACGCAAACGACGTCGTAAATTCGACAAAATCCGCCATATATTCTGCAGCAGCAGGATGTAAGCTGTAAAAACTATGACAAACAGCAATAGCATGACGATATCGGGGATCATCAGGTATTCACCAATAATACCGATACAGGCAAAAATACAGGCTAAAGCCGTGATCAAAGTCAGTGATTCGCGTGGGTTTAAACCTAAGCGCAGGGAAATATGATGTAAATGTTCGCGATCCGCTTGAAAAGGTGACTGCCCCTTTAAGATACGTCTAAGCATAATAGCCACCATGTCCATCAAGGGTATGGCAATTAACCAGAGTGCAGTGATTGGCCGAAAACTGGCTGTTTCACTTTGGGTGCCGGTGATGAGTAACCAAATCACGGAAAAGCCAATAAGCATACTGCCAGCATCACCCATAAAGATTTTTTTACCTGGGACTAAGTGCAGATTAAAGGCTAAATAAGGTAACAAGGCGCAAATCAGTAACATGGGCAAGAGTGCTTGCTCAGGTTGGCCCCATAGCAACATAAAGCCTGCGATGGCGACAAAGCTAACCAAGCTTAACATGCCTGCTAGCCCATCAATGCCGTCGGTCATGTTGAAGGCGTTAATTGCGGCGATAACAGCAATAAGTGTGATGGGTATACCCAAGAAGCCAAGTTTAACCTCTCCAAAACCAAACAGGTTTCCTAAGCTGGCGAGATGTAAATCAAGCGCAAATACCATGCCTAAGCTAACAACTAATTGCACTGCTAAGCGTAATTTAACGCTAAGATCGAGATAATCATCAAAAGCGCCTAACACTACTATGCTGCCAGTTAATAACAAATAAAACATCAGGTTTAGATCCTCTGGTGCAAAGAGCACAATGGAAAAGGCTAAGCCTGAAAAAACGGATAGGCCACCGATCAAAGGAATGGCCCCGGTATGTTGTTTGCGTCCTTTGGGGATGTCTACTAATCCGATTTTTTGAGAAAGTGGATAAAACAGCAAAATCGCCAACAGACAAAATCCAAACGCAGCGAAAAATAATAGCAGTTGCGAAGTCATAGTAAGTTCATTTTATTTAATTTTGCCTAGGAAACGCTTATTCAGCTGAGCGTCAGCTGAAAATTGTTGTAATAATAATGCTTAGTGAGAAAATAAACGACTGGCTAACGCTAATACTTTTTAAACAAAGCCTTTTTCCATTTCAGTCACATTCTCAGGAGTTATACTTTAACGTGGCCAGCGCTCATCCTAAACTCTTAATTATTACCAATATGGGGCCTAAAACATCTGCGCCTTTTCAGGGGCAGTTTGTAACTAATCAAGTGGTTGAGTTAACTAATCAGGGGCAACCAGCTGATTACCATTATATGCGTTGGCATAGTGACTCTTGGCTGAACAGCATATTGAAATATCCCGTTTTCTTTTTGGACTTCGTATGGCGTTTTCTGCTAAGCCGTAAACGCTATCAGATTATTCATGTGCACTTTTTTTACCCCAGTATATTTTTAGCGCTGCTGTATCGATTACTGCGTAACCGACAGCTGAAAATCGTGGTGACCTGTCACGGCAGTGATATTTACTTTTATCAGCCACCAAGTCGACTCTATCGTTGGTGTGCGAAGCAGGTCGATTCTTGGATTTTTACCAGCGCGAGTTTAAGCCAGCAGTTTTTTTTCACGCCTGTACAGCAACAAGTCTTGTCGGCAGGGATCGATGGGCGCTATGCTGCCGCGCGTTGTGTACTTTTTTCAGAAAAAGATATCGACATTTTGTATGTGGGGGCCTTGGACAACAACAAAGGCATGGATCGACTATTGGCATTACTCCCTTTGCTGCCACATTGCCGTGTTGTGGTGGCTGGCGCGGGACCTTGGCAAGCAACGCTTGAGGCCGCAGCCAAACAGTTTGCTAATCTGCAGCTGTTAGGCGCGCAGTCACCTGAACAATTGCAAAAACTGTATGAGCGGGCACGTTGTTTTATAAGTTTGTCTCGCAATGAATCTTTTGGGTTAGTGATGGCGGAGGCGATGGCTTGTTATACCCCAGTCGTCGCCACTGAGACGGATGGCTCTACCGCGCAGGTACAACCTGGTATGACTGGATATCGAATCAGTCAACAGCAAGCAGAGCCGGAAATCATCGCGCAGGTTTGTCAAAGTATTCACCAGCTGTTTGGGCTTTCAAACAGCGCTTACACTTCGCTGCAGCAAGCATGTCGGCAGCAAGCTGAAGCGGTGTTATTACCTGGGGTGATTCGACGTTTGCGGCAACTTTATCAGGATTTAACGCATGGACAATAGTGCAGTAAATAGCATAGAGGCTATTTCGACCGTAAAGATAGGGCCTGTAGCTGTGTCAGCTTTTGACGATATGACACAATTACTTAATTTTATTGTGCAAGACAGTGGTGAGGTTTTTGGCGGTTCGGCTATTGCCATTAACCCGGAAAAAATCTTAACCGCAATAGAAAATCCAGCCATTTTAGCTGTCATCATGCAAGCAGATATTCGTTATGCCGATGGCATTGGCGTGGTTAAAGTGATGCGAAAACGACTTAACCGACGAGTGCAGCGCATTCCGGGTTGCGAATTGTGGCAGGCGCTGATGCAGCGTGCGGCTTTATTTAACGTGCCTGTTTACTTAGTAGGCGCGAAGCCTGAGATCTTGGCGCAAACGCAAGCGAAGTTGGTTGCACAAGGCGTGAATTTAGTTGGTGCTACGGATGGTTATTTTCAGGATGAAGCTGAACTCATTAACCTTATCAAGCAAAGTGATGCCCGTATTGTCAGTGTTGCCATGGGCTCGCCTAAGCAAGAACTTTTGATACAGCGGATACAAGCACAACATCCCGCCTGTTTTTATATGGGGGTTGGTGGGACTTATGATGTGTTTACCGGAAATGTAAAACGTGCTCCTGCACTGTGGTGTAAGCTCAATCTTGAGTGGGCCTATCGACTGCTATCGCAACCCAGTCGTATCGGGCGGCAACTAAGGCTAATAAAATACCTTTGGTGGTATTGGCTAGGAAAAATTTAAGGATAGCTGGATGTCGCAAAATCCATTAATCAGTGTGTATATGCCCACTTTTAACCGTGTCCAAATGGCCTGTCGTGCTATTGATTCGGTGTTGGCGCAGGATTACCCGCATTTTGAGTTAATTGTCGTTGATGATGCCTCTTCAGATGAAACCTATGACGTGCTAACTGCCCGCTATGCTGCTGAGCCAAGGGTGAGCATTCTGCGGCAAACGCATGGCCAAGGTGCTTGTGCTGCACGAAATCGGGCAATAAATGCAGCAAAAGGTGATTTTGTTACCGGCTTAGATGATGATGACGAATTTTTACCACATCGCTTAAGCAGCTTGTTAGCGGCTTATGATGATAAATATAGCTGTGTGTGTTCAGCCTATATTTGGGATTATGGCTCGGTCAAGAAAACCCTATATGCTCAGCAGCAAACCGTTAGTTTAGCTGAGCTCTTGGATCTACATACCTTGTCGAATCAAGCCCTGGTCAAACGTGAGCGGATGTTACAACTGGGAGGCTTCGATACTACGCTGGCGGCATTTCAAGACTATGATATGTGGGTAAGAGTTGTCGCTGCGTTTGGCCCTGCTTTACGTATTGCTGACGCCAGTTATAAGGTGAATGTGGGGCACGAGCTTGGCCGCATAACTAACTCACCGAAACGTTTGGATGCGCATCAGCAATTTGTTGCCAAACATCGTAGCTTGATGAACGAGCGCAACCTGCAAAATCAAATGTTTTATCGTATAACGATGCAACAGCAAACACTGAGTTTAGCGCAAGTGATGCATCTATGTCGTTATGGGTTAATCAAACTGAAAGTGCGCTATTATCTCAAACAACGATTGGCACGTCTGAGTCAGTTGCGGATTAGGCTATTCAGTAAAGGTTTAAGCGGTTTATTTAAAAAATAATGATGACCTTAACGACGACTCAACTACAGACCGCTGCTTTAGACCGTATATTGCTTTTTCTGGCTGCTTTGGTGGTATTGGTGGACTGGTTAAATGGGCTGCTTTGGCATACTGTTGGACAAAGTTATCATCTAGCTGCCCTGTTTAAAGCACTATTGTTAGCGGGATTCAGCATCCGAGGCTGGCAGCTTTGTCGAGAGTCGTTATATGCGCCATTTGGCCTAATGTGTTTAATGTTGCTAGGTCCTGTTTACGTGATGCTGTTAAAAGGACATAACGGTTTATGGCAAGATATTCAGTTGATTGCCAAAGTCGGGGCGTTATTAACCGCTTTAGCCTATTTTAGTGTGCTGGCCAAGCGCGATCCTGAGCGCTTTGCTCAATGGCTAGATAGATTTGTGCTGGGGAGCTATCTGCTGCTGTTGCTGAATTTTTGTGTTGGATTGGCAGGCTATGGTGGTACTGCTTATCAGCCAATGGAAGAAGTGTCGCAAAAGTTTCTTGGTATAAAGGGCTTTTTTATTTCTACCAATGAATTATCAGCCTTATTGTTGGTGTTGAGTTGTTGGTTATTAATGCGATCTTGGCAAGTAAAGCGTTGGTGTTACCCTATAATCGCTGCGTCCACTTTGCTGATGGCTGCACTGATGTTGACAAAAACGGGGCTTTTTGGCAGTTTGCTGCTGATATGCTTTATTCCATTATTACTGACCTCGACGCATCACTATCGTAGCATTTATCAACAATACAGACGCGCCATAGTGGCAGCTGGGATACTTTTATGTGCTTTACTGTTGTTGTTAATCTGCAATTTTCAAGCTCTTTTACAGTGGGTTGGGCTTTACGATAAGTTGGTATTCTCTTATCAACAACGTGGATTAGCAGGCATTATTTTATCGTCGCGTGATTTTTATTTAGTCCGAAATTTCACCACGGTGTCTGAGCATTATCCGGAATGGCTTCACCTATTTGGTGTAGGCCAGAGTGGAGTACAGTTATTGCTTAAAAAATATTTTATTGAATTAGATTTATTCGATTTATTGTTATTTTATGGGTTAGCCGGTGCGTTGCTATTTGCACTGAGTTTTTGGCGTATTATCTTGTTGACTATTCGCCAACTGGCTATCAGCAAAGCAGCTGCACCTGTGCTTTTGTTGAATATAATACTTTTGCTGGTATCTCTGTTAGCGGGGCATGTTTTGACCTCGGGTATGCTCTGGTTGCCTTGGGCATTAATCAATGTCGGTGTGCTTGCGCAGGGGTTACACCCCTTGCCAAATCAGGCGAATAGTGCAGCAAACACGTCCCTTTTAGCAGGCACCAAGTCATGAAAGATTTGCTTGAACCTTTTCTCTATCCGCATAATTTACTGTTGTACGGTTTGTTAGTTGCTTGTATTTGCTATAAAAAAAAGGGGCTATGGTTGCTCTTTGTTTTTTATTATGTCATGGGAAATACCTATATCGCCAATCACGTTAGGCATTGGTATAGCAATACCCTTAACTTTGCCGCTACGGTTGATATATCTGGCGCGGGCAAGACACCTGCGGAGTCGGCACTTTATATCGTATTGGGGTGTGGTGGTTCAGCGACACAGTTACCGGCTTGTGCTTCCGCTCGCCTGCAACGGTTAAGTGTAGAGCTGGCAGACGTTGCGACGAAACAAAGTCCTGCGGCTGTGTTAATTACTACACGCTATTGCCAACCTTATCTAGACGCTTTAGCTGCGCGTCAGTTTGCTTTCGTGGTGGACTGTTATGATGCCGGCGAGAATACTTATCAAGAATTTGCCAGCTTGGCCAAGCGCTTGCAGAAATCGCAACCGCTTAGATTTATTACTAGTGATTTTCACGGTTGGCGTGTGCGGAAATTGATAACCGAGTATCAATTTAATGCCAGCGTTGGCGTTGCCCAAACCCAAACCTTTCGCGCGGTAAATTGCAGTTTGAACTGTCTGTTTACTATCAATCTGACGAATCTAGATTTTTACAGTAAGTTAATTGCTGAATTTAGTAGCTATGCGATTTATCGGTTCGGAGGAGCGCGCTTTACCGGTGAGGTGTCCGGCTAAATAACGCTAAACCCAGCAAAACACCGCAAATTGCGCCGAAAAGATGAGCGTCGATTGCGACTTCGGCCGCCAGTTTAGCGGCCAGCTCGGCATCTGGGCCAAAGTATTGCTCAAAGGCCAGTTTTACGGCTACCCCGAGCAGAATTAAGATGCCACTACGAAAACCTTGCCGAATGTCTAACACTGCGCCAAAACATAAGATGCCATGTAAAACCCCCGATAAGCCAACATACAGAGTCAGATCCTTGGCAAAAAACCAAAGGCATAGACTGGTGGCGAGGCTAATAACTAACACTTGCCAAGCGAAAGCCAAGCGCTGCTTGAGAGGTGCATGCAGTAGCATGATGACAAAAAGACCGCAAAGATTCATCAAGAGGTGATACAGGTTGCTATGTAAGAAATGGCCCGTGAGCAGCCGCCACAGCTGTCCTGCTTCAATCGCTAAGCTGTTGTATTCTAGAGTAAGCTGAACTGTTTTAGGGCAAAAATACAGTACAGTGATTAACACAGCCACAACTAAATAAGGTAAATAGGTTTTAATTAAGTGACTTTGCATTGGCTGAGTTGATCTTATGCTGCTAACTGGTTAGGGTAATAGGGCATTATTATAAGGAAAGTCCCCGTAATGAAAAGAAATCTTCTCTTAGTTACTTTTGGCATTGGTTATTTCGTCATTGCAAGTTTTACTTCTTCATATGCCGTTACTACACCTCAAGAAACGCGAGAGCCTGAAGCAGCGACCGGTGTTATTGCACAGCAACTTACGGTTTTTCCTAATGCCATGGTGGCCGCTGCCAATCCTCTAGCGTCTGATGCTGGGCAACGTATTTTGCAAGCGGGTGGCAGTGCTATTGATGCGGCTATTGCAACGCAATTAGTTTTAGGTTTAGTTGAGCCGCAAAGCTCCGGTATTGGCGGGGGAGCCTTTATTTTGCATTGGCAGGCTGACAGCCAGGCCTTAACGACCTTTGATGGACGAGAAACCGCACCTGCCTCAGCTGGCCCAGAATTATTTTTTAATAGTGGCAAGGTACTAAGTTGGCGTGAAGCATACGTAGGAGGAAAATCAGTGGGTGTGCCAGGTGTACTGCGGGCCTTGGCTGATGCACATCAACAGTATGGTAAGCTACCGTGGGAAAGTTTATTTAGCGATGCAATTCAGTTGGCTGAGCAAGGCTTTATGGTGACAGATCGTACCGCCAAGCAACTGGCAATGGGCTGGAATCAAGGCTTAAAGCAATTGCAGCCTGCGAGCGTGTATTTTTATCCGCAAGGTCAACCGTTAGCAGCCGGACAGTTACTGAAAAACCCTGCCTATGCTGCCATTTTAAGACAAATCGCGAAACAGGGCGTAACTGCATTTTACGAAGGTGAAAATGCGCAAGCGTTAGTGCATACCGTGCAACACGCGGCCATTAATCCTGGTCAGTTAAGTCTTGCCGATTTAGCTGCTTATCGCGCTATTGAGCGAGATGCCATCTGTATTCCTTATCGGGTATACCAAATTTGCAGTATGGCGCCACCGAGCTCGGGCGGGGTAGCCGTATTACAGATGATGGGCATTTTGGCGCATTTTCCACTGGCCGATATGCCGCCAAACAGTGCAGAAACGGTTCACCTCATTAGTCAGGCTGCGCGTTTAGCGTTTGCTGATCGGGATCACTATATTGCCGATCCTGCTTTTGCAGTCGTGCCCGTGGCAGGCTTATTAGCGCAAGATTATCTAAAGGCTCGGGCAGCGTTAATTACTGCAAAAGATCAAGTAGCTACTGCTGGGATCCCTGAGGGAGCATTAGAAACTGTCAATGCCCCTGCTATTGAATTCCCGAATACCAGCCATTTATCCATTGTAGATGCCGCGGGTAATGCGGTCAGTATGACCACTAGTATCGAAAATGTGTTTGGTTCTGGCTTAATGGTTAACGGCTATCTATTGAACAATCAATTGACTGATTTTAGTTTAGCGCCCAACAAGGGCGACCAATTAGTGGTTAATCGGGTTGAAGGTGGCAAACGTCCTCGCAGTTCAATGGCTCCTGTGATGGTATTTGATGCAGACAATAACTTAAAACTGGTCATTGGCTCGCCAGGTGGTAGCCGTATTATTAATTATGTCGCACTTAGCTTAGTGGCGGTGTTAGATTGGCAGCTGGATGTGCAACAAGCAATAAATTTACCGCGTCATACCCATCGGAATGATTATTTGGCGTTGGAAAAGGGGACTAATTTAGAGGAATTACAAAGCGCGCTTGCTGCCATGGGCTATGACGTTAGAATTCAAGATTTAAATAGTGGCTTGCATGCTATTGCGTTAGAAGAAGATTCCTTAAAGGGCGCAGCTGATCCGCGCAGAGAAGGTAAGGTGAGTGGTTTTTAACATTTTTATTTGAGTATTTTTTGATGAATGAGATTACAGCTTCGGTAAAGGCAGGCGTACTAACATTAAGTATGCAACGACCCGAGAAGAAAAATGCGCTTAATTTGCCAATGTACACCCAGTTAACCAAGGCATTGCTAGATGCTGAGCAAGATAGCCAAATCAATGTGGTGGTATTGCAAGGCAGTGCAACCTGCTTTACTAGTGGTAATGATTTACAGGACTTTCTTGCGGCGGGTCCTTTAGATGAAGAGCATCCCGTAGTACAGTTTTTATATACGGTGGCGGCTTTTCCTAAGCCCTTGATTGCTGCTGTTGCAGGTTTAGCCATAGGCATAGGTACTACAGTGTTATTGCATTGTGATTTAGTGTATGCCACCGCTGACTGTCGCTTTCAGATGCCTTTCACCCTATTAGGTTTGTGCCCTGAAGCAGCGTCCAGTTTGTTATTGCCACAGATTGCAGGTTATCAAAGAGCGGCACAATACCTATTATTAGCCGAACCCTTTACTGCGCAACAAGCGGCGCAATTTGGTTTGGTAAATGAAATTGTTAGCAATGAGCAGTTACTGGCTTATGCTGCGACCAAGGCCGAACAATTAGCCGCGTTGCCGGCGCTCGCGGTGCAACGGAGTAAAGCCTTGTTAAAGGCACCGCAATTGCAGCAAGTACAACAAACGATAAAAAATGAATTAATCGATTTTGGTCAATTACTCAGTTCGGATACGTGCCGGCAGCGTTTACAGGCGTTTTTTAGCAGGTAGTATTAAGAAAAAACGGCGATTAAGTCATTAGCGCTTGGCAATTTTGGAAATAGCACCCGCATTTAACGAATGCTGGTGCTAAACTTGTCTGCTAGCACCTCATTGACTAGCCAATTCCCTCTCTGTCGCACCAACACGACGGTACGGGTTTCTTGAATTCTCCTGTTATCAAATTCACCGTCAAAGATAAGTTGAATACTCGCCTGATCGTCATATTGTTCGCGCAAATTACGACCACTCCGATTGACGTTTATTAAAACCTTGTCAAAACTCATATTAAATAAGGTTCTTCCTACTTGGCGCGCTGTACCATAAGAGCCAATTAAATTCGCAAACTCTTTCGTGCTCATGCTTTGTGCTTTTTCGAGATCTTTTTCATTATAAATAGCTTGGAAAAATTCGCCGGCGATGTGCTCGGGAGAGCCTAATTGGGCATTCACTGTATTACTTGGTTTGCATGCTGTTAAAGCGAGAGTAATAACAATTAAGAGTAATTTGAAAAGCGACATAAGGTTAATCTTTTAATTGCACAATTACTTTAAATTGTGTGCGCTTTTCTAGAATCTGTAAAGAAAAAGGCTGCATAAAGCAGCCTTTATAGGATTAATGGTTTATGCTTCTAATTCTTGCTCAGTAAACACACTGGTAAATAGTGGGCTTGTTAAGTAGCGTTCCGCAGCACTGGCTAAGATCACAACGATATTTTTACCAGCAAACTCAGGGAGTTCAGCTAAGCGCGCGGCAGCGACAACGGCAGCACCAGAAGAGATCCCCGCTAGAATACCTTCTTCTTTCATTAATCGATGTGCCATGGCGATAGCCTCTTCACTGCTAACCTGTTCTACTCGGTCAATTAAGGCAACATCTAATACGGCTGGGATAAAACCGGCACCAATACCCTGTATTTTATGTGGGCCAGGCTTAATTTCCTGTCCGGCTTTGACCTGACTTATCACTGGCGACTCGGATGGTTCAACCGCCACACTGATTAATGGATGCTGTTTTTCTTGCTTGAAAAAGCGGCTGACGCCCGTAATAGTGCCACCTGTGCCAACACCAGCGACAAACACATCGACTTGACCGTCTAAATCATTCCAAATTTCTGGGCCAGTGGTTTCAAAGTGGATCTGCGGGTTCGCTGGGTTATCAAATTGACCTAAAATCAGGTATTTTTCTGGATTGGAGGCTTGGATTTCTTTCGCTTTTTCAATTGCACCCTTCATGCCCTTGGGGCCTTCGGTCAGCACTAAATTCGCACCAAGCGCTTTTAACAGCTTACGACGCTCTAAGCTCATGGTAGCAGGCATGGTCAAAGTTAATTTATAGCCTCGGCTGGCGGCAACGAAGGCCAAAGCAATACCGGTATTGCCAGACGTCGGCTCTACTAATTCTTTGTCTGCTGTTAAAATACCACGCTTTTCTGCGTCCCAGATTAATGCTGCACCTAACCGGCATTTCACGCTAAAGCTTGGGTTACGAGCTTCGATTTTCGCGTAAACATTTGCGCCGTTAACCACGCGGTTTAATTTAACTAATGGGGTACGACCGATTGATAAGGTGTTATCTGCATAGACATTCGCCATAAAAAACTCCAGAATTAGATAATATTGGTTATAAGCATACGCACCTAGCTAAAAAAATGAAGTAGCATTTGGCTATAACTTATAGCTGTTTTGATTTATCCAAAGGAGTAGATATGGGATTTGCCAGTACTGAAAAATATATTGTTTCTAACGAATTGGCTTTAGCGGTTAATGCTGCTATGACCTTGCAAAAGCCCTTACTCATAAAAGGTGAGCCGGGCACAGGTAAAACACGTTTGGCGGAAGAACTGGCGCAGAGTCTTGATACGGAACTATTGCAGTGGCATATCAAATCAACCACCAAGGCGCAGCATGGATTGTACGAGTATGATGCCGTATCAAGGCTCCGTGACAGCCAATTGGGTAGTGAGCGGGTTCAGGATATCGCTAATTACATTAAACCCGGCAAATTATGGCAAGCCTTTACTGCGGCAAAGCGCCCTGTGTTGCTCATTGACGAAATTGATAAAGCTGATATTGAGTTTCCCAATGATTTATTGCACGAACTGGATCGCATGAGCTTTTATGTGCATGAAACGGGGCAGCAAGTCAGCGCCGCGCAACGGCCAATAGTGATTATTACCTCGAATAATGAAAAAGAGTTGCCGGATGCTTTTTTACGGCGTTGTTTCTTTCATTATATCCGCTTTCCAGATGCCGCTATCCTTGAGCAAATTGTAGCTGTGCATTTTCCGCAAATCCGACAGCAACTGCTGAGCACCGCTTTAGAAATCTTTTTTGAGTTACGCGCGCTACCAGGATTAAAGAAAAAACCTTCCACCTCAGAGTTACTTGATTGGTTAAAACTGTTACTTGCAGAGCAAATTCCGGCGGAAGTGCTGCAACAAAAACAACAGCAAGGTGGCTTAATGCCGATGTTTGGTGCCTTATTAAAGAATGAGCAAGATACTCAATTGGTGGAAAAACTGGCTTTTTTAGCGAAGAGAAAATAAGTGCAGGCAATTTTTACTGCGTTTGACTTAGTTTTTTGCTACCGCTGCCACCGAGCTTAAGGGTATACAATGTTAATTGAATTCTTTTTTACCTTACGCAAATACGGGTTAAAAACCAGCATTACCGAATTGTTAGATTTACTTGATGCTTTAAAACAACAGATTGTATTTGCCGATACCGAGGCGTTTTATCAATTATCACGTTTGGTATTAGTAAAAGATGAAAGCCAATACGATAAGTTTGATCGTGCTTTTGCTGACTATTTTGAAGGTGTTGCGGAGGTTGATTTGGCCAGTCAGATCCCTGATGAATGGCTGCTCCCGAATATGCTTAGGCAACTTACTGCCGAGGATAAAGCTGCGTTAAAGGGATTAGGAAGTTTAGATGAATTATTAAAACAACTTCGTGAGCGCTTGGCTGAACAACAAAAGCGCCATGCCGGTGGTAACAAATGGATTGGTACGGGCGGGACCTCACCTTTTGGCGCTTATGGTTATAATCCAGAAGGTGTCAGGATTGGGCAGCAGGGCAGTGGTGCCCGCCGAGCCGTGAAAGTGTGGGATAAACGCGATTTTAAAGATTTAGATGTGAACAGCGAACTGAATAACCGAAGTATGAAGCTCGCTTTACGGCAACTAAGACGTTTTGCCCGAACCGGCGCCGCTACGGAACTTGATCTGAATGGCACCATTCAGGCGACGTCAGAGCAGGGCGGTTATTTGGATCTGCGGTTTGTGCCAGAGCGGCATAATGCCATTAAAGTGCTGATTTTCTTTGATGTTGGTGGGTCGATGGACGATCATATCCTATTGTGCCAACAACTGTTTGCTGCAGTAAAGACCGAGTTTAAGCATCTCGAGTTTTTCTATTTTCACAATTGTGTCTATGAAGGGGTGTGGCGAAATAATCAGCGTCGATTCACAGAGCAAACCGCAGTCTTAGATATTCTTCATACCTATGGTGCAGATTATAAGTTAATTTTTGTGGGCGATGCGACGATGGGGCCTTATGAAATTGATTACCCTGGCGGCAGTGTTGAGCATTGGAATCAAGAGCCGGGACGAGTCTGGATGCAACGATTACTGGACCATTATCCCAAAGCAGTCTGGTTAAACCCACAACCGCAAGCATGGTG
This sequence comes from Alishewanella sp. d11, assembly GCF_049390205.1. Lineage (GTDB taxonomy): Bacteria > Pseudomonadota > Gammaproteobacteria > Enterobacterales > Alteromonadaceae > Alishewanella. Next base: position 3,620,808 of record NZ_CP186547.1, on the reverse strand, counting down.
GCCACACTATCATTCAATTAGTATTATTCAAGAATTGATGCAACAACGTATGTTTGCTTTGACCTTAGCCGGATTAACTGAGGCGATTAGCAGTCTCAGTTAACAAAGAGAGGGGCTGACGCCCCTTTCATTTTTTGCTGCTTATAGTTTATACCCTGAAAGTAGTTGATTTAGTTGCTGCGCCATTTGACGTAACTCGCTACTGGCAAGGGCGAGATTACTTGCCTCTTGGTGTGATTGATCGACCGCTTGAGCAATTTGTTCCATGTTTTGGTTGATGCCACCTGCAACGGTAGCGAGTTCTTCAGTAGCACTGGCGAGTTGGTCATTAACATCCGTGATTTCCGTAACGGCTTTATTGATACGAGCTAAAGCTGCTGTAGCCTCTGAGGATCGCGCTATAGTTGCGCCTGTTTCTTGCTGGCTTAGCTGCATCGAACTTACTGCACGAGCCGCATCTTGCTGGATTTCGGATATTTTGTTGTTAATATCTTGAGTGGAACGCGCCGAACGGCTGGCAAGTGTTCGCACCTCATCTGCTACAACCGCAAAGCCTCGACCTTGCTCACCAGCTCGAGCTGCTTCAATAGCGGCATTGAGAGCCAGTAAGTTTGTTTGTTCGGCGATACTGCCAATCACTTCTGTAACAGCGCCGATTTGTTGGCTACTGTTCGAGAGATCGGACAATACTGCTGCGACTTGCTCTACTTTTTGTTGTAACAGCTTGATAGCAGATAAGGTCTGTTCAACTGCCGCTGAGCCTGCACCGGTTTCTTTATCCGCTTCTCTGGCAGAGTGCGCGGCACTGGTGGCATTACGAGCCATATCATCGCAAGTTGTGCTCATTTCATGCACTGCTGTGGCCACTTGCGCTGTCTGAGACATAACTTGCTGTAACAGCGATTGACTTTGCTGGCTGGAGCAATCTAAGGTTTCTGACTGTTGATTTAAACCTGTCACTAGGGCGCGTTGTTGGCTAATCAAATCACGTAACCGTTTTACCAGCACTGCAACTGCAGCGAGCAAACTGGTTTCATCCCCTGCATTTAATTTTATTGAAGCGCTAAAATCACCCGCGGCAATTTGCTGCACTAAGCTGCGGGTTTCTGCAACTTCCCCACCTAGCTCTCTTAACAGCCAGCGACGTATGTAGAGTGAAATAAATACCGTTAAACATAAAACGATTAAGATCACTAAAGCCAGTTGACTCGCGGTTTCCCAAAAGACAAGTTGCACGTCGTCAATATAAATTCCAGAACCCAGCACCCAGCCCCAGTCTTGATCTGCGGTAACATAAGATAGCTTAGTGTAGCGCTCTTCAGTAACGCCGCCCGTAGCCAGCGGTTTTGGCCATTGATACTCGACAAAGCCACTGCCAAATCGATTCACCGTATCTACAAAGCTGACGAATAGATTTTTATTATCTAAGCTAAGTTGTTGTTTGCCATCTGCGCTACGCATCAGCGTAGCATAGTTGAAGTTGGGTCTATCTAAAATTGTACCATCTAGAGTCGGGACTGTTGGATGCATTACCATTTTGGGGATAGGGCGACCCAGATCATTAATCCAAATATATTCAACTTTATCGTAACGAATGGCTCTTATCGCATCTAAGGCAGCTGCTTGAGCTTGCTCGCGGTTTAAAACGCCATTTTTTTCTTGTTGCTTATAAAAATTGACTAAAGATACGCCAACATCGATAACAGCGACAACTCGTTGTTCCCGACCTTCAATTAGCTTTTGTTGTAGTGCAGTTAAAGCAAAGGAGGCAATTAGTAAAAAACCCACCAAAGCTAGCAATGGTAGGATTAATAAACGCCCCGCAACGGTTTTCCAAAACAGCATAATGAGAACCTCTTTTATCTTCCATTATTTAAATAAGCATAGCGTTAAAAATGTAAAATTATTTATTATTTACAAAGATATTTCGTATTTGGCTTACTAGTAAATAAAAAATACTCGTTGGGCTTTAACAAGTATTGGTATTAGTGAAAGCTCTGAGCTTAAGGTCACCGCGGTTTAAAAACCAAAACGGCACTCTGGTGAGTGCCGTTGGTTTTATTTACGCGTGAGAGGGGCGTTTGCAGGTTTATGCTATGCAGGCTATCAAGAAGAGATTCAAAAGGGATTATCCTCCTCTTGCGTTCGCGTCTTGCGTTCTTGCATTTCAGTAAAGGCGGCATTAATTTCATCTAACACCGCATTGACATCAACCGTATGGGCTTTTTCGTTAAAAATCCCGGTAAGTTGGGTTTCAGGATTGAGGTTACCGGCTTCGAATAATGACCAGATTTCTTTTGCGTATTTACTGTCGGCAAGATCAGGTGCAAACTGCGCGTAGTACTGGGTGATATTGTCGATATCGCGCGTTAACATCCACTGTGCATTATTATTTGCTGCAGCATCAATGGCTTGTGGTAGATCAATGATTACTGGCCCATGCTCATCTTGCAGTACATTAAATTCCGATAAATCACCGTGCACTAGGCCAACAGCCAACATGCGAAGCACATGTTGCATCATGACTTTATGATCGCGTCTGGCTTGCTCGGGGGGCAGTTGGATATCATTTAAGCGGGGCGCAACGTCGCCTTCCTCATCGGTAATCAGCTCCATAATTAAGACGCCATCATAACAACCATAAGGCGTAGGCACCCTGACGCCGGCGTCAGAGAGCTTGTACAACGCATCGACTTCGGCATTTTGCCAACTTTCTTCCGCTTGCTCTCGACCAAAACGTGAGCCTTTTTCCATGGCTCTGGCACGACGGCTGCTGCGGACTTTACGTCCTTCTTGGTACTGTACGGCTTTTTTGAAACTACGCTGACTGGCTTCTTTATACACTTTTGCGCAGCGAATGGCATCACCACAGCGTACCACGTAAACAGCCGCTTCTTTACCACTCATTAGTGGTCTCAGTACCTCATCTACTAACCCTTCATCAATTAAAGGTTGCAGCCTTTTGGGTGTTTTCATTCCACACCTATATATGACTTAACTGGTCTGACCGGTACCGGAGTGCGGTCTGACCCGTGTTTAAAGTTCGAGGTAGTGCGGCCAGCCAAGTAGCGGGCTTTGCAAACCGTGTTTATGTTCAAAAGCATCTAATTTTTCAGGCGACGCATCGGCCTTTTGTAACAATTGATAGTCGCGGCAAAAATGTAAGGTTCGAAGTAATGCGGGGACAAAGTGCTGACCAAGATCTTGGCGAATAGCTTGTGCATTGTCGCTGGGTAACTCACAAAGAATTGCTTCAGTTTGCATAACTAAATACGTTTCACTAAACCAGTGTTCAGCAAGCGTAATCTGCCGAAGACGTTTTCTTAAATCTTCTTTGACTTTATCGCCGCCGGTAAGCGCACGATAAAGGACAATTTCAGCTAACACCTCTTCTAAACTGAAGTGCTCAAATTCATCAAATACCTGACGTTGATAAAACTGCTGCCGCAATAATTTCATGGCATGTAAACGATGATGTTCGGTTAACGCCTGTTGATAGGCTTGCCAACCAAGCCATTCTTCTGTTTCTGGTGGGCTAGAGATTTGGCTAAGTAATTGTTCATCGACTTCGCCATAGAGTGAGGCTTTGCCATTACTCTTGCGGCTTACCGTAGCCAGCATACTCCAACCTTTCTGGAAGGGTTTTATCAAACCTTCTGGCGCCATTAGTAGTTGTAATGCTTTTTGTTGATCCTGTTCGCTAAGTGCTATGAGTCCAAGACTGACAATGCCAATTACATCGTGGGCTGCCTGTTCTAATAAATGCATTTTGTATTTATTATAAAATTTATCAGCAAACTTGAGGCTCATTAACACGGCTTTGCATTTAATCTGTGCTAATTGCGTTGCAGTTAAGGTGCCATCTGCTGTTGCTTGATAAATCACCTTACTTAAAAAAGGACCTTGCTGGTTATCCCGAACAATTAACTGCATCTGGTTTATCCCTTAATCCAGAAAACTGAACATATCGTCAACTTCAGCGAACTCGTCTTCCACATGGTTTTTCTCTTTCGCTTGCATCACAAGTTCAGTGGCAAATTTACTGATAATGCCTTCCCAGCCTGAGCGTTCGTTGCGAATTAAGGCCTTAATCGCCCCTTCCACTTCCGGCGTTAGCTGGCGAATCAAAGCAAGTAGACTTTTCGGATCGTCATAGCCGATATTGTTAGCATCTTCTGCTAATTGCCTTTCAGTATAACTTTCAGCTTCCTCTAAGTGTTCTTCATCTTCGTACAATTTATCTTCCCAGTAGTTCTCGTACTCTAGGATTTCGCCACGGAAAATTTCGATAAAGGGAATCGACAAATAAAACAAACCAGCCGGATCTTCAGCAATACACTCCAGTATTTCGGCCTGTTTTTCTTCACTTTCCTGAGTGCGAATAAGGTAAGTTAAAAAATCAAAGGTGTGCTGCTTTAATTCTTCCGCATTATTTTTGATTTTTTCTTCCCAGTACAATGGCTGCTGGCAGACAATGTCGCGAATCTTCTCTGGTGTCATTAATTCAGAAATAATTGAAGGGAATGACAAATCGTGCTGACTGTTCATTTGTGTCAGGGTGACAATATCAATTTGTTCAATCACTTCGCCTAATTGCTCATCGCTCATCGTATTGGCAATGATTTCAAAACGCTTACTTGCTTGTTTAGGTTCAACTAAAGCCAGTTCTTTAATCTCGGCGGCGGCAATCGCAATTAAATCAGTACTCACTATTAGGTCTCCCGGTTAAAGCGAATTTCATCGTATTGATCGTCGTAGCCTTCTTCATCTTCATCATGATCATCGTCGTAATCGTCACCTTGATAAGCCTCTGCGTCATAATCCGCTTCGTCGCTTTCATCATCTAGATCATCTGCTGCTTTTTTAGCGGGTATGGCTTTGTCTTGTGTCAGTAGATACAGCGCAGCACAAGCTTCAATTAAAGTATTTTCAGAATAATCCCGAACTGCCTTTACCAAAGGTAAGTCTGCATTATTGAAAGCGACAGCAACTTTGAATTCATCCCAAGAAGGTTGTTTGGCGCTGCTTAACCACTGATTCCACTTGGCAGCTGTACCTGGCGGAAATTTTACCCTGCCAAAGAGTGCCATAGGTAAGTATTCGGGCACCGATTCCAGCATTTCAGGATCACTAAGCAGTACAGCTTTCATTTTACTGGTAAATTGTTCCAGTGCTTTAGGGTTTTCCGGATCGCTATACGAATCGATATTATCCCGAGCATCACTATGTAATGCACGGATTCGAGCTAAATTCAGTTTGCTTGCCATGTTGGCCTCACGCATAAAATTCGTCCCACAGCTCGCGCATGGCGGCAGTAGGATCGGTAACAATGACGTTATTAAAGTCTTTTAAAAAAGCACTGCGCTGCTTGGGATCGGCTAACACCTCATAGGCGGTTTTAACCCGTTGCAGTTGAGCCGCAGCTTGGGCATGTTCATCTTCAGATAAACCATGCAGCTTATCAGGGTGATATTTATTGGCTAAGCGTCGATAGGCTTTTTTTATTTCGTCATCACTGGCATTGGACTTAACGCCAAGTACCCTAAAGTGATTTATCATGCACTTATCCTTTAGACACGGGGTAGAATCAAACTTAACAGTGGCAGATAATAGCAGATTTGTTGCTTTTAGAGCAGGTCAACGTAAAACAAAAATGCCAGCTACGCAGCTGGCATTGTTCATTGAGGTAACTGACTTTTAGTAGCCTTGGCTATGTACATCGCGCACGGCACGACCTGATGGATCGGTCATCTCAGCCATCTTGGCATCCCACGCCAGCGCCTCTGGCGTAGAGCAAGCTACTGATTTACCGCCAGGCACACAAGCAATAGCACCAGCATGCGGGAAGTGCTCTTCAAAAATCACCCGATAATAATAAGCTTCTTTGCTATCTGGCGTATTCACCGGGAAGCGGAAGCTGGCCGTGGCCATTTGCTGATCGGTAATCTCTTTCGCAGCATGGGCTTTTAAGCTGTCAATCCAGTTGTAGCCGACGCCGTCGGAGAATTGTTCTTTTTGCCGCCATAAAATTTCATTTGGCAATAAACCATCAAAGGCGTGACGCAAAATATGCTTTTCCATTTTGCCATTGCCACACATTTTCGCTTGTGGGTTTAAGCGCATCGCCACATCCATAAACTCTTTATCTAGGAAGGGCACGCGAGCTTCGATACCCCAAGCTGACATGGCTTTGTTGGCACGGTTACAGTCAAACATATGTAAGCGATCTAGCTTACGTAAAGTTTCTTCATGAAACTCTTTGGCGTTAGGGGCTTTATGGAAATATAAATAGCCACCAAAAATCTCATCAGAGCCTTCGCCTGAGAGCACCATCTTAATGCCCATGGCTTTAATTTTGCGGGCCATTAAGTACATTGGTGTTGAGGCACGAATAGTCGTGACATCATAGGTTTCTAAGTGATAGACCACGTCACGTAGCGCATCTAAGGCTTCTTGCACACTAAAGTGCACCGTATGGTGTACAGTGCCAATGGCATCAGCCACCTTTTGTGCGGCAATTAAATCAGGTGAGCCGGGTAAACCGACGGCGAAAGAGTGCAAGCGTGGCCACCAAGCTTCGCTTTGATCATCATCTTCAACACGGCGTTTGGCAAATTGCTGAGCAATCGCAGAGATCAGTGATGAATCTAAACCACCGGATAATAATACGCCATAAGGCACATCGGACATCAAGTGCGTTTTAACACTGTGTTCAAGCGCCGCTTTTAACTCTGCCTCACTCGCTGGGTTATCTTTAACGGCATCAAAACGTTGCCAATCGCGCTGATAATATTTTCGCAGCTCGCCAATTTTACTGTCGAAGTAATGGCCTGGTGGGAATTCTTTGATTTGTTTACAAACAGGAACTAAGGCTTTTAGTTCAGATGCAACAAATAACTGGCCATGTTCGTCATAGCCGTAATATAGCGGGATGATCCCCATATGATCGCGAGCAATCAGATAGCGTTGTTGTTCGGCATCATACAAAATAAAGGCGAACATGCCGTGCAACTGGTCAATAAATTCTGCACCATGCTCCAGATAAAGCGGTAAAATTACCTCGCAATCTGACTTCGTTTTAAACGGGTAAGGGGTTGCCAGATTTTTTTCGAGTTGCTTATGATTGTAGATCTCACCATTCACTGCCAGAATGTGATTTCGATTATCATTTATCAGCGGTTGGGCACCATTTTCAGTATCTACAATGGCGAGGCGCTCGTGCACCAAAATGGCATTGTCGTCATTCCAAATGCCAGACCAGTCTGGACCGCGATGACGTAATAATTTAGATAACTGCAGCGCCTGCTGGCGCAATGCTTTAACATCTTGTTTGATGTCAAGCACCCCAAATATCGAACACATGATAACCTCTGAATTTAGTAATTAAGTATAATGTTTGGCAGTATGTACGTCTAAACGCACTGCTTGACTGTGCCATGCCAGTAATAAAATGCAAGCGCTTTTTGGTAAAAAATAAACAAAAAATTGGTTTTAAAGGATAGAAATAACACTAATGGTTAAAAATGCATCAAAGTCACGCTTTATCGCTCCAGCACAATGGTCTGCTGAACTGCTTTGCAAGAATGCTATCTTTAATGATGTAAGTCAGCTATTTGCGTTAAGCGCCTGCCATTGCTGGCCTGACCTAGCGTTACTCAATAGTTGGCGTCAAGCTAAAAACTATCAATTTGTTGAAAATGCCGTGTTAGAGAGCGATGGCCGTTATTATGAACACTTTATCTATGCGACTAGGCAAATCCCCACTCGCGCCGAGAACTGGCATGACTTTTTTGGTGCCTTAATTTGGTGTCTATTCCCCAAAACTAAAGCCCTGCTAAACCAGCTACATTGGGCGGAAATGGCTGAGCATGGTCAACAGCAGCGTAGTAAGCTGCGGAATAAACTGACGTTATTGGATGAATGTGGGGTGCTGGTTTGCTTGGAGCCAGAGCAGCTCACACACGCTGAATTATTGCGCCAACACCAATGGCAGCAGAGTTTTGTGACAAAGCGCAGTGACTGGTGGCAGGGGGTGCGGCCGGTGATTTTTGGTCATGCGATTTATGAAATGGCCACAGTGCCCTTTATGGGTTTAACGGCAAAGTGTTGGTTTATGTCGGTGCCTGCTGGTTTTAGCCGCTGGTCCTTAACAGATACTTACACTTTTTTAGATGAAAAATTGGCTCAACAAATTGCTAACACTAGCTCCCTGCTTGATAATCAGCAGCTAACACCTTTGCCACTACTTGGTATTCCGCACTGGTATGCCGCCAATTGTGAGCAAACGTTTTATACCAACACGGAGTATTTTCGGCCAAAAAGCGTGGTACAACAGGGCAATTAATGCAGGATAGCCAGATGATAGAAATTAAAAACTTACAAAAAGCCTTTTCTCTAACTAAAAGCAATAAGTTATCTGATACTGAAAAACAGGATGTGCGTTATAGCAATAAACAGTTTTTGTCCGTGCGCAATGTCAGTTTTCATTGTGGTCCTGGTGAAGTACTAGGGTTACTTGGTCCCAATGGCGCCGGAAAAACCACAACGTTGCGTATGTTATCAACGGCGTTAAAACCTGCTGATGGATCGGTATTTATAAATGGCGTTGATGTATTAAAAGAACCGGTGAAAGCCCGCAAGCAAATCGGTTTTTTATCCGCGGATACCGGTTTGTACGGCAAGCTAACGGCTTATGAAAACATTGCCTATTTCGGTCGTTTACATGGCATGAAAGAGGCTGCCTTAAAACAGCGAATTGATGAACTCTTTACCATGTTAAATATGCATGATTTTGCTAATCGGCGCGCCGATAATATGTCGACGGGGATGAAGCAAAAAACCGCTATTGCCAGAGCGGTAGTGCATTCGCCTAAAGTGGTGATCCTAGATGAACCGACCACCGGGCTGGATATTATGACGGTGCAAACGGTACTGGATTTTATTAAAGGTTTAAAAGCAGCGGGTACGCCGGTTATTTTTTCAACGCATCATTTAGATGAGGTGGCGAGCCTTTGCGATCGCGTTGTGGTGATTGATAAGGGCATTAGCGCTTTTTCTGGCAGTTTGGCTGAGTTTAGTGCGCTATCCGCTGACGGCGATCTTCGAGACGCCTTTTTGGCTGTGTTACAGCAACAACCTACAGAGCAAGGAGCCGTCTAATGTGGCAGGTGTATTTAAAAGAATTAACTGAGTTAATGCGCGATCGTAAAACGCTGATTTTTGTGATTTTACTGCCTATTTTTATCTTCCCAGTGATTTTCGGCATTATGGGCTTAGTGCTGTCCTCAACCACCAGCAAAGCCATGCAGGAGCAACATAAGTACGTTATCGTCAATGGCCAACAGGCTCCTGAATTTGCAGAAGCACTGTTTTACCATAAAAACTTTAAGAAAGTAGAGACTGAACTGACCGAGCCAGCTGAACTCATTGCCGCTATCCGAGCCGGAGAGTTTGCCGTGGCCGTGGTGATTCCAGCTGATTTTAAAGATAAACAAGCTGCGGTAGAGCAAAGTCAGTGGCAGCTTATTTATAATCAGTCCAGCCAATTAGATTTTATGTCGCGCTATTTTAATGAGTTGCTAGAGAATTATACTGGCCAGTTACAGCGCCAATCGTTAAGCGCTTTAGGTGTTGATCCGGTCAAACTTAGCGCTATTTTAAAACCTGTTGTTGTCGAAAAAGTGGATACAGCCGCTAAACGCGAGAATTTAGGTGAAAAATTTGGCGCCTTGATAGCTTACATTCTTATTCCACTGTGTTTACTTGGTGCGTCTTATCCGGCTATTGATATGGGTGCGGGTGAGAAAGAGCGCGGTACCCTAGAAACGCTGTTAATTTGTCCGATAAGTCGCTCGGCAATTGTCTTAGGTAAATTTTTAACGGTATTGACGACAGGGCTTGCTGGAGCATTAATTACGGTAGGCAGTTTTGGTATTTGGGGGGCGGTCATAGGTTCGTTTGCTGGCTTTGGGGTGGTGCAAGAGGCGATGGGCGCCATTGCTACGATCGAGTTGTTACTTATTTTCTTAATGATTGTGCCGACCTCAGCGATTTTTGCTTCTTTACTGTTAGCGATTTCAATCTACGCCAAAACTTTTAAAGAAGCGCAAAACTATATGAGCCCGCTGACCATTTTAATGTTTGTGCCATTAGCGGCAGCCATGATGCCGGGCGTAGAATTGACCACTAAGACAGCATTAATTCCGGTAATGAATGTAGCACTGGCGATTAAAGAGCTGATTAAAGGGACGGCCGATGGCGGTATGATCGCGTTGATTTTTGGGGCAACGGTTGCCCTTGCTGCAGCGTTGATTGCTTTTTGTGTGCATTGGTTCCAACAGGAAAAAGTGCTATTTCGATAATTTTTGAATAGGTTATCAAAAAGCTATTGATAACGATTCGCAATAATATTATTATGGCGCAGTTTTCTGAAAAGGGGCTGTGCCATGTTTGTGTGTATTTGCAAAGCGATATCTGACAAAGCGATTAAGCAAGCTATTGCGGAGGGCGTTGACTCTATGCGTGAGTTAAAGGCACAGCTAGGTGTGGGCAGTCAATGTGGTAAATGTGTGTGCCAAGCCACGCAAATTCTACATAACGAACTGGTAAAACAGCATCAGTTGATTGATCAGTTAGCTAAACCTGCAGCCTAGATAGTGAAAGCTGCGTAAAGCTTAGATTTGTGAAATATGCAATATTTTTGCATTTTCATTCAACATAAAACCCGCCATAATATCCGCTATCTTTATTTAGTTCTGCAGCAGCAAAGCAAGCACTTATTTAGCGTTGCTTGATTGCACAACTAAGGCTAAATAACATTCATTCCTAAGATGCTTACTGTTGCTACGATACCTATACAATATGAAGCATAAAAACTAATACAAGCATAACCATTGCAAGGGGCAGTTATGGATCAGATTAAGCAAGTGGCTATTGTTGGTGGCGTGCACGGCAATGAGTTTTCGGGTATCTATTTGGTGCGCCAGTATTTGGCTGCTCCTGAGCAGGTGAGTCGCCAAAGTTTTGCAACCGAAGCGGTATGGGCTAATCCAGAGGCGCATTATGCTAATAAGCGTTACCTGCATAGTGATTTAAACCGCCAGTTTAAAAATGAGGATTTAGCGGATCCAAACTTAAGCAATTACGAGCAGAGTCGCGCCAAGGTGCTCAATGCCCAGCTTGGCCCTAAGGGCAATGCCCGTACTGATTTGCTGATTGATCTGCATAACACGACCAGTAATATGGGCGCATGCTTGATTTTGACTCAGGCAGGACCTTTTTATAATAAATTGGCTGCTTATGTAAAAATGCAGATGCCAGAAGCCATTATCTCGCGTGATGAAGATCATTTTGCCGCAGAAGATCATGCGTTAATGTGTACTTTAGGCCGTTATGGCGTGCTGGTGGAAGTGGGGCCACAGCCACAATCGGTGCTACGACAAGACGTGCTAGAGCTAATGCATAGCATGACGCAGCATATTCTGGATTTTGTCGAGCTTTACAATACCCATAACTTGCCAGCACTACCCAAACAGACAGAAGCCTTTCGCTATTTGCATAGCATTAAGCTACCCATGAATGAAAAGGGCGAGCGGATAGGGATGGTACATAAAAACGTGCAAGATAGGGATTATCAGCCAATTTACCCCGGTGATCCGATCTTTACCTTATTCGATGGCACGGAAATTCGTTATGAGGGCGAGACGGTGGTTTATCCAACCTTTATTAATGAAGCCGCCTATTATGATAATAATCTGGCCATGTCGTTAAATGAAAAGGTGGTGATTACACTTGAAGATTAAGCCCAGGTTGACTGCGTTATTGGCTCAGCCTCTGCAGAGTTAGGTTTAAGACGATTTAAGCCACTTGGGCTGTTTTCGCTTTGGAATCACCAAAGAGTCAAACAGCCATGTGGTCTAACGCACTTAGATTTCCAACTAAAATCTGTATCTTGACGTTACCTAGCTTGCGTATCTGCTGTTATAAGCAGTGCTTAGAGCGTAGTGTAGTTGGCTTTTTTCTGGATCAGCTCGATGGCGTAATTATCCGGATCTCGCACAAAGGCGATTTCAGTAGTACCACCTTTGACTGGGCCAGGTTCGCGGCTAATCACCCCGCCTTTGGTACGAATTTTATCACACGCCTCGTAAACGTTGTCGACTTCCAACGCGATATGGCCAAAGGCATTACCCAAGTCATAGCTGTCGGTACCCCAGTTATAGGTTAGCTCCAGCACGGCTTGGCTACTTTCGTCGCCATAGCCGACAAAAGCCAGCGTGTATTTGTACTCGGTATTTTCAGATTGGCGAAGTAATTTCATCCCCAGTACGTCGGTATAAAAGGCGATTGATTTTTCTAAATTACCTACGCGTAGCATGGTATGTAAAATGCGCATATTCGCTCCTATTCGGTTTTTTCTTTGTACTCACAAAGATCTTCAATAATACAGCTGCCGCAGCGCGGTTTGCGCGCAACACAGGTATAGCGGCCATGCAGGATCAGCCAATGGTGCACATCCAGTTTAAACTCAGCAGGTACTACCTTTAGTAGTTTCTGCTCTACCTCATCCACATTTTTGCCTGCTGCTAATTTAGTGCGATTTGAAACCCGAAAAATATGAGTATCTACGGCAATGGTGGGCCATTTAAAGGCGGTATTCAGTACCACATTGGCGGTTTTGCGGCCCACACCGGGCAGGGCCTCTAAGGCTTCACGATTTTCTGGCACTTCACCGCCATGCTGCTCTACCAAGATACGGCAGGTTTTGATCACGTTTTCGGCTTTAGTATTAAATAAACCGATGGTTTTAACATAGTCTTTCACACCTGCCACACCCAAGTCCAACATGGCCTGCGGTGTTCGTGCAACGGGAAATAACTTACGGGTTGCTTTGTTAACACCAACATCGGTTGCTTGGGCTGATAATAACACGGCAATCAGTAACTCAAACGGTGAACTATATTCTAGCTCAGTGGTTGGGTTTGGGTTAGCCGCGCGTAAACGGCTCAGGATGTCGATGCGCTTTTGCTTATTCATTATGCTATGCCACTTATTGTGTCGCGCCTGTTACTCTTGCCCGGGTAATAGAGCCTTTTGCTACGGCGTGCTTTTTGGCTTGCCGATGGTCAATGCTATTTTTTAAGGCAATTAATAACCCCATGCCAATGAAGGCGCCAGGAGGTAACATCGCTAATAAAAAGTGGTTATCACTCTGAAATACTTCTATTCGCAAAGCACCGGCCCAGCTCCCTAACAGTAAATCTGCGCCATCAAACAGGGTACCTTGCCCCAATATTTCACGCATTGCTCCCAAGGTAACCAGCACCATTAGAAAACCCAAGCCCATCATCAAGGCGTCAATCGCCGAGGGAAATACGGGGTTTTTTGAGGCGAATGCTTCCGCCCGACCAATAATGGCACAATTCGTCACAATCAGGGGTAAGAAAATCCCTAAAGATTGATAAAGGCCAAAGGTAAAGGCATTCATTAATAACTGCACCACCGTAACAAAGGTCGCGATAATCATCACGAAGATGGGAATGCGGATCTCATTCGGGACATGTAAACGTACAAGTGATACAACAATGTTCGAGCCCATCAGCACCAGTAATGTGGCAAGGCCCAGACCGATCGCATTGGTTAAGGTATTAGTAACGGCCAATAAAGGGCATAATCCAAGTAATTGGACTAAACCAGGGTTATTTTTCCATAACCCCTGCAGGGTAAGCTCTTTGATAGCACTCATGGTTGCACCTCACAATTGGGTGTTGCCGTCGCTAAGCCGGGTGATTCTTGAACATAACGCGCTGCTCTATAAATCGCATTAACTACGGCTCTTGGTGTGATGGTGGCGCCGGTAAATTGATCAAAGTCACCGCCATCTTTTTTGACTGCCCAACGCTGTTCATCTGCTGCAGTGGCTGATTTTTGCGTAAAGCTGTAAATCCAATTGCTGCGACGACTTTCAATTTTATCACCTAGCCCTGGGGTTTCTTGATGGCTGATGACTCGGCTACCTAAAACGATCCCCGCAGGACTGACGGCCACCAATAAATCGATATTACCGCTATAGCCATCTGGCGCAGTCACCTCTAACAAATAGGCTTTTAGTACATTTTCTTTACGCCAGCGATAGACTTTTTGCGCTGTTTTACCCAGCTGCTCTGGCGCATCTACTAGCGTGCAGTCGGCAAGTAAGGCTCTGCTATCAGCCGCTTCAGGCAAAACTTCCTGCAAAATAGCCAGTTGGCTTAGCAAGCGTTGTTCAGCTATTTTAGGTTTAGTAAATTGATCTAAACTGCCTAAAATCGCTACACAGATAATGGCCACTAACGCGAGTGATAGGGCATTTTTACTAATTGGACGAAGCATTAATCGCGCCCTCTGGGTTTATGACCATAAGTGCGTGGACGGGTATAATAATCAATCAGCGGTACGCACATATTGGCTAATAACACGGCAAAAGCGAAGGCGTCAGGATAACCGCCAAAGCTACGAATGATGTAAACCAAAATCCCTATCATTGCACCATAGTAAAGGCGGCCTTTATCTGTGGTAGAAGCCGATACCGGATCGGTAGCAATAAAAAATGCGGCTAACATAGTTGCACCGCTGAATAAGTGAAATAACGGGCTGGGATTGGCGTCTGCAGCGGCTAACCAGCCTAAGGCGCTTAGTAAAAATAAACTGCTTATCACGGCAACAGGGATCCGCCAACTGATCACTTTTTGTTGAATCAGGAAAAGCCCGCCGGCGAGATAGGCAAGATTCACCCAAAACCAACCCACATTAATAAATCCTTGAAAAATCGGCTTGGTGTAACTCTCTGACAGCGTTAACCCTTGCGCTAAATCCGTGCGATATGTATCTAGCGGTGTTGCCAGCGTTGTACCATCAATACCTTGTTGGAGTTGTGATAGGCTAAAACCTCCGCAGCTATATTGGGTAAAAACCGCGCAGATAGCATCCACCGGGCTTAAGGTTAACGCTTGCAAGGGTAGCGGTGGCAACCATTGTGTCATTTGCACGGGGAAAGAAATCAGCAATAGCACATAAGCTGCCATAGCCGGGTTGAACAGATTGTTACCAAGCCCGCCATAGAGCTGTTTGACGAAGATAATGGCAAAAGCAGTACCGATGACAATCAGCCACCATGGTGCATAAGGTGGAATAGAAATTGCCAAAAGTACGGCTGTCACCAAAGCACTATGGTCGGTCAATCTGGGTAAGATGGGTTTTTTACGAAGCCAAAGAATAAGCGCCTCACTCAACCAGGCTGTGATGATAGCGAGTAGCAGCTGGACTAACACACCATAACCAAAAAATACAGCTTGTAAGGCAATACCCGGTATGCCGGCATAAGCCACCAGTTTCATCAAATTAGCCGTGCTTCTGCGGCTGTGATGATGCGGTGAACTGGCAATCTTAAAACTCATCATTAAAACTCATCATTTTTCATCTTCCGGTTTTGCGGCTTTACGCGCTTTAGCACGCGCAATAGCCGCCGCTACAGCGGCTTGGCGAGGATCAGTGGGTGCTTCGACACTTACTGCTGCTTCGGCTGGCGCAGTAGCTAAGGGCGTATTAATTGCTTCTGACTCGGCCACTTGCTGTTTTTTTGCTTTCGCACGCGCGATGGCCGCAGCTACAGCGGCTTGACGAGGATCAGTGGGTGCTACGACATTTTCTACTGCTTCTGCTGGCGCACTAGCTAAGGTCGCAGCAACTGCTGGCTCTGCCTCGGCCGTCTGTAATTTTTTGGCTTTAGCTCGTGCAATAGCCGCTGCTACAGCGGCTTGGCGAGGATCAGTGGCAGCTGCGACATTTTCTGCTGTGTCTTCTGACGCGGCAGTTAAAGTTGCGTTAACCGTTGGCTCTGACAAGGCTGCTTGCTGTTTTTTGGCTTTAGCGCGGGCGATCGCTGCCGCTACTGCTGTATTTTGGGGATTGTCCGAGCTAGCTAAGCCAGTATTATCATCAGCTGCAGATTGAGGCGCTGTTTCAGATTGTGCTGCTTTAGCGGCTTGGTAAGCTCGCGCCTGTTGTTTTTTTAATTCCCGTTCAGCAATAATCTGCTCATGGTTTTTCGGCGTTTCCGGCTCTGCTTGCTTTGCTTTGATTCGGGCTAGCGCATCAGCAACCGCGTTAGTGGCGCCACTTTGTTGCTGAGTTTGCACTCGGTTAGCCGCTAACTGTTGATTTTTTGCTAATCTTGCCTGTTTTTCTGCTTCCAAGCGTGCGTTGCGTGCTTCAAAACGCGCTTTTGCTTGTTCTGCTTTAACGGCCTCACGTTGTTGCTCACGGATATCTGCTTTGGCAATGCGGTAGTATTGTACCAAGGGTATTTCACTCGGGCAGACGTAGGCACAAGCACCACATTCAATACAATCGGCTAAGTTATATTCTTGAAGTTTGTCGTAATCTTTCGCTTTGCTATACCATAATAATTGTTGTGGTAGTAAGGTAGCGGGGCAGGCGTCTGCACAAGCGCTGCATCGGATACAGTCTAACTCTGGTCCAGCATCAGGCAACTCCGCTGCGGTCGGTGCCAAAATGCAGTTAGTCGTTTTCACTACAGGTACCGATAGATCGGGCAAACTAAAGCCCATCATCGGGCCACCCATAATAACTTTTTGCTGGCGCTCCGCTTGAAAACCACAGAAATCTAACAGTGCATAAACTGGAGTACCGATCAGTGCATGCACATTTTGTGGATGCATTAAGGTGTCTCCTGTTACTGTTACGATACGAGAAATAAGCGGATGATCGTCAATTACGGCTTGGGCAATGGCATAAGCAGTACCCACATTTTGCATGACGATGCCAATATCCGCTGGGCGACGTCCCGCAGGCACTTCTTTATTGGTCAACAGCTGAATTAATTGTTTTTCTCCACCGGAAGGATATTTAACCGGCACTTCCCGCACATAATAATGCTCTCTCTGGCTACATGCGGCTTTTAATGCTGCAATAGCAATGGGTTTATCGTCTTCAATTCCGATAAGCACAGCTTTGGGATTAAGCAGCTTACAAAGAATGTCTATGCCTTTGACAATAGTGGTGGGATCTTCTTGCATAAGCGCATCATCAGCACTGATGTAAGGCTCACACTCCACGGCATTAATAATTAAGTAATCTACCGGCTTATTCATACCGGTTTTCAAATGTGTTGGGAAACCTGCACCGCCCATACCGGCAATACCACTTTCTTGTATTCTGGTGATAAGCTGTAATTTGTCACAACTGACAATATTAAGCGGCTCTCGCTCACGCCATTCATCTAAGCCGTCAGGTTCGATCACCACCACGGTTTCAGGCAGTGCCGAAGGGTGGGGGCTGGTATGGTCAGTAATCGCCAGTACAGTCCCTGAGGTGGGGGCATGCACAGGCACTGCCATGGAGCTATCGGCTAAGGTTAAGGCTTGTCCTTTTAATACTCGGTCGCCTACGGCGACTAAAACATGCCCTGCTACACCGATATGTTGGCGAATGGGAACGTATAAACGATCAGGCAAAGGCATAGTGGCCACAGGTTTACTGCTGGTGTGTGCTTTTCTAACGGGTGGATGAATTCCACCATGAAAGTCCCAGAGCGTTCCGGCTTGAATTTGCTGAAATAAACTCGCCACAGGCTACTCCACTAGTTTAACGGGAATGGCGTGCAAATCCCATTTCCACCGTTCCGGTGTTACCGCAACAGGGATCATATCAATACAATCGACTGGACAAGGTTCTACACAGAGATCACAGCCAGTACATTCTTCTGCAATCACCGTATGCATCATCTTTGAAGCCCCTAAAATGGCATCGACAGGGCAAGCTTGAATACATTTTGTACAGCCGATACATTCATCTTCACGGATAAAAGCAACGCGTTTAATGGCAGGTTCTTGCGCCGCATTAAGGGGTTTAGCTTCAACCCCCATTAATTCAGCTAACTTTTTTATGGTTGCTTCACCGCCAGGGGGACATTTATTAATTTCATCGCCATTGGCGATGGCTTCTGCGTAGGGGCGACAGCCTGGATAGCCACATTGACCACATTGTGTTTGCGGTAAAATATCATCGATTTGTTCAACTAAAGGATCGCTCTCTACTTTAAAACGAATGGCAGAATAGCCAAGGAGGGCACCAAAAAATAGCGCTAGCACACCTAGCACTAGCAAGGCGGTTATCACTGTCATACTGTTCTCACCAGACCACTAAAGCCTAAAAAGGCTAATGACATTAAACCTGCTGTTATCATGGCGATAGCGGCACCTTTAAAAGGTAGAGGAACATCTGCCGCTGCTAGTCTCTCGCGCATTGCTGCAAACAGCACTAGCACTAGAGAAAAACCGACAGCAGCACCAAAACCATACAACGCCGAATTGATAAAGTTGTGGCGCGCATTGACATTAAGCAACGCTACACCCAGTACCGCACAGTTAGTCGTGATTAACGGAAGGAAAATCCCCAATAGCCGGTAAAGACTGGGGCTGGTTTTGTGCACCACCATTTCAGTAAATTGCACCACCACCGCAATCACTAAGATAAAACTCAGCGTACGAAGGTATAAAAGATCAAGAGGTGCTAATATATAACTGTCAACCAAATAGCTGCAAATCGAAGCCAAGGTTAATACGAACGTGGTGGCTAACGACATACCAATAGCGGTTTCTAGTTTCCCGGATACCCCCATAAAAGGGCATAATCCTAAAAACTTCACCAGAACAAAGTTATTTACTAATACTGTACTTACTAGAAGTAGAAGAAATTCAGTCATAATGTTACTTAACGCCGTATAAGCCCTATATTATGCAGTTTCGGCAGCGTTGATACAACCAGATAAAAAACAGGGCTTTGCTAAACAAAACCCTGAACTGACAATTTTACAATACGATTATTCTGGCTAAGTAGACTAAATGGGTTGCGGTTTTCCAATGTAATAACCTTGGCAGCCATCAATGAATAATGACTCAAGCATGTGTTTTTCTTCCTGCGTCTCCACACTTTCAGCAAGCACACTCACACCGATCCGATGTGCTAAATCAATCATCAACCTTAAGAAATATTGATTATTCTTATCTTCGTCGATTTGTCTGGTATAGCTACCATCCATTTTTATAAAGTCAGGTTTTAAATCGCGGAAAAATTTAAAGGAGGTAATGCCTACCCCAAACTTTTCAACCGTAATACGGGAACCGACTCGATGTAACATATCGATAAAGCGTTTACTGGTTTTCAGGTTTTGTTGCAAGCCAAACTCACTGACTTCAAAGATGAGTTGAGGTGCTATAGCGCCATCTCTTAATAAACGACGCTCTAACCAAATTACAAATTGCTCGTCATGCACGCTGCGAGGCGAAAGATTTATCCCAAAATATTGATCCTGCATACTTTGAGTTTTAATCGTATTAAGACACGTTTCTACAATTAAACGATCAATTGCAATAATTTTATCAAGCTTTTCTGCCATAGCAAAAAATGAGGCTGTTGGCAGTATTTGGTCTTCGTGCGTTTTAAAACGCACGAGCACCTCAGCATAGGCTCTTGAGGTTCTGCTACAAGGTTGGATAGTCTGTAATAATAACATCAGTCTATTATTATTGATGACATCCTCAATAACATTGCGCCAATTTTGATTGCCATAATTATTCGCAGCATTTTCTAAGCCGTTAGCTTCTTTTTGCAGATGCCAAGCATTGGATTGTTTGGTTTGCGCTAAGCTTATCGAGGTATCGGCAGTAGCCAGCAACTCTCCTAATGGTTTGCCATTGGTATAACCGACCAAACCGGTATAAGCGACGGAGTCAAGTTCAGTAAGTTTTTGATATTCGTTAAATCTGTTTTGTAATTGTTGTGCAAAATTTTCGGCTTCTTTTGCCGTGACTTTAGGCAAAATGATGCCAAAGTCGCAGGCGTTAAGTCGAAAAATTTTATTTTCTTTATAAGTTTGAGTTTGGCGCTTAATGATTTCAGCAACTTCTTTGATATATTCATCACCCGCATGAAAACCACGGCTTTGGTTAATGCCTTGCAACTCAGTACAACGGGTAATAGCAAAAATACCAAACTCAGCTTGTGTTGAATCATGAATCTGCTCTTCATAGGTTTGCACAAATCTATTGCGATTTGGCAATCCTGTAACAGTATCTTTATAGGCTTCTTCAGCTATTTGTTGCGCCTCGGCGGCCATACTGGCATGGAGTTGTTTGTTGTAGTTGCCAAGTTTATTTAAAGCCATGCCTAGGGTAGAAAACTCTGCGGGGAGTTTTGAAAAATCCGCTTTGTAATTATCGGAATCTATTGAGAAGCTCTCTAAAACATTTTTTACTGCGATGTTCGCGAGTTGATATTTACGCTTTAAGATAGCCTTAAGCAGAAAGGTGGCTAAAATCAGCAATATAAAGGGGAAAACGAAGATAAAGTATAAAAACGTATTTAGGATGGCCTTCATCGCATCGGTATTTAACTCAAAACGAACTAAAACGTCTTGTTGAAAATCACTTACGGTGATTAGCTGGTTCTTCTTACCAAACAGTTGCAATAGGGTTTCAAAGAAGGTTTCAGATGAAGGATTGTTTTGTTCGTATAGCATAGTGCCATCAAGACGGCTGACTTCTAAGCGTTTAAAACTAAAACTGCGCTCTAATTGCCGGCTGAGTAATTTACCGTCATCAGTAACATGCGAGCTAATAATTTGCTCAATGGCATTTTTTGCTTGTAAGTCTTGTAAATTCAGTAAGCTTTTACTGTATATGAGAAATAAACAGGATAGAACCACCGCCAGTAACAAAGCCGTTACTAGCTGAACACCAAGTAGCGCACGAATATTCTTCATAAGGTCTAACCACCAGATTAATCTAAGTTCCGTCTAGATAATGTGAGTATAGCTTTTTATGCGTGATAATAGTTGGAATTTAAACAAAAAAACAAAAAATCAGCACAAAATCTGATGGTAGATTTACTTAAAGAGGGCTTTGTAAAGACAAAAAGTGGATGGCTCCCCAGACTGGACTCGAACCAGTGACCTACGGATTAACAGTCCGCCGCTCTAACCAACTGAGCTACTAGGGAACAATTTTAAAGCTACAACAAGAGTGTTTGGCTCCCCAGACTGGACTCGAACCAGTGACCTACGGATTAACAGTCCGCCGCTCTAACCAACTGAGCTACTAGGGAAAAGAAACATGTTTACTACGCTGTTGGCTCCCCAGACTGGACTCGAACCAGTGACCTACGGATTAACAGTCCGCCGCTCTAACCAACTGAGCTACTAGGGAACAGCTTTCAACGGGGCGCAATACTAATGCCAGCTCAGCATGCTGTCAACACTTTGCCACAGGGATTTTTATCTTTGATGCTTAGTTGCACATTGTTTCAGCAGAATGCTGTTTTTCAGAGCGAACCAACAGTAAAAGTTTCCCACTTCTCAGCAAGCCTCGTCTTCTAAGGGGTAGCTTGACTTACCCACAGAAGCTGTGGATAAGTCTGTGGGTTTGTGGTTGCTTAATCTTGCTAAGCCTTATGGTGACTCTGTTTGCTTTAGGTCAATAGGTTTTTGATAAAAAATATATTCCTTACTTATCAGTAACTTGGGCATTTTGGTGCGATGCGGTAAGTTCTGTAAATGGGAGGTTATTCAGAAAAAGCCTATTACGCTTGAATTGTGCACTCTTTTATTGCCTTGCAGCCTAGTTTTCAGTTTGCATATTTTGGTAGATCCATGGTGCTGGTCGTTGTTTTTAACTAGAATACCCACCTTTCTAAAAGCTATGCTTAGCGAAATCAGGCCTTATAATGAAGCAAAATGCCTTATTGACAGCAGATATCACGCCTCTTCTCAAAAGATTAACTTGGCCTGTCATGGGCGGCATGCTTACCTTAATGAGTTTTAATCTGGTTGATACGTTTTTTATTAGCTTACTAGGTACTCAACAATTAGCCGCCATAAGTTTCACTTTTCCAGTGACCTTTATGGTGATTAGTCTTGCTATTGGTTTAAGTATTGGTACTTCAGCGGTAATTGCTCGAGCCTTGGGGGCGGGGAATACCGAAGATGCTCAGGCGGATAGTTTAAGTGCCTTATGGTTGGCTGCCTTATTGGTGTCGTTGTTAGCTATTCTGGGTTATTTGCTATTGGATCCCTTGTTTTACTTGCTTGGCGCAACGCCTAGCACCCTAGTCTATATTCGCGATTATATGGTGATTTGGTTAGCTGGTTCAGTACTGCTGGTTACCCCCATGATTGGTAATGCGATTTTACGGGCCGCCGGGGAAACTAAGATCCCCAGCCTAGTAATGGCCAGTGGTGGGGTGGTGAATGCTATTCTCGATCCTATTTTAATTTTTGGGTTAGGCCCTTTACCTGCCATGGGGATGCAGGGGGCAGCGCTTGCTACTGTGATTTCCTGGTTCAGCGGTTTTATCTTTATTCTCTACTGGTTAAGCGTTAAGCGCGGTTTGTTAACGCACTGGTTTTTACCATGGAAAGCGTGGTTAGCGATTTGCCGCAAAATATTACATATTGGTTTACCTGCCGCGGGGGCGAATATGTTAACGCCGGTTGCTATGGCGGTGTTGACGGCGATTATGGCAACCTATGGCAATGAGGCTGTGGCTGCTTTTGGAGTAGGGGCTAGGTTAGAAAGTATTGCCTGTTTAGTGATACTCGCCTTATCGATGACGTTGCCGCCTGTGATCAGTCAAAACTTTGGAGCAAGTCAGTTTCAGCGTGTCAGGGAAGCGTATTTAGTATGTTGCCGTTTTGTGCTTGTATGGCAAGCATTGGTTTATGCTTGTCTTGCGTTATTGGCTTATCCAATTGCGGCGTTATTTACTGATAATGAACAAGTTGCAACCTACGTGCGCTGGTTTATCTGGATCATGCCACTGGCATACGGCTTACAGGGTATTATTATTTTAACCAACTCCTCCTTTAATGCTTTGCATTTACCTGCCAAAGCGGTGGTGCTGAGTGTGCTCAGGTTATTTATCTGTTATGTTCCCTTAGCTTGGCTGGGTGGGGTCATGTTTGGCGTTGTCGGTGTTTTTATTGGCTGTGTTATCGCTAATCTGCTTACCGCATCGGTGGCGTATTATTGGTATAACCGCGTTTTACAGCATTTTGCTCCTTTATAGAGGTTCCTATGTCACGTGCCTTTGAACTGATCTCGGATTACCAACCCGCAGGAGATCAGCCTGAAGCCATCAAAAAATTGGTCGAAGGTTTAAATAATGGCCTCGCTCACCAAACCTTACTTGGGGTAACAGGCTCTGGAAAAACCTTTACCATGGCCAATGTTATAGCCAATGTTGGTCGGCCAACCTTAATCATGGCGCATAACAAAACCTTGGCTGCGCAACTGTATGGTGAAATGAAGGCTTTTTTCCCAAATAACGCAGTGGAGTATTTTGTCTCATACTACGACTATTATCAGCCTGAAGCTTATGTCCCCTCCAGCGACACCTTTATCGAAAAAGACGCCTCGATTAATGAGCATATTGAGCAAATGCGCTTATCCGCGACCAAGGCGTTAATGGAGCGGCGGGATGTGGTGATTATTGCCTCGGTATCAGCGATTTATGGTTTAGGTGATCCGCAATCCTATATGCAAATGTTATTGCATTTAAAACAAGGCGATATTGTTGACCAACGCTTTATTTTACGACGCTTAGCGGAATTGCAATATACCCGCAATGATTTAGCTTTTGAACGTGCCACCTATCGGGTGCGCGGAGAAATTATTGATATCTTTCCTGCTGAATCGGAAGCTATTGCGGTGCGACTGGAATTATTCGATGAAGAGATCGAGCGCATCAGTTTATTTGATCCCTTAACAGGCGCGGTAGAAAAAATAGTCACTCGCTACACCATCTATCCTAAAACACACTATGTCACACCAAGAGAAACTATTTTAGCCGCGGTGGAGCAAATTAAGGTTGATCTTGCACAACGCCGTGCCGAGCTGTTGGCGGCGAATAAACTAGTAGAAGAACAACGCTTAGCGCAACGCACACAGTTTGACATTGAGATGATGATTGAACTGGGTTATTGCTCAGGCATTGAAAACTATTCCCGCTATTTATCTGGCCGTGATCCCGGCGGGCCGCCACCCACCTTGTTAGAGTATTTTCCTGATGATGGATTAATGTTTATTGATGAATCTCATGTCACGATTTCGCAGATCGGCGCTATGTATAAAGGCGATCGCTCGCGTAAAGAAAATCTGGTTAATTACGGCTTTCGACTCCCTTCTGCTTTAGATAATCGCCCATTGCGGTTTGATGAATTTGAGGTTATTGCGCCGCAACGTGTTTATGTATCAGCGACGCCTGCGGCCTATGAAATTGAGCATTCTGCGGGTGAGGTGATAGAGCAAGTCGTTAGGCCCACAGGGTTAGTTGATCCTGAGATTGAGATCCGACCTGTGGCGACTCAGGTTGATGATTTAATGTCAGAGGCGATGTTAAGGGCGCAACGTGGTGAACGCGTATTGGTTACCACGTTAACCAAAAAGATGGCAGAAGATTTAACCGAGTATTTGAATGAGCACAACATTCGCGTGCGCTATTTGCACTCGGATATTGATACGGTCGAGCGGATGGAAATTATTCGTGATCTGCGTTTAGGGGTATTTGATGTGCTGGTCGGCATCAATTTACTGCGAGAAGGCTTAGATATTCCTGAAGTATCGCTGGTCGCGATTCTGGATGCAGATAAAGAAGGTTTTTTACGATCAGAGCGTTCACTGATTCAAACAATCGGTCGCGCGGCCAGAAACTTAGCCGGACGCGCAATTTTATATGCGGATCGTGTGACCGACTCTATGCGTCGAGCTATCGAGGAAACGGATCGGCGCCGCGCGAAACAGCAAGCCTTTAACCAGTTACACGGTATTGCACCAAAGGCGATTCGGAAAAAAGTGGCCGATGTGATGGATTTAGGGCAGGCACCAAGTCAGAATCCAGCAATTGCCAGAGAAGTGGCTGAACAGCAAGCCAGAATTCGAGGGAAAACACCTTATCAAGTGCAAGCCGATATTAAGCAATTGGAGCAAAAAATGTTGCAGCATGCTCGCGATCTGGAGTTTGAGCAAGCGGCTGCTTTACGCGATCAAGTACAAGGGTTAAAAAAGCTATTGTTAGAACTAAGCTGATTATTCCTTGACCTTAAGAGTTGATTTTGTTCAGTTTTCGTTAAGACGCTGTCGTTAAGATAGCGACATTAAACAAATGGACTTATTCTCACCCTTTGAGGTCAATATGAAAAAACTCGTTATCGCCGCTCTTTTAACGTTTACTACCGGCAGTGTGTTAGCCAATAGTTTTCAACATGAAACGCATTTAGATTATGGTTCGACTGATCTGCTGAATGCCGATGTGGATATTTTAAACCTGTCTCACCAGTTTTACTTAACGCCAGTACGAGTCAGTAACATGCCATTGGCAGAAGCGGGCTTTTTAAGCCGCAGCAGTAGCGTGTTATTCGGTTATAACTACACTCAGTTTGATTTTGGTAATTTCGGTAAGACCAGTGCAAGTGCTTGGTCCGTGGGGGGCGAGTATCGCGATACCAGTCACCATTTCTATGCCAGTTTACTTTGGACTGAATTTAACAACAGCAGTGATCGTAACATTGAGACAAGTCTTGGTTATTACCTTGATCCCAGCTGGTTAGTTAAATTGGATATCGAGCATTTTCGTCCAGATGGCGAGGGCAGTGCCACGCAATACGGGGTAAGCACAAAGAAAGTAATGACCTTAGCCAGCGGCGACTTTTTAAATGTTGAAGCGGGATATATGGATATTGCAGATAGCTCTTTCGGTCGTTTTGGCGTAGCAGGCGATTATTATTTTGGGCAAAATTTCTCTTTAGGTCTTGCATACGATTGGTTAACAAAAGGTATTTTTGATGCTGATGAGGATGCCTTTACAGTTCGCAGTAACTGGTATGCTCTGCCAAATTTAGCGCTAAAAGCCGCTGTGACCTTTGATAGTTTAGATGCAGGTGATGATGTCTATCAGGTGGGTGTGACTTACCGTTTCTAAATCTACCATTAATCAAGCCTAACTCTTTGTTTCGATGTTGTTCTTGCTGTTTTGGGCCGCAATAGCGGCCCTTTTTTCAATTACTTACTTTATGAGCAGTGCGTTAGATTTTGATGCCCCAATCCTGCCACGCTTGTTGACACAACCCTTCCTGAAACGTCGGTGCCGCTATGGCAATAAGCGCTTTGGCGCGTTCAGCCATGCTTTTCCCTCTTAGCTGCGCAATACCATACTCAGTAACAATGTAATTGACATGGGCTCTGGTAGTCACGACGCCTGCGCCGGGTGCCAGTAAACTACTAATACGGGAAACCTTGCCACCGGCTGCGGTTGCTGGCAAGGCAATAATCGCCCGGCCACCGTCAGATAAACTGGCACCACGCACAAAATCCATCTGACCGCCTACACCAGAATAGATTTTCGTGCCCAATGAATCGGCACACACCTGACCACTGAGATCCACTTGCAAGGCGCTATTAATGGCCACCACTTGCGGATTTTGCCGAATCACCGCTGTATCGTTGGTGTATTCCACATCCAAAAACACTACTTCAGGATTATCATCAACAAAATCATAAAGTGCTTGAGAACCCATCGCAAAGGTGGTGACAATTTTCCCGCGATGCTTACGTTTATTTTGATTAGTGATAACGCCCTTGGCTAACAGTGGTAATACACCATCGGAAAACATTTCCGTATGAATACCTAGATGCTGTCGATCGCCCAAACAAGCAAGGGTAGCATCAGGAATCGCACCTATCCCCATTTGCAAGCAGTCACCATCGCGAATTAAACTGGCAACATGCTGGCCAATTTGGCGGGTAGTCGCATCCAGCTCTGCCGGTAAATGGAGCGGTAAAGGGGCGCTATATTCAACATAACGGTCAAAACGACTTAAGTGAATAAAGGAATCGCCATGGGTTCTTGGCATCAATGGATTAACCCAAGCAATCACCCGTTTTGCCACTTGCAGGGCAGCCCGAGTGGCTTCTACTGAAATGCCTAAGCTACAATAGCCATGTTTATCCGGTGGCGAGACTTGAATCAAGGCCACATCTAATGGTTGTTCCCCGCGACGAAATAATTTAGGGATTTCAGAGAGAAAAATAGGCACATAATCGGCCAGTCCCTGCTGTACTGCTTGACGCGTGCTGCCGCCCACAAAAAAACAGCGCTGGCGCAGATGACCCGCTAAGGCCGGGTCGCATAGCAGTTGGCTGTGCTCGGTGTGCAATTGTAACAGCGTCAGGTTTTTTTTCTGCAAAGCCACTTTAGCCAGCGCTTGCAACAAAAAGTAGGGTGTAGCCGCCATCGACTGACACCAGATGTTATCGTGATCTTGTAAAATACTCAGTGCCTGTTCGGCAGTTGCAACGCGCATTAAGGTCTCCTTTTCATGTTATGCGCATTTTAGCGTCTAGGTGGAGGCATGCACTGATGCGGATCAATAAGCACACGCTATTTTACGGTTGCCGCTTCCTCACAAGGTATCACATCCACAGCGACTTTTAGCTGATGACTGCCACTGCCTTGCACTAAGCCTTTTAGTGGCACCACATCGGCGTAATCCCGGCCAAAAGCGATGGTTAAATGCTGTTGGCAGGGTAACAAGTTATTGGTGGGATCAAAATCGACCCAGCCTAGTTCAGGATCAAATACCGCAAACCAAGCATGTGAGGCATCAGCACCTTGCAAACGTGGTTGACCAGGCAAGGGTTGTGTTTCTAAGTAGCCGCTGACATAGCGTGCGGGTATGCCATTGGCGCGCAAACAGCTTATTGCCAATAAAGCAAAGTCTTGACATACGCCACGGCGATATTTCATGACTTCAGATAAAGGTGTGACTACAGTGCTAAAGCCCGGTGTGTAAATGAAGTTAGCAAATATATACTGATTTAACTGCTCAGCCAGTTGTAATAGCGTTTGGCCAGGTTGCCTTAATGGGGGGAGTAAGGCGGCTGCTTCAGCACAAAACGGTGCCATTCGACTTGGCTGACAAAGTAGTTTGGCGTAAACCGCCTCGCTGCTTGTGCTTTGCTGTAAAAAAGTTTGTAGCTGTGCTTCGGTACAACCACTACTTAAGCGTTCGGCATTATGCCGAGGCTGTATTTCCAGCGTAGCGTGACTTATCACACTCAGTTGTTGGTGTGGCGGTTGTAGGTGAATAAAATGTCGAATGTTACCAAAATAATCAGCATATTGACTGATTTCTGTACCAGCAGGATAAATAGTTAGTTGGGTGCTTAATACCCGCTGATAGCTGAGGTTTCTTGGCGTTAAACACGCTAGATTGTAGCTGTTAGAAACCGGGTGTTGATAGACGTATTCGGTCAGGTGTTTTAACTGGTATTTCATGTCGTAGCCCAAGGGCGGCTTAGATGCGCATGCGTAAAGTAGCATAAAGACAATTCGTCAGACAGCCGTCTTAATAACTGTTGGATATGCTGCAAATGTTCGCCCAGTTGCGCAGCAGGCTGGTGTTCCACAATAAGTTGTTGCGCATGCAATTCACTAAGCAAAGCCGCTAAGGCATCCGCAAGTGCAGGTAAACGTTGTCTGTCGGCGGTCGTTAACTCGGGTAACGCCGCAACTTGTCGACTGAGTCGTTTACTCTGATAGCCCACGGAACGCGGGGTTGTGGTATCCAGTAGTAACAAATCAATTATGGCCACTGGGTTGAGTTCTGAGCGGTAGCGGCGGCGATAGGTCATTAAGGTATCGGCCATCCTTAACAATGCCTCCATCAGGCTGGCATCAGGCGTGGTTTGCACAAAGATGCGCTCGAGTAAGGCACTGGTTTGCCACGCACGTTCCAAGTGTTGACCAATATCCATAAAACGCAGTGCTTGTGTGCGGCTCATGGTTTCATTATTCATACCATAAAAGGCAGTCTGTAACATCACGATGTCATCAAGCAGCCGCAGAATACTCATCGGTTGTTGTAGATCTGGTTCTGCAGGCCATTGATAGATCGCTTCTTGCAGTTTGTCTAATAGGTACCAAGTATCATCACTAAAGTATTCTCGAACAGACTGTGCGTTGTAAACAAGGTTTTTTAGTAACGAAATCACACTTAGCTTATGTTCAGGATCAAATAATTGCCGAAGCGCTGAACTCACTGACTGATCTTGGCTTAGAGGTTGTGCGCCATTTGCCGCCAGACAAAAATCAACAAAGCACTGCACTGATTTAGGTATAAAAGGGGTGGTAGAGCTTATTAGAGGCAGTGCCACCCGTAATGCTCGGGTCAGTAAATTCAGTCGTTCGTTATAGCGGCCAAGCCAAAACAAATGATTAGCAACACGGCTAGGCAGTAACCCCGACTCTCTGGATAAAGTTACGGCGGAATAGCTGGTTTGCAGTAGTGATTCAACCGGCTTATCATCCCCCAAAATCCACACGTCTTTACTCAGTTCAGCCTGTTGAGCGTGCTGAGCTAGCGGTAATTGGATACTGCTTTGCTCACCAAAACGGCTAAAAGCGCCTGCCAGCAGCAGCGGTGTCGCCTCTGCTTGGAATAAACTAAAGGTTCTGAGGGTGCCAGGCAGCTGCATTTTACCGGTATAGAGGTTATAGCAAGCTTGGTTTTGTACAGACAATTTTTCACGAACAATAAAGGCTGCAGGTTGTTGCATCAAGCGATTTAAATCCAACACGCTTTGCTGTGCATTTGCCAGATCATGCATCAAATAGGCTTGAGGATTTGTTTGCACCAGACTTAACGCCGCGGCATCCTGACACCAAAAAGCAGGTACTGAGGGTAAGGTTAACGGCGCTTTAAAAAAGAATTCGGCAGCAGCGTCTAAGTAGGGCAATAAAATACCGGAATCAAGCAAGGCTGCCCCAGGTGGGTTGGCGCAAAATAGTTGCTGCTGACGAATGCTATGCAGTAAGCCTGCAATGCCATTAGCGTATTGATCCAGAGCCAGCGGATCGGTTTGCTGATCATCTAGATAGCGTAATAGTGCGCCAACGGGTTTTAAGCCGCTAAGAGTTTTCAGCCAAATTTTCGCTTCGCGATACATCAAATCTGCTGTGTGCACTAATGCAACGTCTAGATAGTTTGCCAGAAAAGCCTGTTCAAAATAGGCTGCATCACGCTCGCCATGAGTCAGAATGGCGGTTAAACCAGCATGCTGTGCTTGCAGATATTGCCGAAGCTGGCGAAAGAAACCAGCTAATTGCAGCTTTGATACTGACTGAGCAAGCTCCGGTAAGTGTTGTTTCAGGGCCAATCGATGTTCTAAGGCGAAGCCCAGACCTGCAGGTGTTTTACAACTGTCGGCGAAGGCGCAAAAGCGACCATCATTAAGCGGAGCAATATCTGTCGCTAGCAGGGGCAACCATTGTGCTGCCGTGGGTAACAGAGCATGACACTCGGGCAAATACTGTGGGCAGTTAAACAATAATTCTGCCGGAATAATGCCTGCGGCCAATAACTGCTGCGGCCCATATAAATCGGCTAATATCATTGCTAATAAACGATGACGTTGCTGAATGCCTGCAGCAATAACTTGCCATTGCTCTGCCTCTATTATCCAAGGGTAGAGATCAAGTTGACGGCTAGGGGTATGCCAGCGTTCAAAGCTGGCGCCGTTTTCCCGTAATTGATGTTGCAGTGAAGTATGCCAACGCGCCAACATTGCAGCCGGTTGACGTTCAAACCAGTCAGCCAGCGCAATAGCTGCTGGCGCCGTTATAGGACAAGCCTTTGACGTGTTTGACACTGCGACTCCTGCCTCTACTGCTAGGCGGTTAATTGTTGTTGTTCTATTAAGCTTATGCCAAGTAAAACCTGATGCAAATGGATAATGCCAGCTTGGATCTGATCAATTAACTCATGCAGCTGTAAAGTACTTAAATCCGTTAACGGTTGTCTGTTCAATAAATGCTGCAGTTGATGTACATGCTGCAAAATTGTCGGACTATCCGGTAGCCCTTTGGCGGAGGCTGCAACTCTGTTTAAGCAATAACTGACCGAGCGTGGAAAGTCGGCATAGCTTAACAAATAATCTATGGCATCGGCATTGGCTCCCGATGCATTATTAGCCAAATAATAATGATAAGATTCAACGCCACCTAGCGCGTTTAAAATGGAGATCCAACGAAAACGCGGTCGTTTTAGCTGGGTAGGTTGTAAGGTTTGTAATACCATCACATCCATAATTCGCGTCACCATATCGGCACGCTCTAAATGACGGCCTACCGTAAAGAGATCAAAGGCATCACCGCGCAGCATTACGCTATCAACAGTACCTATTACCATTTGGCAGCGACGACTGATTTCTGTCATTAACTGATAACGCTGTTGGCGCGAAGCGGGTGTTAAGCAATGCTGCTGTACAAAGCTTTCTAACTTGTTGAGTTCTTCCCACATATCACGTGGCAATAATTGCCGAATAGTGCGGGCATTGTATTTTAATTGACTACAAGCTGTGCGGATTGAGATTGGACTGTCGTTATTGCTGATTAAATAGCGCATCACGGCTTGTTCTATCTGTGCCAGCTGCGCGGGGTTCTGTGCGGTTAGGCCATAACTGGCCAGTACTTCGGCACTGTCTAGCCCCATCACGTCCAATAATACCGGCCAGCCAAACTCGGTATCTTTATGACTGTCAATTAACAAGTGACTGGTGGCATTGACTAGACGTGCCGTGTCATCCAGCCGTTCCAGATAACGACCTAACCAAAAAATATGTTCTACCGATCTTGCTAACATCATTTAGCCCTCATCGTTAATGATCCAAGTGTCTTTGCTACCGCCGCCTTGCGAAGAATTTACAACCAAAGATCCCTTTGTTAATGCCACCCGACTTAAACCGCCGGTAGAGCAGTACAGCTCTGCACCTTGAAGAATAAAGGGACGTAAATCTAAGTGCCGGGGTTCCAGCACACCATCGCAAAGCGTAGGGGCGGTGGATAAGTTAAGGGTAGGCTGGGCAATAAAGTTTCTGGGGTTAGCTTGGATTGCCAGTGCCATTTGCTCGCGTTCTGACTGGGTGGCTCTGGGACCAATTAAAATGCCATAACCGCCAGATTCGTTGGCTGGTTTAACCACCAGTTTATCCAGATTCGCCAACACATAGCTGCGTTCTAATGGATCTTGGCATAAGAAGGTTTCAACATTTTGTATCAGGGGCTGTTCACTTAAATAATACTCAATTATCTTCGGGACAAAGGCGTAGATTACTTTATCATCCGCGACACCCGAACCTGGTGCATTGGCAATTGCTACGTGGCCTTTACGCCAGACTGCAATTAATCCAGGGATGCCGAGTACTGAGTCGCTGCGAAAGGCTAGTGGATCGATAAACACATCATCTATCCGTCGGTAAATCACGTCAACCTGGCGTTTACCACGCAAAGATTTGAGCCAAACCTTGTCATCCTCGACAAAGAGATCATGGTTTTCCGCCAGCTCAACCCCCATTTGTTGAGCTAAATAGCTATGCTCAAAATACGCCGAGTTATAGATCCCTGGTGTCAGTACCACGATACAGGGGGTGACATGTTCGCCGCGCGGAGATAAAGAAGCCAGCATTTGCCAAAGCTGGGCGGGGTAATCATCCACGGGGACAATGGTCGAATCGGCAAATAACTCAGGAAAAACCCGCTTCATCACGGTACGATTTTCTAGCATATAAGAAACGCCAGAGGGTACTCGTAAATTGTCTTCTAAGACTAAAAAGGTCCCGTATTCATCACGCACCAGATCAGTACCGCAGATATTGGCCCATACCCCATAACGGGGCGACATGCCCTGACATGGTGCAAGAAAGTTTTTAGAATTAAGGACTAATTCAGCCGGTACTATGCCGTCTTTTAGAATTTTTTGTTGGTTATAGAGATCATCAATAAAGAGGTTTAGTGCTGTTAAGCGTTGTTTTAACCCAGCACTGGTGCGTTGCCATTCTGAGTGTGGAATAGTGCGGGGGATCACATCTAGCGGCCAGGCTCTGTCAATATTGCTGCCCTCTGCATAGAGTGTAAAACATACTCCCATATCACTAATTGTTTGATTTAACTGATGTTGCCGGGTACAAAGCTCAGTTGCCCCGTTTTTATCAATAAAGCGAGCAATCGCTGTAGCAGGGGGTCTAGCTTTGCCGTCACTCGCCACTAGTTCATCAAAACAATGAGCTAGCTGCGGGTAGCTGCCGTTGGTGAAATTCTCCAAACTCATACACAACTCCTTGCGCAATCAAAGGTCTAGCAACACGCTCGATGTTGCTTAATGACTGACAAAGCAAGGGATATGCCATACTTACAGGCACAAAAAAGCCCTGCCAGATTGCTCGGGCAGGGCTTGCTATAAGTTGCTACAACTTAGTTTTTAGCAGCAGCAGCTTTCTTTTCTTTTTCTTTTGCGATCACAGCATCAGCTACGTTAGTCGGGCACGGTGAGTAGTGCGAGAACTCCATAGAGAACTGACCACGACCTGACGTCATAGTACGCAGGGTTGAGATGTAACCAAACATCTCAGACAGTGGTACGTCACCTTTGATGCGTACGCCAGTTACACCTGCTTCCTGACCAGAGATCATACCGCGACGACGGTTTAAGTCACCTATAACATCACCTACATGATCTTCAGGGGTGAATACGTCAACTTTCATGATGGGCTCAAGCAGTTGTGCGCCAGCTTTAGGCATTGACTGACGGAAAGCACCTTTCGCCGCGATTTCGAACGCGATGGCTGATGAGTCAACAGCATGGAAACCACCGTCGAACAACTCAACTTCAACGTCCAGTACTGGGAAGCCAGCTAAAGTACCGGTTGACATCATAGACTCGAAGCCTTTTTCGATAGCAGGTAAGAACTCTTTTGGAACGCTACCGCCCACAACAGTTGACTTGAAGGTGAAGCCAGAGTTTTGCTCGCCTGGACGAATACGGTAATCAATCTTACCATATTGACCTGAACCACCAGATTGTTTCTTGTGGGTGTAGCTGTCTTCGATTTCACGAGTAATCGTTTCACGGTAAGCAACTTGCGGCTGACCTACTACTAACTCAACGCCATAAGTACGTTTTAAGATATCTACTTTGATATCTAAGTGTAATTCACCCATACCTTTCAGGATGGTTTCACCTGAATCAGGATCAGTTTCTACGCGGAAAGTTGGATCTTCAGCAACCATCTTACCGATAGCGATACCCATTTTCTCAACCGAACCTTTATCTTTTGGCGTTACAGAGATAGAGATTACCGGCTCTGGGAAAATCATTGGTTCTAGAGTACAAGGCGCTTTTGGATCACACAGCGTATGACCAGTTTGAGTATTGTTCTTCAGACCGACTAACGCGATGATATCACCAGCCTGAGCTGTGGTCAGATCAGTACGGTCATTTGCATTCATCTCAACCATACGGCCGATACGTTCAGTTTTGCCTGTGTAAGAGTTAAGTAAGGTATCACCCTTATTCAGGACACCTGAGTAGATACGAATGAAGGTCAGGGCACCGAAACGGTCATCCATGATCTTAAACGCTAAAGCACGGAATGGCTCGTCAGCAGAAACGATAGCGAACTGACCTGTTTCGTTACCTTCTTCGTCTGTCAGAGGTTGTGGGTTAACTTCTGTCGGAGACGGTAAGTAATCAACAACAGCGTCTAACAATAACTGCATACCTTTGTTTTTAAAGGCAGAACCACAGTAAGTTGGGAAGAATGCTAAATCGCGCGTACCTTTACGGATACAGGCTTTGATTTGTTCGATCGTTGGAAGTTCGCCTTCCATGTAAGCCATTAGCAGGTCGTCATCTTGTTCAACGGCAGTTTCAACCAGTTGTTCACGGTACATGGCAACGTCATCTGCCATATCAGCTGGAACATCGACAACTTTGTAGTTTTCTGGTTGACCAGAGTCATCCCAAACGTAGGCTTTTTCAGTTAATAAATCTACCACGCCAACGAAGGTATCTTCACGGCCAATTGGTAACGTCATGATTAGTGGCTTAGCGCCAAGGACGTTTTTAACTTGTTCCGTTACGCGGATAAAATCAGCACCGATACGGTCTAACTTGTTGACGAAGATTAAACGAGATACTTCTGCGTCATTCGCATAGCGCCAGTTAGTTTCAGATTGTGGCTCAACACCACCTGAACCACAGAATACGCCGATACCACCATCTAATACTTTTAATGAACGGTATACTTCAACAGTGAAGTCAACGTGGCCCGGGGTATCGATAACGTTGAAACGGTGACCTTTCCAGAAACAAGTTACCGCGGCTGATTGGATAGTAATACCACGCTCAGCTTCTTGTACCATGAAGTCTGTGGTTGATTCACCTTCGTGAACTTCACCGATTTTATGAATTTTACCGGTTAATTTCAGGATACGTTCGGTGGTGGTCGTTTTACCGGCATCAACGTGTGCGAAGATACCAATGTTTCTGTATAAGGATAAATCAGCGGCCATAGTAGTCTCTATAAGCAAGGGTTTGAAAATAGTGCGACAATATACAGGATTTTAAATCGATTTGCCCGAAAAAAAAATCTGTGAATGGCGAATTTTTTGTCGCTAGTATTTTTTAATTACTGAGTTGAGATATTTTTTCGTCTATTTTTTGAAAATGATGTCGATTCAAGGTGTGAATTTTCTCAATTAACCTTGATTAGAAGCAGCGATATACCTAGTATGTTTTGCCATGGCAGGGTAGATAAACTCTAAGTATTTGTTATGGTTTTGCTATTCAGCCTGAAGCTAGTTCGTGCACTATTACAAATCTTCTCACCTTTAATATCTGGAGTTAATTTCTTGTTTGTCACATCTTACATAAAAGTCGTCTGGCATGATCAATAAGCAAGCTATTGGTATTTTTGATTCAGGTATTGGCGGTTTATCTGTGGCAAAAGCTATAAATACCTTACTGCCCAATGAAGCATTGATTTATGTTGCAGATACGCACTATGCGCCTTATGGCGATAAGACTGATACTTTTATTTATCAGCGTATGCGAGTAATTACCGAACAGTTGATAGCATTTGGTGCTAAAGCCTTAGTTGTAGCCTGTAATACCGCCACCACGGCCGCGATTGACGCGCTTAGAAAAGAATTTAGCTTACCGATAATAGGGGTCGAACCGGGTGTTAAGCCTGCCGTTCAGGTTAGTGAAAGTAAGATAGTCGGCGTGTTAGCCACCCCTCGAACCTTACTCAATCCAGCGTTTGCAACCCTTGCTCAGCGTTTTGCTGCTCAGGCAAGCATTTTATTACAACCTTGTCCTTTGCTAGTGCCAATGCTGGAAAAGATGCAGGTCGATGCACAATCGCTAGAGCCCGTATTAAAGCACTATCTTGCCCCCCTCATCGAACAAGGTGCAGATACGCTAGTACTGGGCTGTACGCATTATAATTTTTTGGCTGAACAAATCGCCTCGATAGCTTCAACACTGGCAGGAAAGGAAATAAACATCATTCGTACCGAGATGGCTGTGGCTAAGCAATTGCAACATAGGCTACAGCATGCAGAAATCTTAAACACGGCGCTCTTAGCCAACGCCAATATCAAACTTTACAGCAGTGGTGATCTCGCCTTATTTCAGCGTCAGGTACAGCATTTTTGGCAAACCGAAGCAACAGTGTTGGCGCTATGAGCACGCCAGTAACAGGTAGCTTAAGCTACCGGTTACTGCTAATGCAATTAGAGGCTAACTGCGGATGCCCATAAATCATATTCATCAGCATTATCAACTACGGCATGAATAATATCGCCAGGCTTGACGTTGGTTACACCATTTAGGTAGACCGCACCGTCAATTTCTGGCGCATCAGCAAAACTACGACCAATAGCACCTTCCTCATCGACTTCATCAATCAGCACGGCGATGGTTTTGCCGATTTTCGCTTGTAAACGGGCAGTGCTGATCGCTTGTTGTGTCTGCATAAAGCGATGGTAACGTTCTTCCATCACGTCATCAGCAACGGGATCAGGCAAATCATTGGCTTTAGCGCCTTCTACTGGGCTGTATTTAAAGCAGCCAACACGGTCCAACTGAGCTTCTTGTAGCCAATCCAGTAACATTTGGAAATCTTCTTCGGTTTCACCCGGGAAGCCAACAATAAAGGTGGAGCGAATGGTTAATTCCGGACAAATTTCCCGCCATTTTTTAATCCGCTCTAACACGCGATCGGCCTGACCTGGCCGTTTCATCAGCTTTAAAATGCGTGGGCTAGCATGTTGAAAGGGGATATCTAAATACGGCAGTACCTTACCTTGTGCCATTAAGGGGATAATGTCATCAACGTGCGGGTAGGGGTACACATAGTGCAGTCTTACCCAAATACCCATTTCTCCTAAGGCTTCACACAAAGACTGCATCGAGGTTTTTACAGGTTGGCCATTCCAAAAGCCGGTACGATGTTTTACATCAACACCATAGGCACTCGTGTCTTGAGAGATGATCAGCAGCTCTTTCACACCGGCATTTTTTAAGCGCTGCGCTTCGTCCAGTACTTCACCCACTGGGCGGCTGACTAAATCGCCGCGCATTGAGGGAATAATGCAGAAGGTACAACGATGGTTGCAGCCTTCAGAGATTTTTAAATAAGCATAATGTTTTGGTGTTAACTTAACCCCATGATCCGGCACTAGCATGGTAAAAGGATCATATTTAGGCTTGGGCACAAATTCGTGGACTTGTTTTAACACATTTTCATAGCTGTGTGGGCCAGTAATGCCAAGCACGTTGGGGTGTACTTCGCGAATTTCATCTTCACGAGCGCCTAAACAGCCTGTAACAATGACTTTGCCATTTTCAGCCAGCGCTTCACCAATGGTTTCGAGTGACTCTTGTACTGCCGAGTCAATAAAGCCACAGGTATTCACAATCACCAATTCAGCATCATCGTAGGTCGGAACGATGTTGTAACCTTCTGCTTTCAGTTGTGTCAGGATCCGTTCAGAATCTACCAGGTTTTTCGGACAGCCTAAGGATACAAAACCAATAGTATTGCCTTTGTTAACGCCCGAATTTACCCCTTGGCTTAGCGTTTTTGCTGCGGTATCTAAGGTTGTAGTTTGGCTTGGATCGAAAGTCTGAACGCTCATAGTCGCCTACAGTAATGAATTAAACGGAAAAAACAGGGCGCGGATTATACCTGAAGCTATGCAAAGATACACTGCGCGTCGCTCAAAAAGTCAGCACTTTCTGGTTAAATTGCTCGAAATAACATACCAACAGCAGTAGCATGTTGTGCTGAGAAATGCTGCTGAGTACCGTAAGCGTTGATCACCGCAGCAATATCTGCAGTTTCTGCGCGATCTAAGCAATGTCTGAGGCCCATATGCCAATCAGGGAATTGACGGTTGGCTACTGGTCTTTCACTGATCAATCTGACATTACTGTGACGCTCATCTGTACCGAGTTTTTTGAAGAGTGACTGTATCGCCAATGTTGTCCCTTCGATCAGCTGCATAAAATGTTTATCAGTAACCAGTAATAAGCCAGTCACATCATTTTTCAGATTATTCAAATGAGCTTGCTGATGAAGAGTGTTTAGATCCTGCACAGTTAAGTCAGGATTAATATCGCTAACATAAATGATTTCAAGCAGTTCCGCAGGATCCATGATCTTCCTTAAGTCTAACGATAGCGTTTTTGGGCTTTCCGTTTGCGCTCGGCTTCGCGCGCCGCTTTATCAACTGATTTTGCGGCTTCTTCTGCTTTGGCATCAATCAATTCTTGGCTGACCATTTCGGGTGTTTCTAAGGTAATAGGCCCTAAGTTACCAGCACGCAGCTCTGTAATTAATATAGTACCGGCTTTTTCTAAGTCAACTACACCCCCTTTGCGCATGCAGCCACGTTTGACGCCAATGGCATCGAGCAAGGCTACATCATTTTCAGGTAGCTCGGACAACGCAAAACGCGCTAACAGCGCTTGCGGGTAGCTTTGCAGTAAATAGTCTGCTGCAAATAACGCGATATCGGCATACTCAAAAACGGTATCTTTGATTGCCCCTGTTACGGCCAATCGGTAAGCGCAGGAAGCTGGGCTAAGCTTGGGCCATAAAAACCCAGGGGTATCAGTCAGAATGACGTTATTATCTAACTTTATGCGTTGCTGCGCCTTGGTGACACCTGCTTCATTGCCGGTTTTGGCGATAGTTCGGCCAGCCAAGGTGTTAATCAGTGTGGATTTTCCGACATTAGGAATGCCCATAATCATTGCGCGCGCACCACGAATCTCTAAGTTACGATCGGGCAGCAGGGTGTTGCAAAGCTGCAATAACGCACGAATTTGCTCAGGGTTTTGTTGGCTAATCGGAATCGCCTTTACGCCTGCTTGTTGTTCAAAATGGCTTACCCAGCGCGCAGTCAGCTGTGGATCAGCTAAGTCCGCTTTGTTTAATACTTTAATACAAGGTGTATCTTTGCGTAGTTGAGGAACCAGCGGGTTTTCACTGGAGAAGGGAATGCGCGCATCCAGCATTTCGATAATAATATCGACTTGCGGCATAACCTCGGCGATTTCTTTACGGGCCTTGTGCATATGGCCCGGAAACCAGTTGATAGACATGAATGTTCCTTGAGAATCAGTAAGCGTTAGAAGCGCGAGAGTAACTCACGCCGATAAGTGTTAACATCCACTGTTAAACCTGCGGCGGCAATTTTTTGCTGTAAGGCATTTTGAGCAATAGCGAGTTCCGATTGCATCAGGGTATTGTCATCCAGTTGCCACACCAGCAGACTGGCTTGATAGCTAAAAAGTAAAATCAAGATTGCATCGGCATCATTGTCTGCAACCGCGGCTTCAATGGCGCTTAGTTTACGTTGGATGAGATTTAATTCATGCTTTAAATCCCAGATATAAGCAATTTCGTAAAAAAAAGGGTGTTGTTTAAAGTGCTTTAAGGTAAAGCCTACTACCACACAGCCAATCACCACGCCGCTAAAGTTTAGCCAAAAGTTTGAGCCTGCGCCATCGGCAAAGAGGGCGATAAGCAAAGTAGAACTGGCAAGACTAATCACAACTAATGCCAGAATACTGAGTAGCATAACTCGGTTCAACCTTTGCCGATAAAGGTCTTTATCAATTTTTTTTAATTGCATAAATGTTCACTGTTTAGATTCTCAAGTTTACCGCAGACCAGTACTATTACTGTATTGGGCTTGGTGCTAAGGTGGCTAAACTATTTTCTACTACCTCTGGCGCAGGTGGTGTAAAACGGCGTATTTGCAGAATAATCCCCAGGTGAGGATGATCTAAATAGTGAATTTCACCACTGATAACACGGCGGCTTTGCTTAACATTGATGCTGTGCAAGCTTTCACCGACCAGACGTCGCAGATTAAAGTCCGTGTTGACAAACAAATAGTGGTCCAGATGGAGCTTGAATAAGCCGTCAAGTTGCCAGACATCATTCGGTAAATTTACCTGATTTTGATTGGCATTAGTTTCGTTAGCAGCGGTAGTTGGCTGATCTAAGGTCACCCCTGCCGCCAATTGTGCTCGTCGGCTGGCAATTTGCTCCAACACGTCTACCGAGTTAATTTCAGTGAGCGCAGTGGCGCTATTATTTATTGGGTTAGTTGTTGGGGATGATTGTTCATTTGGCTGTCCCCAATAGTCAAAGCGTTCAGTAAAGTTTTCGCCAGCAAACCATCGACTTGGGATGGCACGTCTTTCAGTAACAGGTGCCTGACGCCAGACTGTGTGTAATAACACCTGATGTTGCCGTTGCCGCCGCAGTCGTTCTGCCACCTCGGTTAAGCCAAAAGCCGTGCTTTCTGCTAAATAGGGTACGCCTTTAAACATGCCAGAGCCACTGAGTTGCGGGGCTATTCTGTTAGGCAAGGGAACGATAGTATTGAGCAGGAATTCAGGAAAAATACTCTTGCGCTGCCAAGCTAATGGCTGTGTTTCTTGATGACAAAATAGCTTAAAACCAGCCTGCCACGCTTGACTGGCGTTAGCAATACTCTGGTTGAGCGCTGCATTATCGTAACAAAGCGTGAGGCTTGGTAATAAAGCGGCAATAGAGGGCGCAAACTTAGGCGTAACAAGATCAATATTTCTGCCCAGCCGAATAGGTGTGACTTGCTCAGGAAATTGCTCTTGTAACTGACTGTCAGGCGCGCGTTCGAAGATAATCATTTCTATTTCAAACCAGCGTTCGCTGGCCTGAACGACGAATGCGCTAAATAGCAGATAACCACCTAGCAAGAGCCGAGCTTTCATGAATGTCCTACCTTATTTTTGGCAAAGTCAGCCAGCATGTTTGTGACTAGGCTGAGTCGAGCTTTGTGATCTTCTGCGGCTATACTAAAACGCAATTTTTGCCCGCCTTCAAGTTTAAATACTCGGGATTGGGTTTGAATGAGCGAGATGATATAGCTAGGATTAACCAAGGTCCTTTCCGCGAATTCTACCACACCACCTTTAGTGTTGGCTTCTATACGTTTGATGCCTAATTGCTGAGCCTGTAATTTCAGTTCGGTTAATAGCAGCAGATTTTTCGCGGCATCGGGTAATAATCCGAAACGATCGATTAACTCAACCTGAACTTCATCCAGTTCTTGCTCATTTTTAGCGCTAGCCAGTTTTTTATAAAAAGACAATCGCAAATTCACATCTGGAATAAAGCTATCTGGAAATAGCGCCGGCAGTTTTAAATCGATTTCAGTTTGTTGACTCAGCATGGCATCTAAACTTGGTTCCCTGCCGGCCTTTAACGCTTGTACTGCTTCTTCCAGCATTTCCATGTAGAGACTAAAGCCAACTGTTTCAATTTGACCGCTTTGTTCATCACCCAGCAATTCACCGGCACCACGAATTTCTAAATCGTGCGTCGCAAGGGCAAAGCCTGCGCCCAAATCTTCTAAACTGGCAATGGCTTCGAGCCGCTTTTCAGCATCTTTCGTTAAACGCTTCGGAGGCGGAGTCAGTAAGTAAGCATAGGCTTGATGATGCGAACGACCAACCCGGCCTCGCAGCTGATGCAGCTGGGCAAGACCAAATTTGTCGGCTCGATTAATAATGATAGTATTGGCTGTAGGTACATCGATACCCGTTTCGATAATTGTAGAACAGAGTAACAGGTTATACCGCTGGTGGTAAAACTCTGCCATGATCTGCTCTAATTCGCGCTCGCGCAGCTGGCCATGGGCAATGCCAATATTAGCCTCGGGGACTAGCTCCAGTAAATCGGCTGCCATTTTTTCGATGGTTGCCACATCATTATGTAGAAAATAAACCTGACCACCACGCAGGATCTCACGCATGATGGC
The DNA here is from genome assembly GCF_049390205.1 of Alishewanella sp. d11. Taxonomy (GTDB): domain Bacteria; phylum Pseudomonadota; class Gammaproteobacteria; order Enterobacterales; family Alteromonadaceae; genus Alishewanella. Next base: position 3,578,538 of record NZ_CP186547.1, on the reverse strand, counting down.
TTCGCGCAGCAAACCATTTTCGTATTCACGGACAAAGGTTTTAACGGCTAAACGTCTAGCGGGTGGGGTGGCGATAATTGATAAATCGCGCATACCTGACATAGACATATTAAGCGTACGCGGAATGGGCGTAGCCGTAAGGGTCAAAATATCAATATTGGCGCGTAAGGCTTTAATTTTCTCTTTTTGTCGCACACCAAAACGATGCTCTTCATCAACAATCAGCAACCCCAAGTCCTGTAGTTTAATATCATCTTGCAGTAATTTATGGGTACCAATCAGAATATCTACTTTACCGGTACTGACGTCCTCTAAGATGGCTTTTTGTTCCTTAGCACTAACAAAGCGAGATAACACTTCAACTCGCACTGGCCAGTTAGCAAAGCGGTCCTTAAAGTTTTCATAATGCTGCTGGGCGAGCAGGGTCGTGGGGACCAATAATGCCACTTGCTTGCCATCATTGACGGCAACAAAGGCGGCACGCATCGCAACTTCGGTTTTACCGAAACCTACGTCACCGCATACTAAGCGATCCATTGGCTGGGGTTGCTGCATATCCTGCAGCACCGCATTGATAGCATCGTATTGATCTGGAGTCTCCTCAAAAGGAAAACTCTCGGCAAAAGCAGCATACTGCTCTGCATCCAGTTTAAACGCATAACCTTGGTGCGCAGCACGCTGTGCATACACATCCAATAATTCGGCAGCAACGTCTCTGACTTTTTCCGCTGCTTTGCGCCGTGCTTTTTCCCAAGTATCGTTCCCTAACTTGTGCAAGGGAGCATGCTCAGCATCACTGCCGGAGTAACGACTTAATAAATGTAATGAGGATACCGGCACATAAAGCTTGCTGCTACCTGCGTATTCAATGGTAACAAATTCTGCGCTGATGCCCGCCGCATCCAACACCTGCAAGCCCTGATATCGTCCTATACCATGTTGCAGATGGACAATCGGCTGGCCAATACTCAGTTCCGCCAAATTGCGAATAATGGTATCGGTAGAAATTTGCTGGCTTTGTTTCCGGCGTCTGCGCTGGCTTATTTTTTGCCCAAATAGCTCATTTTCACTAATTAAGGCGAGAGGATTTTTCCCGGTAAGCAAACAGCCCTGATCTAGCGCACCTACCATGACGGCTAAATCTTCTTTGCTTTGAATAAACTGATTTAGATCAATTGCTTGTGGTAGATGGACTGCCGCTTTATGCATGAGTTGCAGTAAACTTTCTCGTCGACCTTCACTCTCGACAAAAAACAGTGCTCGTCCCTGTTGTTTTTTTAAAAAAGTAATAAAATCTAGCAATGCTGCAAGTGGGTTTTTCAGCTGATGGTTAATCGAAAGATCAGGCAATTCCGCCACCGGCGCATTATATTGGCCGGTCTTTTCCGGTAAGCTAGCCCGACTTAATTTCAGCCGAGGATAGTTTTTTAGCTCCGCAAATAATTCATCAGTGGCTAAATAAAGTGTTTGTGGCGGTAATATGGGTCTGAGCAGATCAATAGCTCGATCGGTATAGCGACGCCGCAGCTCCTGCCAAAAATGATTAGCACTATGCTCGATATCACCGCAAATTAAAAACTGGCTTTGTGCTGGCAGATACTGAAATAAGCTGCAGGTACTTTGTGCAAATAATGGCAGATAATATTCAATACCGGCTGGCAATATGCCCTGACTGACTTGCTGGTACAGCGATTCCTTTTCATTTCTGGCCGCAAAGTGCGCACGGTAGCCTAAACGAAAACGTTCAATGGCGTCTTTATCTGTTGGGAATTCATGGGCGGGTAATAGGGCGATTTCTGCAACTTGCTCCAAGCTACGCTGAGTATCAGGGTCGAAAGTACGAATCGCATCCACTTCATCATCAAAAAAATCAATCCGATAAGGGACTGTCGCGCCCATTGGATAAAGATCAAGTAAGGAGCCACGGACTGAAAATTCACCATGCTCCATCACTTGTTCAACATGACGATAACCGACAGCCGCCAATTGTTGTTTAAATGCCGTCAGATCGGTTTGCTGTTTGGGCTTAATAATAAAACTATGTTGTTCTAGATGTTCGCGACCGGCAATTTTTAATAAAAGCGTGCTGACGGGGACTATAACCAAAGCTTTGACTAAGCGGGGCAGCTGATACAGGGTGGTCAAACGTTGCGAAATAATATCCTGATGCGGTGAAAATACATCATAAGGTAAGGTTTCCCAGTCCGGTAGAGTTAACAATGGGCAGGTGGTTTGATCCAAAAATACGGCCAATTCTTGCTCTAAGCGCATGGCCGCTGGCGTATCTTGTACGATTAATACGGTCACCCCTTGCTGTTGTATCACAAAGCTGGCGATGGCAAGCGGCAACGCCGCGCCAGTTAATTGGCCCCAAGCTTGTTGATCATTGGCATGGGTAATTTGCGGGATTTTTGGGAAAACACTCATTAAAATTTCAAACCTGGCTCGGAATCAAGAACAATTAAAGGTGGCTTTTACTGTTGTGCATGCGCAGCAGTTCAACGTTGCTCTGCCTTTAGTTTCAGTTGCCGAGCTTGTTGTTGCAAACTGGCGCGCACCAGCAACTCACGATCTTCTTCTCTGATGCGTTTAAAAACGATACTGATCTTGAACTCCGCGGCGCTTTGTTCTACCTCTTCACAGCTTAGTACTTGACCATAACAAAAAATGGCGCCGGCATTTTCAGCTAAAAACAGTTTAACTTCAACTACATCCAAAGCGTTGAAGGGCCGAGATGATATAAAAGAGAGGCCCGCGCCGCCATAACTAAGCGTCCTAAACCGATATTGACTGTCATCTTGTTGCTGCAATACATAATGCAGTAATAAATCTAATTTCTTCGCTTGAAGTTGCAAATAGTTCGCCAGCTCCTCTGCCAGCTCGCCTAAGCGTTGCAAAGAGCGTAAGGCATTGAGATTTAGCTGGCCCACATTACCGGCCATTAAAAAAGGTTCAGGTATGGCAGTCATAAAATCTGTTTCAGAAGGCAGTGAACCGGCTTTGGGAGCCACATTAATAACAATGCTGTGTTCAACTTTAAAATATTGCTGAAATTCTGCCGTTAGTTCATCCAGCTCAGAATGCATTGTTGTTCTCCCCGTCAGTTGCTTGTTATTGTGCTAAATAATCACTATCATCGGCACCTCTTAACCACTAATTTAGCATTTAAGCTGGATAAAGTCCTGAAAATTAACATGCATCTTCCCGTCAGTCTGTTCATTGGTTTACGTTATAGCCAAAGCCGTAAAGGTAATGCCTTTATTTCTTTTATTACGCTGTTTTCAGTGGCCGGTATTTTATTGGGTGTGATGGCCTTGACTGTGGTCAGCTCGGTGATGAATGGCTTTGAAGCGGAGTTAAAAAAACGCATTTTAGGGGTAATACCGCATTTAGTGGTGCAAACTCAAAACGAAGAGAGCTCCTGGCCAGCGCAATGGCGAATCCAAACAGGGGTGTTAGATGTTACGCCTTTGCTGCAAACAGAAGCCTTAGTGCAGTCATCCAGACAATTAACTGCAGTGATGTTACAAGGCTTAGACCCCAATAATTTGCCGGTATTTTTGCAACAGTCTTTGTTAGTGGGGCAATGGCAAACCTTAAGTGCACAGCGCTATACCGTGATGCTTGGTCGAGGATTGGCAGAAAAGTTAGATGTCCACCCTGGACAGCAAGTGCGTATTTTATTAGCTCAAGGCGGCTCTTACACCCCCCTTGGTTGGATGCCGCGCCAGCGTTTGTTTACTGTCGCCGGTATCATCGATACGGGCTCTGAAGTGGATGAGCTTATCATGGTGACTGCGCAGCAAGATTTAGCCCGATTACTGCCTGTGCAGCAGCGTCGTCTTGCATGGCGAGTCAGTTTAGCCGAGCCATTTTTAGCGCCCGTTATGGCGCAGCAGCTGCAGCAAAACCCAGAGCTGAGTAAAGTAGAAGATTGGCGACAGAGCCACGGCAAGTTGTTTGCGGCAGTGGCAATGGAAAAGGCCATGATGAGTTTAATGTTATTACTGATTGTGGCCGTTGCAGCGTTCAATATAGTGTCTGCTTTGGTCATGATGGTAACTGAGAAGCAGACTGAAGTGGCAATTTTAAAAACACAGGGTATGCAAGACCGTGATGTGTTTTTAGTTTTTGCGACTCAGGGCATGTTTAATGGCGTGCTTGGGGCGCTTCTCGGGGTTATTGCCGGGATCGTCGGTAGCTGGCAACTCAATAATTTATTGAATCTATTCGGTTTGCAAGTTGCAGGTACGGTAGAGTTACCCGTGCTTATGGATGTGACGCAAATTATGCAAATCTTTTTAAGTGCATTGGCGCTGACATTGTTAGCCGTGGTGTACCCCGCTTGGCGGGCCGTTAAAATTAATCCTGCGGAAGTGTTACGTGATGAATAATGTACTGGAAGCCCGAAATATTTCAAAAAGTTACCGTGATGGGCAGCAGGTTACTAAAGTATTACATGAGGTCAATTTACAGGTTGCAGCAGGTCAGATGGTCGCCATCGTCGGCAGCTCTGGATCAGGTAAAAGTACGCTGTTACATATTTTAGGCACACTTGATGCCCCTGATTCAGGTCAGTTAATGATCGCAAATCAATATATTGCCGATTTATCTAATAGTGCTAAAGCGCAGCTGCGAAATCAAAAACTGGGATTTATTTATCAATTCCATCATTTGCTTATGGATTTTTCTGCTTTAGAAAATGTGGCAATGCCCTTATTGATTAAGGGTGTACATGCTTTAGCCGCTCAGCAACAAGCGGCTGATATCCTAACGCGTGTTGGCTTAGCGCATCGTCTGCAGCATACGCCGGCTGAATTGAGTGGGGGCGAGCGGCAACGGGTGGCGATTGCCAGAGCCTTAGTGACCAAACCGGCCTTAGTGTTAGCAGACGAGCCCACTGGTAATTTAGATCAGCATAACGCTGAAGCTATCTACCAATTGCTGCGTGAATTGAATCGAGAGTTTAGCACGAGCTTTGTGGTGGTGACCCATGATCGGCAGTTAGCCAATCGTTTGGATCTGCAATATGAAATGACTGATGGGCAGTTGGAGCGGATCTAATGCATAACTTAGTATGGCAAATTGCTCAACGTTACCGCTCAACCAGACATACCAATGGTTTTATTCGCTTTATCTCTGCTTCTTCAACCTTGGGTATCGCTCTAGGTGTGGCCATCTTGATTTTAGCCTTATCTGTAATGAATGGTTTTGAACAAGCATTAAAGCAGCGTTTATTAGCGGTGATACCACATGTTGAGTTAGAGGCAGTAAGTAATCAATTAGAACCATGGACAACAAAAGTGGATGCGTTAGCCCGTTATCCAGGCGTGGTTGCGGTCGCACCCTATATCAAATCGCATGGCATGTTACGCAATGGCAATGCGGTAAAATCGGTGCAATTACGTGGTATTGACCTGTCGGCTGAACAAGAAATCAGTGATTTTGCGCACTATCTGCAAAGTGGTGATCTCAGTACCCTAGCTGCGGAGCAACTGGTATTGGGCAGTGGCGTGGCAAGCGAGCTAAGTTTAAGCGTTGGCGATACGGTACAGCTAATGCTCCCTCGCTTTAGCGAGGATGGGCGCTTAGCCAGTTATTCCAATCGTGTTTTAACGGTAAGTGCCATTATCTCCATCGGAGGTCAACTCGACTACACGCAGGCTTGGTTAGACATCAATGCGTTAGCGCGGTATTTGGATATGCCTGAAGGCACCGCGCAAGGGTTAGCTTTTCGCATTGAACAGATTTTTGCTGCACCGGCGATTTCACGTCAGCTTGGCGAGGCATTAGATGATTATGTGTATTTATTGGATTGGTTTCGAACGCAAGGGCATGTCTATCAGGATATACAAATGGTAAGAGCTATTTTGTATTTGGTCTTAGCACTGGTTATTGCTGTCGCTTGTTTTAATATTGTGGCCACTTTGGTGATGGCCGTGCGTGAAAAAGAGTCTGATATTGCGATATTGTTGACCATGGGCATGCGCCCTGCAGACTTAGTTAAAACCTTTATGTTACTTGGCTGGCTGAATGGTCTTATTGGGACTTTTTTTGGTGCTATTGCTGGCGTGCTGTTAGCTTGGTTTATCGAGCCGATTTTTGCGTTTTTTGCTACAAGCTTAGGAAAAACCTTGCTGGATCCCAGTATTTATTTTATTGATTTTGTGCCTTCATTATTACTTTGGGGCGACGTTGCTATTACCGTTTTTATTGCGCTGATATTGAGCCTACTTGCCACGATTTATCCTGCACTACGAGCCAGCTATGTCGATCCTGCTCGCGTATTAGGGCAGCGTTAAGGTGCGTCTTTTTGTTTTTTGGCTTTAAGGTATCTGCTGAGTTTTTCTTTTTTAATGGACAAACACCAAAGCCAATCTATCACAAAATAGCCGACAATGCTGGCTGTGATGCCCATTAACAAACACCCTAAAATGAGTGGCTTGCCAACAGTTTGCATACTGTAGACCAGCCACGCTACGCTTGCTTCAAACGCAAAAGGCTCTGGCGGTGCATTAAGCACAACGGTACCAATCAAATAACATAAATACAGCATGACTGGCATGGTTAATGGATTGGAGATCCAGACAAGCGCTACTGATAAAGGTAAGTTAACCCGTAAAGGAATAGCCATAACAGCGGAAAATACCATTTGAAATGGTAATGGCATCCAAGCCCAAAATAAACCCACAGCAAAAGCGCCACGTGCTGAACGGCGATTTAAATGCCACAAATTACCATCATGTAGCATGGAACCAAACAAATTCAATATCCGCATTTGCTTGATTTTTTCTGGAGATGGTAAATATTTCTTAATAGTCTTCTTTGGCATTACAACCTATTAACGAAATAGTAATATGCAACAATTTTGCATGGGTGTCTTGGCTGGTTGCCTATTGTCTTTATTTTTAGCTGCACTGCCAGTCTTTTTTGAAATTATTTTTTTCTGTGCATTTTTGCTCAGCCTTGCCGGCCGGCAATTTTTCATCGCGGGTATTTTTGCTTTGCTGTGTTGTTGGCAGTGGCAATTACAATCTTATCTTCAGGCACAACAATTTATTTTAAACCGGGATACCATTACAACGTCATCTTCTGTGGATACCGAGCCGCTATCAACACTTTTAGTGCAGATTGAACGTTGGCGTCAACTCGATTTAGATAGTGCGTTAGTGACTGCAACGATTAAAGAAGGCGAAGCTAAGGGCTACAAGTTAAAAATACGTTGGCAACAAGCCCCACAGCTTGCAATCGGTCAACATTGGCGTTTGCCATTGACTTTAAGACCCATTCGAGAAAACCATAACCCAGGTAGCCGCCCGCAAACCATACAGGCTCTGATTGAGGGTGTCATTGCGGAAGGGTATGTAAAACCAGAACGCCCAACATTTTTACTCAAAGCGCCGCCCGCGTTACGCCAAACACTTATTGATGCGCTTTCTGTGTGGGTTGCAAACTTGGAAACCGCGCCTTTGTTACTGGCGTTAACCGTGGGCGAACGGCAGTTCTCTAGCGAACTTTGGTTAGGCGTTTTGCATAGTGGCTTGGGGCATATTCTGACGATTTCTGGTTTACATATTGGTTTGGTATTTGGTTGGGGCTATTTTTTATCCGGTCTTATTTTACAGAGTCGACTTTTTCCCAAAATCGCCTTGTCGCAGCGCACTGCAGGGCAATTACTTTGTGCTTTATTGATCGCGTTAAGTTATGCCTGGTTAGCTGGCTTTGCCATTCCAACCCTAAGAGCAGCGGTTGCGTTATGCATTGTCATTTGCAGTCGCTTGCTAATAAGGCCTCTTAATGGGCGCTATGCTTGGCAGTTTTTAGTCGCGTTATTGTTGTTATTCAATCCGTTCTGGGTGTTAAGTGTGAGTTTTTGGTTGTCGGTAGTCGCGGTGGCGGTGATCATTTTTATTGTCTGGTGGCTCGGCCCGCTGCCTTCGTCTCGATTAGCCAAAGTAGGGTATTTTTTTATATTTAATAGCGTATTGACTTTAGTCATGTCGTTGGTAGGTTTAGCGTTTTTTAATGGCATCAGTTTATTAGCAATTGTCTCAAATCTGCTTTTTGTGACGTGGTGCAGTGTTATTGCGATCCCTGTATTACTTTTTACCTTCTGTTGGAGCTTACTGGACTTCCCTTATGCGCCATTGCTCTGGCAAATTACGGATTGGGTATTTTTACCACTTTATTATTGGTTAGTATGGTGTGCCAGTGTAACGGTCTGGTGGACTTTACCTAAGCTAGGGGTGACAGCAGCGTTGTTCGTCGCGGGTTTAGTGTTGGTGATAGTGGTGTTCCGTTTACGTGGACTAGTATTCGCTTGTCTGATTGCAACCCTTGGTTTAGTGTTCTTCACCTTAGACACAACCAAATCTAAGCTGCTGGTGCTTGATATTGGGCAGAGTACGGCATTAATTGGCATGCAGCCACAATTAAACTGGTTATATCTCGATGCAGAACTTGAGCAGATTGAAGGGATCATTCAGCATAGAATCTTGCCGCAGTTGCGCTATCAAGGTATTCGACAGTTAAATTTTGTGCTGATCCCTGATCTGGATCGTGAAATGCAGCCCGCTTTGCAATTATTACAGCAACACTTTGCTGCTGTCCGTTTCTATTCCGCCACGCCGGTGTTACCAAATAGCTATGCTTGTCATTATTTGGCCGAAGCGTATTCCAACGCAGGTTTTCAGCATTGGCCTTTAGCTACAGCGGATACCTGTTTAATCAGTGTCGACATCGCCGATTGGCGTGTACTGCTGCCAGGGCGATTAACACTCAAACAAGAGCGACAACTCAGTCTTAGTTATCCAGAATTGACCAGTGACATCTATTTACTGGCAGATTATGGACGCGCCACTGCAAATTCGCTAGCATGGTTAGCTCAGCTATCTCCTGCTGTCGTGTTATTAGCGGCAAATGAGCAGGGCGCTCATCGTTATCCATTGCATGCTGTACAGCAACGACTCATGTTGCTTGGCTATCCTTTGTACCATTCAGGTAGACAAGGTGCTTTCACCTTGTATTTTTACGAAGAACGCTTAAGCATTTATACAGAAAAACAGCGTCAGCGACTGCGTTGGTTAGAAAAGCATGCAGAATAGCTGAAACCTTGGTAACAACACGTTAGAATAGTGCCAGAATGATTAAAATAGGTCGATATTTTGCAGACAGATAATAACAACGCGCTGGTATACCGCCGGCTTCTTTCTTATTTAAAACCCTATCGTTTAGGTTTTATCGCCGCTATTTTGGGAATGGTTGGTTATTCTGCAATAGATGCGGCTTTTATTGCGTCAGTGCAGCCGTTTATTGATCGCGGTATTCAGGAAAAAGATACTGACTTTCTAAAACTCGCGCCACTTATCGTCATTATTATGTTTGTGTTACGTGGTATTTTCCATTTTACTGCGACTTATTGTATCAGTTGGGTCGGCAATCAAATTGTCAAAGATATGCGCCAACAGCTGTTTGGTCATATGATGCGCTTACCGGTGAGCTTTCATGACAAGCACTCTACTGGGGAATTAATTTCTAAGATTACTTATGATGCTGAACAAATTAAGTACTCGCTAACTAAGGCATTAATTGTGCTGGTTAGAGATGGCGCCTTGGTGCTTGGTCTTATTGCCGTGATGTTTTGGTATAGCTGGTTGTTATCGCTTATTTTCTTTTTGATTGCTCCGGTTATCGCCGTTATCGTCAGTATTGTATCGAAACGCTTTCGCCAACTGAGCCACAAAATCCAATATGCTATGGGCAGTGTTACCACCGCTTCAGAACAAATGCTCAATGGGCATAAAGTGATTTTATCCTTTGGTGGTCAAAAAATAGAAGATGCCCGTTTTGCGGAAGTCAATAATCAAACCCGTCTACAAGGGGTGAAAATGGATTCTACCTCTGCCATTAGCTCAGGGGTTATTCAATTAATTGCGTCCTTTGCCCTCGCGTTTGTCGTGTTTATGGCAAGCCAGCCAGAAATGCTGGAAACCCTTACGGCAGGTATCTTTTCAGCCATAGTGACCTCTATGGTGATGCTGTTAAAACCTTTAAAGCAATTAACTACCGTTAATAGTGAGTTTCAGCGCGGCTTAGCGGCGGCGGCCAGCATTTTTAAAGTGTTAGATGAAGCGGCTGAACAGGAAACCGGTAAAATCGAGCTTAAAGCAGCGAAAGGTAATATTTGTTTTGAACACGTGAGCTTCCAGTATCCTGGACATAGCCAGCAAGTGTTAAGTGATATCAGCTTTACTGTAAGCGCAGGGCAAACTGTGGCCTTAGTAGGGCGGTCTGGCAGTGGCAAAACCACGATTTCCAGTTTATTACCTCGATTTTACGAGGTAGAACAAGGGCAAATTGTGCTTGATGGTCAAAACATTAAAAACTATACGCGAGAATCATTACGGCGGCAAATTGCGGTTGTTTCGCAACATGTCATGCTGTTCAATGACACTATCGCCAATAATATTTGTTATGGCATGTCGGAACCAGTAAGCCGTGAACAATTACTGGATGTGGCTGAAAAAGCACATGTTTTAGAGTTTGCAAATAAACTGCCAGATGGTTTAGACACGCAGATAGGTGAAAATGGTGTCAGTTTATCTGGTGGACAACGTCAGCGCATAGCTATCGCCAGAGCCCTATTACGCCAAGCACCGGTGCTGATTTTAGATGAAGCCACTTCCGCTTTAGATACGGAATCCGAGCGCAAAATTCAGGCGGCACTGGACGTTTTACTTAAGGGGCGTACCAGTATTGTGATTGCGCATCGTTTATCTACCATTGAAAATGCCGACAGTATCATTGTGATGGATCATGGTAAGATTTTAGAGCAAGGCACCCATACTGATTTGCTGGCTAAAGACGGCGCTTATGCGTCGTTACATAAGTTGCAATTTGGTAGTGAGCAATGACCGCGTTGGAACGTGCTTGGTATACAAAACAGTGGTGGTGTTATCTACTTGCGCCCTTTAGTGTTTTGTTCTGGTTACTGTCGACCCTCCGACTTTTCTTATTTAAAGCTAAGTTAAAAGCGTCTTATCGTTTACCCGTGCCCGTCATTATTGTGGGTAATATTAGTGTCGGTGGCACCGGTAAAACCCCTTTTACGCTATGGCTATGTCAGTTTTTACGTGAACAAGGCTTTACCCCCGGCATTATTAGCCGAGGCTATGGTGCTAAGCTGGTTGCGCCTGTACTGGTAACGCCTGAGCATACCGCAACAGAGGTTGGTGATGAACCTTTGCTCTTGGCTGAGCGCAGCGGTTGCCCTGTGGTGGTCAGCCCAAATCGTGTCGCAGCAGCACAGTATTTATTACAACAATGCCCGCAGGTTGACTTGATTATCTCTGATGATGGCTTACAACATTATGCGTTAGCGCGAGATATTGAAATTGTGTTAATTGACGGGCAACGTGGTTTGGGGAATGGTTGGTTACTTCCGGCAGGCCCCTTGCGCGAGTTACCGTCACGGCTGGCTCAGGTGGACTTGGTGATTGCAAACAGTGGTCAACAGCCGCTGGCAGATGGCAATATGAGCCTGAAAGCCCTGCAGGCTGTACCCTTGCGGGCTGATGACATGGCTTTAAAACCAAATGCCAAAGTCGATCTTATCGCTGGAATTGGCAACCCTGAACGTTTTGTGCGTTCAGTGTTGAATGCCGGTTATCAAATTAATACGCGACGCTTTTTAGCTGATCATCATCCTTTTAGTGCGTCTGATTTTATCGGTTTAACAACACCGATTTTAATGACAGAGAAAGATGCGGTAAAATGCCGCGGCTTTGCTCAAGCCGGTTGGTACTATCTGGCAGTTCAAGCGCAGCCAGATCCTCAAGTGATCAATAAACTGACTGAAAAACTATCCTTAATACGGAGTCAATATGGCTATTAATGTAGCACTTACCGATATTCTGGCTTGCCCAGTGTGTAAGGGCAAGTTGAAATATGACAAGCAAGCTGACAGGTTGATTTGCACTTTTGACAAACTGGCTTATCGATTAAGCAATAATATTCCGGTGTTATTAGCTGATGAAGCAACGCCACTTACTGCTGAAGAGTGTGAGCAATGGCGTTCATAGTTGTCATTCCGGCACGTTTTGCTTCAAGTCGGTTGCCAGGTAAGCCGCTGGCAGATATTGCGGGTAAAACGATGATTGAAAGGGTGTACCGGCAAGCTAAACTCAGTGCCGCTGCCAGAGTGCTGGTGGCAACAGATGATGAGCAGGTTGCCCAGGTTGTAACAAGCTTTGGTGGCGAAGTGTGTATGACCGCTGCTAGCCATCAATCAGGTACTGAGCGTCTGGCTGAGGTCGTCACCCAGTTAGGCTTGACTGCTGACACCATTGTGGTAAATGTCCAAGGTGATGAGCCTTTTATTCCTCCGGTTATTATCAATCAGGTTGCAAGCAACTTAGCCTCGCAGCAAAAAGCTCGAATGGCGACCTTAGCTGTGCCCATATCCGACTTGGCCGAGATCAGCAACCCGAATGTGGTGAAAGTGGTTTGCGATCGGGATGATTATGCATTGTATTTTAGCCGTGCGGCGATCCCCTTTGATCGCGATACTAAATTTAGCAACGCTCTGTCTCAATATTATCGGCGGCATATTGGCTTATATGCTTATCGCGCTGGCTTTATACTCGATTATGTTGGTTGGCCAACCTCTATGTTGGAGCAAATTGAAGCCTTAGAGCAGTTGCGGGTGCTTTGGCAAGGCGAAGCCATTCATGTCGCTACGGCGATGGCAGAACCTTTGGTTGGTGTTGATACGCCTGAAGATCTAGCACGTGCTATCCACTATGCCAAGCAGCATGCTTGACCTGTTGCAGATCGTGGCCGAAACAGCCGATTTTGTAGTGTTGAACAAGCCGGCGGGGCTAAGTTTTCATTCTGAGGATGGACCTGGCTTGGTGGTGCAGGCCGAGCAGCAACTGGGTGTAAAACTTTACCCTGTTCATCGCCTTGATAAGATCACGTCAGGGCTCATTTTACTGGCAAAAAATAGCGTTGCCGCGGCAGAATTAACCCGACAATTTAGTCAAAGAGAGATCATTAAGTGCTATTTAGCGCTGAGTGAGCAGAAACCTACTAAAAAACAAGGTTGGGTTAAAGGCGATATGCAACCCGCTCGGCGAGGTGCTTGGCGATTAATGCATTCGCAGCAGCAGCCCGCATTGACCTATCTGGTAAGCCAAGGTTATGAAAACTTACCTTTTCGGGCGTTTTTATTAAGGCCTTATACGGGCAAAACGCATCAGCTTCGGGTTGCATTAAAAAGTCTTGGTGCGCCTATTCTGGGTGATACGCTCTATGGTGGTAAAGTCAGCGATCGGGTTTATTTACATGCTTATGCCTTAGCTTTGGTATTTGCGGGAGTAAACTATGAGTTCAGCGTGTTACCAAATAAAGGGGCGGCTTTTGCTACATTGTTTGAGGCTGGTTTACCCGAGGCGTGGCAAAATCCTTGGCAGTATGCCTGGCCGGCATCGCCTTTAATTTCTTACCTCAACCCTTAGCTGATAACGCCTCCATCAGCCGCTTATAAAGTAATATTCAGGATCTTTATGTCAGATTTTTATACCCGTTTTGCTGGAATTAGCCGTTTATATGGTGCGAAAGCGCTAGAGAAATTCAGGCAATCTCATGTTGTGGTGATTGGTATTGGTGGCGTGGGAAGTTGGGCGGTTGAAGCACTCGCGCGCTCAGGTATCGGAGAAATTACCCTTATTGATCTTGATGATGTTTGCGTGAGTAATATTAACCGTCAACTCCATGCGTTAACTGACACCATCGGTCAAGATAAAGTGGCAGTAATGGCTGAACGCATTTTACAAATAAATCCTGAGTGTAAAGTGAATCAGGTTGCTGACTTTATTGCAGCTGATAACTTGTCTACTTTATTGGGTGGTAAAGTGGATTATGTGCTGGATGCGATTGATTCAGTTAAAGCCAAGGTTGCTGTTATCGCTTGGTGCAAACGCAACAAAATACCCTTGATCACGACAGGTGGCGCTGGCGGCCAAGTTGATCCCACGCAAATTCAATTGGCTGATCTTACCCTCGCGTTTAACGATCCTTTGTTAGCCAAAGTTCGTAACATGCTACGTCGTGATTATCATTTTAGTCGCAATCCAAAGCGTCGTTTTGGCATAGATTGTGTCTTTTCCTCTGAGCAATTACGCTATCCACAAGCCGATGGCACGGTATGCCAGCAAAAACCGGTGCAAAACGCTGAGAGTCAGGGAGCTATGCGCTTAGATTGCAGTGGCGGCTTTGGTGCAACGACGGTAGTTACAGCCAGTTTTGGTTTTGCCGCCGTATCGCGATTATTATTGAAGCTCCAGACGAAAGCATAAGCGCGTCTTACTTCAGCTCAAGACGTTGCAAAATGTGCCTTTATGCGTAAAAGCATTGCAGTTAAACCATTACTGCGAGACTGGCTTAAATAAGGTTTTAGATTAAGCGCATCAAAGGCATGTTGCAAATCCAGTTGCTTAAATTCTTGATCTGTTAAACCATTAACAAAAGACAGCATGATTGCTAGCAAGCCTTTAACAATGCGTGCTTCACTGTCCATTAAAAAATAGTGTTTACCGGTGGTATGATCGTGATAATGCATCAGCCACGCGCGGCTCTCACAGCCTCTTACTAAATTTTCTGTATGCCTTATTTTTTCCGGTATGCCAGGCAACTTTTTACCGAGCTGCATTAATAAACGGTATTTGCTTTGCCAATCGAGAGGTTGTTGTAGTGTTGGCAAATCCTGTTGTCTGATGCTTGTCAGGGCGCTTGTCGTATCTTCTAAGAGTTGTTCCATGGTCATGCTGCCAGGATCTCCACTGCCTGAGCTAATGCCGTTAAACATTGCTCTACTTCTGAAATAAGGTTGTAAGGTGCAAAAGCAAATCTTACGGCTCCGGGTTGTTCTAATAGTTCAAACAATGGCATGGTGCAGTGTAGTCCAGCCCGAACGGCGATCTGTTGCTCGTTAAGTAAGCTCGCTAAATCAGCGGGATGCTCACCTGCTACATTAAGGGTCAGGATCCCCGCATTATTTTCTAGCTTGGATAAAAGCACTATGCCAGGTATTTGTTGCAAACCATCATGAAAAGTCTTTAATAACAACCTTTTATAACTCTTTAATTGCTCAGCGTCAAACTGACTTAAAAACGCTATCGCTGCGGCTAAACCTATGGCTCCTGCTATGTTGGGGGTGCCCGCTTCTAAACGCGCCGGTAACTTATTAAAATGACTGCCAGCGAAACTGACCGATTCAATCATCTCACCCCCACCTTGCAGCGGCGTTAACTGTTCTAGCAGCGCTTTTTTACCATACAATACGCCAATACCGGTAGGTCCATACAGTTTATGTGCTGAGAAACAATAAAAATCAGCCGCGAGTTGCTGCACATCTGGACGCTGCCAAGCAATACCTTGAGCACCATCAACGACTGTGATTGCTCCGGCAGCTTTCGCCTCGCGCAGCATGTTTTCCAGAGGCAAAATAGTCCCTAGCGTGTTGGAAACCTGAGTTAGACTGACAACTTTAGGGGATAGCGCTAACAATTTTTGATAGGCGTCAAGGTCAATTTGCAGGTCTGCATTTAGAGGAATCACATCGATAATTACCCCAAATCGCTGACAATGTAATTGCCATGACACAATATTCGCATGATGTTCTAGAGCCGAGATAACTATTCTATCGCCTGGTTTTAGTACGGTATGCATTAGGCCAAAAGCGAGTTGATTCAGTGCGGCTGTGGTGCCACTGGTAAAAATAATTTCGGCAACATCTGCGGCGTTCAGATAGTTTTTTACCGCTAAACGGGCATCTTCGTAAAGTGTAGTTGCCACTTGGCTTAACTGATGCGCGCCACGATGGACATTACTGTTCTGTGTTCGATAAAAATGATCGGTTGCCTCGAGTACCGCCTTGGGTTTGTGTGTTGTGGCAGCATTATCGAGGTAAACCCAAGCAGGTTGGTTAACGAAAAAGGGAAAATGCTGACGAAAAGCAACCGCGTTAAAATCCGACATACAAGCTCGATTTGGCAGTAAAGAAAAAATCAGCCTGCTATTATGCCGAAGAAACGCTAATTAAGCGAGAGTAGGGTAGACGATACCCAGTGAAGAGCTCCATAAAAAAAGCGGCCTAAGCCGCTTTTGCATGTGAAACAAGCTTAATTTTTGCTTTCGTAATCACGGGCGGTGTGGCCAGTGTACAATTGACGCGGCCGGCCAATTTTGTGACCTTTGTCAGCCAGCATTTCGTCCCAATGTGAAATCCAACCGACAGTACGCGACATCGCAAAGATAACCGTAAACATACTGGTTGGGATCCCTATGGCTTTTAGGATAATGCCTGAGTAGAAATCCACGTTTGGATAAAGTTTCTTTTCGATGAAATACGGATCTGACAACGCAATACGCTCAAGCTCCATCGCCACATCTAACAATGGATCTTTGATATTTAATTCTTTTAACACTTCGTGACAGGTTTCACGCATCACTTTAGCACGAGGGTCAAAGTTTTTGTATACGCGGTGACCAAAGCCCATTAACCGGAAAGTGTCATTTTTGTCTTTGGCGCGAGCCACAAATTCAGGAATGCGATCTACAGAGCCAATTTGTTGCAACATTTTTAAACAGGCTTCATTCGCACCACCATGCGCAGGACCCCATAAAGACGCAATACCTGCGGCGATACAAGCATAAGGGTTAGCACCAGAAGAACCGGCTAAACGCACCGTAGAGGTTGAGGCATTTTGCTCATGATCCGCGTGTAGCATAAAAATCCTGTCCATTGCCTTGGCCAGTACTGGACTTACGTTGTACTGTTCTGCGGGTACAGAGAACATCATGTGCAGGAAATTTTCAGAATAGCTAAGTTCGTTTCTAGGATAAACGAAAGGCTGACCAACAGTATATTTATAGGCCATTGCTGCGATAGTAGGTAGCTTCGCGATCAAGCGGTGAGCACTTCGAGTGCGCTGCTGTGGGTCGTTAATATCCAAATCTGAATGATAGAAAGAAGACATTGCCCCAACAACACCACACAACATGGCCATTGGATGCGCATCTACGCGGAAACCTTGAAAAAATGCTGCGATTTTTTCATGTACCATAGTGTGCCGTGTAATGGTGTTAACAAAATCTTCATACTGTGCTTTAGTCGGTAACTCACCTTCTAGCAGTAAATAACAGGTTTCCAAGTAATTGGATTTTTCTGCTAGTTGCTCGATAGGATAGCCACGATGCAGTAATACGCCGTTGTCACCATCAATGTAAGTAATCTTTGATTCACAAGAGCCGGTTGACATAAAACCCGGGTCAAAAGTGAAGTAGCCCTGTTGCCCGAGAGTACGAACATCGATTACGTCAGTGCCTGCCGAACCAGAGTAGATAGGTAACTCAAAAGTTTTACCATCAATCTGTACGACGGCCTTTTTATCTGCCATTGGATTTCTCCTATTGTTGTATTATCGGAAATTAGAGGTTTGACCTATTCTACTCGCAAACCACACCTTAAAGTCAATTCTAAAGACTAATCGATTAATAAGTATTCGACTCTAGTCGTATTGCCGTCGCTGTTAAATGCTGTAAATTTCCATCTGCGGAATTTTCCGTTTAAAACCAAACAAAAATTGTAATAGCGTTTCATGAAATATATACTATCGGCGGCGTAAAAACAGTTCACATTCCCGAAGTTTTTTTGCTGAACCAGCTTTAGCAAATTGGAGTATACTGCTTAGGGTTGTGGCTGTTTCTACAGCAACAATAATGACAACTACGCTCTACACGGGCATCGATAGGCAAGACACTGTGAAAAAGCAAAGACCAATAAATCTCGATTTATCGACAATCTCTCTACCTGCGACTGCCAAAGCCTCTATCATTCACCGGGTAACTGGTGTTGCAATGTTCTTCGCGCTGCTGTTTGTAATTTGGGCATGGGCGACGTCATTGCAAAGTGCGGAAGGTTTTGACTACGTGAAGTCCTTGTTAAATTCACATTTAGCGAAATTTATCGCTTGGGGCACTATCACGGTACTGATTTACCACCTGATTGGCGGCATTCGTCACCTGATTATGGACATGGGGCATTGGGAAGAGCTGGACTCTGGCAACCTAAGCGCCAACATTACTATCGGATTATGGATTGTGTTAGCCGTTTTAGCAGGAGTATGGTTATGGTTCTAAATCAAGCAAGCCTGAAACGCGATGGCGTTCAGGATTATGTTTCGCTTCGTGCTTCAGCTATCGTGCTGGCGCTGTATAGCTTATTTATTTTAGGTTTCTTTTTGTTTACGCCAGAAGTGACTTTTGAAGTCTGGCAAGGTTTATTTTCAAACCTATTTATTAAAGTGTTTACTTTATTAGCCCTGATCTCTATTGCTATCCATACTCGTATTGGTTTATGGCAGGTACTCACTGATTACATCAAATGCGCTAAATTGCGCGGGGTGTTGCAGTTTGTGCTGTATGTTATTGCCTTCGGTTATGTGGCAGTGGGTTTATTTGTGTTGTGGGGTGCTTAAGTGAATATTCCAGTAAGAGAATTTGATGCCATCGTTATTGGTGCGGGTGGTGCGGGTATGCGCGCTGCACTACAAATCACGCAATCAGGTTTAACCTGTGCGCTTTTATCAAAAGTGTTCCCGACGCGTTCACATACCGTTTCTGCACAAGGTGGTATCACGGTTGCTTTAGGAAATAGCCACCCAGACAACTGGGAATGGCACATGTTTGATACTGTAAAAGGTTCAGACTATATCGGTGACCAAGACGCTATTGAATACATGTGTAAAACTGGCCCTGAAGCTATCACTGAGCTTGAGAACATGGGCTTACCATTTTCACGTTTTGAAAATGGTCGGGTTTATCAGCGTCCTTTCGGTGGTCAGTCGAAGAATTTCGGTGGTGAGCAAGCTGCTCGTACTGCGGCTGCCGCTGACCGTACTGGTCATGCTTTGCTTCACCTGTTATACCAGCAAAACGTGAAAAACCGTACTCAAGTCTTCTCTGAGTGGTACGCGCTTGATTTAGTTAAAAATCAGGATGGTGCCATTGTTGGTTGTACTGCCATTGACATTGAAACGGGCGAAATCGTTTACTTCAAGTCAAAAGCGACTGTGTTAGCAACAGGTGGTGCGGGTCGTATTTACGCCTCTACGACCAATGCCCACATCAATACCGGTGACGGTGTAGGTATGGCGCTACGTGCAGGTGTACCGCTACAAGATATGGAAATGTGGCAATTCCACCCAACCGGTATTGCCGGTGCAGGTACGCTGGTAACTGAAGGTTGTCGCGGTGAAGGTGGTTATCTGCTTAACAAAGACGGCGAGCGTTTTATGGAGCGTTATGCGCCTAATGCCAAAGACTTGGCAGGTCGCGACGTTGTTGCTCGTTCTATGATGACAGAAATCCGTGAAGGTCGTGGTTGCGATGGTCCTTGGGGCCCGCACATCAAACTTAAACTTGACCATTTAGGTGCTGAAGTTTTAGAAAGCCGTTTACCAGGTATTTGTGAACTGTCACGTACTTTTGCTCATGTTGACCCGGTAAAAGAGCCTATTCCGGTAATTCCTACTTGCCACTATATGATGGGTGGTATTCCAACCAACGTACATGGTCAAGTTATCCATCCTAAAGCGGACGGTTCTGAATCAGTAGTTGCTGGACTGTTCGCTTGTGGCGAAATCGCTTGCGTATCTGTGCATGGTGCAAACCGTTTAGGCGGTAATTCGCTGTTAGACTTAGTAGTATTTGGTCGCGCTACTGGCTTGCATTTAGGTGAAGCGTTAGCGGCTACTGCGGAAGCTCGTCCTGCCTCGCAATCTGATTTAGACGCTTCGCTAGCACGTGTACAGCGTTGGGAGGCTTCAAAACCAGGCCAAGGTGAAGATCCGGTACAAATTAAGAAAGATTTACAGCAGTGTATGCAACTTAACTTCTCAGTATTCCGTGAAGGTGCTGCCATGGCAGAAGGTTTACAAGAGCTGAAAGAGATTCGTGAGCGCTTGAAGTATGCCCGTTTGGATGATAAAAGTTCAGATTTCAATACCCAGCGTATTGAGTGTTTAGAGCTAGACAACCTGATGGAAACGGCTTTCTCCACTGCTGCAGCGGCGAATTACCGTACCGAGAGTCGTGGTGCGCATGCCCGTTTTGACTTCCCAGATCGGGATGACGAAAACTGGTTATGCCACAGCGTTTATACACCTGATACCGAATCGATGTTTAAACGTAAAGTTAATCTGGAACCTAAGTTCCGTGACGCTTTCCCACCGAAAGCACGTACGTACTAAGAGGGCTGACAGCGATGAAGAAGTTAGTATTTTCAATCTATCGTTATAACCCTGATGTCGACCAAGCGCCGCGCATGCAGGATTACACACTGGATAACCCGGAAGGCCGGGATATGATGGTGCTTGATGCACTGATTAAGCTGAAAGAGCAAGATCCTACCTTATCGTTCCGGCGTAGTTGTCGCGAAGGCGTGTGTGGCTCTGACGGCTTAAACATGAATGGTAAAAACGGTTTGGCCTGTATTACGCCATTATCTGCAGCTGGTTTAAAAGGCGGCAAAATTGTATTGCGTCCGTTACCTGGTTTGCCGGTAATTCGTGATCTGGTAGTGGATATGAGCCAGTTCTACACTCAATATGAAAAAGTGAAGCCTTACCTGATTAACGACAGCAAATTACCTCCTGCGGGTGAATTTCTGCAAAGTCCGGAAGAGCGTGCTAAGCTTGATGGCCTGTATGAGTGTATTTTATGTGCTTGTTGTTCAACCTCATGTCCGTCTTTCTGGTGGAACCCAGATAAGTTTATTGGACCGGCTGGTTTACTGCATGCCTACCGCTTTTTAGCAGACAGTCGTGATACGGCAACTGAGCAGCGTTTAAATGATTTAGATGATGCTTTTAGCGTATTCCGTTGTCACGGTATTATGAATTGCGTTAACGTTTGTCCGAAAGGATTAAATCCGACTAAAGCTATTGGTCAGATCAAATCTATGCTGTTAAATCGGGCGCTGTAATGCGCCCTTTTTTAGTATTTAATTGAAACTGTCCACATCGCTTCGGTGTGGCAGTTTTTTTGCTAATTTTCCAGGTGCTCAAAAATAAGGGAAACTAAATGCACGAAGGTGTAATGAAGGCGTGGTTAGAGTCTTCACATCTTGGCGGTGGCAACATGGCCTATGTGGATGAACTCTATGAATCCTACTTAGCAGAGCCCACCAGTGTTGGTGACGAATGGCGTGAATTTTTTGCCAAGTTACCAAAAATCGATGGGGTCGAACTTGAAACCCGCCACAGCGATGTGCGCCAACAGTTTGCTGAGTTGGCTAAAAATAAACATCGCGAAGTGGTTGTTGTTAACTCCGGTTCTGGTACTGATAACCGTCAGGTTAAAGTATTGCAACTGATAAACTCCTATCGCTTCCGTGGTCACCAGCACGCCAATTTAGATCCGTTAAATCTGTGGAAACAACCACGGGTTCGTGATCTTGAATTGTCATATCATGAACTATCTGAAGCTGATTACGATACCGAGTTCAATGTTGGATCACTAGCTTGTGGTCAGGACACGATGAAACTGGGTGAATTGCATAAAGCGCTTGAACGCACTTACTGCGGTTCAATTGGCGCTGAATACATGCACATCGTATCAACCGATGAAAAACGTTGGATCCAACAGCGCCTGGAAAGTGTGCAGTCGCAGCCTCGTTATGATAATGAAACGAAATTGCAAATCCTAAAAGGATTGGTTGCTGCAGATGGTTTAGAAAAGTATTTAAGTTCAAAATTCCCAGGTGCGAAACGCTTTGGTCTGGAAGGTGGCGATGCCATGGTTCCAATGCTAAAAGCGATGATTCACCGTGCCGGTGAACAGGGTGCTAAAGATTCTGTTATTGGTATGGCTCACCGCGGGCGTTTAAATACCTTAATTAACGTTTTGGGGAAAAATCCTTCAAAGTTATTTGATGAATTTGCCGGTAAATATGAAGTAGTGGGCGCCGGTGATGTGAAATACCATATGGGTTTCTCATCTGATTTTGAAACTAAGGGCGGCCCTGTTCACTTAGCTTTAGCCTTTAACCCATCTCACTTAGAAATTGTAAATCCTGTAGTCTTGGGTTCAGTACGGGCGCGTTTAGATCGTCGTGGTTGTACCGACGGCTCACTGGCGTTGCCAATTACCATTCATGGTGATTCTGCTTTTGCAGGTCAAGGTGTGGTAGCGGAAACCTTCAATATTTCACAGACTCGTGCTTTTAAAGTTGGCGGCACTGTCCGGATCGTCATAAATAACCAAGTTGGTTTTACCACGTCGAATCCGGAAGATACCCGTTCTACACCTTATTGTACTGATATTGCCAAGATGGTGCAGGCACCAATTTTCCATGTGAACGGTGATGATCCTGAAGCCGTGGTATTTGTAGCGCAGTTAGCAGTCGATTATCGTAATACTTTCAAACGCGATGTGGTTATCGATCTTGTTTGTTATCGTCGTAATGGTCACAACGAAGCCGATGAGCCGAATGCGACTCAGCCGTTGATGTACCAGAAAATCAAAAAACACCCAACGCCGCGTGAAATCTATGCTGAAAAGCTAGTTTTAGAAGGTGTGGTGACTACTGAACAAGTGAAAGCTTTAGTGGATGGCTACCGCGATGCGCTGGACAAAGGCGATTGTGTGGTAGATGAATGGCGGCCGATGGCGCCAAGTTCTGTCGACTGGACGCCTTTTATTGGCAAAGATTGGGATGCGGCTTATGATGCAAGTCTGACGCTTGATAAACTGGTTGCATTAGGGGAAAAAGCGACTCAGATCCCTGCTAGCCATGTGTTACAACGTCAAGTAGGCAAGGTTTACGAAGATCGCGCCTTAATGCTCAAAGGCGAGAAAAAAATCGACTGGGGTTTTGCTGAAATTTTAGCTTACGCTTCTATTGCTGGTGAAGGCTCACGTATTCGTATTGTCGGTCAAGATTCTGGCCGTGGTACTTTCTTCCATCGCCATGCGGTATTGCATAATCAGACCGATGCCAGTACTTATATTCCGCTTGAGCATATCAGCGAAGATCAAGGCGTTTTTCAGGTTTACGATTCTGCATTGTCTGAAGAAGCCGTATTAGCCTTTGAATATGGTTATGCCACTGCAGAGCCTCGTGCCATGGTGATTTGGGAAGGACAATTTGGTGACTTTGCTAACGGTGCGCAAGTTGTTATTGACCAGTTCTTAAGCTCAGGTGAGCAAAAGTGGGGCCGTTTATGCGGTCTGACCTTATTGCTACCGCATGGTTATGAAGGCCAGGGCCCTGAACACTCTTCTGCACGGTTAGAGCGTTTCTTGCAGCTGTGTGCTGATCACAATATGCAGATCTGTGTGCCAACTACACCTGCGCAGGTCTTTAATATGTTGCGTCGGCAGATGGTGCGTCCAATGCGTCGGCCATTGATTGTCATGTCGCCTAAATCTTTATTACGTCATCCTCTGGCAACTTCTACTTTAGAAGAACTCGCCTCAGGGGTGTATCATAATGTGATTGGTGAGATTGATGAGTTGAATCCCGCTGATGTGAAGCGCGTTATCTTCTGTAGTGGTAAAGTCTATTACGAATTGCTTGAAGAGCGCCGTAAGCGTGAGCAAAAAGATGTGGCTATCGTGCGCGTAGAGCAGTTGTATCCATTCCCACACAGTGAGATGGCGGCAGCACTGGCTAACTATCAGCATGTGACTGATTTTGTTTGGTGTCAGGAAGAGCCACAAAACCAGGGAGCTTGGTATTGCAGTCAACACCATTTCTGGGCTGCTATCCCTAAAGGTGCTCAGTTAACCTATGCTGGTCGTGAGGCGTCATCATCACCTGCGGTAGGCTATTTGTCTGTGCACAACAAACAGCAACAAGCGTTAGTGAATGATGCACTAACCATTAAATAACTATTTGACCGCCTGCCGTTGCAGGCGGTGTTAACTGATATAGACCAACCGTTATAGGTGAAAAAGTGGAAATTAAAGTACCCGTACTTCCAGAATCTGTTGCAGATGCAACTATCGCCACCTGGCATGTTAAAACCGGTGAAGCCGTAAGCCGTGATCAGGTATTAGTAGATATTGAAACTGATAAAGTGGTGCTTGAAGTTGTAGCACAAGCTGACGGTGTAATGGGCGAGATCATCCATGACACTGGCGCGACCGTTACTGCCGAAGAAGTTATCGGTAAGATGGAAGCTGGTGGCGCACCTGCTGCAAAAGCCGACGCACCAAAAGCAGAAGCCGCACCTACCGCTGCTCCAGCTGCTGACGAGGGTGATGATGCGTTAAGCCCATCAGTACGCCGTTTAATTGCTGAAAAAGGCTTAGACGTCAGCAAGATTAAAGGTAGCGGTAAAAATGGCCGTGTAACTAAAGAAGATGTCGAGAAATTCTTAGCCGGTGCTCCAGCGAAAGCTGCTGCGCCAGCTGTTGCTGCGCCAGTAGTTGCTGTTGGTGATCGTAGTCAGAAGCGTGTGCCTATGACACGTTTACGTAAAACTATCGCCAATCGTTTATTAGACGCGAAAAACTCTACTGCCATGTTAACTACTTTCAACGAAGTGAACATGAAGCCAATTATGGATCTGCGCAAGCAGTATCAGGACGTGTTTGAGAAGCGTCATGGTATCCGTTTAGGCTTTATGTCGTTCTATGTTAAAGCGGTTACTGAAGCCTTAAAGCGTTTCCCAGAAGTGAATGCTGCTATCGATGGCGATGATATTGTTTATCACAATTACTTTGATGTCAGTATCGCCGTGTCTACACCACGTGGCTTGGTAACGCCAGTACTGCGTGATTGTGACAAGATGAACTTGGCTGAAATTGAGAAAGCCATCAAAGATTTAGCCGTGAAAGGCCGTGACGGTAAATTGTCTATGGACGATTTAACGGGCGGTAACTTTACGATCACTAACGGCGGTGTTTTTGGTTCACTCATGTCTACGCCTATTATTAACCCTCCACAATCAGCTATTTTGGGTATGCACAAAATCCAAGATCGCGTGATGGTTGTGGACGGTAAAATGGAAATTCTGCCAATGATGTACTTAGCACTGTCATATGATCACCGTATCATTGATGGTAAAGAGTCTGTCGGTTTCTTAGTAACCATCAAAGAGTTACTGGAAGATCCAACACGGATTCTGCTGGACATCTAAGGTAAGCGCAATTAGAGACACCACTCTTGCTGTGGTGTCTCTTAACTTAACTGGTTGCTTACATATTAGCTTGGCTAGTCAAGCAGCATCTTGCTTGCTTAACTAGCAAATTTAATATGCGGTAATCAAAATTTGGTTGTAAGTGTTTACAGCCTTTAATTCAAAATGAACGGAAAATAGCCATGAATTTGCACGAGTATCAGGGTAAGCAACTGTTTGCCCAATATGGTTTGCCTGTATCGAAAGGCATCGCTGCCGCCACTGTGGAAGAAGCAGTTGAAGCAGCTGATAAGATCGGCGGCGATATGTTTGTTGTTAAGGCGCAGGTTCACGCTGGTGGCCGCGGTAAAGCGGGCGGTGTGAAGCTGGTTAAGAGCAAAGAAGACATTCGCGCTTTCGCAGAGAAATGGCTGGGTAAGAACCTGGTAACCTACCAAACAGACGAAAAAGGTCAGCCGGTTAGCCGTATTCTGGTTGAGCCTTGCACTGATATCGCTAAAGAGTTGTATTTAGGTGCCGTTGTAGACCGCTCTTCACGTCGTATCGTGTTTATGGCCTCTACTGAAGGTGGCGTGGAAATTGAAACCGTAGCCCACGAAACACCAGAGAAAATTTTAAAAGCCGCTATCGATCCACTGGTTGGCGCTCAGCCATTCCAAGGTCGTGAGTTAGCGTTCAAACTGGGTTTAGAAGGCAAGCAAGTAAACCAATTCGTAAAAATCTTTATGGGCCTGGCGAAATTGTTCCAGGAAAAAGATTTAGCCTTGTTAGAAGTTAACCCATTGGTTATCACCCCAGCTGGCGATCTGCATTGTTTAGATGCCAAGTTAGTGATCGATGGTAATGCTTTATACCGTCACCCAGATTTAAAAGCGATGCAAGATCCATCACAAGAAGATCCACGTGAAGCGCATGCCGCTGCATGGGAACTGAACTATGTTGCTTTAGGTGGCGACATCGGTTGTATGGTTAACGGTGCCGGTTTAGCTATGGGTACTATGGACATCGTGAAATTACACGGTGGCCAACCTGCTAACTTCCTGGACGTTGGCGGCGGCGCGACCAAAGAGCGCGTGGTTGAAGCATTCAAAATTATCCTGTCTGATACTGCGGTTAAAGCCGTTTTCATCAATATCTTCGGCGGTATCGTGCGTTGCGATATGATTGCTGAAGGTGTAATTGGTGCAGTGAAAGAAGTTGGCGTTAAAGTACCTGTCGTTGTTCGTTTACAAGGTAACAACGCTGAACTGGGCGCAAAAGTATTGCAAGAAAGCGGCCTGAACATTATTGCTGATACCGATCTGACTGGCGCAGCCAAGCAAGTCGTTGCAGCAGCGGCCAAGGCATAAGGGGTAAGCAATGAGCGTTTTAATTAACAAAGACACCAAAGTAATTTGTCAGGGTTTCACTGGTGCACAGGGTACTTTCCACTCTGAGCAAGCTATTGCTTACGGTACTAAGATGGTTGGCGGTGTTACGCCAGGTAAAGGCGGTCAAACGCATTTAGGTCTGCCAGTGTTTAACACGGTAGCAGAAGCGGTTGCCGCTACGGGTGCGGAAGCATCAGTTATCTATGTACCAGCCGCTTTCTGTAAAGATTCTATCTTAGAAGCAGCCAACGGTGGTATTAAGCTGATCGTGTGTATCACTGAAGGTATCCCAACCTTAGATATGCTAGATGCCAAAGTAAAATGTGATGAATTAGGCGTACGCTTAATTGGCCCTAACTGCCCAGGTGTGATCACACCAGGCGAATGTAAAATTGGTATTATGCCAGGCCATATCCATTTACCAGGTAAAGTGGGTATCGTGTCTCGTTCAGGCACCCTGACGTATGAAGCGGTTAAGCAGACAACTGACTACGGTTTCGGCCAGTCTACTTGTGTGGGTATTGGTGGTGATCCAATCCCAGGTTCTAACTTCATCGACATCCTGAAATTATTCCAGGAAGATCCACAAACTGAAGCCATCGTGATGATCGGTGAAATCGGTGGTTCTGCAGAAGAAGAAGCGGCTGCTTACATCAAGCAACATGTAACTAAGCCTGTGGTATCTTACATCGCTGGTGTTACTGCACCTGCTGGTAAGCGCATGGGTCACGCTGGTGCGATTATCTCTGGTGGTAAAGGTACTGCTGATGAGAAATTTGCTGCTTTAGAAGATGCTGGTGTGAAAACCGTGAAGAGCTTAGCCGATATCGGTAAAGCCCTGAAAGAAATTACTGGTTGGTAATAACAACCATGCTGACAAAACCCGCTCTGTTGTAGCGGGTTTTTTTATAGCTATAGCTACTGGTCAGTCTCGCTTCTGCTGTTATAATGCCGCTAAATGCTTGTTTCCCCGTTTCTAAAAGGACACTTATTATTATGTCGGACGTAACGCCACGCCCAACAAACTTTATTAGACAAATTATCGACGCCGATCTGGCCTCAGGTAAGCACAATACCGTGCAAACCCGTTTTCCGCCCGAGCCAAATGGCTATCTGCATATTGGTCATGCCAAATCAATTTGTTTAAACTTCGGTATAGCCCAAGATTACCAGGGGCAGTGTAATTTACGTTTCGACGATACCAATCCTGAAAAAGAAAACGTTGAGTTTGTTGAATCGATTCAGCGTGATGTGAACTGGTTGGGTTTTCAGTGGTCAGGTGCGGTACGTTATTCATCGGATTACTTCGAGCAGTTATATGGCTATGCGGTAGAGCTAATTAACAAAGGCTTGGCTTATGTCTGTTTCTTAAACGCCGAGCAAATGCGCGAATACCGTGGTAATTTAACCCAGCCGGGTAAGCCTAGCCCTTATCGCGATACCAGCCCAGCAGAGAATCTGGCGTTATTTGAAAAAATGCGTGCCGGCGGTTTTAAAGAGGGTGAGTGTTCATTACGTGCCAAAATTGATATGGCCTCCAGCTTTATCTGTATGCGCGATCCGGTGATTTATCGGGTGAAATTCGCGCATCATCACCAAACCGGTGATAGCTGGTGTATTTACCCGATGTACGATTTTACCCATTGTATTTCGGATGCCTTAGAAGGTATTACCCATTCGCTTTGTACACTGGAGTTCCAGGATAACCGTCGTTTATACGATTGGATTTTGGATAACATCACTATCGACTGCCACCCACAGCAAATTGAGTTTTCGCGCTTGAATCTTGAATATGCGGTGATGAGTAAGCGCAAGCTGCAAACTTTAGTTGAACAGCAAGTGGTCAGCGGTTGGGACGATCCACGCATGCCAACCATTGCCGGTTTACGCCGTCGTGGCTATACGCCTGCTGCTATCCGCGAGTTTGCTAAGCGTATCGGTATTACCAAACAAGATAATGTGATCGAAATGAGTGCGCTCGAAGCCTGTATTCGGGAAGATTTAGACAGCACGGCGCCTCGTGCTATGGCTGTGCTGGATCCGATTAAAGTGACTATCACCAATTATCCAGCAGATAAATTGGAATGGTTAATGGCACCTAATCATCCGAAAGAAGATATGGGCGAGCGGCAATTACCTTTTGGTCGCACTGTCTACATTGATCGCGCTGACTTTCGCGAAGAAGCCAATAAAAAATATAAGCGCTTAGTGCTTGGCGGTGATGTACGTCTGCGTAATGCTTATGTTATCCATGCCGATGAAGTGATCAAAGACGAAGCCGGGCAGGTGGTTGAGCTAAAATGTAGCTATTTACCGGAAACACTGGGTGAAAACCCTGCTGATGGTCGTAAAGTGCGTGGCGTTATTCACTGGGTGGAGCAAACTCAGGCGTTACCTGCAGAATTCCGTGTCTATGATCGCTTATTCAGTGTCGCTAACCCAGCCGCAGAAGATGATTTTATGGCAACCATTAACCCGCAGTCGTTAGTAGTGAAGCACGGCTTTGCTGAGCCGTCTTTACAGCACGCTGTTGCCGAAAAGGCCTATCAGTTTGAACGTGAGGGATATTATTGCGCGGATAATAAAGATGCAACGGCTGCCAAGTTAGTGTTTAACCGTACTGTTGGGCTACGTGATGTGTGGGGTAAAGAAGAAGACTAAGGTCTGATGCCTAAGCAGCTAAAGCATTACCGTAGCAGCAAACAAAAAAACCGGGTGAAATAAGCCCGGTTTTTGCATTATTTTTGCCATGATATTCTCCTGTGGTGTTAAGCACTGTAGCATAGCGTTGATGACTGTCATTCTGATTAGAAATCACACTGACTAGCCTAAGATCGTAATGTAGATTGAATAACCCAAGTTGAGAGGTAATAAGCATGGAGATTTTTTGGGCAGTGTTATTTTTTGCATTTTCCACTACGATTACGCCAGGCCCAAATAATGTGATGATCATGTCTTCAGGTGTTAACTATGGTATTAAAGCCAGCCTGCCGCATTGGTTGGGGATTTGTTTAGGTTTTCCATTAATGGTGTTGCTGGTTGGCTTAGGCTTTGGGGTAGTGTTTGAACGCTATCCACATTTACACCAGTTAATCAAAGTGGTGGGCACCTTATATTTATTGTATCTAGCATACCGGATCGCCAGCGCGAAACCTGAGCAGATCGCTACTGGCCAAAGTAAAGCCTTAACCTTTTGGCAGGCAGTATTATTTCAATGGGTAAATGGTAAAGCTTGGGTGATGGCATCGGGTGCCATGGCGGCTTTTACCACGGTAGCGGGTGTTTACTGGTTAGAAGTCTCGATCATTACTCTGGCATTTTTATTGGTCGCCTTTCCTTGTGTGGGTATTTGGCTATTATTTGGGGCTGTGTTAAAAAAGGTCCTCAATAACGCGGTAGCGCAGCGTATTTTTAATCTGCTAATGGGGCTTATCTTGTTGCTATCGGTTGTGCCAGTGTTACTGGAACTATGGCACTACTATTTTAGTGCAGCATAAGTAATCAGCCTACGCTATAGCCAAGCAACTTGGGCATAGCGTCTAGCGCAAAGGATAGTGTAGTTATTTAAATGAATGGCAGTGAAGAAAAGTTTTTTTTAGAGCATGAAGCTGCTCGGATTTTTATGCGGCTGTATGAGCAGCGCTATCAGATTAAAATGCGCCATATTTGGCACAACGAGCCTGCCAGACCCGATGTATCTTGCTACTATGCCGATCAAAAGTTGGATCTGGAAATCGCTCACCTTTATGGTAGTGAAGTGGAGGCGATGCATATTTTAGGGCGAGAACTCAGCTCACAAACACATCAAGAATTACTGGCTTTACTTGCTGTCCCCGCCGAACAGAGAATGTTAACGGCACTCAACCGAATTATTACTAATAAAGCCGCTAAATATTATGATAGTGAGCGTGTCTGGTTGGTGATCCGTAATGCCAACCCGTTATGGCGACGTGAAGCCATGCTGGCGCATTGTCATGCACTTCATATGCCTAAAAAGCATCCCTTTGAGCAAATTTGGGTGATTGGCGATATGCAAGGCATATCGGGGATTTTACCGCTGTATCCAACAGCATTACTGCAACAAGAACGAAGCACATGTTAAAGCAATACCAGCGTCTTGCCAGAATATTAAGTCCTTTTCGACGGATATTGCAGGTCTTACTCGCTAGCTTAGCCTTCGCCTTTACGTTATTGATTTTTTTTGGTGATCATTACACTGATCAATGGTTACTGCCCAGCTTGGTCAGTTTGCTGTTTCTGTTGGCGTTGTTGTTATTGGTGTTATTATTTTCACATGACCCCCTTCCAGCCAGAGGATGGGTGCGGCGTTTCGGCCAATGGTTATGGCAAAGACTTATGGTTTTGCTTTTTACGGCCATCTTCCTACTATGGTTTTTCCTGTTCCTTCGTGCATTATCCGCTATAATTCGCCAACTTTTTTCATGGTAAAAGGTTTTAATATGCAGCAAAAGCGGCCGCAGTGGGATATTTTTTGTGCCGTGGTGGATAATTTTGGTGATATAGGTATCTGCTGGCGTTTAAGTAAACAGCTTGCTGCTGAGCATGGTATTGTTGTTCGGTTGTGGGTTGATGATTTAGTCAGCTTCCAGCGTTTATGTCCTGAAATCGATCCTGCTTTAGCAGTGCAGTATCATGATGGCGTCGATATCTGGCATTGGCACAGTGTCATTGATTGGCCAACTATTACTGTTGCATCGGTAGTGATTGAAGCCCTGGCTTGCACTATTCCTGAGGCCTATCAGCAGCAAATGGCTGCCTGTACTAGCAAACCGCTTTGGCTTAATCTGGAATATTTATCTGCCGAGTCTTGGGTTGATGGCTGCCATGGCATGGCATCGCCTCATCCACAATTGCCGCTAACGAAGTATTTTTTCTTTCCTGGCTTTACTGCGAATACTGGCGGTCTATTGCGCGAACAACCCTTGTTGGCCCAGTTAGCTGACTTTGCTGCTGATCAGACAAAACAGCAACAGTTTTGGCAGCAGCTTGGCTTGCCCAATGCACAGGACTTTGGGCAACGCATTTCCTTATTTGCCTATTCGCACACGCATTTAGCAAGCTTACTGCACTGTTGGCAACATGCCGAACAGACGACGCTCTGTGTTATCCCTATTGGAACACTTGCCGAACAAGTACAAGCTTTATTACCTGAATTGACTGTAAAGCAAAGCCAACGCTTTGGTGCCTTGACCATTAAGATCCTGCCGTTTTTGCCACAACCTGATTATGATTTATTACTGAGTGCTTGTGATGTAAATTTTGTAAGGGGCGAAGACTCTATAATACGAGCACAATGGGCTGCGAAACCCTTTGTCTGGCAGATTTATCGTCAAACTGAAGACGCGCATTTGCTGAAACTGCAGGCTTTTTTACAGCGCTATACTGCAGATTGGCCGCCGTCGCTTGCTCAAGTCGTCGTGGATTTTCATCTGGCATGGAATTCTGAACAGCCGTTGGCTAAGAGCTGGCAACAGTTTAGCCATGAATTCACACTATTAGCAGAGAAAAATCTGTTATGGCGCAATAAGTTAGAAAGCCATGGAGATCTTGCTAGCAACCTCGTGCGTTTTGTCGAAAAAAAAATTATAATGTAGCGCAATTTTTCCTAACAAGAAGATATTTTCAAATGATGAAGACAGCACAAGAAGTCCGCGCCGGCCAAGTTATCATGGTTGGTACAGAAGCAATGGTAGTGTTAAAAGCCGAATTTAACAAATCAGGCCGTAACGCTGCGGTAGTAAAAATGAAAATGAAAAACCTGCTGAATGGTCAGGGCATGGAAACGGTATACCGTGCTGATGACAAGTTTGAGCAAGTTATGCTGGAAACAAAAGAAGTGACATATTCTTACTTTGCTGATCCTATGTATGTGTTCATGGATGCAGAGTACAACCAGTATGAAATTGAAGCTGAGTCTATGGGCGAAGCATTAAAGTACTTAGTGGACGGCATGGAGTGTTCAGTAGTGTTCTACGGTGAGCGTCCAATCTCTGTTGACCTGCCTACTATTGTAGTACGCACTGTAACTTATACTGAGCCAGCTGCTCGTGGTGACACTTCTGGTAAAGTAATGAAGCCAGCGAAAATTGAAACTGGCTACGAGTTAATGGTGCCAGCTTTCGTTGAAGAAGGCGACCGCATTGAAATTGATACGCGTACAGATGAGTATCGTAGCCGCGCTAAATAAGTGCAGCTAGTTAAAAAAGGCGCGCAAGCGCCTTTTTTACTCAAGCACTTTTATCTTTGCTGAGTAGTGCAGTTTGCAAGGCACTCAACAACGTGCAAGGAGTCTAACCTTGATAAATCATCCTTTGGAAACCTGATGACCAATAACGATATCTTACGGCGTATTCGCTATATTGTAGATTTTAACAACAGCGCTATGGCAGCAACCTTTGCTTTGGGTGGCCTTGAAGCAAGTCGTGAGCAGTTAATTGGTTGGCTCAGTAAAGAAGAAGAAAGTTCTTTTTTAGCAATAACAGATCAGGAATTAGCCCAGTTTCTTAATGGCTTAATTATTAGCAAACGTGGCCAGAAAGACGGCGAGCTGCCAGTTGCTGAGAGTCGGCTAAACAATAATATTATTCTACGTAAACTAAAAATTGCTTTTACCTTACGTGATGAAGATTTTATTGAGTTATTGCAGTTGGCCGGATTTCGATTAGGTAAAGCAGAACTCAGTGCCTTTTTTCGCAAACCCGATCATCCGCACTATCGGCAATGTCAGGCCCAAGTACTACGCAATGTATTAAAAGGGTTGCAACTTAAATTAAAACCTTAAGTAAAAGTACTAGCGGCTTTGTTGCAGCATGTCGGCAATGGTAATCTCGGCGTGACTTTTCTTTAGTTGCGCCAGGTAAAGCAGGGCACAGCCATAAGCATCCTCTAGGGCGTGATGTTGTGAACTCACCGGAAGTTTATAGCGTGCTAGACAATTGGGTAATCGCAGTGCATCTTTTTTCATCACGATACCTTGTTTTTGCATTCTGTACCACTCAATGTTCAAGGTGTCGATAAATAGCATCCTTGGTACTTTGCCAAAAAAGCGTTGAAAAGCTAACTCTAAAAAAGCCCGATCCAGCCGGCAATGATGAGCAATAAAATAGTAACCGCAATAGTCTTGTAATAGTAGCTGTAACACTTCACTTAGCTCGCTGGCATCTTTTAAATCTTTATCATGTACGCCGTGATAAATCGCACTCTGGCCAACACTGACTGGCGGTTTAATTAGAAAATGTTTCGCTTGGTTTAACTGAATTTGCTGGTCAATAATTGGCACCCAGCCAATGCTGACAATATGATCTTGTCTGGCATGTAAGCCGGTCATTTCCAAATCGATCGCTAAATAATTGCAGGCACGCGCAGGGGTAGAGGCGTCGGCTACATTAACCGCATTAAAACGTTTAATATTGTCATATAAAGCAGGTTTTTTTTTAAGCCAAGCTAGCATGCTAATTACTCATTTAAACTTCTTTGCAGAAACGATGTTTGATGGAAGATTGTGCATTATTTATTACGGCAAAGCTGTCTTTTAGCTGATGTCGCTGTAAACCCGAAAGAATAGCAGGATCTAACAAGTTACTAGCCTCGTGCCCCTGATTTATATCATGTAAATGTTTATCCCAGCGTAAATGGGCTAACACATCAAAAGCATCAGAGAGATTTTGTGCTTCTTTCGGATCTATTGCTCCTAGTACGGCGAGTTGTTGCAAGCGCTGGCGCGTATTAACTTCATGTACACCATGCGCCAGCGCATAGATCCTGACAATATCTGTAATTAAACTGATACCGCGTTTTTTTAGGTCGATGCCTTTTTTCTGCTTACCGTCATGCTCAAGAATGAAATTTCTTAAAAAGCTTAAAGGCGCGGTTCGTTGCAGTGAACTTTGAGCCAAATGATACAGAAACAATGCATTATTAGTGCGGGCTAAAATATCCTGTTGTAGTGCATTAAATAGGCCTTTTGAGCCTTCGACCACCCGCATATCAAAGAAAATACTGGCTTTTAGAATGGCTTCTGGGGTGGGAGAGGAAATCCATTTGGCAAATTTACCCGACCAGCCCTTTAGGCTTAAGCGCAGTTCAGGGTTAGACGCCATGATATTGCCAGGGCAGAGCGTTATGCCACAGCTCGCGAGACCTTGACAGACAAATTCGGCTAATTGTTGGAAATAGTCTGCAATATCCGCAGTAGGTTCACGCTCAAGCAGCAGTGCATTGTCTTGATCCGCATTGATACTTTGATCCATTCTGGCTTGTGAGCCAAAACACAGCCATGTAAAGACACAAGGCGCAGGCCCAAGTTTTTGCTGGGCTAATTTAATTAGGCGCTGGGTGAGGGCATCCGTGATCGTGGTAATAATATGGCCCGCTTCATGCGCTGGCACTAGTTGTTTGCCAAGCGTCTGCGCTAAATTATTAATTTGCAGGCTGCATTGCGTTAACCCGTCTACAGTATCTTGGCGATGAATTTCACCAATTAAGTAAACAGGATGATCTTGCTGCGAACGAATGATGTCCGTCGCGGTAATCATACCAAAACTTACGTCTTTCTCCATTACGGGTAAATGATGAACATTAAAGCGGCTCATCAGTTGGACCGCCTCAAATAAGTAAGCATGTTTATCAATGGTGTGTGGTTTTGGCGTCATCACTTGCTGAATTAGCGTCGAGGCGGGTAAGTCATCTGCCAATACCCTCGTGCGTAAATCTCGATCAGTAAGGATACCTATTAGGCGGTCATTTTCCTCTACTAACAGCGATGATACGCGCTTTTCTGTCATCAGCTGTGCCGCTTGTTGCACACTTTGCTTACCACAAATTGCTACCTTACGGTTTTGCACAATATCGGCGATTTTTAAGGTAAAACGCGAGCCTTGTTGTTCTTTATATTGATGTAAGCGTCGACCAAAGAGTCTTTGGAAAAAAATATCTACATTTTTATATTGATATCGTAATTGATGAAATTCAGAAGCGGCTAACCAATAGACTAAGCCATCCTCTTCACAAATTAATTGGTCTGCATCCGCTAAACCGGTTAATAATAATTGATAGCCATAAAAATCGCCTTCTTCTAGCTTGGTCAGCAATTGCTGTTTATCACTGTAAAGCGCGTACATACCAGTGCGGATAATCAGTAAGCGCTCTTTGGCGATATCCAGTTTTTCGCCTTGCTGACAGTAATACACACTTAATTGCAAGGACGTCTCTGCTAACTGGGCAGGACTTAACTGATCAAACGGGATAGTTTGCGCAAGAAACTTACTGACTTCACTGACTTCCATACCTTATCCTTGCTCTGCGTCCGGTTGATTATGGCAAAGTAACTGCAAAAGCAGATCGTCTGCAGCCAGTTTGTGCCAACCTGCGCTCACGGCTTGACCTGCGGAAGGTATCGTTAATTCCTCCGTGAAGTCGGCTCTAGCCTGTTGTTGACAATGAATTACTTGCGGCACGCGTCTGGCGCTCATTCTGCGCTCAAAGAAATAGAGATCGACTAAAATAAGATCCGTATTCTTTTGGTTAATGGCGGCATTTCGCACATCGGCAGCGATAAAGCGCATGGTCTGTGGGTAAACATAGCTCCACGGGCGCCAGCTTGAACTCTCTTGAGCTGTTCTAACCACTTCAACGCCCTGTGGCAGTAAGCTTTTCTGATGACTAAACCAAGTGTATTCTGAGTAAATTTGAAAACCAAGCATGCCAGCACCGGCAAACACTGGAATAATCCAATTAGGTAGTTTTTTTAACGTTATTGCACGGAGCAGTAGTGCGATACCTGCAGCACCAAGACCTGCAGACAATGTTGCTATTAATTCCCAAAACATAGTGTATTCCTAAAAATTCGGGCTTTCAGTTGAAAGCCCGAGTTTACTTCAGTTCGATATAGCTAATTTCAGTACAGTTATCTGCGGTTGATTAGTGATCAACAGCAGCACCTGCACCCTTAGGATAACGAACACTTTCCACCAAGTCTTGAATTTCTTGTGGCGGAGGTGCTGTAACAGCAGATACCGCGAAAGCAACGATAAAGTTGATCATGGCTCCGATAGCACCGAACGACAGTGGTGAAATACCAAATAACCAGTTATCAGCAGTATTGGGTAACATATTAGTGCCAGGGATAAAGAACCAACCCAAGTAAGTGAAGATATACAATAAGGTGACCACTAAGCCTGCTAACATACCAGCAATGGCGCCAGTGCTATTTACACGCTTAGAGAAAATACCCATCATGAGTGCAGGGAACAAGGTTGCCGCGGCGATACCGAACGCGAGTGCCACGACCTGCGCTGCAAACCCAGGCGGATTTAGCCCTAAAAAGGTGGCTAACAAGATAGCTCCCGCCATCGAGATCCGAGCGGCTAACATTTCGCCTTTTTCACTAATTTGTGGATTAATGATATTTTTGATTAAGTCATGGCTGATCGCTGAGGATATGGCCAATAACAGACCTGCGGCGGTTGATAATGCTGCCGCAATACCCCCTGCAGCAATTAAACCGACTACCCAACCTGGTAAATTGGCAATCTCAGGGTTTGCCAGTACCAGAATATCATTGTTAACCGTTAATTCATTGCCAGCCCAACCACGCTCTGCCGCTTTTTCAGCGAACGCAGGTGAGTCGTTATACATTTGAATACGGCCATCATTATTCTTATCAGTCCATTGAATTAAACCGGTTTGTTCCCAAGTTTTAATCCAATCTGGACGTTCTGCATAGTCAAGTGCTGCTGCAGTAGGGCCATCAGGATAAATGGTGGTTAACAGGTTTAAACGTGCCATAGAAGCAACCGCTGGTGCAGTTAAATACAGTAAGGCGATGAAAACTAAAGTCCAGCCAGCAGACCAGCGGGCATCAGCCACTTTTGGAACAGTGAAGAAACGAATAATAACGTGTGGTAAGCCAGCAGTACCGATCATTAATGATAAGGTAAACAGCACCATATTAAGCTTGTTGCTCACGTCAGCCGTGTAATCTTGGAAACCTAATTCACGCACAATTTCATTTAACTTAACTAACAGGGGTACACCTGATTCGGTATGGGTACTGAACATACCAAACATTGGTAGTGGGTTGTTAGTGAGTTGTAACGAAATAAACACTGCAGGAATGGTATAAGCAATAATCAGTACCACGTACTGTGCTACTTGAGTATAGGTAATGCCCTTCATACCACCGAAAACGGCATACACAAATACTACGCCAGCAGCGATCCAAATACCTGTTGCAGAACTGACCTCAAGGAAACGTGAGAAAGCGACACCAGCACCAGTCATTTGGCCGATTACATAGGTAACTGACATGATGATTAAGCAAGCAACAGCGGTAACGCGGGCGCCTTTGCTGTAAAAGCGATCACCGATAAAGTCAGGAACTGTAAACTTACCAAACTTACGCAGATAGGGGGCTAACAACATGGCTAACAGTACATAGCCACCTGTCCAACCCATTAGGAAAGAAGAGTTAGCATAACCGCCCGCAGCCAGTAAGCCAGCCATAGAAATGAACGATGCTGCTGACATCCAGTCGGCTGCCGTTGCCATACCGTTTGTGATTGGGTTTACACCCCCACCTGCAACATAAAACTCTTTAGTTGAACCCGCACGAGCCCAAATAGCGATAGCAATGTAGAGTGCAAAAGATGCCCCTACAAATAACAAGTTGATTGCAAATTGACTCATGCCAATTACTCCTCTACACCAAATTCTTTATCTAACTTGTTCATCTTCCAAGCGTAGATAAAGATGATAGCGATAAAAGTAATAATTGAACCCTGCTGCGCAAACCAAAAGCCTAAGTCTGTTCCACCCACGTTAATACCTGCTAGCATGGGGCGAAGTAAAATCGCAAAACCATAAGATACTAACGCCCAGACAAACAGGCTTATTGAAATGTAGCGCAGGTTAGCGCTCCAATATGCGGCGGCATTCATGTTATGATCTGCCATAGTTGTGTCTCCTTTAGTTAATTTTATTATCGAGCAATCTTAATCTAGCAGTCGCCAGCTAAGGCGCTAGCCCGACTTTAGTCGAAGGTGGTCTCTGTGAGATTGACATAACTGCCCACTGCAACCACAGTTAGCTAAAAAAATAACATGGAGAACCCTGTGACCGCCTTGACCGTTGCGCTATTGGCCCTTTTATATGTAAGCGGTTTATTCTGGATTGCGAACTGGGGGGAACGTCATGCTGACGATAGACTTATACGAAAGTATGGGGGATTAATATATAGTTTAGCCCTTGCTGTCTATTGTACTTCTTGGACTTACTATGGTGCGGTTGGTACAGCTGTCACCAGAGGTTGGGATTATATGGCCATCTATTTAGGGCCTATCCTACTGTTTATTTTTGCTCAGCCCTTTTTATTTAAATTACTGTACGTTTCTAAAAAACAAAATGTGACCTCTATTGCCGATTTTATCTCTGCGCGATATGGAAAGAGGCGTAAAGTGGCTACTTATGTCGCTATTATCTGTTTGATAGTAGTCGTACCTTATATCTCTTTACAGCTAAAAGCGGTAGCAGGCTCTTACCAAGTATTACTTGGCGGCACTTTTCATGATAGTACTATTTGGTACAAAGACAGTGCTTTACTGAGCACTATCGCCATGGCTTTTTTTGCCATCTTATTTGGCACCAGAAAATTACATCTTACTGAGCAAAATCGCGGCATCATGGTCGCTATCGCTTTTGAATCAGTGGTCAAACTGTTTGCGCTTTTGCTGCTAGCACTTGTGGTGTATGTATTTATTTTAGATACGGAACAATCGGCGATTAAAGCTTTTGCTGAACATTCTATGCAACAACAGGCTAAGTTGACTACGCCTGGGCTGGTTGAATTTTTAACAAAAACCGTACTTGCGATGGTTGCGGTGTTTCTCCTGCCAAGACAGTTTCATGTGGCTTTTGTTGAAAATGTTTCCCACAATCATCTGCGTATGGCGCGCCGCTGGTTTTCGGGTTATCTCGTTATTGTTACTGTAGTCGTCGTGCCTATCGCCGTAGCGGGTATGCAGCTATTTCCAAACCTCTTAAAAGAAGCAGACAGCTTTGTATTACTTATCCCCTCAAGTTTAGATTGGGATATTTTAAGTATTATCGTGTTTCTTGGCGGCTTTTCTGCAGCGACGTCTATGATCATAATTGCAACTTTGGCACTGGCGACTATGATTAGTAACGATGTTGTGATGCCAAGCTTGTTAAAATCGACCAAGCAAAAAGGGATGGCTCATGATTTTAGTTTGCTAATTTTAGTTGTTCGTCGCACGATGATTGTGGTGGTGATGGCACTGTCCTATCTCTACTACAGTATTTTTGCACGTAATTATGAACTGGCCGAAACCGGTCTGCTAGCTTTTGCGCTGACTATCCAGCTGGTGCCTGCTGTGATTGGTGGCCTTTATTGGCGTCGAGGCAATGCCTATGGCGTGTATGCAGGTTTAACCGTAGGTTTAATCCTCTGGTTTTATACTCTCATGCTGCCACAACTGGTCAATGCTGGTGTGCTGAATAGTGACATTATGCACGGTGGGCCTTTTGGGATCAGCTGGTTATTACCCACAGCCATGTTTGGTATTCAATTAGACTCGCTAAGTCATGGTGTATTGCTTTCATTGGGCTTTAATACCCTTTGTTATGTCGTTTTTTCATTACTAACTACGGTAAATTTATCCGATCGTTTGCAAGCGGTTGCCTTTGTTAAACCTAATTTACCCATCCATCATAAAGATACGCCCGCTCGACGGATCCGTATTCATAACAGTGATTTAAAGACTTTATTAGAACGTTTTGTTGGCGCGCCCAGAGCTACCGAGTGCCTCGCTGAGTTTGGTCGTAAGCAACAGCAGCATATTCAGTTGGATGATTTGCCTAGTGTCGGTTTAGTTGAACACGTCGAACGAGAACTGGCTGGAGTGATTGGTGCGTCTTCCGCTTCGGCAATGGTCAATGCGGTATTAGAAGGCCGACAGCTCGCTTTTGAAGATGTGGTCACGCTGTTTGATGATACCACTCAGGCGATTCAGTTCTCTCGCAAGATTTTATTTTCAACCCTTGAGCATTTAAGTCAGGGCGTCAGTGTGGTCGATAGAGAGTTGAATTTAGTTGCCTGGAATAAAGCTTATCTTGAGATGTTTAATTATCCAGAAGGTATGATTCGAGTTGGTCGCCCCGTCGCAGATATCGTGCGTTTAAATGCCGAACGAGGTCTGTGTGGGCCGGGCGATCCGGATGAACATGTCGAAAAGCGGACTTCCCATATGAAAAATGGTACTGCGCATGTGTTTCAGCGGGTACGCCCAGATGGCAGGGTGATAGAGATGCGTGGTAATCCTATTCCGGGTGGTGGTTTTGTCACCAGTTTCACTGATATCTCTGATCATGTGCAAGCTGTGCAAGGCTT
Organism: Alishewanella sp. d11; assembly: GCF_049390205.1. Taxonomy (GTDB): domain Bacteria; phylum Pseudomonadota; class Gammaproteobacteria; order Enterobacterales; family Alteromonadaceae; genus Alishewanella. The sequence continues at coordinate 3,537,535 of NZ_CP186547.1, read as the reverse complement.
AGCCGAGGCTAAACAGCATCTAGAAGATCGTGTGCAGGAACGAACGCAAACTATTTCAGAAATGAATCAGGAATTGCTGGCAGAAGTAGGGCGCAGAAGGGCAACCGAGCAGCAACTACTGCAGGCCAAAGCTGAGGCAGAAGCTGCAAACGCCTCCAAAACGCGTTTCCTGGCGTTAGCCAGTCACGATATTTTACAACCATTAAATGCTGCGCGTTTGTTCACTGCAGCGCTCGCCAGCATTGAAGATAAACAGCAGCAACATGCCATTATTAATCAGTTAGATAATTCTTTAAAAGCGTCGGAAGAGCTGATTTCAACCCTATTAGAAATTGCAAAGTTGGATGATGGTAAATTACAGCCGAATATACAGACAGTAAGTTTAAAAGATCTATTGCAACAATTATCCGAAGAGTATCGTTTGGTTGCTGGACAAAAAGGGTTGGATTTAACGGTAAAAACCTGTCGATATCAAGTACAAACTGATAGCACCTATCTGCGACGGATATTGCAAAATATGCTGTCAAATGCCATCAAATACACCAATACTGGGCGTATCCTCTTAGGCTGTCGTAAGCGTGGCGAGCAATTATTGCTGCAAGTCTGGGATACCGGTCCTGGCATTGCAGAGCCTGATTTACAGCGAATATTTGAGGATTTTTATCGAATAGATGCCACGGCAAAAGGGCAGCAAGGGCTGGGGTTAGGCTTGGGAGTGGTGCATCGTATGGCAAAATTATTAGGGCATCCGTTAACTGTGCGCTCTTGGCCTGGCAAAGGCACAGTATTTAGTATTAGTTTACCCTTAGTTAGTCTTAAGCTACGGCAAGAAGTCCCCTTCACGGCGCCTTTACAACAGCGTCCGTTACCCGGCCTGTCTGTTATTTGTGTTGATGATGATGCGGCTAACCTAGCTGCGCTTAAAGTTTTACTGCAACAGTGGCAAATTAACGATGTGCACTGTTTTTATGATGAGCAGGAATTATTACAGTATGTACCTGATCATCCCGCACCGGATGTTATTTTGCTAGATTATCAACTAGGTAGACAAATGACTGGCTTAGAGCTATATCGGCAGATTAAAACGCATTGGGGCGAAGTGAATGGGGTGCTAGTTTCAGCATCACCGCAGGCTGATCTGGCCGCTTTAGCTAAAGCGGAAGGCTTAATGTTTTTGGCGAAACCGATAAAACCTGGTGCACTACGTGCAACTTTAAATCATTTTAAAATGTTAAAGCGAGCGGCGAATTAATATAAACATTAACGAATTGGCGTTTTACGGTCATCATAGCTGTAAAGTTGTTGGCTTAGTGTTTTAGGACACTAGGCCAACAACAGGAAGCTTATTGTTGTTGGGTCATGGCTCTGTCTACGGGGGGCTCTAGCGTTAAACGTTGTGCTTGTATCACCACCTGTGTCCGATTAGTACAACCTAGCTTACGGAAAATAGCGGTAATATGGGCTTTTACCGTTGCTTCTGAAATATGTAAGTCGTAGGCAATTTGCTTATTTAGCCAGCCTTCGGTTAGATAGTACAAAACTTTGTATTGTTGCTGTGTTAACTGCGCGACTTTGGCGGCTAAATCGAGATCTTGCTCACTATCATGTTGGTTAAAAACCGGCTTTTTAATATGTTCCGGTACCCAGAGATCACCTGCTAATACTGCATTTAACGCCGTGCTAATATCAACTGGATTAGCTGATTTAGGCACGTAAGCTGAAGCACCAAACGCCATAACACGTCTGATCACGTCTAAGTCTTCACTCGCTGAGATAACGACAATAGGGAGACTCGGATAATTTTTCCGCAGTTGAATAAGACCAAGGAAACCGCAGTTACCCGGCATATGTAAATCCAGTAACAGCAAATCGGTATCTGGATGCTGTTCTAAAGCTTGACAGGTGCTGTCAAAACTATCCGTTTCAATGGTTGCTTTGGTAGTAAAAGTGCTACTAATGGCATTAATTAGTGCATTGCGAAACAGCGGATGATCGTCCGCCACGATTAATTTTGCCATTCTCCCTCCAGCGGTGTTTACCTGTATTTTTAATTATAAAAAAGGCCGCTATGTTGCGGCCTGATTTGCTGCGACTGGAGACACGCAAACTCAGAATAAAAGATTAGGTGCCTTATTTACGATTTAACCGATTATTCACCAACATTTCAACTACTGATGGATCGGCAAGCGTAGAAATATCACCTAACTGATCATGTTCGTTTGCAGCGATTTTCCGCAGGATACGACGCATAATCTTACCTGAGCGGGTCTTCGGCAGGCCTGCTGGAGCCCACTGTACCAGATCTGGCGTGGCGATGGGGGAAATTTCTTCACGTACCCATGCTCTAATCGCTTTCGTGAGATCATCACTCGGCTCTACACCCACGCGAGGCGTGACGTAAACATAAATACCCTGACCCTTAATATCGTGCGGATAGCCAACTACAGCGGCTTCTGCAATGGCTTCATGTGCCACTAAACAGCTTTCAATTTCAGCAGTGCCTAAACGGTGACCTGAAATATTCAGCACATCATCAACACGACCTGTTAGCCAATAATAGCCATCTTCATCACGACGTGCACCGTCCCCTGTAAAATAGACACCGGCATAGGTGCTAAAGTAAGTTTGTTCGAAGCGTTCATGATCACCATATAAGGTACGCATTTGACCTGGCCAACTGTCAGTAATGACCAGATTGCCTTCACCTGGGCCTGCAACGGTATTCCCTTCATTGTCTACCAGTGCTGGTTTAACCCCAAAGAATGGCCGGGTAGCTGAGCCCGGTTTTAAAGCGGTAGCACCAGGTAGTGGCGTAATCAGAATACCGCCAGTTTCCGTTTGCCACCACGTATCGACAATAGGACAGTTACCTTTACCAATTTTTTCGTGATACCAGTACCAAGCTTCAGGATTAATTGGCTCGCCAACGCTGCCTAAAATACGCAGTGAGCTGAGATCAGCGCCCTCTACGGGAGCTTCGCCGTGTGCCATTAACGCTCTGATGGCAGTAGGAGCGGTGTAGAGGATATTTACCTGGTATTTATCAACTATTTGTGCAATACGTTTCACACTTGGATAGGTAGGAACCCCCTCAAACATTACACTGCTGGCGCCATTGGCTAAGGGGCCATAAACGATATAACTGTGGCCTGTTACCCAACCCACATCGGCGGCACACCAATAAATATCGCCATCTTGGTAGTCAAATACGTATTGATGTGTCATTGACGCATAAACCAAATAGCCCCCCGTGGTATGCAGTACGCCTTTCGGTTTGCCGGTCGAGCCTGAGGTATAGAGAATAAATAACGGATCTTCAGCATTCATGGGTTCAGCAGCACAGTCTTTTGGTTGTTGTGCTAATAAGTCGTGATACCAAACATCGCGGCCTTGGTGAAAATCGATGTTCTTGCCAACGTGTTTGATCACAATCACATTTTTAACAGGATTGGTATCACCAAGATGGGCAAGAGCAATATCGGTATTATCTTTCAGGTTAGTCGCTCGACTTCCGCGAAGTGCCTGATCGGTAGTAATAACCAGTTTAGAGTCGCAATCGACAATACGACTACCTAACGCATCAGGAGAAAACCCAGCAAATACCACAGAGTGTATTGCACCAATCCGTGCACACGCTAACAGCGCAACCGCCGCTTGTGGGATCATTGGCAGATAAATTGTCACTCTGTCACCTTTACCAACACCCAAGGCACGCATGCCATTGGCAAGCTGACACACTTCTTCATAAAGTGCTTGGTAAGTCACTTCTTGTTGCACACCAGGTTCATCGCCTTCCCAATAAAATGCCACTTGACTGGCACGTGCGGGTAAATGCCGGTCCAAGCAATTGACGCTGGCATTCAGTTCGCCATCGGCAAACCAGTTAACTTTAACTTTGCCTAGGTCAAAACTGGTATCTTTGACTTGAGTAAAGGGCTTACTCCATTGCAAACGTTGAGCTTGTTTCTGCCAAAACTGTTCAGGTTGTTCAATAGACTCTTGATACAGTGCTAAATATTGCTCGTTAGTAACATGGCAACGATTTTTCACATTGTCTGGAACTGGATAAAGTGTTGCTTGTGTCATAACATCCCCTGCGAACCTTATTAAAATAGTTAATGTATTTCTAAAGGAGTGAGCCTTTAAAAGGAATTAGACCATAGTCTAGACGAGAGTAAACAGGTGTGCGAATTGCGACTAAAGGCTAATTGCGAAGATGCAGTCTGTCGACCACAGTTTGACTACGAAAACCGTGATGTCATATATAAACAAAAACTAGTACTACTATAAAAATAAATGGAGAACTCCAGATGAGACAAAGTAAGACACTCAATACCTTGGCAGTCGCTATTGCTTTAGCGTTAACTGCTGGCGCAGCACAAGCTGAAAACGGGTTTAAAGTAGGTGATACCACTGTTACTTATGGCGGCTTTGTTAAATTAGATATGATGTATAATGAAACAGACGGTGAAATCGCCGGTGTTGGTCGTGATTTTTATGTTCCAGCTTTAACCCCAATTGGTGGCAAAAGTACATCGCGTTTTGATGCGCATGCGAGACAGTCACGTTTCTTCTTCGGTACCGCTACCGATTTGGGTAACGGTGAAAAGATGGTGGGTCGTCTGGAATTCGATATGATGACCAGCAGCAATGGCAACGATGAGCGCACCACTAATGGTTATAGCCCAGTAATTCGTCATGCTTTTGTTACTTATAAGAATTGGACTGTGGGTCAAACATGGTCGAATTTTATGGATCTGCAGTCTTTACCCGATACTTTAGACTTCGTGGGTAATGCCGATGCGGCAATCTTTATTCGTCAAGCACAGGTTCGTTATACCAATGGTAATTTCTCCATCGCGGTTGAGAACCCCGAAAGCACAGTAGGGCGCTTTGGTTCTGGCTCTCGCATAACAACTGATGATAATGCAACACCAGACCTGACCTTCGGCTACAATTTTAAAACGCAAAATGCTTCATTCCGTTTAGGCGGTTTATTACGTCAGATTGCTATCGATGGTACCTATGACGGTGTCGCTTATGATGACAGTATTACTTCTTATGGTGTGTCATTGAGCGGTAAATTTAACTTTGCGAATAAAAATGATATCCGCTTTACCCTAAACCACGGTAAAGGCCTAGGTCGTTATGTGGGTTTAAATACCTTCAATGGTGCGGTGTTAACTAGCGCAACAAGTGCAGCCGAACTGGAAGCTATCGATGCAACTTCTTTTTCAGTCGCTTATCGTCATTTATGGAACGATCAATGGCGTTCAACTTTCCTTTATTCAATGTTAAGTGCCAGTAATGATGTTAGCTTAACTGGAGCTGGCGTGACGAAATCGACACACAGCTATAGTGCGAATGCGTTATATCAATTCAATCCTAAATTTATGATGGGTATTGAGTATAAATTTGCCAACCGTGAAGTTGAAAGTGGTTTAGACGGTGATATGCATCGCATTCAATTTAGCGCTAAATACGATTTCTAGCGTTTAAATTACGCGTGGTGAATTGTTTATAACTGCTAATAGTAATTAAAACACCAATAAAAATGCCGACATGATGTCGGCATTTTTGTTTGGGTATAACGATGATTAATCAACTTTCTCAGGTTTGGTCATCGGCGCGGTAACCGTCTGACGAGCAAAGGCTGAGCCAGCTGGACGGTTAGACGTCACCACTGCCGGACGTTGTTCTGGCGAAGCTGCACTCACAACAACCGGTGCAGCGTCTTCATTCACGCTCACTGGTTTTGTCATCTGTGCTACTACCATATTGCCGAAACGACTCCGTGGCGTTGCTTTGTCATTACTCGCAAGCGGTGAGCTCGTTGCGACACTCGCCTTAGCTTCAGTTGCGACCACGGCAGTTGACTCTAGCGTAGCATTTACCTCACTGTCCGGTTTTTCTGTAACAGCTGCTGCTATCACAGCTGTATTTGTCACAACTGCTTCTGTCACAGCCGTTTCTGCTTCCGCTGTTGCTGCGAACTCTGGTGTAACACCTTCAGCGGCAGACTCGGTTGGGGTTATTGGTGCCGAAAGCTCCAAGCTCTGTTGCAAAGGCGTTTCAACAGGTACGGCAGGGCTGTTATCAGCGGTGTCATTTACTGCTGGGGCTACTGCCACTTCGACTTGCTGAACAGCTTGCTCTGCAGCCGTGTCTGCTGGTACGGCATCGCTTTCTGCTACGGCCTCAACTTTGGGATTGCGACGTCGACTTCTGCTACGCGTAGGTTTAGCAGCCGGCTCAACTGCGACATCATCAGTGTGTGCTTCTGTCTGCTCAGTAACCACTGGGGCAGCAGCAACTGTTGGTGCAATCTCAGCGTCAACGCGAGTCGTTGTTGCATCAACCACACTTGCAGCAGGTGTCGCTTCAGGCTCTGATCCGCCAGTTTCTGCGACCAAGCTGCTCTCATCTAGCGGCTCCTGTTGTTGCGTTTGATCAGTTTGTTCAGTCTGCTCTTTACGACGCTTTTGTCCGGCAGCGCGTAAATGGCGTGGTGAACGACGGCTACGGCTACGCGGTTCATTGCTATCAGTGTCAGTATTTTTGCTATCTGCCACATCAAGCTCTACTACCGTAGTCTCCTCAGTGACGTCTGACGTGACAGATGAGGTTTCATGCGTTGCCGCACTAACCGTTACCGGGTTGCTATCATCGCCATTGGTGGTGATTAGCGTAACAGGTGTGCTAGTCATAATCGCTTCAGCCGACTCAGTAACAGGCGCGCTGTCACTAACTTGGACATTGAGAGTAGCTGCGCTGATAACGGATGAGGTAGCATCCACAGCAACAGCATCTACCGCTTCAGGCTTGCTTATTCTCACTGAGCGCTGCAGATTACGCCGTTGACGACGTTCAGCTGCGGCACTGCGACTGTTAGGCTCAGCCGCCATTTCTTCGGCCGGTTTCTCAACGCGAGGCTCTTGCTGAGGTTTACGATTTTCCTGTGGACGGGGAGTTTTCTCCGTAACCTGCTTCGGCCGTTCTTGCCGTTCTTGCCGTTCAGGTCGAACGCTTTTCTCTTCTACGGCTACTTTGTCAGTTGCTTTGTCCAAGGTTTTATCTGTTTGCTCAGGACGACGGCGGCGATTGTTATTACGGCGACGATTATTGTCGCCACGGTCATTGCGAGATTCCTTGGAACCTTTTGACGATTTTTGTTCTGTCGTTTTACTTACAGGCTTCTCAGTCGTTGTTGCTGGGCTAAATAAGCCAGACAACCAGGTTAACATACGGCTAAATACACCAGGTTCTGTCGCCTGAGCCACTGCAGCTTTGGTCTGAACTGGGGCACTCACTGGCGCAGGTGCCGGTGGCGTATTTTGTGTCATGCTAATGGCAGAAATAGCGGGTTTTTCTTTCACTGTTTCACTGGCGGGTTGATACAGTTTAGTGGTCTGCTCTGGAACTTTCGTTAACGTGTAGCTGGCATCATCAATTTCCTCGTCAATGCGCACACGGCTCACTTCATAGTTAGGCGTTTCTAAGTGTTCATTAGGAATAATAAACACACGAATACCGTTGCGTTGTTCAATGCGACGCACGCCTTCGCGTTTCTCGTTCATCAAATAGGTAGCAACGGAGACCGGCACTTGCGCATGGATCTGGCTAGTATTGTCTTTTATGGCTTCTTCTTCGATTAAGCGCAGAATAGACAGGGCAGAAGACTCAATACTGCGAATAGTGCCGCGACCATGACAGCGTGGGCAAACATGGCCTGCTGATTCACCTAATGATGGGCGTAAACGCTGGCGAGACATTTCTAACAAGCCAAAACGTGAGATACGACCGATTTGTACGCGAGCACGATCTTGCTTAACGGCATCTTTTAGACGATTTTCTACTTCACGCTGATGGCGCACTGGCGTCATATCGATAAAGTCGATAACAATCAAGCCACCTAAATCGCGTAAGCGTAATTGACGGGCAATTTCATCTGCTGCTTCTAGGTTAGTATTAAAGGCCGTTTCTTCAATATCACCGCCTTTGGTCGCCTTTGAGGAGTTAATATCAATGGCGGTTAAGGCTTCAGTACTGTCGATAACGATCGAGCCACCTGAAGGTAACCGCACTTCGCGACGGAAGGCTGTTTCAATTTGATTTTCAATTTGGTAATGCATAAACAGCGGCACTTCACCCTGATACATTTTCACCCGATGGGCAAAGTCAGGACGGAATTGCTGAATATAAATTTTCGCTTCTTCAAAAATCTTTTGGCTGTCGATCAGAATCTCGCCAACATCACGGCGTAAATAATCACGGATCGCACGGAACACGACGTTACTTTCCTGATGAATCAGGAAAGGAGCAGGGCGCTTTTGTGCTTCTTCAGTGATTGCAGACCAGTGTTTTAGTAAGGCTTTTAAATCGTAATCCAACTCTTCGTAAGATTTACCCACACCGGCCGTACGAACGATTAACCCCATACCATCTGGCATCTCGAGCTGGCCTAAGGAATCTTTTAATTCCTGACGCTCATCCCCTTCGATCCGGCGCGAAATACCGCCGGCGCGCGGATTGTTGGGCATTAACACTAGATAAGAACCGGCTAAACTAATAAAGGTGGTTAAGGCTGCGCCTTTTTGGCCGCGCTCTTCTTTATCAATTTGAATGATAACTTCCTGACCTTCTTTTACCACATCCTTGATGTTGGGGCGGCCATCGAAGCTATAACCAGAGGGGAAATATTCGCGGGAGATTTCTTTTAGGGGTAAAAAGCCGTGGCGCTCTGCACCATAATCGACGAAAGCGGCTTCGAGGCTGGGTTCAACTCGGGTTATTTTACCTTTATAAATATTGGCTTTTTTTTGTTCGTGACCAGGACTTTCAATATCCAAATCATACAGTTTCTGGCCATCGACCAGTGCAACGCGGATTTCTTCTTCCTGCGTAGCATTAATTAACATTCTTTTCATCGTTGGGTGACTCATTTTGCAGCCACAACACAACTACTGGGCACCTGGGTGTTCAGACGTTATCAAACACTAAAGGGTGCAGTCTCACGACTGGGTGCTTGAGGGAACCTAATTTTTACTCGTGACAGTAGGAATTTATTTAGCTGTGTTAGCTGTTCTAATTTTCACTGCTGTCTTCGTTGTTAAATCTGACACACATCGCCGACGAGCGCTGCGTTCTGGCTAATCTTAATTTTTTGCCCAGTAACTGGATTTTGTGTTTTGTCGTTATTGGTAACAAATTACGCAACATTACCTCAGACAAATGGCAGTGAGTTAACGCCGGGGGTATAAAAAACATTGGTTTTCACCACGATTTCGGTATGATCACATCCCCTGACGGTGCCGCACAACTTCTCTTATGTTACTTTGGGCGCCCTAATTGCCTTTTTCTGGCAGAATTAGCGGGAGGATTATCCCACTATTGTGTACCGGATAGCAACTTAATTGTAATTTTAGCAGAGTATTTAGACGCCATGACTGATGAGATAAAATTGCCCATACAAATGATTGAAATCGAAAGCGATTTTATAGGTCAGCGTATAGATAACTTTTTAATTGCTCGCCTTAGAGGCGTACCTAAAAGTGTTATTTATCGGGTTTTACGAAAAGGAGAGGTGCGGGTTAATAAAAAACGCATTAAACCTGAGTATAAATTGCAAGCTGATGATGTGGTAAGGGTTCCTCCCATTACCGTTTCAGCCGAGCCAGAAGCCATATCGGTTAAACTCAGTTTGGTTAAAGATCTGGAGCAACACATCTTATTTGAAGATAACGATCTTATCGTGCTGAATAAGCCCTCTGGTATGGCGGTTCACGGCGGGAGCGGTTTGCAGTTTGGCGTGATTGAAGCGCTACGCGCGCTTCGTCCGCAAGCAAAACATCTGGAGCTAGTGCATCGGCTTGACCGAGATACCTCTGGCTGCTTGCTGATTGCTAAAAAACGCTCGGTACTGACGCATTTACATGCTCAGCTGCGCGACAAAGTGGTTGAGAAAAAATATTGGGCTTTAGTTGCGGGTGATTGGGATAATAAAGTACGTAAAGTCACCGAGCCTTTGAAAAAAAATACCCTGCAATCAGGGGAGCGGGTGGTCAAGGTAGATGCTGCTGAAGGTAAACCTTCAGAAACGCGTTTTCGTATTCTTCAGCGTTATCAAGAAGGCACCTTGGTAGAAGCTTTTCCTGTTACAGGCCGGACGCACCAAATTCGGGTTCATACTGCGTGTAAAGGGCATCCAATAGCCTGTGATGATAAGTATGGTGATAACGCCTTTAGTCAGCAAATGAATCAACTTGGCCTTAATCGCTTATTTTTGCATGCCTTTAGTTTAAGTTTTTTACATCCTGGCACAGAAACAACCATGCGGTTTGAAGCACCCTTGGATACACAGCTGGCGCAGGCGATGAGCAGATTAACGAGAAAATAACATGTCAGCAGTAAAGCTAGTGATTTTTGATTGGGACGGTACTGTAATGGATTCAGTCGGCCGTATTGTCTCCTCCATGCAAGTTGCCGCCGCTAAAACAGGAATAACAGTACCTGATGCCGCCGCGGTGCAGCATATCATTGGACTCAGTTTAGACCCCGCCTTTGATATCTTGTTTCCTCATGCCAATAAAGCACAGCGGCAGACGTTGTTTGAGCATTACCGTGATCAGTATGTGTTACATGATACAACGCCTACTCCGATGTTTGACGGTGCTGAAACGTTATTTCAGCAACTGGTAGAGCAAAATATTTTATTGGCTGTGGCAACGGGTAAAGCGCGCAAGGGGTTAGATCGTATTTTTGCGCAAACGGATTTAGCCCGTTATTTTGCCACCACACGCTGTGCCGACGAAGCCCAATCTAAGCCTCATCCAGATATGCTGCAGCAAATTATCACTGAGCTGGGTGTAAAAGCACATGAAGCGGTGATGGTGGGAGACACCAGCCACGACTTAAAAATGGCACAAACGATTGCCATGCCGCGCGTCGGGATCAGTCATGGCGCACATGCTCCTGCGATCTTGCATCAATATGCGCCCTTAGCCGTGATTGACCGTCTGGCTGATTTGCCTGCTGTCCTGTTTTAAGGATGAAGTAATAGGTTTACGCCTTCGTTGCGCAGTAAAGCCAAGAGCCTGATCAGGGGTAAGCCAATCATGCTGTTGGGATCATCGCCCTCTAATTTGCGAAATAAGCTAATGCCCAGGCCTTCACTTTTAAAACTACCGGCACAATCCAGTGGCTGCTCACGTTCGATATAAGCGGTAATTTCTGGCTCAGTTAACTCACGAAAATGAACGGTAAAGGGTTCAACCACGGTTTGCAAATTGCCCGTAGCAACGTTAAGCAGTGCTAAACCGGTTAAAAAAGTGACGGCTTGGCCACTAAACAGCGTGAGTTGCGCTTTTGCATTACTGGCAGTATGGGGTTTTCCTAACAGGGTGTTTTGAAAAACAGCCACTTGATCTGAACCTATCACCAAACCTGAGTGCAATGTCGCCGCCACACTCTGTGCTTTGGCCGCAGCTAAGCGTTGCACTAAGGCTGTAGCGCTTTCTGCCGGTAAGGGCGTTTCATCGGTATCAGGGCGTAGCGCGATAAAGTTATGCGTGAGTTTTTGCAGCAAACGTTGCCGATAAACAGAGGTAGAAGCTAAATATAAGGGTAGCGACGGGTGGCTAGGCACAAAATACTCCTTTTATTACGAGGTCGAGGCACACTATAATACCGCGCTTTATTGTGCCTTGCGCTTGTTGCGAGAAAAATGTTAAAAACCCTGCAGAACCCTTTGACAGCAAAGGGCTGCTTCTATATGATGCGCGCCTTATGCAAAAATTGAAAATACCTGTTACGCTTGATCCGGTCAAAGCGGCGCAAAAACGGTCTAACTATGCCGGCATAGTGCCTCTTAACACCTTAACCCGCTTAACAGAAGGGTTGTTGTGTTACGAAGATGATGTAACAGTCAGAATTGAATGCGGAACTGACCAGCAGGGGTTAACAGTGCTTTCTGGCACTGCAACTTGTGCGGTAAGTGTAAAGTGTGAACGTTGTGGTGAAGCCATGCCGCTAACACTGGACTGCAGTTTTGCATACACTCCGGTTAAAGGAGATGATGACGCGGCTTTGGAGTTGATTCCTGAGCGCTACGACGTGGTCGAGCGAGACGAACACGGCGAAATTAATTTACGGCAGTTGATAGAGGATGAGCTTATCCTGACTTTACCACTGTTTCCGATGCATGAAGTAGCTGACTGCAAAGTTGATCCTACAGACATGAGTTTCGGTGACATTGGTCCAGAACCAGAAAAGCCTAATCCGTTCGCCATACTGCAAGAATTGAAAAAAAAGTGATTTAGGAGAAATACAATGGCTGTTCAGCAAAACAAAAAATCTCGTGCACGTCGTGACATGCGCCGTTCACATGATGCGTTAACTGGCCCTACGCTGTCAGTTGACTCAACTACTGGTGAAACGCACCGTCGTCACCATATTACTGCCGATGGTTTTTACAAAGGCCGTAAAGTTAAGTAATTTCGGCTGCACTTATCCTTACCGGTAAGACAGTGCAACCCCTAAAGCTAACCTTAGCTTTAGATATGATGGGGGGCGATTATGGCCCCCAATCTACTATTCCTGCAGCAATAGCAGCGTTACAAGAATTTCCTCAGCTTTATCTAACCCTCTGTGGTGACAAACCCTTATTAGAACAATTATTGTCTAGCGCCGGCGTGATTGCCCATCCTCGCTTATGTTTTGTGCACAGCGAAGAACAGGTGTTAATGTCAGATAAACCCGCAGTCGCCCTTCGTAATAAACGCCATTCCTCCATGCGCCATGCTTTAGATTTAGTTGAACAAAATCAGGTGCAAGCCTGCGTCTCAGCGGGGAATACCGGTGCCTTAATTGCCATGGCGCACTACGTATTAAAAATGCTAAACGGGGTGGAGCGGCCAGCATTAGTGGGCGCTTTGCCTAGCTGTAATGGTAAACCCGTATACATGCTGGATTTAGGTGCAACGGTAAATTGTGATGCTGATACCTTATTTCAGTTTGCCATGATGGGCGCAGTGATGGCCGAAGAAGTGATGGGCATCAAAGCGCCCAAGGTGGCGTTACTGAATATGGGTGAAGAAGAGATTAAAGGCTCAGATCAAATCAAACGCGCTTCTCAGTTACTTAATCAGTGTAATGAACTTAATTACATCGGCTATATCGAAGGAAACGACATCTTTTCGGGGAAAGCGGATGTGATAGTGTGCGATGGCTTTGTTGGTAACGTGGCATTGAAAACCTGTGAAGGCGTTGCCAAGCTGATTTTAAAGCGCGCGCAACAAAGTTTTCAACAACGGCCACTTGCTGCTTTATTAGGCTGGCTATTCAAACCTGCGATAAAAAGTCTGTCTCAGGGAATGAACCCCGACCACTATAACGGTGCAAGTCTGATAGGATTGCGCGGCATTGTAGTGAAAAGTCATGGAAATGCGACAAAAGACGCATTTTTAAGTGCCATCCGACAAGCAGTGCGCGAGGTTGAACGCCAAGTGCCTACTAAAATAAAAGATCGGTTGGAACAGGTTCTTATTGATAAAGCATAGGGTAGCATGTACTCAAGAATTATTGGCACTGGGAGCTATTTCCCGGCAACTGTTCGCACCAATGCGGACTTAGAGTCTATGGTAGAAACCACAGACGAATGGATTATCGAACGTACTGGCATTAAAGAGCGTCGGATAATTGGTAAAGATGAATCTGTAGCAACCATGGGCGCTGCTGCGGCAAGGCAAGCAATCGAAGCTGCCGGTATCGATAAAAACAGCATAGACTTAATTATTTGCGCCACCACTAGCGCAGCGCGGGCTTTACCTAGTTCGGCTTGCGAGATTCAACGTGAACTTGATATTCGCCCCATCCCTGCCTTTGATATCGCTGCAGCTTGCGCCGGTTTTTGTTACGGCTTAAGCGTAGCCGATCAATATATCAAAAGTGGCATGGCGAAACGCATTTTGGTTATTGGTTCGGATTGCCTATCGCAACTGATTAGCCCAGAAGACCGTTCTATGGTGATCTTATTTGGTGATGCTGCTGGTGCGGTGTTACTGGAAGCTTCCGAAGAGCCAGGCATCTTATCGACGCATATTCATGCTGATGGTAAATATTCAGAACTCCTTTATGTTGATAACCCGATCCGTGGCGATGTCGATTCGGTGCACAATTCTTGGGGCAGCATGAAGGGCAATGATGTGTTCAAAGTGGCCGTTACCAAGTTATCCGAAGTGGTAGAAATAACGTTAGCTGCCAATAATATGGACAAATCCCAGATCGATTGGCTGGTGCCGCATCAGGCTAATTTACGGATTATAGCTGCTGTGGCCCGTAAATTAGATATGTCGATGGACCAAGTGGTGATCAACTTAGACCGCTATGGTAATACTTCCGCGGCTACCGTACCTACTGCACTTGACGAAGCGGTGCGGGATGGTCGTATACAACGTGGTCAGACGTTACTATTGGAAGCCTTTGGCGGTGGTTTTGCCTGGGCATCTGCGTTAATTCGTTATTAATTTTGCAGGACAATTATGAATAACAAACTTGCAATTGTTTTCCCTGGACAGGGTTCACAAAGTGTCGGTATGCTTAGTGAGCTTTATACCGCTTATCCAGTCGTCCAAGAAACTTTTACTGAGGCTTCAGCTGCTTTAGGTTATGATTTATGGGCGTTAATTGCCAATGGCCCAGAAGCCGATTTAAATGAAACGCATCGAACGCAACCGGCTTTATTAACGGCCTCGGTTGCAGTATGGCGTTTATGGCAGCAACAACATGGTACCGCACCCGCCTATTTAGCTGGACATTCGTTAGGTGAATATTCTGCATTAGTGTGTGCTGGTGTGTTGTCATTGGCGGATGCCGTAAAACTGGTAGAAAAACGTGGCCAGTATATGCAACAAGCTGTGCCTGCGGGTGTCGGCGCCATGTCGGCTATTATTGGTTTAGATGATGCGGCTATTGCGAAGGCCTGTGCCGAGGCGGCACAAGGTGAGGTCGTGTCGCCTGTTAACTATAACTCGCCAGGTCAGGTAGTGATTGCCGGCCATAAAGCTGCGGTTGAGCGTGCGGGTGAAGCCTGTAAAGCAGCGGGTGCTAAACGTGCCTTGCCACTGCCGGTCAGCGTGCCATCACATTGTGCGTTAATGCGTCCCGCTGCCGAGCAGCTAGCCGCTGATCTTGCTGCGCTTGATTTTAATACTGCTGTCATCCCTGTGATCAATAATGTTGATGTACAAAGTGCTGATACGGCAGAGGCGGTTAAAGACGCGTTAATTCGCCAATTATATAGCCCCGTGCGTTGGACTGAGACTATCGAATACTTAGCTGCCCAAGGTGTAACTCAAGTCCTTGAGTTAGGGGCTGGTAAAGTACTAAGCGGTTTAATTAAACGTATCGATAAAAATCTTGCTACCAGTTCAGTCAACGATGAAGCGTCGCTGCAAGCGGCATTAGCAGTAGAATAAGGTTTAACTATGAATAATTTTATCAGTTTAGAGGGTAAGGTGGCACTGGTAACCGGTGCCACCCGTGGTATTGGTAAAGCCATTGCACAACAATTAGCGGCCCTAGGCGCTAAGGTAGTGGGTACTGCAACGAGTGCTGCTGGGGCTCAAACCATTAGTGAATATTTGGGTGAGCAGGGTGCAGGCATGGTGCTTAATGTTACCGATGCGCAATCTGTTGAACAATGTTTAGAACAAATAAAAAATCAGTTTGGCGATATCGATATTCTGGTTAATAATGCTGGCATTACCCGCGACAACTTATTAATGCGGATGAAAGATGAAGAATGGTTTGATATTATGCAAACCAATTTAACGTCGGTATTTCGGTTAAGTAAAGCCGTATTGCGCAGCATGATGAAAAAGCGTTTTGGCCGTATTATTACCATTGGCTCGGTTGTGGGCTCTATGGGTAATGCCGGACAAACGAACTATGCTGCAGCGAAAGCCGGTGTGTTGGGCTTCACCAAATCCTTGGCAAAAGAAGTGGCATCACGCGGTATTACGGTGAATGCTATTGCGCCAGGTTTTATTGATACGGACATGACGAAAGAGTTGTCTGAAGAACAAAAAACCGCTATTTTCTCGCAAGTGCCTGCCAACCGTTTAGGGCAGCCTGAAGAAATTGCGGCAACGGTAGCATTTTTGGCTTCAAATCAAGCCGCTTATATTACCGGCGAAACAGTTCACGTAAACGGCGGAATGTATATGGTGTAAGCAAATCAGGTTAGACCAGCAAAAAATGCTTAGCGCATTGCTTGCAACAACCTGAGCTTACGCATAAACTAGCGCCACACCAAATTGCACGAATTGTTGCGATTTACATGAGAAAAAGGAAGAAAAGATGAGCAACATCGAAGAACGCGTTAAAAAAATTATCATTGAACAGCTGGGCGTTAAAGAAGACGAAGTGAAAAACGAAGCGTCTTTTGTTGACGATTTAGGTGCAGACTCGCTGGACACTGTTGAGTTAGTAATGGCGTTAGAAGAAGAATTCGATACCGAAATTCCTGACGAAGAAGCTGAAAAAATCACTACGGTGCAATCAGCCATCGATTATATCAAAGCCCACGCTGAATAAGCTGAAAGCTTGCAAAACGGGTAGCGCAGCTACCCGTTTTCGTTTTAAGAATCAGAAAAACAGGTATTAACGGAGGACACGGTGGCAAAACGTCGTGTAGTGGTAACAGGTTTAGGTATGTTAACGCCGTTAGGCAATGATGTCGCCAGTAGCTGGCATGGCTTGCAACAAGCCAAAAGTGGCATCAGCTTAATTGAGCATTTTGATACTAGTGCTTATACAACTAAATTTGCCGGTTTAGTCAAAGACTTTGATGTAGAGCCGTATTTCCCAGCCAAAGACGCCAAAAAAATGGATTTATTTATCCAATATGGTGTTGCTGCTGCACTACAGGCCTTTCGTGACTCCGGCCTGGAAGTTACTGAGCAAAATGCGCACCGTATCGGTGCTGCGATAGGCTCTGGTATCGGCGGTCTTGGCCTGATCGAAGAAAACCATACTAAGCTGATTAACAGTGGCCCTAAGCGCTTATCTCCCTTCTTTGTACCTTCTACCATTATCAATATGATCGCGGGTCAGCTGTCGATTATGCTTGGCTTGCAAGGTCCAAATATCAGTATCGTTACGGCTTGTACTACGGGCGTACACAATATCGGTCAGGCCGCACGGATGATTGTTTATGGCGATGCGGATGTGATGGTAGCAGGTGGTGCGGAAAAAGCCTCAACTGAGCTTGGCATGGGTGGCTTCGGTGCGGCCCGCGCCTTATCTACGCGTAATGATGCGCCTCAGCAAGCGAGTCGGCCATGGGATCGCGATCGCGATGGTTTCGTGTTAGGCGACGGTGCTGGTGTGATGGTACTCGAAGAGTACGAACATGCCAAAGCCCGTGGTGCGAAAATTTATGCTGAGTTGGTCGGTTTTGGGATGAGTGGTGATGCGTATCATATGACGTCGCCACCAGAAAACGGTGCAGGTGCTGCACGTGCGATGCAAAATGCCTTAAATGATGCGGCAGTAAATGCCGATCAGGTGCAGTATATCAACGCCCATGGGACATCGACGCCCGCCGGCGATATCGCTGAGACGATGGCCGTGAAAACGGTTTTTGCAAGTAACTTAGATAAGCTAATGGTGAGTTCGTCTAAATCGATGATTGGCCATTTGTTAGGTGCTGCAGGGTCGGTTGAATCCATTATTACCGTGTTATCACTGCAAGATCAGCTGGTGACGCCAACAATTAACTTGGAGAACCCAAGTGAAGGCTGTGATTTAGACTATGTGCCACATGAGGCGCGTCAGGCTAAGTTAGAGTATGCACTGTGTAATTCTTTCGGTTTTGGTGGTACTAACGGCTCTATTTTGTTTAAGAAAGTTTAAGCCTTAGCTTGATTTGAAAAACCGCGCCTTTGAGCGCGGTTTTTTGTTTTGGCATATAGATTTAAGCAGCACTTTTAACCGCATATTAATTTGCCCCACCGGCTTTGAGGAGATCGTATTAACCGAATCGCCAGGCTGCTTGCAGCCGATATTGCACACAAAGACGCCGTGAACCCATCCATGGGGGCTCCTGTCCGGCATCCATGCCGTACACGCTTTGTTTAGCAATATCGGCTCGCTGCCTGGCTGTATAGGTGCTTTTACCTAACTTGTTAATATTGTAATAGCGAGTTCATGTTTTGAATCGCAAAGCATTTAAAGGTATACCCAAGAATCTTGAGTGTTGCTTTTTCTCGGTGATACAAAAACATAACGAGGTGGTAACCGTATAGTACACTTTGACCGAGGGCGTGTTTTTTTTGGATGAAAAACAGGAGCCCCCATGGATGGGTTTACGGCGTCCCTCGGCAAAGTTGTACGGCGCGTTTAGCCGCCGGATGCACCTGACTTGAATCTCCTTAACCTAAATCCTGACTTGGCGCTACGGAACCTAAGATAACAACTATTTTAGCTTAGGGCAGCGCTTTGTTTTAACGGCAGATTAAGGCATACTTGCCGATATTTTTTAATACAGGCGCGCTATGTCGGCTGAAATTATTATTATAAATGACGCGGCACAACCGCAGGTTGCAGCAGGTTGTAGAGCCTTGCAATATGGCGATGGCGTTTTTACCACGATCGCCGTAAAAGCGGGCAAGCCGGAGCTTTGGTCGTTGCACTTAGCCCGCTTACAACTCGCAGTTGCTCGCCTAGGTATAACGCCACCTGATTGGCAAGCGCTGGCGGCAAAGGTGCAGCAACTTGCCACGGCTCACCAAGCACCCAGCGTCATCAAACTGTTGTTATCACGTGGGATTGGCGGCAGAGGCTATGCACCTGAAGCTTGTGATGGGCCGCTGGTGTACCTGTATACTGCTGCTATGCCAGATTATCGCCGTTGGCGAACGGCAGGGATCCGCGTTGGCATAGCAAAGTTACAATTGGCTATTCAGCCTGCGCTGGCGGGGTTAAAGCATACCAATCGCTTAGAGCAAGTCTTGTTGAAACAAGAATTAGCACAACGCGATTTGGATGATTTATTGGTTGCCGATCAGCAGCAACAGCTGACGGAAGCGACCGCGGCGAACCTTTTTTATCAACTAGAGGGTGCTTGGTTCACGCCACCGCTGCATTTAGCTGGGGTGGCAGGTGTGATGCGACAACATATTTTACTGTCTCAGCCGCATATCCAAGAACGCGCATTGCCGTTAGCAGAGATCGAGCAGGTACAAGCCGCCTTTTTAAGCAATGCGTTGCTGGGGATGGCGCCGGTGCGTGAGCTGAATGGCCGTGTGCTGGCTATCGATAGTGTGCAGCAGTTACAGCAAGAAATTTTATGCTAAAACGTATTTTAATGTGGTTACCCTTGGCACTGGTGTTGCTCATCGTGTTGCTTTGGTCGCTATGGCAACAGCTTAGTTCGCAAACCCTCGCAAAAGCGTTAACCTTTAACACGCCGCTATTTGAAGTGAGAGCGGGCACTTCGGTGCGCAGCCTCTGTGCCACATGGCAAAAAGAGACACAACTTACCGCAGTCGATTGCGCAGTATTAAAACTGTATCTGCGGCAACAACCTGCTATGGCGCAGTTACAACAGGGGGTGTACCGCATCCCTGCTTCGCTTAGTTTGCAAGACGCCTTGGCGTTGTTTCGCAGTGGCAAAGTTGCGCAATTTAGTGTGACGCTGATTGAAGGCGAAACGCTGGCACAAAGCTGGCAACGCTTTGCCGAGCTGCCTTATTTGCAGCATGATTTAGCCGATCCTGCTGAGCTGGCGGCGTTGATCAATTGGCCAGAAGAATGGGGCGCTTTGGCGCAAACAGGCCAAGTGGTGCAAGAGCTTGAAGGCTTATTTTATCCGGATACCTATTTTTATACGGCTAACAGTAAGGCGAGTGCCATTTGGCGGCGTGCGCATGAAGCATTAAAAGTAGAGTTAACGCGCTATTGGCAGCAGCGACAGCCAAGCTTACCGTTACAAAATCCTTATGAACTGTTAATTATGGGCTCGATCATTGAAAAAGAGAGCGGCTTACAAAGCGAGCGCGCTTTGGTGAGTTCGGTGTTTATGAATCGGATCCGTAAAAATATGCGCTTGCAAACGGATCCTACCGTGATTTATGGCTTAAGCGACTATAGCGGCCGTATCACGCGGGCGAACTTGCGCGATCCGCACCTTTACAATACTTATCGGCATCATGGGTTACCGCCTGGGCCAATCTCGCTGGTGAGTCGCAGCGCCTTAATAGCTGCCGCGCAACCTGATCAGAGCGAATACTATTATTTTGTCAGCCGTGGTGATGGTTCTCACGTGTTCTCACAAACGCTACAACAACATAATGCCGCGGTACGTAAATATATTCTTGGAAAAAATGATGACAACTAAGGCTCCGCTCGTGAAAGGCAAGTTTATTGTAATTGAGGGTTTAGAAGGCGCGGGTAAAAGCACCGCTATCGCGACGGTGCAGGCTTGGCTACAAGCAAAAGGGCTTGAGGTTATTTGTACCCGCGAACCGGGAGGCACACCCTTAGCAGAGCAATTACGCACCTTAGTGAAGCAAGCTGATCTGCAAGAGCAAATTGCACCAGAGACAGAGCTGCTTTTAATGTACGCCTCACGCGTGCAGTTACTACGCAATGTGATTGAACCGGCGTTAGCAGCGGGACAATGGATATTAGCTGATCGACATGATTTATCATCCAGAGCTTATCAGGGCGGTGGGCGGCAGTTAGCGGACAGTTTAATTAATGCGATTCGGCAAGCCGTATTAGGGCAGACTAGACCCGACTTTACGCTTTACTTAGATATTGATCCGGCACTGGGTTTAGCCAGAGCCGCAGCGCGTGGCGCTTTGGATCGGATCGAGCAAGAGCAGTTGGCGTTTTTTGAGCGCACGCGGGCGAAGTATTTACAGATTGCGGCTACTGAGCCGGGTATTGCCGTTATCGATGCCAGCCAACCACTGGCCCAAGTGCAAGCCGCATTAGTCGAAGCGCTGGAACAGGCCGCCTTATGACGGCCACAGGCGATTTACCTTGGTTAACCCCGCTGCAGGCAAAGTTAAGTGCTCTAGCCGAGCAGCAGCAGCTTGCTCATGCGCTACTGCTGACCGGCATGCCAGGGGTGGGCAAAACGCAGTTGGCCAAGGCTTTAACCGCCTTTTTACTGTGTAAAATGCCTGCGCATGGCCACGCTTGTGGTCAATGTAAAAGTTGTTTATTACTTGCGGCCAATAATCATCCCGATTGGTTAGCACTGGCTGCGGATAACAGCAGCATTGGTGTAGATGAGATCCGGCGAATTATCGAGTTTACGCAAGGTACCGCCCAGCAGCATGGCAATAGGGTGATTAGCTTACCAAGAGCCGAACGGATGACCGAATCGGCCGCTAACGCCTTACTAAAAACCTTAGAAGAGCCGCCGCAAGGTTGTTATTTAGTGTTGCAAAGCAGCCAGCCACAACGATTAAAGGCTACCTTGCTAAGCCGCTGTCAACGGTGGGATATTGCGCCTTTAACAAAATCTGCATTGCAACAGTGGTTAGCGACTCAAGTGTCGGAGCCTATTCCTGAGTTTATCTATCGCTATTCGGGCGGCGCGCCATTAGCCGCCTTAAGCTTGTTAACCTCTGCTGAATCCGCGCAAATTGAACAGGTGTTAAGGCAATTAACCGAAGTATTGCAAACCCCTGCGGACTTAGCGGCAGTGGTAAAAGTGTTAGAAAGCCGAACTGATAGCTCGCACATTCTTGGCTATTTTATTTGTGAGCTATTGTTAAGCACACACAGCTTATCCGCCGAGAGGCAGTTAAGATTACAGCAACGCTATTATCGTTGGTGTCGTGACGAGCAGCAGATTTTAGGGCAGAATAAGACCTTAGCGCTGACTGCGTTATTGCAAGAGGTAAAAACGCTAGTTGTGGCGCGTTAATCTAGGCAGGCGAGGAGGATAAATGGAAGAGCTGGCGCTGGGATTCAGTGATACCAAAGAGCTGTATCGAAGTTATATGCCATTTTTGAAAAATGGCGGCTTATTTTTTCGTTCAGCCCGACATTATCGTATGGGACAATCCTTGGCATTAACGGTGACCTTACCCGATGCCTTAGAGCCTATAGTCGTTTCGGGGAAGGTGGCGTGGATTTCCCCTTTAGGCGCCCAAAGCGGCAATCCAGCAGGGGTTGGCGTGGCCTTTATTGACGATAAGCAGGGATTAAGCAATCGAATTGAAAAGTTATTGACCAGTATGCAAGGTAGCCTTGAACCTACCTACACACTTTAGTTGTTAAAAGAGGTTATTTTGTTTGTAGATTCACATTGCCATTTAGATCGATTAGAGCTGGATAAACTGGGATTAAGCCTCGACCAAGTTATCGCGGCGGCTAAACAACGGCAAATACAGCATATGCTTTGTGTTAGCGTGTCCTTAGCGGAGTTTCCGTCGATGTTGGAGTTGGTTAAACCTTATGCCAATGTGTCGGTTTCTTGCGGTGAGCATCCGCTGCATCAAAGTGATAGCGTAGATGCCGAGCTGTTAGCGAGGTTAGCGGCTTCACCCGAGGTGGTGGCAGTAGGTGAAACAGGGTTGGATTATTTTTATAATCCAGAAACGAAAATGAGCCAGCAAGATGGCTTTGTTAAACATATTAGCGTTGCTAGAGCCTTAAATAAGCCGCTGATTATCCATACCCGTGATGCGCGCGCAGATACCATTGCGCTGATGAAATCGCATCAAGCAGAGCAAGCCAGTGGGGTATTACACTGTTTTACTGAAAATTATGAGATGGCTAAAGCCGCGTTAGATTTAGGTTTTTATATTTCTATTTCAGGCATTATGACTTTTCGTAATGCAACGGAGCTGCGTGATGTAGTGCGTAAGTTGCCACTGGATCGTTTGTTGATTGAAACCGACGCACCTTATCTCGCACCAGTGCCGCATCGTGGCAAAACTAATCAACCAGCTTACGTCACCGATGTTGCCGCAGCGATGGCAGAGGTGAAAGGGGTTGCCCTTACCGAGCTGGCGCAGCAAACCACAGCGAATTTCTATCGGTTATTCCCCTTAGCGGCAGCAAAAGGGATGGCCGCTTAAGCCGCAAGCCCACTTTTTTCGCACTTTGCATACAGCCTTTTTGCATAAAAGAAGCCCAGAACCAATCCAAATTGTTCTGGGCTTAGGGGAATGGCTCATAGGGAATGAGCCGTGCGCTATCGAGAAGAGGTTACGTTAAGAGTTTTTAGTTTAGTCAAACTTGCTGGTTTTTCATGTTCCTACTTTGGCGAAACAGCCTTTTTCTGTTAGCTGTTTGCCGAAAGTTGTCCGCAGGTTATCCCCAGCTTATGCCAGCAATTATGCACAAATACTGAGATTGACCTGTAATCGGGGCAAAATCTTTAGTTTTATTTAAGCTAAAAACGCAGTGTTTTAGTTAAAAACAGTCTAAAAAAAATACAGTTATAAGCGTTGCTAACCTAATAAGTCTTAATTTTTGAACTGCCCCAGCTCTCACTCCTGCTTTAGCATCTTCATATTGTTAAGTTGTGTTAGTTAATTCTAAACGCCTTCATTTATGCTTTTGCAAGGTGGCGCTTTGGCAGTAAGCGTAAATAGCAGACTGAACTTTAGTCTGATTGTCGACAATCCTGCCTTTTTTAACTTGACTAAACCACAAATAAAGCTTAAAACTTAGCTATTGTTTTTTTATGTCGACAATTTGCTATGTCTTTGCCGTTATTAAAACCCGTTGTTACCGCTGCCGATAGAGTGCTGCAAGAGCTATTGCAGGATATCGTGAATGGCGTAATTGCCCCGGGTAGCAAGATCAGCGAGCCTGAACTGGCCAAACGCTTTGATTTAAGCCGGGCGCCGCTGCGTGAGGCTCTGGCTAGGCTGGAGCGTTGTCACTTATTAGAGCGCACCCCCAATGCTGGTTCACGGGTAGTGAAATTGTCGACAGAAAACTTGTTATCGCTGTATCAACTGCGCGAAGAACTCGAAGGCTTGGCTTGCCGCTTAGCCGCTACACAGATGAGCGATGCCGAAATTCGCGAGATGCAGGACTTACTGGATCAGCACCTTAGCTCACAACGGGTGCGTGAAGGCGAAAGTTATTATCAGGAAGCTGGCGATCTAGACTTTCATTACCGCATTATCCTTGGCAGCAAAAACCCTTACCTGATTAATATCTTAACCGACGAGCTTTACCATCTGATGCGGATGTACCGGGTGCAGCTGGGGATGAACGGCCCACGCGTCTCACGGGCATTTGACGAACATAAGGCTATTATTAATGCCATTGCCAATCGCGATGGCGAGTTAGCCGACTTACTAATGCGCAGGCATATTGCTGCTTCTAGGCGCAATATCGAAACTAAGCTAAGAACGCAAAGCTAAGCACACAAAGCTAGGCACAAAAAGCTAAGCACACAAACTGACTGAACTAGAGCAACAGGGGAACAACGATGAGTAATTTAACCGCCGGCCAGAAATTCCGCGCCGCCATTACCGCCAATCAACCACTACAAATTGTGGGTACCATCAATGCCTACACCGCGATGATGGCCGAGCGTACCGGCCATCAGGCGTTGTACCTGTCTGGCGCGGGCGTGGCCAATGCTTCTTTTGGTTTACCCGACTTAGGTATGACCTCATTAAACGATGTGTGTGAAGATATCCGCCGTATTACTGCCGCGACTTCAGTACCGCTGCTGGTAGATGCCGATACTGGTTGGGGTGGGGCTTTTAATATTGCCCGTACGGTAAAAGAAATGACTCGTGCTGGCGCGGCCGGCTTTCATATTGAAGATCAGGTGGCGCAAAAGCGCTGCGGCCATCGCCCCAATAAAGAAATTGTTAGCCTCGATGAAATGGTTGATCGGGTAAAAGCCAGTGTTGACGCCCGTACTGACGAGAGTTTCTTTATTATGGCGCGTACTGATGCCTTAGCGCAGCAAGGCTTAGACGCCGCCATTGAGCGAGCCATTGCCTGTCAGGACGCCGGTGCCGATGCCATTTTTGCTGAAGCCGTGCATACGCTAGAGCAATACAAAGCCTTTACCTCGGCGTTAAAGGTGCCAGTACTGGCGAATATCACTGAATTTGGGCAAACGCCATTGTATAACAAAGCTGAGCTGGCGAGCGTGGGTGTGGCCATGGTGCTGTATCCGTTAAGTGCGTTTCGCGCCATGAATAAAGCGGCACTTAATGTCTATCAGTCGATTTTAGAAAACGGCGATCAGAAAGCCGTGGTAGACAGCATGCAAACCCGTGCTGAGCTGTATGACTTTTTAAATTATCACAGCTTTGAGCAAAAACTGGATCAGCTGTTTACCAGCAAAAAATCTTAATATAACTATTTTACATTTTTAATTATTACTTTTAGCCAAAATCATTGCCGCTGCAGCTAACACCGCTGCAGTGGTAAGGATGAAGGCTAAATAGAACAGGAGCAACAACCATGTCAACAGGTAAAGTACTCTCAGGCGCAGGTTTACGTGGCCAAGTCGCTGGTAAAACCGCCTTATCTACCGTGGGTAAAACCGGTTCAGGCTTAACCTATCGGGGTTATGATGTTAAAGATTTAGCCGCTAACTGCACCTTTGAAGAAGTGGCGCATTTAATTTTAAAAGGCGAGCTGCCAAATAGCGCTGAACTGGCGGCTTATAAAGCCAAACTGAAGAGCCTGCGGGCACTGCCACAGGCACTAAAAGACGTGTTAGAGCGTATTCCGGCCAATGCCCATCCGATGGATGTGATGCGTACCGGCTGCTCAATGCTAGGTAACCTGGAAATGGAACACAGCTTTGCGCAGCAGCAAGATGTAACCGATCGCATGCTGGCGATTTTCCCAGGCTTAGTAAATTACTGGTACAACTATAGCCACCATGGCAAGCGGGTAAACGTAGAAACTGACGCCGATACGCTGGCTGAGCAATTCCTTTGGACTTTGCACGACAAAAAGCCTGAAGCGCTGCATATTGATGTAATGCAATCCTCGTTAATTTTGTACGCAGAGCATGAGTTTAACGCCTCAACCTTTACCGCTCGCGTTTGCGCGTCAACCTTAAGCGATATGCACTCGTGCATTACTGGCGCTATTGGCTCACTGCGTGGCCCATTACACGGCGGTGCGAACGAAGCAGCGATGGAACTGATTGAGAAAATGGATAACGCTGACGATGCCGAGCAAAAATTGCTGGGCATGTTAGAGCGCAAAGAAAAGATTATGGGCTTTGGCCATGCCATTTATTCTGAGTCAGATCCGCGTAACGCTGTAATCAAAGAGTGGTCAGAAAAGCTGGCGCACGCCAATGGCGATACCAAGCTGTACGATGTATCTGTGCGCTGTGAAGCCGTTATGTGGCGTGAGAAGAAACTGTTCTGTAACGCGGACTTCTTCCATGCCTCGGCTTATAACTATATGGGTATTCCAACCAAGCTGTTTACACCAATTTTCGTGTGTAGCCGCTTAACGGGCTGGGCTGCGCATGTGATGGAGCAGCGCGCCGATAACCGGATTATCCGGCCAAGTGCGGATTATGTGGGTGTTGAGCCACGTAGCGTAAAACCGATTGAATCAAGATAGAGTTTAGGTATCCGAGAATCGGATTGCTCTAAGCCAAGTCTTGAAGGCATGGATGCCTGAATGAAGCCTACAGGGATGTATTCACGGCGGCTTGGCGTGAGCAATCCGGTTCGACGGTGCACGCCTGACTCTGAATCCAAAGTGCTATGCAGACAGAGACCGACCATGAATAGCCAATACCGCAAAAATTTACCAGGTACCCAGCTCGACTACTTTGACGCCCGCGAAGCGGTAGACGCCATTGAGCCGGGTGCTTATGCCAAATTACCTTACACCTCACGCGTGCATGCCGAAAACTTAGTGCGCCGCTGTGATCCGGCGTTGTTGCCAGATGCGCTAAAACAGCTGATTTACCGCAAGCGCGATATCGATTTCCCGTGGTTTCCGGCCCGGGTGGTGTGCCACGATATTTTAGGCCAAACCGCGCTGGTCGATTTAGCCGGCCTGCGTGATGCTATCGCGGAAAAGGGCGGTGATCCGGCCAAAGTGAACCCGGTGGTGCCAACCCAGCTGATTGTTGACCACTCATTGGCCGTAGAGCATGCCGGTTTTGAAAAAGACGCCTTTGAGAAAAACCGTGCCATTGAAGATCGCCGTAACGACGATCGTTTCCACTTTATTAACTGGACCAAAAAAGCCTTTAAAAACGTGGATGTGATCCCGCCGGGTAACGGCATTATGCACCAGATTAACCTAGAGCGGATGTCGCCGGTGATCCATGCTAAAGACGGCGTGGCCTTTCCGGATACCTTAGTGGGTACCGACAGCCATACGCCGCATGTTGATGCATTAGGTGTTATCGCCATTGGCGTGGGAGGCTTAGAAGCGGAAAGCGTAATGCTCGGCCGTGCCAGTTGGATGCGCCTGCCGGATATTATTGGCGTAGAGTTAACCGGTAAAGCGCAGCCTGGCATTATGGCCACCGATATTGTGCTGGCGTTAACCGAGTTTTTGCGTAAAGAAAAAGTGGTATCCAGCTACTTGGAATTCTTTGGTGAAGGTGCCGACAGCCTGAGTTTAGGTGACCGGGCAACGATATCCAATATGACCCCAGAATACGGTGCCACTGCAGCGATGTTCTCTATTGATCAGCAAACGCTAGATTACTTAACGCTGACAGGGCGCGAGAGTGCGCAGGTGAAACTGGTAGAAACCTATGCCAAAACCGCTGGCCTGTGGAGCGAGAGCTTAAAAACCGCCGAGTACGAGCGGGTACTGCACTTTGATTTATCCAGTGTTGGCCGCACTATGGCTGGCCCATCTAACCCGCATGCCCGCTTATCGACCAGCGATTTAACCGCTAAAGGCATTGCCGGTAAGTACGAAATTGAGGAGGGCAAGATGCCGGATGGCGCGGTAATTATCGCGGCCATTACCAGCTGTACCAATACCTCGAACCCGCGCAACGTGATTGCCGCCGGTTTGTTGGCGCGTAATGCCAATAAACTCGGCTTAAGCCGCAAGCCTTGGGTAAAAACCTCGCTGGCGCCTGGCTCAAAAGCGGTGCAATTGTATTTGGAAGAAGGCCAATTACTGTCTGAACTCGAACAGCTTGGCTTTGGTATTGTCGCCTTTGCCTGTACCACCTGTAATGGTATGAGCGGTGCGCTGGATCCGGTGATTCAGCAGGAAATTATTGATCGTGATCTTTACGCCACCGCGGTGTTATCAGGTAACCGTAACTTTGATGGTCGTATTCACCCTTATGCCAAACAAGCGTTTTTGGCCTCGCCAGCGCTAGTTGTCGCCTATGCTATTGCCGGTACCATCCGGTTTGATATCGAAAAAGATGTGCTGGGTTACCATGAGGGTAAAGCCATTACCTTAAAAGATATTTGGCCAAGCGATGCGGAAATTGATGCGGTAGTGGCGCAAAGCGTAAAACCGGAGCAGTTCCGTAAAGTGTACGAGCCGATGTTTGCGCTGGAAGTGGATTATGGTGACAAAGTGACACCACTGTACGATTGGCGGCCACAAAGTACCTATATTCGCCGACCGCCGTATTGGGAAGGCGCATTGGCTGGCGAGCGTTCGTTAAAAGGTATGCGGCCACTGGCAATTCTGCCGGATAATATTACTACCGATCATTTATCACCGTCGAATGCCATTATGCTGGACAGCGCCGCCGGTGAATACCTGCATAAAATGGGCTTGCCAGAAGAAGATTTTAACTCTTATGCCACGCACCGCGGCGATCACTTAACCGCACAGCGCGCCACCTTTGCTAATCCCAAACTGTTTAACGAAATGGTGCTGGAAAACGGCAAAGTCAAACAAGGCTCGCTGGCACGAGTAGAGCCGGAAGGTAAAGTGATGCGGATGTGGGAAGCGATTGAAACCTATATGGAACGCAAACAGCCGCTGATTATTGTGGCTGGCGCTGACTATGGTCAGGGTTCATCACGCGATTGGGCCGCCAAAGGCGTAAGGTTAGCCGGCGTAGAAGCAATTGCGGCCGAAGGCTTTGAGCGGATCCACCGTACCAACTTAATTGGGATGGGCGTATTACCGCTGGAGTTTAAGCCAGGCACTAACCGTAAAACCCTGCAGTTAGACGGTACTGAAACCTATGATGTGAAAGGCGCTCGTACTCCGCGCACTGATTTAACACTGGTCATTAATCGCGCAAACGGTGAAGTGGTAGAAGTACCAGTCACCTGCCGTTTAGATACGGCGGAAGAAGTGTCGATTTATGAAGCCGGCGGTGTGCTGCAGCGCTTTGCGCAGGACTTTTTGCAAGGAGCGGTGTAATGACTGCACCACAAATTAAGATCCCCGCTACCTATATGCGGGGCGGTAATACTCTTTATAGGAGAAAGTTGCAGGAGCAACTTTCTCCTTTCGCTGCGGAAAAATGCGATTTTTCCTTGCTCGCAGGCACTGGCGTGCCTGGCGGTAGTTCCCTCTACCGCCGAGGTTCCGCCTATTTCGCTGTAGGAGGTTAAATGTTTACACCACAAATCAAGATCCCTGCCACCTATATGCGTGGCGGAACCTCTAAAGGCGTGTTCTTTAAACTGACCGATTTACCCGCGGCTGCGCAGCAGCCGGGTAAGGCGCGGGATAACCTGCTGCTGCGGGTAATTGGCAGCCCGGATCCATACGGTAAACATACCGATGGCATGGGCGGCGCGACCTCTAGCACCAGTAAAACGGTGATCTTAAGTAAAAGTAGCAAGCCCGAGCATGATGTTGATTATCTGTTTGGTCAGGTCGCTATCGATAAACCCTTTATCGACTGGAGTGGCAATTGCGGTAACCTAACTGCGGCGGTAGGCGCTTTTGCGATTAGCAATGGTTTGGTGGATGCTGCGCGGATCCCGCAAAACGGCCTGTGCACGGTGCGGATTTGGCAAGCCAATATTGGCAAAACCATTATTGCTCATGTGCCGATGACAAACGGTGAAGTACAGGAAACCGGTGACTTTGAGCTAGATGGGGTAACCTTTCCGGCCGCTGAAGTGCAAATTGAGTTTCTGGATCCGGCCGCCGATGAAGGCGAGGGCGGTGGTGCCATGTTCCCAACCGGCAATTTAGTCGATGACTTAGACGTGCCAGGTATTGGTACCTTTAAAGCCACGCTAATTAATGCCGGTATCCCGACCATCTTTGTCAATGCCGCGGAGATTGGCTACACCGGCACCGAACTGCAAGACGCCATTAACAGTGATGCCGCAGCGTTAGCGCGCTTTGAAACTATTCGCGCCTATGGTGCAGTAAAAATGGGCCTGATTAACTATATCAGCGAAGCGGCTGCACGGGCGCATACGCCAAAAATTGCTTTTGTCGCGCCGCCACAAAGTTATGTGGCGTCCAGCGGTAAAACGGTGAATGCCGGCGAGATTGATTTGCTGGTACGAGCCTTATCAATGGGTAAATTGCACCATGCGATGATGGGCACCGCGGCAGTTGCTATTGGTACGGCTGCTGCAATACCGGGTACACTGGTAAATCTAGTTGCAGGTGGTGAGGCAAGAGAAGCAGTACGCTTTGGCCATCCGTCTGGTACGTTACGCGTTGGTGCCGCCGCCGCTGAAGTGGCTGGCCAATGGACGGTAACCAAAGCCATTATGAGCCGCAGCGCGCGGGTACTGATGGAAGGCTGGGTTAGAGTGCCGGGCGATTGTTTCTAAAAGCTGCTTATTACAGTTAATGATTTAACAGGGCGCTATCGGCGCTCTGTTTTTTTTCACAAAACGCTAATCAAGTGGGGAATTAGTTCTCTTTCCAATTAACTATAAAGGATGCAATCGGAATTAACTGAAATTAGCATTAGTAATGATAGCGGCAGGAAATAATGGTTAATGCCTGATCAGACACGGCATAAACTAAACGATTAGTGTCATCGATACGGCGTGACCAAAAACCAGCTAAGTTTTCTTTTAACGGCTCCGGCTTACCGATACCAGCAAAAGGTGAGCGTTTGGTATCGTTGATCAGCAGGTTTATGCGTTTTAACGTTTTTCTGTCCTGGGTTTGCCAGTACAGATAGTCTTGCCAGGCTTCGTCGGTCCATGCCAGAACACGACTACTCATCCAGCAAATCCCGCTGGCTGGTATTTGCGGCTTTAAACTGCGCAATTGAGCGCTGCAAATGTTCGGCATTGGCAGGCGAGCGTAATAAATGCACGGTTTCCATTAGGCTATTGTAATAATCCAGCGACATCACTACCGCATCCTCGGCATCGCGGCGGGTAATAACAGCCGTATCGGCGTCATTCACGACGGAATCTAATACCGATTTTAAATTATTGCGCGCCTCGGTAAATGACACTATTCGCATAACATTGCTCCATCTGTACAACTAGTTGAACAAGTATAGCGCCAAACCCCAACCTGTACAACTTAACGGACATATTGTTTGCGCTGTTAAATTCACATGGGTTGTTAACACAACTTAGTTATCGAATCCGTTTCACAATTTGGGCTAGTTTAGAGGAGTTGCGATAGTGGGCTTTTAACCCCTCCCGCGCCGCGATTAATGACATGCGTATAAATTTGGGTAGTACGCACATCGGCGTGACCCAGTTGCTCCTGTACAGTGCGGATATCAGCACCTGATTCTAATAAATGAGTGGCAAAGGAATGACGCAGCGTGTGGCAGGTTACATTTTTAGAGATAGCGGCTTTACGAGAGGCTATTTTAATTTCCCGCCTTACGCAGCTCTCGTCCAAATGGTGACGGCGTAATAATTTTGAATCCGGATCAGTACTCAGTTGCATCGAGGGAAACAAATACTGCCAACCAAATTGCTTGGGAGCCGAAGGGTTTTTGCGAGCTAACGCATAAGGCAGCCAAACACCGGAATAGTCCGGATTGGCCAGATCAGCCTGAAAATATTGTAAGACAAACTGACTTTGCTGTTTAAGCGTTGGAACCAACTCTGGAGCCAAGGTTACTCGACGATTCTTATTGCCTTTCCCTTGCCATACCATGACCGACAAGTAATCATAATCAATATCCTGCACTCGTAACCGTACCGCCTCCATTAAACGTAAACCGCTACCATACATCAACTGGGCTAATAGTTTATAACGCGGTTCAATAACTCTTAATAACGCTGTTACTTCAGCTCGAGTGAGCACCACCGGTAATTTAGGGGAAATTTGTGAGCGATTAAAATTCAGGTTTAATGACAGCGGCTGCTGTAATACCTTGTTATATAAAAAACTTAGTGCATTAAGTGCTGTGGCTTGTGTCCTAGGCGCGACATTACGCTGATTACTTAAATACGACAAAAAATTTTCAACATCCTGATCGCCAAGCTTAGACGGATGCTGCTTTTTGTTATAGAGGATATACATCTTAATCCAGTAAAGGTAAGCCTCAACCGTCCTTTTAGCGTAGCGGTGGGTATACATAAACTCAGCAATATATTGTAAAAAGGGAGAAGACATTTACCGCTCCTTAAAATAAATGTTGATGTATTTATATACAGTAGTTGGTAAATTTATTGTTAGCAAGTAAATCGCAAGCTTAAACCCTGCTTTCTTCAATAAAATTTAATAACGACCAAAAAATCTGTTGATTTACTGTATGTTATTAGATAGTGTTAAATCATTTACAAAAGATAGAAGGGCGTTTACATGGCTGGAAAGCGTGGGCGTTCCAAACTACAAAGCTGTTATAGCTTTTCAAGGGATATTCATGTTTGGCACCAAACTGAAGCATAAAATTTTTTCTAGTGTATTATTTTTGTTTGCTGCAATAGTTTTTATAGGTATAGCGCTAAGTGTTTCTGAGCATAGAGCAGTGTCTTTCGACAATGTTTCAAGTTTCGGTGCTGCATTGGTGCTTTTATCTTTCGCATTAATTCCTGAGTTTGTCTTTTCAAACAAATTAAGAAAGCAAACCCAAATGGATAAAATCTCAAAAAAGATTTTTTTTATTGGTATGTTGATAGTTGTTATAGGGTTTATTGGTAAATTCGCGCTATAACAAACGCCTTAAACAACGCGGCCTACGGCCGCTGGACTCGCAACAAGTTGCTCGCCGTTTAGGCGTGCGTTAGCTGAAATCGAGAGATCTGATGAAATTCAAATTACTAGTTATTTTAGTTACATGTTTTATTTCTGCGTGCTCTGACAATCCTATGAAGCAGTATCAAGAAGATGCGGACTTAATTCGCCTAGAGCATCTTGAGTATTGGACCGAAATCATTAACAAATACTATCAAATCAGAGGTAGCTATCCTTTCCAGAGTGAAATTCAGAACAGTGAAGATATCGTATTAGTTAAAATTGCCACAAAACAGCAAATGCAGTATTTGTCATCGGGCGGTGATAAATATGAAAAACGCCTAGACAACAATCAATCGGGTTACTTCAATGAGCGTTCGGTCAAAGACTTTGTCGCTGAAGTGGAGGCAGTTCTGGGTCATCAAATTGAAGAAAAATACGACATACAAAAAGTGCCAACATCTAGCCCTGTAGGCTACTACTACTTTACATCTAAAGATGGCTATCTAGTTTGGGTAACTTGTATCACCTGTGGGGTAACTCAGGTATCAACCCTATTAATGGACGGCTTTACTCCAACTGTAAATATTGTTTCGGAGGGTATGGTTGGCAAGGTCACGAAAGCATTAACCAGAGAAGAAATGCTTAGTCATCCAACGTACAAATCATGGGTTTCAAGGCCGTTTCATAAAAGCGACTATGTGCATAACCTAGTCAAGGAAAACAGCCGTGACTCAAAGTAAGTGGCAAGTCACAGCTAACAAGCGCATGTTGTCGGACTGGTTTTCCGCTGCGATCCAAACCATCCGCAAATGCGGGCGTTAGCCGGCTGTCGAGATGGTTTAGGTACAAAATCTGTTTTACTTTTCGGGTCTGCTTGCGTTAAGTTGTATCTTAGTTGTTAATTTATTCCATCAGGTTCGCCAGTTTGTTGGTCAGGTGCAATCTCTAATGGTGCGGTTGCGTTGTTCTTTTTGGCTCCGTTGTTTTATGGTTTTATAGGTTCCGGTTGGCTCGCTGTGTCGCAGCCGGCTGGTTTATTTATCAATTTTGCACAAGGTTGTCGTTGTTCGGCATGGCTTGGCGGCAGTGCCGCGTGGGGTGTGTTTGTCGCCGCTAACAAGGCGTCTATGGACTCCCCCTCAATTGCAAGCACAAAGTGATCAAATTTGGCGGTGAATGACTGCATACGTCTATTCGGCTCGTGAGATTCATGGTTTTGCCATGCTCCAGCCCTGATAACTTTCGCGCACAGGTGCCTCATCGCATCAACGGTAATAACTACCAGCCTTGTTACCAGGCCCTTCCTGTGCACGGTCGTTGCCGCTTTATTTATCCACTTTGTAGTGCAATGCTTTGGTTAAGAGTTGTCGTTAACTTACTGTTTTACTGCTATGTACTATTACTTCATATTGCTAAACCTAGCGTATCTTGCCGTTGCTGCTTGGCCATAATTGCCCAAAGCATTCTGGCTTGTTTGGCGGCGATAGCGACCGCCACGACATTGTTTGGCCGCCGCTCTTGTAACTTATAAATCCACTCGAACATGGGTGTTGTTTGCGTAGATTTTTGGGCTCTACTGGCTGCTAACATTACCGTTCTGGCACCTTGAACTAAGAGTGTTCGCAAATAGCGGTCACCGCGTTTAGTAATGGCACCGAGTTGCGTTTTACCACCGGATGAATTCTGTTTAGGCACTAAACCGAGCCAAGCGGCGAATTGCCTGCCGTTTTTAAATACGGAGACATCACCGGCAGTGGCCACAGCAGCACTGGCGGTAACGCTACCGACACCACAGAGCTCAAGTAAGGCTTTTGCGGTAGTATCTTGCTTGCTCCAGGCTTCAATACGCTTGTTGAGTGCAGTAATCCGCGTTTCTAAATCAGTTAACCTGTTGGCTAAATCAGCCATACTCTGGCGAAACAGCAGCGGTAAGGTTTCTGATTCAGCCACCAAGGGTAATGTCTTGGCTAGTGCTGCGCGGCCCCTGATTAATCACAATACCAAACTCTTGTAGGTAGCTGCGAATTTGATTCATCAGTGAAGTACGTTCTCGTACCCACTGGTCGCGCATACGGTGCATGACGAGCACAGCTTGTTGTGATTCTGATTTAACGGCAACAAAGCGCATATTCGGTCTGGCTAACGCTTCACAAATGGCTTCGGCATCATTTGCATCGTTTTTACCACCACGCCGATAGGGTGCAACATACTGTGGTGTCATCAGCTTTACGGTGTGCCCGAGCTTGCTCAGCTCACGGGCCCAGTAATGCGCGCCACCACAAGCTTCAATGCCGATAAGCATCGGTGGTTTATTGGCAAAATAGCGCAACATTTCGGCTCTGGCTAACTTTTTAACCATAACGGTTTCACCAGATTTAGCATTAACGCCATGAATTTGAAACACGAGCTTTGCAATATCGACCCCACAACGTATAGACTGTTCCATGCGACTTCCCCTCACTTGTGACTGATTGATTCAACACTCTCAGTGTGGCACATTGATGCCGGATAGTGAGGGGGAGTCCATGTTATTGCATCATTCGCTCCCTCCGGTCGCTGGGATGCCAACCGCGATGCGGTCGTCACCCATGTGCTTTGCGTTAGCCGGCTGTCGGGAAGGTGTAGTTTCAAAATCTGTTTTACTTTTCGGCTCTGCTTGCGTTAAGTTGTATCTCAGTTGTTAATTTATTCCATCAGGTTCGCTAGTTTGTTAGTCAGGTGCAATCTCTGATGGGGCGGTAGCGTTGTTCTTTTGGCTCATTGGCTTCGCTAGCTTTAAAGTTTTTAAGTTCCAGTCATTTCGCTGTATCACACTTGGCTGGTTATGTTTTTAATTTTGCACAGGGTTGCCGTTGTTCGGCATCGCTTGGCGGCAGTGCCGCATAGGTTGTGTGTTTGTCGCCGCTAACAAGGCGTCTATGGACTCCCCCTCAATTGCAAGCACAAAGTGATCAAATTTGGCGGTGAATGACTGCATACGTCTATTCGGCTCGTGAGATTCATGGTTTTGCCATGCTCCAGCCCTGATAACTTTCGCGCACAGGTGCCTCATCGCATCAACGGTAATAACTACCAGCCTTGTTACCAGGCCCTTCCTGTGCACGGTCGTTGCCGCTTTATTTATCCACTTTGTAGTGCAATGCTTTGGTTAAGAGTTGTCGTTAACTTACTGTTTTACTGCTATGTACTATTACTTCATATTGCTAAACCTAGCGTATCTTGCCGTTGCTGCTTGGCCATAATTGCCCAAAGCATTCTGGCTTGTTTGGCGGCGATAGCGACCGCCACGACATTGTTTGGCCGCCGCTCTTGTAACTTATAAATCCACTCGAACATGGGTGTTGTTTGCGTAGATTTTTGGGCTCTACTGGCTGCTAACATTACCGTTCTGGCACCTTGAACTAAGAGTGTTCGCAAATAGCGGTCACCGCGTTTAGTAATGGCACCGAGTTGCGTTTTACCACCGGATGAATTCTGTTTAGGCACTAAACCGAGCCAAGCGGCGAATTGCCTGCCGTTTTTAAATACGGAGACATCACCGGCAGTGGCCACAGCAGCACTGGCGGTAACGCTACCGACACCACAGAGCTCAAGTAAGGCTTTTGCGGTAGTATCTTGCTTGCTCCAGGCTTCAATACGCTTGTTGAGTGCAGTAATCCGCGTTTCTAAATCAGTTAACCTGTTGGCTAAATCAGCCATACTCTGGCGAAACAGCAGCGGTAAGGTTTCTGATTCAGCCACCAAGGGTAATGTCTTGGCTAGTGCTGCGCGGCCCTGATTAATCACAATACCAAACTCTTGTAGGTAGCTGCGAATTTGATTCATCAGTGAAGTACGTTCTCGTACCCACTGGTCGCGCATACGGTGCATGACGAGCACAGCTTGTTGTGATTCTGATTTAACGGCAACAAAGCGCATATTCGGTCTGGCTAACGCTTCACAAATGGCTTCGGCATCATTTGCATCGTTTTTACCACCACGCCGATAGGGTGCAACATACTGTGGTGTCATCAGCTTTACGGTGTGCCCGAGCTTGCTCAGCTCACGGGCCCAGTAATGCGCGCCACCACAAGCTTCAATGCCGATAAGCATCGGTGGTTTATTGGCAAAATAGCGCAACATTTCGGCTCTGGCTAACTTTTTAACCATAACGGTTTCACCAGATTTAGCATTAACGCCATGAATTTGAAACACGAGCTTTGCAATATCGACCCCACAACGTATAGACTGTTCCATGCGACTTCCCCTCACTTGTGACTGATTGATTCAACACTCTCAGTGTGGCACATTGATGCCGGATAGTGAGGGGGAGTCCATGTTATTGCAACATTCGCTCCCTTCGGTCGCTGGGACGCCAACCGCTGCGCGGCCGTCGCCCATGTGCGCGGCGTTAGCCGGCTGTCGAGAGGTTGTTGTTTCAAAATCTGTTTTACTTTTCGACCCTGCTTGCGTTAAGTTGTATCTCAATTGTTAATTTATTCCATCAGGTTCGCTAGTTTGTTAGTCAGGTGCAATCTCTGATGGGGCGGTAGCGTTGTTCTTTTGGGCTCATTTGCTCCGCTAGCTTTAAAGTTTTTAAGTTCCAGTCATTTCGTTGTCTCGCACTTGGCTGGTTATGTTTTTAATTTTGCACAGGGTTGCCGCTGTTCGGTATCGCTTGGCGGCAGAGCCGCGTGGGTAGTGTTTTTGGCCGCTAACAAGGCGCACCATTCGCTCCCTTCGGTCGCTGGGATGCCAACCGCTGCGCGGTCGTCACCCATGTGCTTTGCGTTATACATCACAATAGGTACATTTGATGAACAAAGATCACGTTGAAGCTCATTCACTTTTTAATAGCATGCAAAAGAAGCAAGCACTATCAGATGAGTTCGAGAAGCTCCGCCCAAATTGGAAAGGCAGTATCATCAGATTTGCTGGCATGGTTTTAGGCATAGCATTTTTAATATGGATGTATCCAGAAATCATGCAGCAGCCTGTATTGTATGTTTTTTTAATTCTTATAATTGGTATGAGCACCGAATTGCATGCAGAAAGCAAAAAAATCAACAAGCGTATAGATGCGCTTCATAAGTTGTTGAAAGATGATGTATAACAAGGCGCTATTGTCGCCACTGTCGTGGCTGGGACGGCTTACGCTGCGCTTCAGCCGCCCCAAAGCTTTGCGTTAGCCGGCTGTTGAGAAAGTTTAGGTACAAAATCTGTTTTACTTTTCTGCTTTGCTTGCGTTAAGTTGTATCTCAGTTGTTAATTTATTCCGTCAGCTTCACCAGTTTGTTGGTCAGGTGCAATCTCTGATGGGGCGGTAGCGTTGTTCTTTTGGTTCATTGGCTCCGCTAGCTTAAAGGTTTTAAGATTCCAGTCATTTCGTTGTCTCGCACTTGGCTGGTTACATTTTTAAATTTGCACAGGGTTGCCGCTGTTCGGCATCGCTTGGCGGCAGTGCCGCGAGGGTAAATGTTTGTCGCCGCTAACAAGGCGTCTATGGACTCCCCCTCAATTGCAAGCACAAAGTGATCAAATTTGGCGGTGAATGACTGCATACGTCTATTCGGCTCGTGAGATTCATGGTTTTGCCATGCTCCAGCCCTGATAACTTTCGCGCACAGGTGCCTCATCGCATCAACGGTAATAACTACCAGCCTTGTTACCAGGCCCTTCCTGTGCACGGTCGTTGCCGCTTTATTTATCCACTTTGTAGTGCAATGCTTTGGTTAAGAGTTGTCGTTAACTTACTGTTTTACTGCTATGTACTATTACTTCATATTGCTAAACCTAGCGTATCTTGCCGTTGCTGCTTGGCCATAATTGCCCAAAGCATTCTGGCTTGTTTGGCGGCGATAGCGACCGCCACGACATTGTTTGGCCGCCGCTCTTGTAACTTATAAATCCACTCGAACATGGGTGTTGTTTGCGTAGATTTTTGGGCTCTACTGGCTGCTAACATTACCGTTCTGGCACCTTGAACTAAGAGTGTTCGCAAATAGCGGTCACCGCGTTTAGTAATGGCACCGAGTTGCGTTTTACCACCGGATGAATTCTGTTTAGGCACTAAACCGAGCCAAGCGGCGAATTGCCTGCCGTTTTTAAATACGGAGACATCACCGGCAGTGGCCACAGCAGCACTGGCGGTAACGCTACCGACACCACAGAGCTCAAGTAAGGCTTTTGCGGTAGTATCTTGCTTGCTCCAGGCTTCAATACGCTTGTTGAGTGCAGTAATCCGCGTTTCTAAATCAGTTAACCTGTTGGCTAAATCAGCCATACTCTGGCGAAACAGCAGCGGTAAGGTTTCTGATTCAGCCACCAAGGGTAATGTCTTGGCTAGTGCTGCGCGGCCCTGATTAATCACAATACCAAACTCTTGTAGGTAGCTGCGAATTTGATTCATCAGTGAAGTACGTTCTCGTACCCACTGGTCGCGCATACGGTGCATGACGAGCACAGCTTGTTGTGATTCTGATTTAACGGCAACAAAGCGCATATTCGGTCTGGCTAACGCTTCACAAATGGCTTCGGCATCATTTGCATCGTTTTTACCACCACGCCGATAGGGTGCAACATACTGTGGTGTCATCAGCTTTACGGTGTGCCCGAGCTTGCTCAGCTCACGGGCCCAGTAATGCGCGCCACCACAAGCTTCAATGCCGATAAGCATCGGTGGTTTATTGGCAAAATAGCGCAACATTTCGGCTCTGGCTAACTTTTTAACCATAACGGTTTCACCAGATTTAGCATTAACGCCATGAATTTGAAACACGAGCTTTGCAATATCGACCCCACAACGTATAGACTGTTCCATGCGACTTCCCCTCACTTGTGACTGATTGATTCAACACTCTCAGTGTGGCACATTGATGCCGGATAGTGAGGGGGAGTCCATGTTATTGCACCATTCGCTCCCGTCGGTCGCTGGGACGCCAACCGCTGCGCGGCCGTCGCCCATGTGCTTTGCGTTATGTTTTCTCAGGTGGCTTTGAATGCTCGAATATCTGAAGTTGCTTGTTGACCTTATTGGTCACATTGCTTGGCCTGGGCTGATATTGTTGGTTGTATACCAATTTAAGGACGAGCTTCCCGCTTTATTGAAGCGCATTAAAAAAGCAAAAGTTGGAAATGCTGAGTTTGATTTTACAGAAGCTGTTACCGAAGTTAAAAACCTAGCCTTTCAAGCCGGTATTAGTATTTCTGGAATAAGTGGTTTATTTAGTAATCAAGACATGATGCTGTTTAAAGAAGCACCTGAGTGGGCTTTTATCAAATCGTGGCAAAAAATAGAAAGTCTGTTGCTCAGGTCAAACGTAGATAAACCCAAAGCTTCAATTAATCGCATGATTGATGAACTCCTAAGTTCGTCTTTAATCGATAGCGAAGTCGGCAACCTAGTTGTAAAAATGTATCGTTTAAGGAACGAAATCGTTCACGCCAAAAATCCTGAGATATCTCGCGGTGAAGTTTTGGAGTGGCTGGGTT
Organism: Alishewanella sp. d11; assembly: GCF_049390205.1. Classification (GTDB taxonomy): domain Bacteria; phylum Pseudomonadota; class Gammaproteobacteria; order Enterobacterales; family Alteromonadaceae; genus Alishewanella. Next base: position 3,497,008 of record NZ_CP186547.1, on the reverse strand, counting down.
TGTCTAAAAGTGTTCATGATCGATTAGAACAACAACTATCAAGTGCTGGTTTATTAAAAACATAACAAGCAAATTTTATCGCCAGCAAAAAAGCGCTGGCTGCGACGTCAACCCGCTGCGCGGCTTTCCGCGCTAAATTTGGGCGTTAGCTAGAGGAGTTTTGGTATAAACAATAGGAGTAGTAGTTGAAATGACAGGGATTTGGGATATTTTAGGAATTTTATTGGTGATTATCGCCTTTGTAATTCTGAATGAAATGCTAGATTTGCCTGATTGGATGCGGTTGAATATAAAAAGAGGTGGGGCGCGTAAAGAGCTCGAAAAGCAAGTCACAAAGCTTCAGTCACAAGTTGAAGAACTTGAGCGAAAAGTCGATGAGCTTTCTAAATAAAGATAGAGCGAGCTTTGTAGTTTTTAGTTTAGTTTTACCGCTAACAAATTACTGCACCGGAAAAATAACTCGCTGGCGCTCGTCATTTTCCGGTGAGCAAAGCGTTATAACTTCATTCAACATAAGCTTAACCATTAAATTTCTTAAGGAGACGATAAAATGAAAGGATTACTACTTGGGCTTACGGCATTATTGGTTGTAACAACTGTTAGTGCAGAAACTACAAACGATATCAGCGACGCAAAGCCAGTAGATTTCTCTAAGTATTGTTATTACGCAGACGTTGAGTATTCTGCTGGATCAATCATGGAGCAAGCTGGTCGCAAAGTTCAGTGTGTACGTAAAGCTGAGAGTTCAGATTTAGTCTGGGAAGAGTATCAGCGTAATCAGTTATAACAAATTGCTTAATTTCGTTCCGGCCACAAACGGCGTGGCCTCCACGGGACTGCCTACGCTGCGCTGCGGCAGCCCATTAGTAACGCGTTGAGGCTGTAGAAAAACCTCTTTTCACGCGATCAAGTTTGTGATCAAATAGCGTTGTCTGATTAAAAAGTGGACAACACCTAATGCCTAAATATATCCCTTACGACTACAACCAAAATGCCATGGTTGTGATTAATTACCTTGATCAACTGCAGCCTGGTACTTTTGAACATGCCATTCATTACCTGATTGATAACAAGCTGGACTTGTCGATATTTCACTGCAAATACCAGAATGAGGACAACGGCCGCCCAGCGTATGATCCTGCGGTGCTTTTGAAAATCATTCTGTTCGCTTATTCCAAAGGCATTACCTCAAGCCGTGAAATCCAGTGGTGCTGTGAAACGAACATTGTTTTTAAAGCCTTGTCGTGCGATACCGTGCCGCACTTTACGACGATAGCGGCCTTTGTCAGTGGCTCATCGGTGCAAATTGCCCAGCTGTTTGAACAGGTATTGTTGGTTTGCCATCAACAAGGCTTGTTGGGCAATGAACTGTTTGCGATTGATGGTTGCAAAATGCCCTCTAACGCTGCCAAGGAATGGTCAGGCACCTTTAAAGAGCTGAGTGCTAAACGGGATAAGTTAAAACGGCAAATTCGTTATCACTTGGAGCAACATAAAAAGTTGGATGCGCAGGCGAATGCCGATGACGAGCGCAAAGCGCGGCACCAGCAAAGTATTGAGACGCTTAATAAAGCGCATGACAAAATCGAACACTTTTTAAAGACCGCCAGTCCACGGATGGGCCAAGGCAAACGACGCAAGGAAGTAAAAAGTAATATCACCGACAACGAATCGGCCAAGATGACCACCAGCAAAGGCACTATTCAGGGTTACAACGGTGTGGCTGCTGTGGATAAGAAGCACCAGATAATTGTGGATGCACAAGCCTTTGGCGAAGGACAAGAGCACCATACCTTAGTGCCGGTGTTAGAAAAGATAAAGCAGCGCTATAAACGGATGGGGATTAGCGAGGATATCTTTGCCGGTAATACTATCGTGACGGCCGATACGGGCTTTGCCAATGAAGCCAACAATAGCTATTTATACCAACAGAAGATAAATGGTTATGTACCGGATAACCAGTTTAGAAAGCGTGACCCGAAATTCAGCGAGCAAAAGCAGAAGTACGGCAAGCGGCACCAAGATAAGGCGGTTGGACAAAAGGTTGTTATTCCGGCCAGTGCTTTTGAATTTGACCCGATAGCGATGACCTGTGTTTGTCCTTCGGGGTTATTGCTATCAAGCCGAGGCATTAGGCCGGAACCTGACGGTCAACAACGCGCATTGTTTACCGGTAAGCTCTTGCAGTGCCGAGGTTGTGATTTAAAAGAGCAATGCATGGTAAATCCTGAGTCCGCTAATCATCGAAAGGGCAGCGGTCGACAAGTCTCATTTTTACTTAGAGCTAATGCCCCGCCAAATTACACTGATTGGATGAAGCAGCGGGTAGATAGCGAAGCCGGTAAACAAATCTATAGCCACCGCATGTCGGTAGTAGAGCCGGTGTTTGGTAATATTTGCACCAACAAAGGACTAAAACGCTTTAGTTTGCGTGGCAAAACCAAAGTACAAGGCCAATGGCAGTTGTTCTGTATGGTGCATAACTTAGAGAAAGTAAGCCGATATGGCAAAGTGGGGTAAAACTAGGTGAGGAGTGGTCTAAACTCCGCTAATAGTGCGCCTACAGAAGCAAATTAACATCAGAATAAATCTTGTCTTGAAATTCCCACCAGAAACCTGCAAAGTTGATAACAAATAATAAACAGAATAGCCGAAGTGGAAATGCTGTGTTCTGAACAGGTTTTTCTACAGGCTCGTTAGGTTTTTCTGAGCATGGAGTTAGCTTTGATTAAAAAATTGATATTACTTTCCCTTTGTTTTTCTCTTATCTCTTGCGGATATAAAGGCGATGGGGATTTTAAAACATATGGTTATTGGCCCTTCATCACTTATGAGCTTACTTTGCCAGATGTTTCTTTTGAGACTGGAGCAAAGCATAAATTTGATTTAAAAGGTTACAAGTCTCATGAGACATCGATGATTAGTATTGAGCTACTCAGTGAAAGTGAGCATGATTTTTCTGAACTTGATACCGAAGTAGAGCTAAAAATTGTAAATGATCTAGACGTTACTTTTTTTTACAGAAGGTCACCTTTGAATGCTCATTTCAAAAGGATGCAGGAACTCAAAGAGGCATCTTGGGCTAATGAATATGAATGGGATGGAAGGTATAGTTATGAGAATCAAGATTTGCGTGCTCGGGCGGTGCCGTTTTCACTAATCGAAATGCCTTCCCAAACAAAAAGTATGCGATATTTTCATTTCTTTCCTAGCGACGCTCGCTCACTAACGCTTACTATTAATATCGGTAGTGTTCCGCCACAGTTTGAGGATGTGAAAGTGAGAATCAATCTATCGTCTGGTTGGAAGTAGCATATAGCCAAACCTAACAAACAAATTTTATCGCCAGCAAAAAGCGCTGGCTGCGACGTCAACCCGCTGCGCGGCTTTCCGCGCTAAATTTGGGCGTTAACTGCCTCATCAAAAGCAAATAATTACAGAGGAATCTATGTTCACACAGCAACAGGTCGTGAAACTTAAAGTCGGTGAAGCCGGAGTGATCTTTGACGGAACTATAATTCTGTCTTCCGTATACCACATGCAAGAGGAATGTTGGGCTACAACAGTGGCAAGGCCGGGTTATCCTGAGGTTACCGAAAGGCTTAAAGTTAATTCATCTGTAAGCTGTAACTTTGGTGATCTTTATGAAGTTAGGTTACTTACCGCCAACAGTTATGAAGTTACGGCTTTGGTTACAAAGCTACCTTTGATGGAATCTGCGGAGAGTATATTTAATACCTCTTATCTTTTGAATAGCGCAGAGAAAGGTGAAGCTTTCACAAAAGAAGAAGCTGAGGTGTTAAAGCGACAACTAGACGAAATGAGCGTTCAAATTGTTAAAATCATTACACAGGTTAATAAAGTCTCTGAGTTAACCGAAGCCCAAAATGACTACCTTAAAAGCGCATTTAATATGCTTCATGAAAAATTAGATACTGGTAGTAAAGAATCATGGCGACAAGCTGCGTATGGAGTACTTGCAAGTATCGGATGTACTTTTATGCCTGATCTCCAAACGACGCAGAGCTTGTTCCAAATGGCAGGTTCATATATATCTTCAGTTCCTACAATGTTGTTAGGCAGAGGTTAACAAAGCATTAAAGAGTGGCTCGCAACGCTTGGCGATCTCAGTTTAAACTAGGTTTTGTGTTTAAGGTGCAATGGTTTGGGCCAGGTGTTTCGCGTTGTTCGCACCTTAATGCGGCGTTAGAGTTTACGAAGGAGTGATTCGTTTGATGAGAGAAGGGATCTTTTCAGAGTTCTTATGTGCAGTGTTATTAGGTTCAATTCCAGCGCTTATCATTCTGAATGACGGCGGTGTTGATGGGTTGCTTGAATTTGCTGATTCAATTACTCCATATGCACAAGTATTTTATTATTTTTTCTCAGTAGCTATTTTTCATTTTATTTTTGTGTTTTTGGCAAATAGGCAAAGTGAAGCTACAAAATTCCCAGCAGCTTCAACGAATGTTGTAATTGATGTGCTAAAAAGAGTTGGTTTTACTTTCCTGGGTGTATATCGAACAATTGCTGGATGTATTTTTGTATTGGTTACTCCCATCGTCTTTATCGAGCAAAGTATATTCTCTGTCAGCTTGCTAGTTATAGCTTATGTTTTTTCATTTGGCTGTGTAATTATGTGTGCAGCAGTTGAGAATGAAAATAGTAAACTCTAACAAGTTGCTTAATTTCGTTCCGGCCACAAACGGCGTGGCCGGAACTGGACTGCCTACGCTGCGCTGCTGCAGCCAATTAGCAAAGCGTCATACGCATAGGAGTTACGCTTGATTCTTCGATTAACATTTTTGTTGTTTTTCTTGATTGCAAATCCGATCTTAGCGCAAGCTCAGGAACCAAAAGTCATAGCTATTGATGGCATTCAAATAGAATATATCGATATTGGTGCTGGCAGCACAACATTGGTGATTGAATCAGGTATCGGAATGGGTTTAGCTTACTGGCAACCATTATTAGCTGACCTTTCTAAGTTAAATATCAGAGCAGTGATATATTCTCGTGCTGGGAATGGTAAATCGCAAGCTGCAAAAGATGTTAGTTTAGCTACTTCAAATCAACGACTTAAAAAACTGCTTACGGCTATTAACGCAAAAGATAATCTGGTTTTAATTGGTCATTCATTTGGTGGCTTGCATGTAAGAGCTTTTGCTGCCACTTATCCCGAGCAGGTAATAGGGTTAATCTTGCTCGATCCAAGTCACGAGCTATTTGATAGTGAATTAAATAAAATCGATGCAGCTTGGTCGAAACGCGATACAACTAAATTAAACGCCATGAATAATAACCAGCCTGAATGGAATCTTCTGCAAGGGATTTATCTTCAGAAAATGATTGCTGACGGCGATATTGCCAACAGAATTCCTGTGGTAATAGTTACCTCATCAAAATTAAATGAAAGTGATTGGTGGATAGGGCATAGTGCTGAAGGTAAAAAGATTTGGAGGGATTTGCACCAGTCACTGATCCGTAATAATGCAAATTCTATCCATATGGTTACTGATCATACTGGTCACAACGTACCACATGACAACAAGCTTCTCCTTTTAAGCGCTATCAGTGCATTATTAGGTTTAGTTAATGGCGTATAACAAATTGCTTAATTTCGTTCCGGCCACAAAAAGCGTGGCCTCCACGGGACTGCCTACTGTAGTGACTAGCCGACTCACACGTAAACTACCCTGGCAAGAGGATGCTCTGACTGGGCTTCTGTGTGATTTATTAGATGCGGAAACCTGAGAGGAGGAAAGGGTCTCTTGTACGCTTTCGCAACTCCACGAAGATTTTGGAGAAACCGACGAGGTAAATTGCGAAAAAGTCCCTTTACCTGAGACAATCGAAAAAAGCGGACTTGATCGTACTTTCCTTACCATGTTGATAAACTCATCATGTTGATGATGAAGACGGTGATGAAGAATATGGCAGCACAACATCGCGTTGTTCGGCGGTCCCTCCCGACAGGCCCCGTGACAGCGGCGTATGAACGCAAGGTGGATGCGGAGGAGGTGCGACGAGATGACGCGCAAGTCGCTCTGGCGGCAAAACTCGATGCCCTGCACGAGTCTCTTACCTCGCTCCCACCAGTACCCGTGCGCACCGACAGACCGACAGAGAGCAGCTCTACAAGCAGCAGTCCGCTGTTACTGTTACTGACGCGATCCTTGGCATCCGCTCAGTCCTTTCTTCGAAAGAAATTCCATTTGTGGTCTTTTGGTCCACCACCGCTAGGCATTTATATTCATGGACCGGTCGGGGTCGGCAAGAGCTTTCTAATGGATCTCTTTTACGCGTCGGTTAATGTTCCTGATGATTCTTGCTGTAATAATGACAGCCACAGCTTCAAACACGTAAAAATTACCAAACGCCGCGTCCACTTTCATGAATTCATGCTAGACGTCCATCATCGAATCTTTGTCTACAAACAGAAGCACCCACGAGATGATGCGATACCCATCATTGCGCAGCAATTGGCACAGGAAGCCCAACTCCTTTGTTTCGATGAATTTCAAGTAACAGACGTTGCCGATGCCATGATTTTGAAACGACTTTTTTTATTATTATTGGATTGGAATGTCGTGGTGGTGGCCACCTCGAATCGCTCCCCCGATGCCTTGTATGAGGGAGGCATTAACCGATCCCTCTTTTTGCCATTCATAGACATGTTAAAACACACGTTCGACATTATCTCCATGGAGGATTCCGCCAAGGATTATCGACTCGAAACTCGAGCTGATGGTCAATCCTATTTTTGGTCAAACAAGGATGTTCACGACGATAATAGTGATAACAACATGCAGGCGCAGTTGAAAGCAATATTTGGTGGCACTGCATCCGGAACTGAGGCCAAGGCCATTCACGTACCCTTCGGTCGCACCGTCCAGGTCGCCCGATTGAATGACCGGTGCGCCTGGTTTGACTTTTCCGAGTTATGCTACCAACCACTCGGCGCGGCCGATTATATTTCCCTCTGCGACCGATTTCAGGTCCTCATCATAGACCGAGTGCCGCAATTAGACGCCAATCACCTCGACGAAGCGCGACGATTCGTGACCCTCATTGACGTGTGTTATGAATCTCGCACTCGCTTGGTGCTAGCGGCAAAAGTCCCGCTCGATGAGTTATTTGTCGAGTTTGAAGCGCAAGTTGAAAGCAGTGATGGAAATGAAGAGTTGTTTGTTAGTGAGAAGGGGGGAAACTCGAGTTCCTTTGCGACGACCATGATTCGCACCAAAGAGGGTGAACAATTTGAGTGGTCGGCGACGGGTCGAAGTGGCGTGTCACTGGCACAATTATCGGCCGCCAATGATCTCGCCTTTTCCTTTCGACGCGCCGCGTCTCGGTTGGTAGAAATGGGTGGAAAGGAATGGGGACGGCAATGACGAAAGCTCTTTACCTTGCAGGGAAATCGGGGTCAGATGAAGGTTTTCCCATCATTCTTCATCTAACACCAATAACTCCTTTTTCCCGTATTTTTTAATAATCGCTATCTCACTTGGACCATTCGCTTATTTAATCTACCTAACATATGGGTATAGGGCGATAGTGAAATCAGGCTATGAACAATAATTTATCCGACATATCACAGCTAACAATCCGCTTTTGCTGGACAATTTCTCCACCGCTGCGCGGCTTTCCGCGCTAAATTTGGGCGTTAGCAGCAAGGGCATTCTTCTGCGCAGACTTGTCAATTACGTTATTAGGGAATAATTTATATACTTATGTACGCATTCGAATTTGATAACGAAAAAAGCCTGATAAACCTTGAAAAGCATGGTATCGACTTTATTGATGCCCAGCTACTCTGGGGAGACCCTTATTTAATTGAGATTGAAGCCAGATCGACAGATGAGGCGCGTTCGTTAGGCGTTGGCTCAATAGACGGCAAGATGTGATCGGCTGTTATCTCGTATCAAGGAGAGATTATAAGAATTATCTCAGTGAGGCGATCGCGTAAAGCGGAGATGGAAATTTATGAAAGCTAAAGTATTTGATAAAAAATTTGACGATGATGCGGTTGATATTATTGATGATCTAGACCTTTCGACAATCAAGCGTTCAAATCAATCGCAACGACGAGTAAATGTGGACTTTCCTGTATGGATGATTGAGTCTCTTGATAAGGAAGCCAGTCGAGTTGGCGTTACCCGTCAGTCAATTATTAAAGTTTGGCTGGCTGAGCGGTTGGAAGACATTGCTGCTAACAAAGCATTGCAGCGGACAAGCCGCTGAATGCGGCTTTATGTGTAATAGAGTAGATTGCATGGAGTTTCAGACGATCCCAATAATGCGGATTTTCGATGAAGATAAAGCAAAAGAGTTTTACCTTGGCTTTCTCGGTATGGAACTAGATTGGGAGCATCGCTTTGAGGATGCGTACCCAATTTACATGCAAGTTTCGCTTGGCGATTTTGTTTTACATCTGAGTGAACACTATGGTGACTGCACACTGGGCAGCAAGGTCTTCGTTAAAGTAAGCAATCTTGATCAACTTTTCGCTCAAGTTACTGCAAAGCCATACAAATATAACAAACCAAGCATTGAAGATGCCCCTTGGGGTGCAAAAACGCTGGCTGTGACGTCAACCCGCTGCGCTGTTTTGTGTGCTAAATTTGGGCGTTAGCTGCTTACAAGCTTGAATGTTCAATTAGTTGTACAAGTTGGTTTTTTAGGGATTATGACCTTATCACAATTATTTCTTGCCGTTATCACTATTAATTTAGGCTTTATTATCAAACTATCCGATAGTGTCTCATCGCTAAAAAAGCGAAAGAAGGTGTCTTGTCATATTTTTGCTGGGGTCTCCAAAAAATGGCTTGGGCGATCATCGAAATAACAGCGCAGACTCCCGCTATATTGGTGTTATTTCCAGAGAGCAAATTAAAAGCATAGTATTTCAAGGCGCTCAAACGTTAGCGCCCTATGAAAAGTCATAATAATTGTTGCGGAAGGAATACAAATTTGAGAAGTATTTAGGTGCAAAAATTAGGTAGAGTGATGAAATCAGTGAGAAACCTTTACCATATTTTTACCACAAGCATATTAATCTGCACACAACCAAACCAATTCAGAGCTATCAAGGATACTAATATGCTTAACTTACTGAAGCCACTTAAATACGTCACCTTATTGTTATGCAGCTATCTGTCTTTGCCGCTGTCTGCCTTGACTGTAAATGGGCTTGAGCTTGAGGTAGTGCAGTCTGGTAGTGGCGATGTTGTGCTGTTATTTGAGTCTGGTTTTGGCTTAGGGCCAGAGGTGTGGCAACAAGTGGTCGCTGGACTACCCAATGGTGTGGTTGCTGTGCGATATGCCCGCGCCGGTACTGGGAAGTCAGAAGATAGAGCAAATACCTCTAGTATTTCGGAGCATCTTGCTGATTTGACGGTGTTAGCCGATACTTTTAGCAAAAACAAAAAGCTAATTTTAATCGGTCATTCGTATGGCGGCTTGCTAGCGACTGAGTATGCGCGCCGGTATGCTGATCGCCTCAGTGGTCTGTTGTTGATAGATCCAAGCGTTTTGCAGCAGCGCCGCTGGTTCAAGGCTGTAGCTGCTCAAGCGGTAATGGAGGAAGATAAACTACTAAGCAGTATGCTCCCCCCAAGAATGCTGATGCAGTTTGAAAAGCTAAATCTTGAACTTGACGAGGTAAGCACTGAAATCACACCGTTACCGTCTGATTTGAATGTCGTTTTGCTAACATCAACCCGTATTGAGCTAAAGCCAATCGCGTTTATCGAAACTGAGGCTGGTAAAGTGCAATGGCTGAAACTGCATGAAGCTTTGTTTTCTGGTGTGAAAAATGGCAGCCATCAGCGGTTTGATCAGCTTGGCCATAATATATTGCAGGAAGACCCAGTCTTGGTACTGCATGCGCTGAAAACTCTTTTGTGAGTACCGAGAACCCTCAGGAGAATAGTGTGAAAAAACAGCTGCAGATATTGTTGATTGAAGATAATCATGCATTGGCCAGTCAGCTGGTAAGTTTTTTGGAAGGAATTGGTTGGCAGGTCGACTATGCCTCTAGCGGCAAACTCGGCTTAAAGTTGGCACAGCAACAACCCTTTGATGTGGTGCTGCTGGACTTAAATCTGCCAGACATTGACGGGCTCGAGTTGTGTGAGACTCTAAGAGCCACTGTTGATATCCAGCTACCCATCTTAATGCTCACCGCCCGCGATGCTTATCAAGATAAAGCACTTGGTTTTGCTGCGGGTACTGACGATTATATGACCAAACCTTTTGACTTACGCGAGATGGCGTTGCGCTGCGAAGCATTGGCTCGCCGCCGTGAGCTTTTTGTAAGGCAAAGTTTGGAAATCGGTGCACTAAAGCTGTGTCGACGGCAACGTCAGGTATGGTGGCAAGGATTGCCAGTTTCACTTACGAATACCGGTGTTTGTATCTTAGAAAAGCTGATGGAAAATCATCCCTATCCGAGTTCGCGCCGTGAGCTGATTACTCATCTTTGGCCGCAGGATGAGCCAGAGAGCAACGTACTGAAAGCACATATTTATACGCTACGAAAAAGCTTAGAACCGGTGATTGGCTATTCAATTATTCATACCATTAGTAGTATTGGTTATCAGCTTAAGGATCTTGGCACGACAGAATGCTCCGACTCTCCAGAGAATGTAAACCATGTTCAAGTCATTCGTTGAGTTTTGCAACAAGTTCGCTCGTAAGTGGCGACGCTTCAATGAAACGCTAGGATTGTTAGGTTTGTTAGGATCCTTATTACTCGTAGGCGCGCTTTGTATGCTATGGCTGTTGCAGTTTTTTGGTGACACTCTGACTTCACTGACAGCCAGCCAGCTGCTGGAACAGGAGCAGCAGTATTTGCAGCAGCAAATAACGGAGCAAACCGTTGCGATCAGCGAGCTGCGGCCATCAAGGCCATATTTCAACATCTCGACAGAGCCTTTACCAGCCCAAATGGAACGACTTAGCCATGATATGTCAGTGGTGGTAATTCCACCAACTGAGCAATCTTCAACTCTATATCTGCGTGCTATCGAATTTGATCACAAAAGCACCTTGGCATCTGAGAGCTGGCTGGTGCTTGATGTGGGGCGCGCGTTGCCATTGTATGAATTTCATTTGTTACTGCAAGGGATCTGCGTGATGCTACTCATCATATTTGGTGGTTGCTCCAGCTGGTTGCTACTTCGTTTGAGGCATACTCAGCAACAGCTTAATGAGGCGCTACAGCGTGAACAGAATTTTGTTAACGACATCAGTCATGAATTACGCACACCGCTTAGTCTAATCCACAATGCTCTCAGCCTTACTGAGGACACATCGCTCAGCGGTGAATCACTCCAATTGGTTAAGGATGCCAACGCGGACATGTCTCACCAGATCCGAGTATTACTGGCACTTGCCAGAAAGCAGCAAACACCCCGAGTGAAGCTGGCGCTCTTGCCCGAAGTGGAGCAAGTGATGTTGCAGCTTTATCAAACTGAACCCGCTTTCATTAGCCAGATTGTACTGGAACTGCCAAAACAGCTTGAGGTATATGGCAACCCTCAGCTGATCCGACTATTGTTATACAATCTCATTAGCAACGCCTGCTATCACAGCGGTTGCGCAGTGTTAAAAATAAGCTATCATGAGAAAACTCTAGAGTTTTATAATGAAATAAATCCATTATCTTTTGGAGATGTTAGGTTGAGCAGACGTTACCAAGGCTTTGGTCATGGCAGCAGTTTAATTAGTCGCATTGCTCAAGAGCTAGACTGGGCGGTGCATACCACGGCCAATGAGCACTACTATCAGGTGAATTTGCGGTTGTGAATGACGCAGATGCAACAGTGATTACATGTTGATATTCTGCAGATGGTGCACTGAATGAACCTTAATAGATTGTTACAGCAGCGCAGCAAAAACAGCGCGACATTCAAAACTGGCCGTGTTCTTTCGCTGGCTGTTACGCGAGATTGAAATGAAATTATTGCCGCAGTGCTCCAATTTTCCGCAAATGCGGGCGTTATAAACCACAAGAAGTGTGGAGGTAGTATGGAAACTCAAGAAGAACAGAAGCCAGTTGGATGTTTAGCATATGTTATTGGTGGAATGTCATTTATTCCTTTAATAGGCGTTTTATTTGGTCTTGTCGCGATAATCTGGGGCTTTGCCATAAAGCACTCTAAACTCAAAATAGTTGGTCTATGCGGCATTTTATTTACAGTTATCTTATATAGTGTTTTGGGTTATTTCGGATTTGTACAAGAGGGGGGCGTATACGATGACCTTAGAAATCAGATGGCCAAATCTCAATTGACAAGTGCTGTTCAAGCAATCGAATTCTATAAAGTACAGAATGGGGAATATCCCGAAACGCTTGAAATTCTCCAATCATCTTTACCAGAAAACTCATTGGTATTTCTGCATGACGTTACATTGGTTAATAGCGAAGGTAGACTGTACTTCTATAAATTAATTGATGAAAGCTCATACCATATCCGAGCATACGGTCGAGATGGAATAATTAACACGGCAGACGATGTGCTACCTGCCCCAATAGAAAATGTGGGACTGGTTGCTGACTATCAAATCCAAAGTGGTTTATAACAAACACAATAAGGTGATTCGCTGGGATAGTAACACGTTGGCTCTGTCGCTTCGCACCTATTTTAGCCCACGTATTACTGCCCCTTATGTGGGTGTTAGCAATATAAGAGGATGTTAATATGTCAGGGATTACAGGTTTAGATGAACTGCTACGTTCAATGAGTCCCGAATTAGTATAATCAGAGTTTGTATTTTGTACTGTCTCAGGTCAGCTTGCAGACTATGTTCAGTTAAATCCAGTAGCTACATTTGCTGAATCTGAAGGTTTGACTTTGGTTCTTGAAAAGTCAGTTGCAGAGAAGGCTGCATTGTCGTTTGATGGTACGTATAGCCAAATATTATCACGACCATATTTTCGTTCAAAGTAGCAACGCTGAAGCAGCACTTTCAGCGTTAGAAGAGTTCAGTGCTTAAGGTTGAGTTATGTTGCTAAGAACTGTGCAAAAGGAATTTGTAGCGCGCAGTATTTTTACGCTGCGACGTCAATCCGCTGCGCCAAAGCTTTGCGTTAGGTAACTTTTGAAAACTATGAACCGTCTAGTCATTTTTATATTTGCCTTAGCACTTTCAAGTTGTACTGTGGGATCTGGCCATCGCAATGTATCTTCAATTGTTCAGTCAGATAAAGCCGTAATGGCTAGTTTGGCTTATGATCTTCAGCAAGAACATATTGCCGGAACTTTTGATGGGCTTGTGCTGGTTGCTCAAGGGAACATTGTCTTATTAAAAAGCGCTTATGGTTATGCTGACAGGGAAGGTTATGTGAAAAATACTGCTAGCGCGATCTTTGATATGGGGTCAATCGCAAAAACATTTACTGCAGCAGCGGTTCTTCAACTTATTCACAGCCAAAAATTGCAGCTTGTTGACACGATTGGCGATTTTTATCCAAATGCACCTGAAGACGTAAAGCCAATAACAATTTTACAGCTTTTAGGACATACGAGTGGCTTGGATAATTTTCATAATGATTCTGACTTTGAATTGATGGATAAAGCTCAGGCTGAACGCAGAATCTTAGCGATGCCGTTAATTGCAAAGCCGGGTGAGAAAATTGCTTATTCCAATGCTGGATATACTTTGTTGGCGGCTATCGTAGAGAAAGTGAGCGAACAACCATTTAAGGATTATGTCCAGTACAATCTATTGACTCCGCTAAACTTGAGTAATACCGGTTTCTATCAAGATCAACGGGTATCTTCAAGCAAGCTTGCTCGGGGCTACGGCGGCGATGACCAAGGCCGTACCACTTTTGAAAAAGGTTTAAGCTGGGCGCTCATTGGGGCCGGTGGTATGGTTACATCAATTGATGATTTAGCTATTTGGTCTGCTGCACTTAAAGAAGGAGCGATCTTCCCCGCAGGGGCGTCAAACTTAGCTTTTTCTAAAGCAAATGAACGCTGGTTGCTGGGGAGTTTAGCGCAGGTAGAAATCAGTGGTGAATCCATCATTCAGATGGGAGGCAGCACCGACTATGGCTATACTGCTTTGATTCAATTTGTTCCGAGTCGAAATCTTTTAGTCGTTCTGTTACTCAATGCACATGACAATAAATATAAAAATGCTACGCACCATCAGCTTAGCAGAAAGCATATACTGCCAATATTGCTTGGCGAAGGCGCAGAGTTGCCTCTTAATTCATTTTAGTCGATCGCTAACGCGCTAACTCATTATTGAAGTATTATTTGTCGGTAATTAATTTGAAATATTAAGCATTTACTCTATTTTTATTTATTCGGAGTAAGCTCATGCCGCCGTTTTCTCGTCGTGATTTTTTAAAATGCTCAGCTTCGCTGCTTGCTGTGGCCAGTGTTTCTACTTTGCTGACAGGGTGTAGCAGCATAGTCAATTCCGCTGAGTTAAGCTCGGTTATGTTTAGTCATGGCGTTGCCAGTGGGGATGCAACACAAGACGCCATTATTTTATGGACACGGGCGCAACCTACAAATGCCGCGCTAACCGAAGTACGGGTAGCTTGGCAGCTGGCGCGTGATGCTGCCTTTACCGATATAGTGCGCAGTGGTTACGTGACAAGCTCTGCCGCGCGCGACTTTACGGTGAAAATTGATGTGCAGCAATTGACTGCTGATCAGCGCTACTTTTACCGTTTTATTGGCGCTAATTCGGAAAGTAGCATCGGGCGCACGCGTACCTTAGCTGCCCGCGGTAACACAGCCGTTAAATTGGCGGTATTTTCCTGCTCAAATTACCCTGCAGGTTATTTTAATGTGTATCGCGAAGCCGCCAAACAAGCCGATTTAGATGCGGTTATTCACTTAGGGGATTACTTATATGAATATGCCGCTGATGGCTATGCAACCGAACATGCCGCCGCTTTAGGCCGCACCTTAGCGGCAGATAATGCTACTGAAACCGTGAGTTTGCAGGATTATCGGAAGCGCTATGCGCTGTATCGCAGTGATAGCGCGCTGCAGCAATTGCATGCCGCTGTGCCTTGGTACTTAGTGTGGGATGATCATGAAATTACTAATGATACTTGGCATAGTGGCGCACAGAATCATCAGCCTGAAACAGAGGGTGATTTTTTTGTACGCCGCACGGCGGCGGTGCAGGCGTATTATGAATGGTTGCCGATCCGGCCACCGCTGGGTGAAGACAGCATGCAAATTTATCGCAGTTTTACCTTTGGTGATTTGTTAAGTTTGCACTTATTAGACACACGTCTGATTGCCCGTGATCAGCAGCTGGCCTATAAAAACTATACGGATAGTGCCACAGGGGATTTTGCAGCTGCACAGTTTCAGGCCGATATCACGGCTGAGCGCCACTTGTTAGGACAGGCTCAGCTGAGCTGGTTAACCATGCAATTAAGTCAGTCGCAAGCCAAATGGCAGTTATTGGGGCAGCAAGTGTTAATGGCCAAAATGCATATTCCGGCAGAGCTGCTTGCCGTGCGTGATCTAAAGCAAGTGCCCGCGAGATTACAACAGCTGGTTGCAGCGAAACAGCGAGTGTTACAAGCGCAGCAACAGGGTGAGTCACCTGAGGCGAGTGACTTGGCAAGGCTTAACCAGCGAATGCCCTATAACTTAGATGCGTGGGATGGCTATCCAAGAGAGCGGGAGCAGCTTTATGCCACGGCCAAAGCTTTAAATAAGCCGCTGGTGGTGTTGGCTGGTGATACCCATAATGCTTGGCACAGTGTGTTAACCGATCAACAAGGAAGCCAAGTTGGGGTGGAGTTTGCCACACCCAGTGTTAGCTCGCCCGGGATGGAAAAATATTTAAATATTGCCCCAGAGCAAGCCAGCGCCTTAGCCCAGGCTTTTTCAATGCTGATTACTGATTTACAGTGGTGTAATTTACATCAACGCGGTTTTATGCAAATTACCGTGAGCCACGAGCAGGTCGCCTGTGATTGGCGTTTTATTGATACGGTGTTAAGCGACACTTACCAAGTGGTGGCGCAGCATCAGGCGATATTTCAAGGCTAAGGTAAGCCGGTTGGGTTTTAGGCGTGATGCCACTGGTAACGTAAAATCGCTAGCAAAAATACAGCAAGAAAAATAAAAACGCGCAGTGTGTATGCTGCGCGTTTTGTATGGAGCCTTGCTATTTAGTTTAGTTACAGCAGTAAAAGCAAGTTAGCGCTATTGGGGTTTGCTTGCGATGCGCTGATACTGCCAAGATAAGCCGGTATCAAAACGCGCTGGAAAGCCTAGCCAACCGCTTGGCTGGTTCGCATTAGTTTTGCCAGCATTGGGCGTTGGACTTAAGGCTAAAAAGGCACATTGCTCGGCTTTGGCTTTGACATGGCAATCCAGCATGGCTAGCGCAAAATGCCGGTTTATGTTGTTAATGTTGGTAATTGACCAACTCGGCTCATGGTAGTGCGAAAAATCGACTAGCGTTTCACGGGCAATGCTCGGGGCAGGGTGCGGCGCGATATTATGTCTGGCGTGATGGAACGTCAGTAGGTATTTGGCTGGGCTACCGGTTTGCTCGTATAACCATTGCATGCCCTCGTAGCCCGACACATCGTCTTGATCACCAGCGGTATACAGCATAGGTACGTGAATATTGGCTAAGGCGTCGGCATTAAATAACCGGTGTTGTCCGCCCCAAGGTGCAATAGCAATTGCTGCTTTCCAGGCGGGATCGACTTGTACATTTTGATACTGACCACCGGCACAGCTGTTAAGTGCTTGCTGTAATGCTTGCTGAGTGGCGGCATCTTGTCGGCCGGTCAGCGCACTTATGCCTTCTGGCGTAAAATTAAAACAACCGCCAACAGTATTAATAGCGCCATAACCACCCATAGAATAGCCAATAACCGCCGCGGCTTGGCTGTCAATAATGCCAGAGAGTGCCTCTGGCTGTTGTTTAAAGTAAGACAGCACAAATTGCTGATCGCGTGAGCGATGAAATAGGGTGTTTAAAAAACCACGAAAAGGCGCATTTTTTTGGTCAATTTCGGCATTAGTGGAATGCGGATGATCAATAGCTGCAACCACATAGCCATGTGAGGCCAGATGTTCTCCCAGATAATACATCAGAGTACGATAGCCGGTATAACCGTGTGATAGCAATACAAGCGGATAGCGCTGCTCTTGGGCAGTAGGGACATCACGAAAGGCCACGCCTTGGATCTGAAACGGGCGGTGACTTTTGGTCACATTCTCATACCTGGCGGCTTTACTGTCTGCCGGAATAGTGCCTGCTGGATACCAAATTTCTAAGGTTAAATGCCGATCTTCAATTTGTTGTGTAAGGGGTTCGAGTTGAGCGGGATTGACAATCGTCAGGGTCGTTACGCCCACCGCATAGTTGCCGCTATTGGCTAAACTAGGAATGGCCGCTGCAGGCTGATTTAGATAAAGTTGCTCTGCTGCAAGTGTTTGAGTCAATAAACCGCTAGTGAACATTAAGGTGGCTAAGGTGGATAAACGCATAGTAAACCTATTTTAAACGCTGAAAATGAAAAAGCGCACTCTCTACAGAGAGTGCGCAGTGAGCGAGGTTAATTACATAAAGCTTTTACGGAACTCAATGCCCACAAAACGTGGTGCGCCAGCAATAAAGCTTGGATAGCCGAAAGCGCCACCGGTGTTACCGGCATCCACTAAGTACTCTTTATCGAACAAGTTACTGGCAGAGAGGGTAACCGACCAGTTCTGCTGAGTATTTTCTAGGCCAATACGCAGGCTAGTTAACTGCACCGCGGCTTGGCTGACATCAAATCCCGCAACTGGTGTATTATCTTCTTCAAAAAAGATATCGCTGCGGAAGGTATACATTACTGAGCTATTTAGACGATACGCCGCCGTTAAATCACGCGAATACATTAAGCCCGTGCCAAGGGTATATTCTGGCTGTAAGCGGAAGCGATTACCCGCCAGATCGCCATTACTGCTGTTATCATCAATTTTGGCATCAATCCAAGCCAGATTACTAAACCACTCTAGCTCATCGCTAAGGCCAACTTTAAACTCAGCTTCGATACCAATGTTTTTAGCATTACCCGCATTATCCGTATAGAAGTTACCGGCATCATCTTGCAGGGTGACTTGGAAGTTTTGATAATCCTGATAGAACATTGAAACGGCGTAACGTAAGCGATTGTTTTCCGTATTGCCTTTTATACCGGCTTCGTAATTCCAGATAGTTTCAGCGGGGATCTCGGTCACTCTTGGAATGGTGCCAGCGCTGCTGTTAGCAGAGCTCACATCGATCACTTCAGAGCGACGGCCTTTGGACACAGTGGCATAAAGGTTTGCATTAGCAGTTAAACGATAGAGCGCATTAAAACGAGGTAACCAACTGCTAAAGCTGTCGTCAGCACTAAAAATTGCGCCGCCGGTTGATGCTACCGGTAATAATGGCACCCGTGCCAGCACCGAATTCGGGAAGTTTGAGGCATAACGGCTGGTTTTATCTTCCGTGACATAACGTAAACCGGCGCTGACTTCTAGTTTGTCAGTGAAGGCATAGCTAACATCGGCGAAAGCAGAATAGGCGGTATTTTCACCAAAGTTCTGGAATACGCCAGCATAAGGTAAAACTTGCGCTTGGCCTTGGGTTAGCACAGGGGTTAATACGGTGACGCTGCCATCAGGGTTAATACAAGGCACGTTAAGGGCAGCAAGTTGGCCAACACAATTTAAATAGATCGATTCTTCGGTGCTAAAAGGTACGCGCTGTGAGCCTTCTTCATCGAAATAGCTGACACCAAAGAAGCTGTTAAGTTTATCGCTATTATAGTTGAAGCGAAGTTCCTGACTTACCTGATCACCGGTTGCATCTTCGGCAAATTCTAAGAACCATGCTTGGGTACCATCAGCATCAAACACTTCCAAAGAGTCAAAACTGCGTTTGGCACTGATGCTGGTTAATTGCCACTGTTCGTTGAGTTCCCAATTCACGGTGAGGTTAAGATCTTTTACAGTACGCTCAATACCTAAGTCACTTTTACCAAAAACCTGCGCGGCAAGTGGGCTACCTGAGGCTTCAACAAAACTATAAGGGCTGGTGTCACCGCCGGTCGGCGCAAAGCGGCGGCTTTTAAAGGCGGTACCGCTATCGTTATTTTTTTCGTAGTTATACACCAGATCAAGGGTTAGATCGTCATTGGGGGTAAACCGTAACGAAGGGCGAATACCTACCCGATCAATGCCGTGTAAGTCTGGCTGATTGACCGCGATATTTTTCACATAGCCATCGCGCTCCCGATAAGTAAAGGCTAAACGGCCTTGAACTTGCTGGCTACCGCCTGTTAAAAAGCCTTGTGCATTTTTTGCCGCAAAATTACCTAAGCCTAAACTAATGGCCGCTTCAAATTCTTCTTGTGGTTTATTGGTGGTGACGCTCAGGGCACCTACTGAGGCCGCAGTACCAAATAACGTAGCTTGCGGGCCTTTGACTACTTCAACCCGCTCAATATCAAACAGTTCAAAATACGAACCGCGTGAACGAGAAATATCGGTACCGTTGTAATACACAGAAACGCGCGGCGCTGCCTGTGCAGAGCCACTGTCAGAGGTGATACCGCGGATCACAAAGCCGGGGTTATTTGGGCTTTGTTCTTGAATCACTAAGCCTGGGGTAATTTCTGATAACACATCTAAATCTTGGATACCAAGCTGCTCGAGCATTTCGCCAGTGAAGGCTGATACTGTAACCGGTACATCTTTAATGGCTTGCACCCGTTTTTGCGTGGTGACGGTGATACGTTCTACATCGGCTTCGGTTGCTAGGCTAGCCGTTTCAGCAACAGCGTGATTAGCCAGACAAGCTAAAATAAGCGCACTTAAGGTACTTTTCTTAAAATTATTTTGAGTGTTATACGTCATTTTTTTAGTCCTACATCAAAGAGATGGACTAAAGTAAACACTCTAGATTACAGTAAGTGGGCAATTTGTTTACTGTTTGCTGACATTTTGATTGCAGTTTTATGGCTTTTTAGTAAAAAGGCCTGTCGTGACAGGCCTTGTTCATTACGTGCTAATAGGAGCTATTAGAAATTTAAACTCACAGTAAAGCTTGCCGTGCGGCCAGCACCAATCAAGTAAGCGCCTTCGCTACCACCGGTGATGTAGTTTTTGTCGGTCAGGTTATTGATGACAAAGGCTAAATCGACGCCGCTGAACAAGCTGCTGTTATCTAAGGCTTTTTCGTAACCTAAATAGGCATTGAATAAGGTATGTGTCGGGATCTCGTCGCGATTCCAAACTTCACTCCCATCTGCGGCGAAGGTGTGTTTAGCCGCCCCAAAATAACTGGCAACATATTTACTTGATAAACCAGCACGATAGTTACCGTCGTTATAGTTTAACGCTAAAGACAGCATTTTCTCTGGAATACCGGCAAGTTTATCGCCTTTACGGTAATCCTTAACTAACGCAGGTTGACCGGCAGGCGTGGTTTTGCTGGCTAACACATCTTCAGAATATTCTGCGCTGTTAAAAGTGATGGCACTGGTTAAGCTGAGATTTTGATGCAAACGCCAATCAAAACTGGTTTCAAAACCACGCGCTTTTACCCCCCCCACGTTATCAAAGTTACCGTCACCTGCCGCTAAGTAGTTTGGCGTACCGTCGGCTGAAGTGGCATAACGTAATAACACGACGCGATCATTAAATTTCACGTTGTAAATAGCACTTGAGAAACTAAAGTTTTCACCAAAATAACGGATACCAAGATCCATATTGGTTGCGGTTTCAGGCGTTAAATTAGCCAGATCAGCCGTCTTTTTATTCTCTAAAATACTGTCTGAAATCGCTTTAAAGTTTTTCGAGTAACCAGCAAATACTTCAACTTTATCGTTGACACGGTAGACTAAACCAGCGCTGGGTAACCAGTCTGAATCACTATCAATGCTGTCTTTGCCTTTACCATTAAGATCATCAGTGCGTGTCAGCTCAACCAAATACTTTTGTACGCCAAGAGTTAATTGCAGGTCGCCTAAACTGATTTGGTCTTGTAGGTAAAACTTGGTGACATCATGTTGGTAGTCGTCATCAAACTGCACCCAATAAGGTTGATTGTTAAACTCATAGGATACACGCGGATCGATCACATCATGCCAATCACGGGTTTGGTTACGCTCTTGCGACTCTAACCACACACCCGTACGTAAACGGTGATTACCCAGCTCCCAGCTTAGGTTGGCTGTGGTACCGAACCGGGTTTTCTCGTAGTGAGTGTGACGATATGAAGATACGCGTTTAGCACCCGCTTGGCTGTTGTTACCGTCTAGAATTGGTAAGCCAGACGCATCTACGTGGGTATAGTTTACCCGTCTGGTGCCGTTACCACGGTTGATGCGATCACCATTAGCGTTAGTCGCATACACTTGGAATGGCGGTAACCAGTCACCACGACCATTTTGTAAATGCAAATAGGGCGTAACATCAAGCTCTAGGTTGTCAGATAAATACCATTCTGTTTTTACGTAGGCTAGGGTATTTTCACGCAGCGTTGACCACGCTTCAGCATAGTTCTGATCGTTATCTGGGTTGCCAGTCCAGCTAGTGGTTAAGCCATCCCAACGTGGCGTGCGTTTGAAATGCGCTAAAGAAATGGGTTGGTAGTTATCTTCGTGTGCATCGTTATAAGAAACACGTGCTGTGACACGACCTTTTTCCAGCTCGGTAACACTCTTAAATTCAACATGTAAACGATCGGTATTACCGTTGCTGCCTGAACCCATCCAGCGGTTATTAAAGCTATCAGACAGACTAAAATAGGCGGTGGTATTACCAAAGATTTCACCGCTATCATAACGAGCATAATAACGACGAGCATTATGGCTACCGCTAGTGTATGCAAAGCGTGCACCAGCTTCCATCTCTGGGTTAGCTGAAACAAAGTTGATGGTACCCCCTAGTGCATCTAACGAGGCTGAGGCAATATCGGCACTACCTTGACCTACTTCTACCAAACGGGTGTTTTCAACATCTAAATAACGGTTGGCTTTACTGCCGCCTGCATAGGCTGAGCCACCATTTGGGATGCCATCAATTGTAATACCTAATTGCTGATCGGCGCGATCAATCACAAAACCACGCATGCTAATTGTTGTGGTGTAATCATCACCACCGAAGGCATCACCTTGACCGACATTAATACCAGGTAAGTTATCAATTAGATCCATCACGTTACCGATTGGCGCTTTAGCCAGTTTCATTGCTTCATCGGTGGTGTTGTTGGCATAGCTAACACGTTTACCCAGAACTGAAATCACTTCTACTTCTTTTTCAGCTGCCTGATTGGCCAGCTCCGCATAGGCTGGAACGCTGATCGCGCTTAACACGGCTAAGGTAAGTAAGTTGGCTTTAAAAGTTTGCACAGAATTCTCCACTAGCGATTATGTTTTTGTTTTAGCATGCTGGTTGAACCAGCATGCCGCGGCGCTAGTGTGCAGATTTTTTATTACGTAAATCTTACAGAAAAATGTCTTTTAGATTAAATGTTCACGTTATTTGTTATGTTGTAACATGCAGTTAGCATAAAAAGTGGTCGTTGCAGGCCAATCCGAAAATACGCCGATCACGCCAACTTGTCTGGCTAGCACATCGAGTAATTGCAGTGTCACGCTATCATCACTGGTCACCTCAGCAATAGATTGATAATACCAACCACCACCATTCGCTAAGGGGCCTGAGCGCTCTAACGACCAGGTGATCAGGTGTAAACCCGCCGCTTTGGCGGCTTTGGCATACGCAGAAGGCACAATATTGCCATTTTCTACTGTCACTAGCGCCCAAAGTGGCGGTGCAATAATATTAAGTCCTTCAGCTTTTAATTCAGTAAAACTGGGGATGAGTAACTGCGGTTTACTGGCGTCATAAGTGTCAGCTTCAACCCGCGCATCCAAAAATACCGCTTGTTTGGCAAACTCCGGCTCGTGTTTTAGCCAATAACGAATATCTTCAATATGAAAAGATTGCGGCCAGACTTGATCTGGGGTAACGCCAGCGGCTTTATATTCATCAATAAGCTGCTGCGCATAATTTTGCTGCGTATAGTTGCCTTGATAGGGCATCTCAACTTCTGGCGCTTTTAGCTCAGGGGTCATCATCACGCCATGCGCTTGAAACAGCGCAATACTTTCTTGGTGCGTCAAGGGCGCGGCGCATTGGGCATATAAAGTGGTACGCCAAGCCGGGCTGCCGTTGACATAGTCTACAACAGTGGTTGCCGCAGGATTAACGCCATCCATTTTCGCACAGAGGCTCTTGTATTCAGCGACTGTAATATCTGAGGCACAACAGTTTGCCGTGGCGGGTTGTTCACCACTTGCCGGGCTAAAAGGGGTGGTACATTTCGCTGCGAGCTCGGGTCTTAGCAAGATATCGGTAGTTTGGTGTAAGTCGCATTGGGCATGCCGGCAGACCAATTGTTTGTCGGCTGTAAAGGTCACGTCACATTCTAAGATACCGGCGCCCATCCGGATAGCCGCTAAATAAGAAGCCTTACTGTGCTCTGGAAATTGTAACGGTGCACCACGATGACCAATGGAAAAATTATGTCGCTGTGCGGGTTGCTGCAGACATTGACTCAGCGCATGCTTAAGATCGCCTGAGGGCAATAAATCGGTTAAATAGGCGGGTCTTGGACCCAATTCAGCATGCGGTAAGGTCAATAACAGTAGGGTAGGTAATAACATAGCCGTTTCATGTAGTTAAAAATTTTAGTCTAGTGCTGCTACATGACATTTTTATGATGGCATAGCCCTGATCTGGGTAAAATCAGGGCGCTTTGTTCATCACTCTGCTTGGCAGCAGATGAGATCGTTAACGATTAGTCAGTTGTCGCTAAGGTTACCGTAATAGCTTGGTTTTCAGTATCCACACTGAAAATCCGTACCTTTAGCGGTTGTCCTAGTTCATACACGCTGGTTTCACCCTGATAACAACGACCTTCTTCCCAATTTGCTACAAGCGGTTGGCTTTCTGAACTCAGCAAACTGAGCGGCATAAAAGCCGTTGCACCGATTTCGGTTAACCGCACGCGGATCCCCGCGCGGTTGATATCCATAATCTCTGCAACAAAACCTTGCTCACTGCCAATAAATTGCTGTAGATACTCGGTATACAGCCAATCCGCAATGTCCCGTTCGGCTTTACGTTGTACTTTACGTTGCTCTGCCAGATGTTGCGTTAATTGCTCATTGGGTTTGTCTGCTGGCTGGGCGGTAATGATCGCTTTGATTAAACGTTGATTGACTAAATCACTGTACTTGCGAATAGGCGACGTCCAGGTAGCGTAATGTTGCAACCCCATACCAAAGTGCGCACCAGGCTCGACGCTAATTGCCGCATAAGATTGAAAGCGACGGATCCGATTTTCTAGATAACTGGTCGGTTGTTGTTGCAACCAGCGGCGCAATTGGCAATAGCCCGTCAGAGTAGTGAACTGCTCTGCAGCAATCGGGCAGTCGGCTTTCGCTAACAGCTCGGTCAGCCCATTAAGCTTGCTGGCTTCAAAACCACTATGTGTATTAAACAAACCAAAACCTAGCTGGCTTGCTAGAAACTCACCGCAGGCCAAATTAGCTGCAATCATTGCTTCCTCTACCATTTGGTTAGCAATTCGGCGGTATTCAGCGTGGACGGCAACAAGCTTGCCGTTTGCCAATTCAAAACGATAATCGGGTTTGTCTTGAAAGACGATGGCATGCTGCTGGCGCCATTGCTGCCGAGTCGCAGCCAGTTCAGCCAGTGCCTGTAACTGCTGGGCCATTTCGGCAGATTCTGGTTGCCAGTTGCCATTTTGCTCAATGTAGTCAGAGACTTGGTTGTAACTAAAACGCGCTTTTGAGCAAATCCATGCCAATTCAAAGTGCGGCTCGCCGACTACGTTACCTTGATGGTCAATCTGCAGCGTAACACATAACGCTGGACGCTGTTGCGCTGGGTGCAAAGAACACAGCTCGTCCGCTAATTGGCGTGGCAACATCGGGATATTGCGGCCGGGTAAATACGTGGTGTAAGCCCGGACTTTCGCTAACTGATCTAAGGGGCTGTCTGTTGTGATATAGGCATCAGGATCTGCCACAGCCACTTGCAACTGCCAGCCGCTAGCTGTTGCTTGAATGCTGATTGCATCGTCCATATCCTGAGTGCTTTCACTGTCTATAGTAAAAAACGGCTGCGCAGTTAGATCAGTACGCTGAAATGTATCAGTTAGCGTTAAGGGCTCGTCAGTAGCGGGGGCTGTTTTGGCTAAATGATGCCGAGCAAGTACCACCCACCATGGCGCTTCAGGATCGGTCGCTTTGGCAATTAAGGCGGTCACCGTAACCAAGAATTGTTCGTCACTTAAGGCGTGCTGCGTTAAGTTAGCCAAAACCCAATCGCCGTCCTCTAACACGCTATCCGCCATGTCTTTGGCCTGCGCCGCCTTTAATGCTTCGCGCATTTGTGGATGATCAGGGACTACCTGCAGCTTATTCTTATGCCGTTTTACTCTGCCCACAAATTGCGTTAACGCCGCTTGCAGCAGCTTTTGTGGTTCAGCTTGGCTTTTGTCGTCTACCGTGCTGATTACGGCGCTGACTTTGTCACCATGCAATACTTTTTTCATCTGAGGGGGCGCGATAAAGATACTTTCTTTATCATTAATTTCCAGAAAACCAAAACTTTTAGCGGTAGCGCGGACTACACCTTCTTTGGTGGGCAAGGATTCGCGCATTTGCTGTTTCAATTGCGCCAGTAACGGATTATTTTGTAGCATTTTTGAGTACCTGATAAATTCACGGCGTCACTATACGGGGTTAGGCGTACTAAGCCAAGTGTAGTGATGCAAGCTTGATTGCGCTTGTGTAAAGAAAAGGAAATAAATCGTATTTGTGATTGCGAAATGCGCGCGACTGCAGGTAACATCGATTGCTGATTAAAAACTTAGCCTGAGTTATCCATGTAGTAACTAAGTAAATTAATTAAGGTGTAACGGTGTTTGGACAATTTAAGCTGCAGGATAGTATCAGTCGTTCAGCTGCATTAGCGTTTTATCTGATTATTGCTGGTTTTTTCATTATGGTAGCGCTGCTTGGAATTATCGAGCAGCTGTTTCTTAATGATTTGATGCTACCTATCTTATCGGTAACACTGGTTAAAATCGGTGCTTTACTTAGTCTCGGTTTTTCAGCGGTGGTATTTCAATGGCATAAGTTAAGAGTCAGTAGTGGGCTGTTGCTACTGCTGATCGCGCTTCATCTAAGTGTAAATGGCGTAAATCATGCCCATGAGTTAAGTGGCATTCCAATTTTGATCATCATTGTGCTGTCAATTTTGGCTGCGGCATGTTTATTGATACCGCTGCAGAGCAGACTGAGTCGGCTACTTTGGCAATCTGTTGCTTTGATTATTTTTGTCTATGGCTGTTTATTACAACTGTCGCTGTGGTTCCCCTTTTTGCCTCACTCTGCACAAACTCCGTTTAGTTCTTCTTTAATCCCAGTGATGTTTATCACAGGGGGGATAGCTTTAGCGCTTCGGCAACATTTTAAGTTAAGCGTTACTGGTGGCGTTACCCGTAGTACCGTAATTGCGATTATTATGTTTCAAGCGGGTTATGGAGTGTGGTTTGCTTTGACACTTTATGACATTAAATATGAAACACACATTGCGCAACAGAAAACTGAGCGTGTGATCAGTGGCGTACGTTCTCAATTAACCTTTGCCGAAACCTTGCTAGCCAGTGCCAATGTCCGTTGGCAACGAATTGATAGTGAGCAACGTTTGAATTTTATGTCTGCCGATTTAGCAGATATGACAACAAATTATGATTTGATCCATGGTGCTATTATTTTCGATTCGGAATTACAACCTCGTTTTATGACTGGCAAAGCGGCTGCATTTTATCAACAGGGATTGTTTAACAGTTCGACTCTACAAAACTGGTTAGTGCAAAAGGATTCTGACGCTCAGCTTGGAACTAATGGGCGTTCTTTAGAGACTGATGAACCTTTTTTAATGAGGAAGTTATATGTCTCAGTTGCGGCAGATGAGATCAAAACGGTGCTTGTACTCATTAACTTACAGCACGCGTTAATGACTGATCGTTCTGATAAGGGTGCCAAGCTCAGAATTTATCTGGAAGTCTTACCTGATGTGTTGTTATCGGTTGATGAACACGTTTTTTCTCGGGCTAGCTTTAGCGAGTTAACAGCAAAATACCGCTATTACTTTAAATTGACACCTGATGATCAGCGTTGGCAAGATCGTCATTTTTACGTTTTTATCAGTGATATTCAGGCGTTACAAGCGCGTTCTCGTTTGCATCAAGTAGTACTTTGGGTAGCTTTAGTATTTTGTTGTACTTTCATCTTAGCGGCAGATCGCACTAGGCAACTGCATCGTGAGAAAGCAAAACTGGTGACCTTAGCCAAGTACGATGATATTACCGGTTTACTGCGTCGCGACGCTTTTTATCAAGCCGCAGAGCCGCGACTGCCTGCTGAAAACGCTTTACCTGAAGCCATGATATTTATTGATTTAGATGGCTTTAAACCGATTAATGACAGCTTCGGTCATGACGTAGGCGATAAATTATTAACTGAAATTGCCAATAGGATCAGGTTGTTGGTGGGAGAGGATACCTTATTAGCGCGCTTTAGCGGTGATGAGTTTTTAGTGTATCTGCCTGGCTGCCATGCCTTGGACGCACAGCATTTAGCGGTCAGCATATTGCAAAGTATTGCCGCACCCAGTACTTCAACCGGCTTTAATGTTTATGTCACAGCCAGTATTGGTATTGTTATTAATACCGAAACAGGTAAAAGCTCACAGTTACTCACGCAATTAGCCGATGTCGCGATGAGCTATGCGAAACAAGCGGGAGGCAATACTTATCGTTTTTATCAGCATGTTATGGCGGATGATTACCGTAAAATAATGGCCATTCGAAATCGTTTACAGGCTGCGCTGGATGCGAATCAATTACAGGTATTTTACCAACCGGTGATTGATTTTAGATCTGGACAGGTGGTGGCCTTAGAGAGTTTAGTGCGCTGGCATGACGAAGGTCGCTACATTTCCCCCGCGGAGTTTATCCCCATTGCAGAGCAGACCGGCCAAATTATTCAATTAGGGGAACAGGTTACGGAAATCGTTCTTAAAGATCTGCGTGATCAACCGGAATTAGCGCTGTTAAGCGCAGCGATTAATGTGTCATCACAACAGTTACGCCGCTACGACTATGTGTGCTTTCTGGCGCAAGCATTTGCCCGTTTTGACATACCGCCACAGCGTATTTGTATTGAGCTAACCGAAAGCGCACTGCTTGAAGGCCAAACTAATGCCTTTTTGTTGCCTGAACGGATTAAACAATTAGGTTGTTTACTGGCATTAGATGATTTTGGTACTGGGTACTCTAGCTTATCGTATTTATATCGATTGCCCGCGGATAGCATAAAGCTAGATCGTTCTTTTACGCTAGATTTATTAGCGGACACAAAACAACGTAAGATCGTCGAAATGATCGTCAGCACCTGTAAGGAAATTGGCAAAACGGTTGTGATAGAAGGCGTGGAAACGCCAGAGATGGCGCAGCTTTGTCGCGAATTAGGCTGTGATAGGGTGCAAGGGTATTTTTATGCGCGCCCTATGCCACTGCCTGAGTTATTGGTGTTTTTACGTGAACAACGGCTTGGCTAATATTGTCAACGTAGGGTGCGTTATTAGCACGATGATTAACGCAAACCATTAAACGGCTGTAATTAAAATACCAATCTTACTTTTCTTTTCAGCCAAATTATGGTTTTATAAAAACCAATTTACATAACAACGCTATGTAAATAATTACATCTTGTCGGAGTGCATTAAGGCATTATGCCTTAAAGCTGAGACCGCAGTGCGGGATCCGTTGAACCTGATCAGGCTAATACCTGCGAAGGGAACAAGTAGTGGTTAAGTGATACCTTAGTGTAGGCCAATGGCACTTTAGCTAGCTGCCCAATAATGCAATTTACCATGTTATTTTTGTGAGTAATGTGAGTTATATGGCATTTCAGGGGACTGCAGCGGTAAGTCAACCAGCAGTTTTTACACTGGGGTAAAACACTAGGTCAGCCTTCGTTAACCTGTGTTATCGCCTAATCCTATCCAACACTCCTGACAAGCATTTTCCCTTAACCTTTGGTGAGATTGCTATGTCAACTTCAGATTTACTTGCTCCAGAAGCTTCAACCTCAACACAATTTTCAGCACAACCATTTTCTGCAGAGACTCCAGCAGACGCAGCTGTGTCGAATCGCCGTTTACAACGCCAAGCCGCCCGCGATTTTATTGCTGAACTGCAGGGCGAGGCTTATCCCAATTCACGCCGTCTTTACTTACAAGGAACGCGACCGGATATTCAGGTGGCTATGCGGCAAATTCTACTGGCTGATACCGTACTGGGCGGCACGCCGGAAGCCCCGATCACTGAGCCGAATGAAGCGGTGCCGGTATATGATACCTCTGGGCCTTATGGCGATCCGCAAGCCCGCATCAGTGTTGAAGATGGCTTAGCACCGGTCCGTTTACCGTGGATTTTAGAGCGGCAGGATACCGAGCAGTTGTCCGGATTAAGCTCGCGTTTTAGCCAGCAGCAACAGCTGGAAGCGCCGGTACCGCATCGCTTAAACCGCCAACCCCTTAAAGCACAGGCCGGCAAAACTGTCACGCAATTGCACTATGCCCGTGCTGGCATCATTACCCCTGAGATGGAATATATTGCTATTCGCGAGAATATGGGGCGCGATCAGGTAACAAGCGCCTTGTTAAAGCAACAACATCCGGGGCAGCCTTATGCTGCCGCCTTACCCGAGCATATTACCCCCGAGTTTGTGCGTGCCGAAGTCGCGGCTGGCCGGGCCATTATTCCGGCCAATATTAACCATCCTGAAGCCGAGCCGATGATTATCGGCCGCAATTTTTTGGTCAAAGTAAATGCCAATATCGGTAACTCGGCCGTCACCTCCAGCATTGAAGAAGAGGTGGAAAAGCTGGTGTGGGCTACCCGTTGGGGCGCTGATACGGTGATGGATCTGTCGACGGGGCGTGATATTCATCAAACCCGCAGCTGGATTATCCGTAATAGCCCCGTGCCGATTGGCACAGTACCGATTTATCAGGCGCTAGAAAAAGTCAAAGGTGTGGCCGAAGATCTGACCTGGCCGATTTTTCGCGATACCTTGTTAGAGCAAGCCGAGCAGGGCGTTGATTACTTTACGATTCATGCCGGGGTGTTACTGGCCTATGTGCCAATGACCGCCAAACGTTTAACGGGGATTGTTTCGCGCGGCGGCTCGATCATGGCGAAGTGGTGTTTGACGCATCAGCGCGAAAATTTCTTATACGAGCATTTTCGGGAAATTTGCGAAATTTGTGCCGCCTACGATGTGTCGTTGTCGTTAGGAGACGGCCTGCGTCCAGGCTCGATTTATGACGCTAACGATGAGGCACAGTTCTCCGAGCTGGCGACCTTGGGGGAGCTAACCAAAATTGCTTGGGAGTACGATGTACAGGTAATGATTGAAGGCCCAGGCCATGTGCCGATGCATTTGATTAAACAAAATATGGACGAGCAGCTAAAACACTGCCATGAAGCGCCATTTTATACCTTGGGGCCACTGACTACCGATATTGCACCTGGCTATGATCATTTTACCTCAGGCATTGGCGCGGCCTTTATCGGTTGGTTTGGCTGTGCCATGCTCTGCTACGTAACACCGAAGGAACACTTGGGTCTGCCCAATAAAGAAGATGTTAAACAGGGGCTGATTGCTTACAAAATTGCTGCCCACGCTGCCGATCTGGCCAAAGGGCATCCAGGCGCGCAAATTCGCGATAATGCGATGTCGAAGGCGCGCTTTGAGTTTCGTTGGGAAGATCAGTTTAATCTGGCATTAGATCCAGCAACGGCGCGCAAATATCACGATGAAACCTTGCCGCAGGCGTCTAACAAGAGTGCGCATTTTTGCTCCATGTGTGGCCCTAAGTTCTGCTCAATGAAAATTACTCAGGATGTACGTGATTATGCAGCCACACTCTGAGTCATCTCGCTTGACTGCAGCAACGACTCAAGGGACTGAGTTATCGTCACTGCCTGCAGCTCAAAAGCCCATTGTGTGGTCAATTGCTGGCTCGGACTCCGGCGGGGGCGCCGGTATTCAGGCGGATATCTTAACCATGCGCGCTTTTGGTGTGCATGCTTGCACCCTGATCACCGCCATCACCGCCCAGAGTTCGGTGGAAGTGGCGCGGGTTGAGCTGGTATCAGCAGCGATGCTGGCAGCGCAGTGGCAGACCTTGCTAGCGGATTTACCGCCAGTGGCCATTAAAGTAGGCTTAGTGGCAAGTCAGGAGCAACAGCAGCAATTGGCCGAGTTGTTCGCAACCTTACCCAAAACGCTACCGATCATTATGGATCCGGTACTTATTGCCAGCTGTGGTGACAGCTTGTTGCTAAAAGGACAGCAAGCCAGCACTCGCTTGCCTGAGCTGTACCGCTATGCGCATTTGCTTACGCCAAATTTACCCGAGTTAGCCGCTTTAACCGGCTTGCCGGTGGCATCGCCAGCGCAAATCCTCGCGGCCGCCCAAACGCTGTTAACACAGGGCGTCGCTGCGGTGTTGGTAAAAGGCGGTCATGCCAGTGGTTGTCAACACCTAGCACTGGATTATCTGGTCTCGGCGACATTGCAAGCTTGGCTGGCCAGTCCGCGTATCGCGACACCACACAATCATGGTACGGGGTGCAGCTTAGCGAGCGCTATTGCCAGTGCGCTGGCGCTGGGCTATCCCCTAGCAGATGCCATTGTGCTCGCCAAGGCGTATTTAAATCGTAGTTTGCAAGCGGCTTATGCTACCGGTAAAGGCCCTGGCACCTTAGAGCATCTGTCTTTGCCCGTCGCCAGCGATGACTTTCCCGTGTGGCTAACGACGACACAGGTGCAGCAGCTGTATCAAGGCGCTAGCTTAACGGATTTACAACCGACTGCCGCAGCCTTTGCGCCGCTGACTTACCCAGACATGGGGCTTTATCCAGTCGTTGATTCAGTCGCTTGGTTATCCCGCTTATTACCGCTGGGTATTAAAACCATCCAGCTACGGATTAAAGCTGCTGCAGATCCAGCACAGCTGGTTGCTGAGATCACAGCAGCCATTGCGCTAGGCAAGCAGTATCAAGCACAAGTGTTTATTAACGATCATTGGCAATTGGCCTTGCAGCTTGGTGCCTATGGCGTGCATTTGGGGCAGGAAGATTTAGCCACTGCCGATCTGCATGCGTTACAGCAAGCGGGGATCCGGCTGGGCATCTCTACCCATGGCTATGCCGAGCTATTGCGAGCCAAAGCCCTGCAGCCATCTTATATTGCGCTTGGCCATATTTTTCCGACTAAAACCAAGCAAATGCCCTCAAAGCCGCAAGGTTTAGCGCGGTTAGCGCAGTATGTGCAGTTAGCGGCACCTTTTCCAACGGTAGCGATTGGCGGTATTAATGCCGAGCGGTTGTCGGCCGTGGCAGCTACCGGTGTCAACAGCATTGCCGTGGTGACGGCCATTACCGAAGCGGCCGAACCCGAGCAAGCCACGCAAGAAATGATGGCGCGCCTAGCGCAGGCTAGAGAAATAACGCAAGCGAAAGAAATAGCGCAACTGTCACAGCTTACTGAGGAGCAGCCAGTGATATCAGCACCAGCGCTGCTAGCAACGAACAGTTTGGAACAGGTAAACGTTCAGGTGGATGCAGTATGTCAGAACTAACACCTGCTCAGCAGCTGCGCTATAGCGCACAGCTACTGCTGCCTGAGATGGATGAGCGGCAGCAGCAGCGCTTATTGGCTAGCAAGGTGTTGATTATCGGTTTAGGCGGCTTAGGCAGCGTGGTCGCGTCCTATTTAGCCGGGGCGGGTGTTGGGCAGTTACTGCTGGCGGACGATGACAGGGTCAGTTTAAGCAATCTACCCAGACAATTACTGTATAGCAGCGCCGAGGTGGGGCTGCATAAAGTTGACTGTGCCAAAGCGCGCTTAACAGCCCAAAATCCGGAGATTGCTATTAGTACCTTACCTACGCGTTTGATGCGCTCACAGCTGCAAACGCTATTGCCTGAGGTGGATCTGGTGCTGGACTGCACCGATAACGCCAGTAGCCGTTTAGCCATTAATCAGGCCTGTTACACGCAGCAGGTGCCGCTGATCAGCGGCGCAGCGACGGGCTGGCAAGGGCAATTATTGGCGCTTAAACCTTGGCTAGGACAGGGCTGTTATCAGTGTTTATACCCTGATTGGCAAGATAGCTCTAGCTGTTTACAAAGCGGTATCTTGGGGCCTTTAGTGGGCATGGTGGCCTGCCAGCAAGCGCTGCTGGCGCTGCAGTATCTAGTAAATATCGGTGTGATTCCGTTCGGCCATTTACGCTACTTTGATGGTCTACAGGGCCAGAGTGGTCAGTTACAGCTGCAACAAGATCCCGATTGCCCAGTTTGTGCGCTTAACGAATGAGATAAAAAATGCAAATCCAATTTAATCAACAGCCTTATACGCTGAGTAGCCCGACGACGCTGGCGGTATTTTTAGCCAGTCAACAACAGCTAAGAGCCGGGATCGCCGTAGCCATTAATCAACAGGTGATCCCGCGCAGTCACTGGGACAGTCAGTCGCTGCAAGAGGGCGATAATATTATGTTATTTACTGCAATTGCAGGAGGTTAGTGATGTCTTATCAGATAGCAGGACAGACTTTTCAATCACGTTTACTGACCGGCACCGGTAAATTTCAAAGTGCCAGTGTCATGCAACAAAGTTTACTGGCCAGTGGTACCGAGCTGGTAACCATGGCGCTTAGGCGAGTGGATTTGATCTCAAGGCAAGATGAGATTTTACCGGTGCTAAACGCGCTTGGCGTAAAATTGCTCCCTAATACCTCGGGGGCACGTACCGCCGAAGAAGCGGTATTTGTGGCAGAATTGGCGCGTGAAGCACTGCAAACGCCCTGGCTGAAATTAGAAATTCATCCCGATCCACGCTATTTATTGCCTGATCCGATAGAAACGCTCAAGGCCGCAGAACTGTTGGTGGCCAAAGGCTTTGTGGTGTTGCCCTATTGCGGCGCTGATCCGGTACTGTGTAAACGGCTAGAGGAAGTAGGCTGTGCAGCAGTCATGCCGCTGGGGGCGCCTATTGGCTCGAATCAGGGCCTGCAAACTCGCGATTTTTTGCGCATTATTATTGAGCAAAGCCGCGTACCGGTGATTGTGGATGCCGGTATTGGCGCGCCCAGTCATGCCAGTGAAGCTTTAGAGTTGGGGGCGACTGCCGTGCTGGTGAATACCGCCATAGCCAGTGCCACCGATCCTATTGCTATGGCCAACGCTTTTAAATTGGCGTGCGAAGCCGGTGCCTTAGCGCGGCAAGCCGGTTTAGCCACACGCCAACAACAGGCGGTAGCTAGCAGTCCACTTAGCGCGTTTTTGGAGAGCCTATGACGCATCCCGCTTTTGCTTGTTCGACAGCCTCTGCGGCTATGACTGGACAGGTGCAGCCGTTACAGCTTGAGCCAGCTGGGTTTAGTGGGTTACTCGCCAAGCAAGATAGCCAGTATTGGCAACAACACATCAGGCAAGCCGATGCGGCTGCAGTAACGCGAGCGTTAGCGAAAAACCGCCGTGATCTGGCTGATTTTGCGGCGTTAATTTCACCGGCGGCCACGCCTTTTTTAGCGCAGATGGCCGCGCAGGCCCAGCAATTAACTCGGCAGCGCTTTGGCCATGCCTTGCAATTTTATATTCCACTGTATTTATCTAATTTATGCGCCAATGACTGCAGCTACTGCGGCTTTTCTATGAGTAATGCGCTAAAACGCCGTACCTTAAGCCTCGCCGAAGTGGAGCAAGAATGCCAGGCATTAAAAGCACAGGGTTTTTCAACGGTATTACTGGTCGCGGGCGAACATGAGAAAAAAGTGGGGCAGGCGTACTTTAAGCAGATGCTGCCGCTGGTAAAACGTTACTTTAGTTATGTGCTGTTAGAAGTGCAGCCGCTGTCGAGTCAAGATTATGCTGAGCTTCGGCAATATGGTTTAGATGGCGTGCTGGTGTATCAGGAAACCTATGATCGGGGCTGTTATGCGCAGCATCATAGCCGAGGGAAAAAAATGGACTTTGATTGGCGGCTGGCCACCCCTGAGCGGCTAGGTCAGGCGGGTGTGGATAAAATAGGTCTTGGCGCTTTACTGGGATTAGGCGACTGGCGGCTAGACTCCATTTATTTGGCGTTACATTTGCGCTATTTACAGCAGCATTATTGGCGTAGCCGTTACAGTGTGTCCTTTCCGCGACTGCGACCCTGCGCGGGTGGCTTGGCCGATCAGGTGCTACAGCAACATGAATCCGATACGCTAATCAGCGATAAACAATTGGTACAACTGATCTGCGCTTGGCGCTTATTTGATACCGAGCTGGAGCTGAGTTTATCCACCCGTGAATCGGCGCACTTTCGTGATCATGTGGTGCCCTTGGCCATCACCAGTATTAGCGCCGGCTCACGCACTGCACCCGGCTCTTATGCGGTAGAAACCGATAATCTGGAGCAGTTTAGCACCGATGATCAGCGCTCTGCTGCGGCCGTGGCTGAGGCAATGCAGCAACGCGGTTTACAGCCGGTGTGGAAAGATTGGGAGCAGGGGCTTTGTCGAAATTAAGTTTTGCTAAGCGAGAGGCAGAGAGATGGATGGCTTGCTGTTATCTTTTTCACTATCAACAGCTAGTTAATCATTTATCTATGCGCTAGCATAAACAAAATTTTCCGATAATGTGAAATTAATGAAAAGTCTAAGAACCTCTATTATTGTTAGCTTTACCGTTATTTATTTAGGTTTAATGCTGTCATTTAACGGGCAGGCACAGGTTGCCACAGATCCCTATATGGGTAAACGCATAGAAGCTATAACAATTACCATTACTAATCCCACTAAAGATCATTATGCCCAGCAAAGAGTGATCGATAAAGTTCGTCGCAACCTTGCGTTGTACGCTAACGATACTTTTCGAGAAGAGTTGTTATTATTTAATTTAACCTCTCTTACTAAACTGCCAGAAATTGCGGCCATAACACACCAGATCACTTTCAGTGATCAAGGCCAGCTTATCATTTCACTACTTGTTACACTGACTGACAATACACAGCCTGGCTTAACATCCGCGAGTTTTCCGTGGCTATATCAACATGACGGTACTTTTATCAAAGCTCGCTTAGAGCTATTAGGTATGTACTACGCTAACCAAGATGCTTGGTTTGGCAAGCCGGATTTGATGTTAGAGGGTAATCCTTTTGTTCAAGGCACGCCTGCTGGCAAAGGATTTAGCAACTGGTTTGAAGGCTTTGCGCATGTTGGGCTTTATGGCATTACCCCTGTTACTGAACAAGTACATGTCTATGGTGGCGCTAGCGGGATTTTGTCCGGCTCTATTGGTCAGGAGTTGTTTACTGATAAAACCCGACAGCATTTTGCTCTAGAAGATGCTTTTTTGGGGGTTGTGGGGGGAAACAACAACGAAAAAGGTGATCGTTTTGTTTACAATTTGACCGCAGGTCGTCAAAGGTTCAGTATAGGTGATGGTTTTATTCTCACCAATACTTCGCAAAACGGTTTAAATAGAGCCGCTCTACAATCTAATCCTCGCTGGGCAGCGGATAATGTGTTTCTGGCTAGAATGGTTTTTAATAACATTAAGATTGAAGCATTTAGTGTTGATGCTGATGAGTTACCAGAGTTAGATTCTAAAACGGTGATTACAGGTATTAATGCCGAGCTTAAATTAGCGAACTATCTGTTAGGTGCTGCATGGATGACAGTACCAGAATCTAATAGCCGCTATTTCACCTCTGCAGCGCAACTATCACGAGAGGGGTTAAAAGTTGCCAATCTGCGATTGCGCTGGCAGCCTTTTCAGGCCGCTCCTAATGAAAAAATACATCCCTATTTTGCTTCCGAAGTGGCAAAACAAACTCACAAAGACTTTGATATGTTAGCTTTGGGCTATTTTATGGAGGCAGGTTTGGCATTTCCTTCACTAAATTGGACTCCTAGCTTGAGTTATCGTTATGCTCGCTTTACGGGGGATAAGCCTGCAACGTCAACTTTTGAACGATGGGATCCGTTACTCTCAGGCGGTAATGGCGAAACTTGGGTTCAAGGGATTAATCATTTCAAAATTTTCCAAAATTCCAATCTTATCACGCACCGGTTACAAGTAAGGTTAAAGCCTTCACCCCAAATCGAACTCGTGCCTCAATTTTGGCTCTTTAAAGCAGATTCATTAACGAATTTAGGTGGCAATCCAGCCTTATCGTTTTTACCCAGCACTCAACTTGGGACAGAGTTTAATCTGACCGCAAAGTACTTTTATTCGCGCAATATTATGCTGCAAGGACATCTTGCGGCTACATTCAGTGATAAAGCAGTAAACGAGGCTTTGGGACAGCACTCAAGTCCTTGGTTAAGTTCCATGTTGTTTATTCGAATAGGTTTTTAGTGCATGTGATCAGACATGGTTTTTTTGAGTGGTTAATGAAGGAGAGTACAATGGATCGTCGTGACTTACTAAAATTTACAGCCTTTGCTGCTGCCGCGACTGTTGCCGGTAGTGGTTTTGCGCAAGTCCCCACTGCTCCCAAACCAGCGGTCGGTATCAAAGATATTGCACCAACGGCAGAGGATTACTTTATTCCTAATCGTTTTAAAGGCAAAACTATACTTATTACTGGCTGCGCCAGAGGTATGGGCGCAGCCTTTGCAATAAGAGCCGCACGGGAAGGGGCAAATATTGTTGGGGTCGATTGGATTGAAGATTTAGGCCGACGCACCATAGAGCGGATAGTTAAAGCGGGTGGTAATGCCGTGTTCTTGCATGGTGATGTCAGTGATGCTGCTGTATGTGAGCGAATGGTTGCTTTAGCTGTTGAACGATTTGGACGGCTGGATGCTGCTGTAAACAATGCTGGGGTCATGGACGGCGTTTACTCAGGCGCTCCAATAGATTACCAGCAGCAAAAAGCCTTGGTGTTTGCGCCTATCCACCAAGCTACCGATGAGTATTGGGACAATGTGTTTCGTAGCAACGCTACTGGTGTGTTTCGCAGTATGCGGTCTGAGTTGAAACAAATGGTAGCACAAGGCGATGGTGGCGTTATTCTTAATGTGGGTTCTATTGCAGGGTTAACAGGCTTATCCGGTAACCCTGCTTATGTGGCAAGTAAGCATGCTGTTACAGGCTTAACGCGGAATGCGGCCATCGATTACGCTCCCTATGGCATCCGCGTGAACTCAGTTAATATGGCAGCTACCGATACGCCCATGGTAGAACGAGCTGGCGCTTTGGTAAAAGAAGCCATGAATGAACCAGGCCCTAAAATGGGTAGCATTAAAACTCAAAGCATTCTAGCTTATGCTGATAGTAAGCGGCGTCCGGCTACCGTATGGGAGCAAGTCTCGACTATGTTGTATTTGTTGTCCGATGAAGCCTCTAATTTAACAGGTGCGACCTACGCAACGGATGGTGGCTGGACTAGCTATTAAAAAGTGTGAAACGCCTGCTTGACTGCTGGCAGGCGTTATTTTCAAACTCTAATATTCACAAGGGTTTTTTAATTTGATGAAGCTTTAATTTAAAAAATCAGATTAAAACTAGGGGATAACCCTTATGTTGTGACGTTAACTGCTATCTTATTATACAGCTGCACACAAATACCTTTGGAGCTGATAATGACGAACAACCTTACAACAGACAAAACACCAACCCGTGATCTAGCCGAGGATAATGCTTACTTCCCATCGCCTTTTTCGCTTAGCCAGTTTACCTCTGCAAAATCAGATTTAAGTAATGCTGAGTATCCAAACGCTTATCAGGGCGGTCGCTGGAAAGTATTAGTGGTTGCCGCAGATGAGCGCTATTTACCGATGCAAAATGGCACGCTATTTTCAACCGGCAATCATCCAGTTGAAACCTTACTGCCGATGTACCACTTAGCTCAAGCAGGTTTTGATTTTGATATTGCGACGCTTTCAGGTAATTCGGTTAAGTTTGAATACTGGGCCATGCCAAATGAAGACAAAGCAGTGATGAGCTTGTTTGCCAAATATCGTCAGCAGTTTCAAACACCCTTAAAGCTTGCTGATGTGATTGCCAATAATTTGGGAGCGGATTCAGATTATATTGCGGTTTTTATCCCAGGCGGACACGGCGCGCTTATCGGCTTACCTTTTAGCAGCGAGATGAGCACAGTATTGAACTGGGCAATGGATTATAACAAGTTTATTATCTCACTTTGCCATGGCCCCGCCGCGCTATTGGCCGTTGGCAGTAACTCGCGGTTAGCCGGCTATAGCCTTTGTGCCTTTCCTGATGCGCTGGATGCACAAACCCCCGATATCGGCTATATGCCGGGGCACTTGACCTGGCAATATGCTAAGCAATTGCAAGCTAACGGTTTGGTGATGCTAAATGAGGGGATCAGCGGCATGGTGCATCAAGATCGCAACTTGCTGACTGGTGATAGTCCGCTGGCGGCGAATGCGCTAGGACAACTTGCTGCCAACACGTTATTAAACGCCGTGTGACGCTTATTGATGATATTGCACGACAAACTTATTGATACTTTGCTTGCTGCCGAGCGCAGCAAGCAATTTACAGAGCTACAACAACATGTGCGGCACTATATCGCGCCACTTGGCTATGATCGTATTTTATCCTTTACAGTAAACACAAGCGAAGAAGGTCGCATCGAACGGATCTATTGGCTAGAGGGCGCTTGGCTAGAGCAAGAGTTGCCCCTGGATGTAGCGAGTTATTTAAGGCATTGCCCTGCTACGCAGCATGTGATCCGTCATGATGAACCGTTTTTTTGGAGCAAAACTCCCACAGCCAAAGGCGAACGCTACAAAATAGTGAATAAACCGCATGGGCAGGGCTTACATGGCTTGCAAATTCCAATTTTTGGCCCAACTGGATTGCAAGGCGCTTTTAGCTTTGCAGGCAATAACATTGATGCTTCCAGTAGGAGTCGGCTTGCCTTAAGTAGTTTGGCTCATGTTGCTTTTTTTCGAGCCCGACATTTACTCGAAGCCCCCTCA
The DNA here is from genome assembly GCF_049390205.1 of Alishewanella sp. d11. Lineage (GTDB taxonomy): Bacteria > Pseudomonadota > Gammaproteobacteria > Enterobacterales > Alteromonadaceae > Alishewanella. The sequence continues at coordinate 3,456,837 of NZ_CP186547.1, read as the reverse complement.
GCAATACTAAAAGGGCATTTAACCGCAAGGGAACAAGAAATTTTGGCTTGGATAGGTGTAGGTTGGCGACAGGCAGCCATTGCTGAAACACTGGGGATCTCTGTGCGTACTATTGAGAATCATCTTCGAAATGCCCGCAATAAACTTGGTGCTGCCACAACGGCTGAGGCAGTTAGGCTTAGCAAAGTTATTGGTAAAGAATAAGTTACTACAATTAGCTGTCAGAGCTAAGATAAACAGCTAGGTTATTTATCATTATGAAGAAACTAAAGTGATAGGAATTTTCGAATTTACAAAACTTGAGGAAATTAATGGTCGGTACGAGAGGATTCGAACCTCCGACCCCTTCACCCCCAGCGAAGTGCGCTACCAAGCTGCGCTACGTACCGACGTAGGGCGTATCATAATGATTTCAGAGTGAAATGCAATGCGCTTTTGAACGACTGCAGCTTTTTTCAACAAAAACGTGCATTTATGCTCATGGTAAAGGCGTTTGCGATGTTGTGGGAGCTGTTCACTTAGTGCAATGAGTATAATGTTGCTATGACTTTACACTGAAATATGTTTGCTGCTCTGGTTTAATCCTGTTGAATAGGTAGAATAGCGCAACATTTTTCTTAGGGTGTGATAAGTAGCGTGACAGACGTACAAACTGATCCTTTTGCCGATATCCGGCCTTATCAAGATAATGAAGTGCAAGCGGCTATTTTGCGCTTAATTGCCGATCAAGAATTTATTGATGCCATTATACATTACCGTTTTCCACACTTAGCGGGCAGCTTCGGTTGGATGTTGTCTCCTGTTGTTAAGTTTTTCTTAAAACGGAAATGGGCAAAGCTCAATAGCGTGGCCAAAGTGCAGTTGCAGGTTGCTGCTTTTATGGAGCAAATGATCGCCAAGTCCACGACAGAAGTCAGTTGCAGCGGTATTGAACATTTAGATCCTAAGCAAGCCTATCTATTTATTTCAAACCATCGTGATATCGCTATGGATCCCGCTTTGGTTAACTGGAGCTTGCATCAGCAAGGGTTTGCCACTGTTCGCATTGCCATTGGCGATAATTTGCTGCGTAAAGCCTGTGCTACAGAGCTAATGAAGTTAAATAAAAGCTTCATTGTAAAGCGAGGGGCTAAAGGCCCTCGTGAAATGCTTAAAAACTTATCGCAGTTATCTGCGTACATTAAACACTCCTTAGAGGAAGGGCAGTCTATTTGGATTGCGCAAAAAGAGGGCCGTGCCAAAGACGGTAATGATGAAACCGATCCAGCCATTCTAAAAATGTTTTACATGGAAGGTAAAAAGCGCGGTGAGCCATTTAGTGCATACCTTGCTAACCTTAAGATTGTGCCAGTGTGTTTGTCTTATGAATTTGATCCTTGCGATAAAGATAAAGTGCATGAGCTTTGGCATAAGCAGCAGCATGGTAACTACCAAAAAGGTGAGTTTGAAGATATCGATACCATCATTAAGGGGATAGTGGGCTTTAAAGGCCGCGTTCATGTTGCGTTTGGCAAACCACTCAGTAGCATACCAGACGACGCGGATACCCTTGCAGCGCAAATTGATCAACAAATTTGGCAAGGCTATCGCTTATTTCCTATCAATTATTTAGCTGCAGGCAGCACCGAACAGCAACCTGATAGTAAAACGCAAGAATTATGGCAAACGAGACTTAATAGCGTGTCGCCAGAAGCGCAGGTATTGCTAACCAAAATGTATGCAGCGCCTGTTGAAAAGCAACATAAACTGACCTAATGCGTTATCTGGTTGCGGTTACATTACTCTGGGCCTTTTCCTTCAGCCTGATTGGGGTTTATCTCGCCGGTCAGGTTGACCCTTATTTTGCAGTGGTAAGTCGAATCGTGCTAGCCTTGCTGGTATTTATCCCGCTGCTATTGCGTTATCGTGGCAGCACATCACAGGCTTGCGCTATGGCGATGCTGGGTGCGGTGCAGCTTGGTTTGATGTACATTTTTTATTATCAGTCTTTTTTATTGCTGAGTGTGCCGCAAGTATTGGTTTTTACAATCTTTACGCCTATTTATATCACTTTACTTTATGATGCATTAAGTAAGCGTTTTAATCCGAAGTTTTTAATGGCGGCTTGTTTGGCGGTATTGGCCGCCGCGGTGATGCGTGATGGCGTTGCTGCACCAGATTATTGGTTAGGCTTTGCGGTAGTGCAAGGCGCCAACCTCTGTTTTGCCGCGGGTCAAGTCGGGTATAAAAAATTGCGGCAAGCCAAGCCGCAGCAGGGCAACGCAGCGCATGATTTCGGCTGGTTTTATGTGGGCGCCTTACTGGTTGCCTTGCCTGCCTGGTTGGTATTTGGCGAAGCGCAATACCCTGACAATACGGTGCAATGGTTGGTCATACTGTGGTTAGGTGTCGTTGCTTCTGGTGGCGGCTATTTTTGGTGGAATAAAGGGGCTGCGCAAGTGTCGAGCGGTACCCTAGCCGTAATGAACAATGCGCTGATTCCTGCAGGCTTAGTGGTAAATCTGCTGATTTGGAGTAGAGATGCCGACCTGTTGCGACTCTTTGTGGGTATGGCCATTTTAGTGTTTTCGTTATGGCTGTGTCGCAACACCCTATCAGAGGAGAAATAACCTTGGCTAGACAAGTGAGTTACAGCTTTAAAGGACAGAAAAAAGTCATTGCGTTTAGTTATGATCGTTTTAACGATTTATATGAAGCGGTCGCGGCGGCTGAAGGGATTGATCTTACCGCGTTTCTGGCAATGGAAAAGCAGTTGCTGCAAACCGCGAAAGATAAATCCGCGATAAAAAACTACCGCTTACAAACATTCAGCAAAATGGGATTTGCAGATATCGCTTTTGTGCGAGAAAATCCAGAAAACTGATTTATAGAACGATGTTGTGCTTTGGGAGCGCCAGTTTTAGGCAAAGCGTGTTTATCACAAGCACATCGATTACGTGTAACGATCAACTAAGAGATTGATATGAAAATTACTAGCAATTTTGACAGTGGCAATATCGAGATTATTCAGGCTACTGATCCCAATAATATCCAACTGGCTATTCGTAAAGATAACCAGTCAGATTTTTATCAGTGGTTTCATTTTCGGTTAAACAGCCCGCATGCGCAAATGCATAAGATTCATATTGTGAATGCTGGACAGTCTGCTTATCCAGACGGTTGGAAGGATTATCAAGCGGTAGCGTCTTATGATCGGCAAACCTGGTTTCGCGTAGAAAGTAAATATGATGGTAAAACCTTAACCATTACCCATTATCCGGAAGCAGAATCGGTGTATTTTGCTTACTTTGCGCCTTACAGCTATGAGCGTCATCAGGACTTATTACATCAGGCTCAAAATGATTATAACTGTCAATTGATAGAGTTGGGTGAAACGCTGGATGGGCGTGATATGTCCATGCTGGTGGTCGGTGAGCCAGATGATACGAAAAAGAAAGTATGGATTATTGCCAGACAGCACCCTGGTGAAACGATGGCAGAGTGGTACATCGAAGGTTTACTGGACCGTCTCTTAGATGAAGATGATGGTGTAGCAAGAGCGTTACTGGCGAAAGCCGTGTTCTACATAGTGCCAAATATGAATCCGGATGGCAGCGTTAGAGGGCATTTACGGACTAACGCAGCGGGTGTAAACCTGAACCGTGAGTGGCAAAACCCAAGCATGGAACAGAGTCCGGAAGTGTTTTTAGTTCGCGAAAAAATGCTGGAAATCGGTTTAGACATGTTGCTTGATGTGCACGGTGACGAAAATTTACCCTACAACTTTGTGGCAGGCTCTGAAGGTGTACCCTCGTATAACGAAAAAATGCAACAACTGGAAGACGCCTTTAAAGCGGCGATGTTATTAGTGACGCCAGAATTTCAAACGAAATTTGGTTATGAGCGCGATGAGCCGGGTAAAGCTAACCTGACCGTAGCCTCGAATTGGGTGGCAGAGCAGTTTAAATGTCTGGCTTACACCCTTGAAATGCCGTTTAAAGATAATGCTAACTTACCTGACGAAGCCTTTGGCTGGTCAGATGTACGTTCCATGAAATTAGGTCAGGATTCGCTTACGGCAATTCTGGCTGTAGTAGACGATTTACGCTAGGACTTTAGCATGGCCATTATTTCGTGCCCAGTATGTGATCATCGGATCTCTAATAAAGCAACCGCATGTCCAAAATGTAAAACGGATCTAACTGCCGCAACGCCAGAAAAACTGGCAGCAAAGCACCGAGATAAAATGTTGCGTCAGTCGCAGTCGTTGATGAATCAATCGATGTTGGCGTTGCTGCTATTTTTAGCGGGTTTTGGCATTTTGTATTGGTGGCAACCTGAAAACGGTAGCTACAACGAGTATGTTTCTACTGCGGCCATTGCGTTAGGTTTTTGTTGGTACGTGGTGTGTCGGGCCCGGATAATTTGGTTAAAGCGAAAAAAATAGTATGGACTTTACTTCACTGGTTAGCGCTATGGCGCCTGAAACTTACGAAAAACTGGCTGATGCCGTGGCGACTGGCCGCTGGGCTGATGGGACTGCGCTGACTGATGAACAGAAAGCACAAACCTTACAGTTAGTCATGGCTTATCAGTCTAAGATTCTAAAATCTGAAGATATTTTCACTGTGGGTCCAGATGGACAGATAGTACACAAATCAAAGGCTGAGCTGAAAAAACAATTTTCAGATCCTGCCGCTATTGCAAGGTTTACGCACGATGATCTTTAAACGTTGGTTCAAGCCGAAATGGCAGCACGCAGACGCCGCTATTCGGTTACAAACAATTCAAACACTGCAAGTGACCGAAAGCGAGCATAAAAAAATTTTGCACGAGCTTGCTTTTAATGATGGTGCAGAAGCAGTTCGCAAAGCGGCATTACAGCACTTAAATGACTTTGCTTTATGGTGGCAAGCCAGTAAGCATGATACTGCAGAGCGCTTAAAACAGTATGCTGAGCAACAATTGATCAATCAATTGTTAGAGGGCGAAGTTGAAACGAGCTTAAAACAAAAGTTTGTCGCGCAATGTAATAGAAGCAGTGTGCTCGAACAATTGGCGCTAAAAGAAACCGATCCACAATTACGGTTTGATCTGTTGCAGCGCTTGGATAAAGCCGATCTTATCCAACAAAGCTTACTCGATTCGAATTTCCCTGACAGTTTCAAGCGCCAGCTGCTGGTCAATATCACGGATGAGAAACAGCTGGAAAAGCTCAGTAAATTGCTCAGTGCAGATTTAGCGGCTGAGTTAACCGTTAGGCTGGCGAATTTAGCAGAACTTAAGCAAAAGCCGGTTAAATTACGCAAAGAACTCACGTTATTGCTGGCAAAACTCAATGCAGTTCGGGAGCGTCATAGTCTTGAGGAAATACCCGCTATCCAGCAAAGTTTAGCTGAGCAATGGCAGCAGTTATTACCCGATTTAGCCTGCTTACCTAAAGATGAAGCTGACAGTGTGAGTCTGAAATATCAGCAGTTGACTGAACGTTTACAGGCTTGGTTAGCCCCTAAACTGGCGGATTTAGCTGCGCAGCAGGCAACTGCAGAGCTAAGAGCACAGCAGTTAACTCATTTCGCGCAGTTCCAACAACGTCTGCAGGCGCTGGAGCAGCAGCTGATCGCGCAAATGCAAGCGGGAGGCTCCGAACATCCACTTTTACATAATGCAATTAATGAATTAGCGGCAGAGTTTACTCAAGCTGAGCTAAATCCCGAGCAATTAAAGCAGTTACAAAGCGCACTGATTAAATTGCAACAACAGTGCGAAAAGTTACCTGAGATTGCGCTTGGTTTAGTGGCGTTAAAGGCATTGCTGCAAGCATTTAGCGAGCAACATGCAGAAAATGCATTAGAAACGGCCGAACAACTGTTTAACGCAGAGCAGCAGTTACAGCAGTTTATTCAGGCTTGGAAAGCGCAAAGTAAACAGCTGTTGATTGCGGTTCCGACTGAACTTGAGACACAATATCAGCAGCTTAAACAACAGCGGCTAACCGCGCTGGATGTCTTTAAGCAACAGCAACAAAAAGGTGTAAAGCAATTCCGCAGCAAGTGCTCAGAATTTAAGCGCTTACATACTGCTGGTCGTTATAAGGTGCTGTTTGGACTTTATAAAGGCATTCAAGATGATTACCAAGCCTTGCCTAGCCTTGCCCAAGCCCAGCTTGCAAATGACCTAGCTGAAATCAGCGTGTTACATGCTGAGCTCGAAGCCTTGCAATACTATCTGGCAACGCCTCGTAAACAGGCTTTGTTAGCTGAAGTGCAACAACTGGCGGCAACCGAGGTGACAGATGCAAAAGCGCGTGCAGAGCAAGTCAAACTGGCAAGAGCAAATTGGAATACCTTGGGTAGAGCAGAGCCAGAATTAGAGCTTACGCTGAATCAGGCTTTTGATACGGCTTGTGAAGCGGCTTTTGAACCTTGCCGACAAATATTTGCCAAGCTTGATGCGGAGCGAGCGACGCATTTACAGGAGCGTCAACAGTTATTAGTCGAGTTAACTGCGCTATTAGATGCTGCAATTGAAAGCAAAACCTTAGAGCAAAGTTTTCGGCAGTTAGCGAAACGTTGGCGCGAAGCCGGTGCGGTAAATCGGCGTGATTATCAGCTTTTACAAGAGCAATATCAGCAGCTTTCAGCTGCAATCCGCGCCAAAATTACGGCTGAACAGCAGTTGCAGGAAGCCGCTAAACTGGCCATTGTCGCTGAGGCAAAAGCTGCGTTAGCGCTGACGGATGCGGTGCAGACAGCGTCGATACTAAAAGAGCTACAACTGCGCTGGAAGGCTTTAAGCTTTGCTGGACGTAAGCAAGATCAACAACTTTGGCTAGAGTTTAGAGCCTTATGTGATACTTTTTTTGCGAAACGTAATGCTGAATATCAGCAGCAACAGCAGGCTGAGCAACAAGCAATGCAGGCGGTCAATAGCCAACTTAGCGATCTGGCGTTACAAATCAAGCAGGCTGACACTGTTGCTGCGATCACTGGCTTACAAGCAAGCTTACGCGACTTGCAGCAAACAGCGCTTGCGCCGACACGTCAACAGATCCAGCAGTTGGCTGACCAAGCAGCACAACGCTTACAAATGCTGCAGCAGCAACAACAAAAAGCAGATTTGCAGGCATTATTTAGTGCTTTAGCATCGGGTGAGTTAAAGGTTGAACAATGGCCAGCGGCTTATCGCGAGGCCTTAGCGATTTCTGCGCCTGCGCTAAGCCGTCCAGAGTTAACCATCGCGCTGGAGTTAATCAGTGGAAAAGACAGTGGCCAGCATACGCCTGCGGAAAAACAGCAGGTGCAGTTAGCGTTATTATCATTAAAACATAATGCAGGGCAGCAACTGACCACTGAACAGCTGTTACAACAATGGTTAGCGCATGGTGCTGTTGCAGAGCAAGAGCAACCCTTGTTAAAACGGGTTGCGGCTTTGTTTGATGCGTAAGGGCAGCATGCTTTAAAGAGTTAATTCGCCACGCAGATTCTGTTGCATCTGCTGGCGAATCTGTTCTGCCGTTAACGGTTTGCTTAATAAATAATGTAACTTTGTCAGGGTTGCTTCAAGCGTCATATCGAAACCACTGATCACGCCGCTCGCCTGTAAGGCATTACCCGTTGCGTAGCCGTCCATATTCACTTTGCCCTTAAAGCATTGGGTACAGTTTACTAAAATTTGCCCATGCTCAGTTGCGGCCTTTAATACTGCCAGCAAATCAGGTCTTTGCGGTGCGTTACCGACACCAAAAGATTTGATGATTAAGGCTCTGACAGGTGCCGCTAACATATTTTTGATAACGTCAGTGGTGATACCTGGATATAAGGTCACCACGCTAATGGGTTGCGGTGTGATTTCAGCAACCTGCAAGGGCAGTGCCGTGTCGTTATGGCTCAATTTTCCGGCCAGTAACTTAATATGGATGCCAGCTTCCAGTAAAGGCGCTAGGTTAGGTGAAGCAAAGGCATTAAAGCCATCAGCATCCGCTTTAGTGGCTCTATTCCCGCGAAATAACTGATTATTAAAAAACAACGCCACTTCAGCAATCGGGTAGTTGGCGGCAAGGTACAGCGCATTTAACAGATTAACTTGGCCATCTGATCGCAATTGCGCCAGCGGAATTTGCGAACCCGTGATAATCACTGGCTTTTGTAAATTCTCGAGCATAAAAGACAAGGCCGACGCGGTGTAGGCCATGGTATCTGTGCCATGTAATACCACAAAACCATCGTATTGCTGATAATTCGCTTGAATATCTTTAGCAATACTGAGCCAATGAGCTGGCGTCATATCTGAGGAGTCAATCACTGGGTGATACTCGTGAATATCAAACAGGGGCATTTCTGGGCGATAAAATTCTGGCATGCGTTTAACGGTGTCTGTTAAAAAGCCCGGTACCGGAATAAAACCACGAGTTGATTGTTGCATACCAATGGTGCCGCCAGTGTAAGCGACATAAATTCGTTTTCTTTGCATGGCGTAGCCTTATCGATTAACGCTAGGTGGAGCAATACGGGTGTAATTTTTAGGACCTAAAAAAATGCCCGGTTAATTCCGGGCATTGTAATCAGATTTATCTTAGCTGTCAGTTAATCTGACATGCCAAACAGTAGGAATAAATACCATTAGGATCATTAAACTGGTTCATTCTGATAAAATCTTGCTTAACCTGTTGCGTCAGCTGACGTAAAGCGCGGTTCTGTGGTTGCTCAGCAAGTCCAGGTAACCAGCCATTGGCTTTCGCATTACCAAAGATATCGGCAATCATTTGTTCGGTAGGGCTTAATTCCTGTTTGATGATAGTAACATCATAGTTATTTAAGCCGGCGATTTCTGCAGCACGCGCGATGGCATCATCAAAGGTACCTAGCTTGTCAACTAAACCTAGCTCTAAGGCAGTTGAGCCAGTCCAAACACGACCTTGCGCCACTTTATCAACCGCTTCAATACTCATATTGCGATGTTTACCTACCATGGTTAAAAACTCGGTGTAGCCACGTTCAATTAACAATTGCATCAAGTCTTTGACCGGCGCATCTAAGCCTTTGAAAAGTGGAAGCCCAGCAGATAAACCAGCCAGTTCAGTGGTGCCCACACCATCCACATTCAAACCTACGGTGTCCATTACATTTTCAAAGGTATGCATTAAACCAAAGATACCGATAGAGCCAGTGATGGTGGTCGGCGCAGCCCAGATTTCATTGGCTGGCGCGGCAATCCAATAGCCGCCCGATGCTGCAACGGCACCCATCGAAGCGATAACAGGTTTGCCTGCTTCACGTAACAACGTAATTTCTTGTGCGATAACTTCAGAGGCAAAAGCACTGCCGCCGCCACTATCAATTCGTAAAACGACCGCTTTAACCTGATCGTCATGACGTGCACGGCGTAATAATGCTGCCGTAGAGTCACCACCAATAGTACCGGCTTTAGCTGAGCCATCGATAATCATACCGCGAGCAACCACTACTGCCACTTTTTCTGTTAAGGGGTTATCGAATTGCTGAGCCGGTAACACTAAGCTTGCATAATCATTGAAAGTGACATGGTTGTAAGTGTTTTTATCGTTTTTACCAACGATAGCGATCATATTACGACGGAACTCTTCACGCGTTTTAATGCTATCAATTAATTTGCTGTTTAACGCATACTGACTTAAGTCACCGTTAGCGGCTTTCACCTTTTCATAGAGCGCATTAAAGGTTTCGTCAAAATTCTCGATAGGGAAGTCACGGCGAGCTGCGACTTGCGTTTTATAATCCAACCATAGCTCGTTTAACCAAGCACTGTTGGCTTCTTTCGCTTCGGCAGACATATCATTGCGGGTAAAGGGCTCTACTGCAGATTTATAGGTGCCAACGCGGAAAACATGAGTGTTAATTTTCAGCTTTTCTAGGGCATTTTTATAAAACATCGGGTAGCTGCCGTAGCCTTCTAAAATTACCGCGCCCATCGGTTCTAAGCTGATTTCATCGGCATAGCTAGCTAGGAAATATTGGTTTTGTGCAAAGTAAGCACCGTACGCGACCACTTTTTTACCGCTGGCTTTAAAGTTCTCAATGGCTTTACCAACAGTTTGTAACTTATCTAATGATGCTCCGCCTAAATTGGACAGATCCAATACCATCGCTTGGATACGGTTATCTTTCGCTGCATGGTTAATAACTTTAACCACGTCAGATACCAGGATTTCAGGTTGGTCTTCTTGACCTGCAAAACTCTCATTTAATGCCGCTTCAATCGGATCGACAAAGCGTTCTTCTTCTACTAAATCGCCACGTAAATTCAGATAAAGGGCAGAGGTATCGGCAAGGTTAACTTCTTTATCGCCGCTAAAAATGGCTGCAACCAGTGTCACCATTATTAAAATAAAAATGACATTTAAAACGGTTGAGCGAAAGCCTTTATAAACTGCCCAGATCGCGCCAAAAAAGCGCCGTATTATTCCTTTCTTTTTTTCTGTCATAGTAATGCCCTATCAGCTGTCTAATGTAATACATTTTAAATTGATCAATATAATTGCCTAATGCTAACGAATTCTATGCCAAAGGCGAATTGGAATTTGTAAGAAAATGTATATCGCTTGCTTAAGTGCCTTAAAGCAGCTACATTCATAGCATTTTCACAGGTACGACCAGAGAGGCTGAAAGTGGCATATCAACAATTATTACAACCACTGGATTTAGGATTTACCCAACTTAAAAATCGCGTGATCATGGGTTCCATGCATACCGGCTTGGAAGAAGAGAAAAACGGTTTTACTAAACTGGCAGCATTTTATGCAGAACGTGCTAAAGGCGGGGTAGGGCTCATTATAACTGGCGGTATTAGCCCAAATTTTCGCGGAAATTTGGTGCCTTTTGGTTGCCAGCTCAGTTTTTGGTGGCAAGTGGCCAAGCATAAGAAGATCACCGCAGCGGTGCATCAACATGCGGGCGCGAAAATTTGCTTACAATTATTACATGCGGGTCGCTACGGCTATCACCCGTTTAATGTTGCCCCTAGCAAAATAAAGTCGCCAATTACGCCTTTCAAGCCAGCTGAGATGTCTGATCGACAGATCCGTAGCACCATCAAAGATTTCGCGCATGCCGCGAGTTTAGCGAAAAAAGCGGGCTACGATGGCGTTGAAATTATGGGCTCTGAGGGCTACTTGATTAACCAGTTTATTTGTCAGCGCACCAATCAGCGCAATGACAGCTGGGGTGGCAGCTTTGAAAATCGCATCCGCTTTGCGCTAGAAACGGTCAAAGCGGTGCGGGAAAAATGCGGTAAGGATTTTATTATCATCTATCGCTTATCTATGCTTGATTTGGTTGAAGATGGCAATACCTTTGAAGAAGTGGTTGCATTGGGTAAAGCCATAGCAACAATGGGAGCCACTTTGATCAATACCGGTATTGGTTGGCATGAGGCGCGTGTGCCGACTATTACCACCCGAGTTCCTCGAGCGGCCTTTAGTTGGATTACCGAGCGCGTACGGAAAGAGCTTAGTATCCCGGTAATTGCAACTAATCGTATTAACGATCCGCAAGTGGCAGAAGACATTTTAGCCAATGGCCAAGCTGATTTGATTTGTATGGCGCGACCGTTTTTAGCGGATGCGGATTTTGTCAATAAAGCCGCAGCCGATCAGGCAGATACCATTAATACCTGTATTGCCTGTAATCAAGCGTGTTTAGATCATATCTTCCAACAAAAACGCGCCAGTTGTTTGGTCAATCCTAGGGCCTGTTATGAGACTGAACTGAACTTTACTGCTGCCACTACCCGAAAAAAACTGGCAGTAGTGGGGGCGGGACCAGCTGGTTTGGCCTTTAGTGTTTATGCTGCACAACGTGGCCATGAAGTGCATCTTTTTGATAAATCTCATCAAATTGGGGGCCAGTTTAACTATGCCAAACAAATCCCCGGTAAAGAAGAGTTCCATGAAACGCTACGCTATTATGGTCGGATGTTGGAGCTACACGCGGTTAAGCTTCATTTAAATTCAGCACAAACGGCTGAGAGTTTAACGGCGGCAGGCTTTGATGAGATTATCTTAGCTACCGGTATTGTGCCTAGAGATATTGGTTTAGTTGGCCAAGATCATCCTAAGGTGCTTAGCTATTTGGATGTGCTGCGTGATCACAAAGCGGTCGGTAAGCATGTGGCGGTTATTGGCGCCGGTGGCATAGGTTTTGATGTTTCAGAATATCTAACAGAAGGGCATTCGCTGACATTACAACCTGATGCTTGGTTAAAAGACTGGGGTGTAGATAAGTCTTACAGTGCCAGAGGCGCTTTATTACCAGCCCAGCCACATGAACCGGCGCAGCGGAAGATTTATCTGTTACAACGGAAGACCACAAAAGTAGGTGCAGGCTTGGGTAAAACCTCTGGCTGGGCGCATCGTGCTTCCTTACAGAAAAAAGGCGTTGAAATGCTGGCCGGGGTGAATTATCTGCGGGTAGATGACGATGGTTTATGGATCAGCATTAATGAACAAGAACGTTGTTTACCTGTTGATAATGTAATTATTTGCGCAGGACAGGTACCGCTACGTGAGCTACAAGCTGAGCTACTGGCGAAAGGCCAAAAAGTACATCTAATTGGTGGGGCAGATGTGGCTGCTGAATTAGATGCTAAACGTGCCATCAGACAAGGGGCAGAGCTCGCTGCGATCATCTAATTGTCATTATTTTTCCTAAAAATAAACGGCTGCCCTGTTAAAGCGCAGCCGTTTTTGTTTTTGTGCATCTTCTGCGCTATTTTAAAGCAATATTTGATGCTATGGTAATCTTATAAAGTGTGATGGTATGGTTAATGGTAATCACCTCCCTTTTATTGTCACCATCAGTCAGGGATTTTTATGGTATTGGTTTTGCATTTATTTTTAAGTAAAACCGCTTAAGCGGACTAAAACAATTGGGGAGAATCTATGTCTGGTGTGTTAACAATGATTTTAGCGGGTGGAGAAGGCACACGTTTATCACCTTTAACCTCGTTACGAGCGAAACCGGCAGTACCTTTTGGTGGTAATTATCGAATCATTGACTTTGTTCTGAATAATTTTGTGAACTCTGATTTATTGCAGATTTTTGTCATTACGCAATTTAAATCTCATTCTTTAATGAAGCATTTAAGCCGAGCGTGGCGGGTTGGTGGTGTAACTAATCGCTTTATTGATCCTATTCCAGCGCAAATGCAAACAGGTAAACATTGGTATTTAGGTACAGCCGATGCCATCTACCAAAATCTGCATTTAATTGAAGGCTTAGATCCTGAGCATGTGTGCGTGTTTGGCGGTGATCACATCTACAAAATGGATGTGCGGCATATGCTGGATTATCACCGCAATAAAAATGCGAAATTAACGGTGGCGGCGATTCCTGTTCCAGTTGAACAAGCGCATGAATTTGGCGTGATTGAGGTTGACGAAGAAGGGCGGATGATTGGCTTTCAAGAAAAGCCAAAACAGGATCCGAAAACCATTCCTGGTCAGCCCCATCTGGTTTTAGCTTCAATGGGAAATTACATTTTCGAAGCCAAATGTTTGGTAGAAGTGTTAAATGAAGATGCCAAACAAACCGATTCTAAGCACGATTTTGGTCATAATATTATCCCCGCTTTATTTCCAGAAGGTGAGGTCTATGTTTATGATTTTTCAACTAACAAAATCCGTGGTGAGTCAGAGAGTAGTGCAGGTTACTGGCGTGATGTCGGTACTATCGATTCTTACTATGAAGCCAATATGGATTTAATTTCGATAAATCCGCCTTTTGATGTGTACAACCGTTATTGGCCGCTACGCAGTTATAACCCGCCAATGCCACCGGCCAAGTTTGTGCATGATCAAACTAACCGTACTGGCCAAGCAATTAGTTCCATGGTGGCCGCCGGCTGTATTGTCAGTGGTGCTATTGTTTACCAATCGATCCTTGGTTATAACGTGCATGTGCATAGTCATAGTTATATCGAAAAATGTGTTCTAATGGGCAACAATGATATAGGTCGTGGTTGTCGTATTCGTAAAGCCATCATTGATAAGGATGTCAGAATTGCACCTGGTACCGTAATTGGTGAAGATCTTGAAGCAGATCGTAAACGTTTTCATATTTCTGCGGGTGGTGTCGTTGTTATTCCCAAAGGTGCCAGAATAGGTTTTGACGAAGAAGCATAAAACGAAAGTTGCATTTAAGGATACAGTAGTGCGGATATTGTTGTTATGTAGTGAGTTTGAAGGGTTGATTAAAACCGGTGGATTAGCAGATGCCTGTAAGGGGATTGCCAGTGGCTTACAGGCCGCTGGCCATCAAGTCACCATTATGCTGCCCCGTTATAGTAATTTATACAGCAGACCAACGGGCGATTGGCAATCCGTGTTTGTCGAGTTAGACGGGCAACAATACGGTTGTGCTGTTCGCCAGCTAAAATTTGCCGGTTTAGATGTGCGGTTAGTCGAACATGACGACTTTTTTCGGCGAGAAAGGCCCTACGATGATGGGAGTTATGGCTATGCTGACAACCCCTTACGGTTTGCTTTTTTTTGTAAAGCCGCGCTAGCGTGGTGTCGACAGTATTTACCTGAAGTCGATCTGATTCACGGTCATGATTGGCAAACTGCTTTGACAGCGAGCTATTTGCAGCAACATTATGGATCTGATCCGATATTAGCAAAGGTGCCCTTTATTTTTACCATTCACAACGGTGCTTATCAGTTAACCTGTGATAAAAGCTGGTTTGGCCGTTTAGGCATTGCTGCAAACGGTGATGAGTTTCTCAACATGTTAGAGCAGGGGGTTCGGGCGGCAACTAAAGTCGTTACTGTTAGCCAAGGCTATCGTCACGAGCTACTGACTGAGCCTGCAGCCAATGGCCTAGCGCAGTTGTATCAAGGTCGTGCTGCGGATTTCTATGGCATTTTAAACGGCTGTGATTACCAACAGTGGGATCCGGCCACCGATCTGGCCTTGGTAAAAAACTATAGCCCTGCTGATTTGTCAGGTAAAGCAGCCTGTAAGGCTTTTATTCGACACCGTTTTCATTTAGCCGATACCGAGGCGCCTCTCTTTGTCGCCGTAAGCCGTATCACGGGGCAAAAAGGCTATGATTATTTAATTCCCGCTTTACGTAACTGGTTACCTACAACCTCAGCGCAAGTGTTTATTGTTGGCAGTGGCGAACTTCATTATTGCCGTCAGCTTTATCAATTAGCAGATGAATTTCCAGAGCAGTTCCGCTTTTATGAGGGCTTTGATGAATCTTTAGCGCATCAAACTGAAGCAGCAGGTGATTTTTTCTTAATGCCTTCACTGTTTGAGCCTTGTGGACTTAATCAGTTATATAGCTTGAAGTATGGCACTGTGCCTATTGTGCGTTTGACGGGCGGGTTAAAAGATACCGTGCTACCTTGGCCAGCAGCAAACGCAACAGGTATTGGTTTTACGGAGATAAGTCTGGACGCTATGCACCAGGCGTTACAGCAAGCTGAGCAATTATTTGCCGTACCTGCTGACTATCTTGCCGTGCAACGTCAAGGTATGCAGCAGAATTTTAGTTGGCAGGCCGCGGTAACGGAGTATCTTCACGTTTACCAACAGGCGTTAAACTGAGCAGCTTGCTGAGTTAGTATGCAATTGATTATGTTAATTAAAAATTGGCGTGAGTGTCGCCAAGATTTTTGATAGCCTCTGCGAAACTATTCTGAAGGTCAAGTTTATGGATGCAATAACGTTACTGACAACCCGCTACTCTTCACCTCGTTTAACCGAGCCTGCGCCAGCGGGTGAGGCGCTGGAGTTAATTAAAAGAGCAGCGCTGCAAGTACCGGATCATGGTGCCTTGCGCCCTTGGCGTTTTGTGATCGTCGAAGGTAAGTCTGCACTAAGTCGGTTAGGGGATATTTTTGCTGAAGCGGCTATCGAGGAAGATCCAAGCATTTCGTTAGAAATGCAAGAGCGTGCTCGTCAACTGCCATTACGTGCCCCTATGATCATTACCTGTATCGCAAAAGTGGTTGAGCATGCAAAGGTTCCCACAGCGGAACAAATCCAATCTGCCGCCTGCGCGGTGATGGCCATGCAACAAATGGCCTTTGCACTTGGTTTTGGCGGAGTTTGGCGCACGGGGGCATATGCACAACAAGATTACGTGAAACAGGCTTTCGAGTTGGGGCCTGACGATGAAATTGTTGGCTTTTTGTACCTTGGAACTTCTACTAGCAGTGCGCCGCAACGTACGCCATTAGAGCCTGCCAGTTATTTTAGTGATTTCTAAGTGGTTTCACTTTAGCACAGGTCGGTTTAGACTGTTGTAAAGCCAACATATCGCCATGAGCCCTTAATAATAAACCCGCATTTTGCGGGTTTATTGTTTTTCTAGTTTAGGAAGTGAGTAAGCTGACAGCTTAGAACTCGGCATTTCCAGGTGTGCGAGGGAAGGCAATTACATCACGAACGTTACCAACACCGGTCACATAAGAGACTAAACGTTCAAAGCCTAAACCAAAACCTGCATGGGGTACAGTGCCATAACGGCGTAAGTCACGATACCAGCCGTAATCTTCTTTACTTAAACCCATTTCATCCAAGCGACGGTCAAAGTGTTCTAAACGCTCTTCACGCTGGCTACCACCGATAATTTCACCAATGCCTGGGGCTAATACATCCATTGCTGCTACGGTTTTACCATCATCATTTAAGCGCATGTAAAACGCTTTAATGTCTTTCGGGTAGTTTTGCATAATGATTGGCGCACCAATATGCTCTTCAGCTAAATAACGTTCATGCTCAGATTGTAAATCGACACCCCATTCCACAGGGTATTCAAACTTCTTACCGCAGTTTTTCAGAATTTCAATGGCGTCGGTATAGTCCATCCGCACAAAGCTGGAATTCACCACTTGTTCTAAGCGCTCAATGGCTTTGGGATCAATGCGCTCAGCAAAAAAGGCCATATCATCGGCACGTTCCGTAAGCACGGCTTTCAGGACATATTTCAGTAAATCTTCTGCCAGTTGAGCGACATCTTTGAGCTCTGCAAAAGCCACTTCAGGCTCGATCATCCAAAACTCGGCTAAATGGCGGCTTGTGTTCGAGTTTTCCGCTCTAAAGGTCGGGCCAAAAGTATAAATTTTTGACATGGCGCAGGCATAGGTTTCGCCGTTAAGCTGGCCTGATACCGTTAAATAGGTTTCTTTGCCAAAGAAATCTTGGCTAAAGTCGATGGCACCTTTGTCGTCTCGCGGCAGGTTTTGTAAATCTAAAGTACTGACGCGGAACATCTCGCCTGCACCTTCGGTATCTGAACCCGTGATAATAGGGGTGCTGATCCAAAAGTAGCCTTGTTCATGGAAAAAGCGATGAATAGCTTGTGCTAAACAGTGACGAACCCGTGTTACTGCACCCATAATATTGGTACGAGCACGCAAGTGGGCGTGTTCACGTAAATACTCCATGCTATGGCGTTTCGGCGCCATAGGATAAGTATCTGGGTTTTCTACCCAACCCACAACTTCAACTGTTTCAGCTTGCAGTTCGAAAGCTTGGCCTTGACCTTCTGATTGTGCGACTACACCGCTAACAATTACCGAGCAAGAGGTAGTGAGTCTTTTGATTTCGGTTTCATAGTTTGCTAACTCAGCAGGCGCAACCGCCTGAACCGCATCAAAGCAACTGCCGTCATGAACGGCTAAAAATGAGATCCCAGCTTTGGAATCTCGACGGGTGCGGATCCACCCTTTTACAGTGATCTTTTCGCCGATGGCGTAACGACCGGCTAACACATCTTTTATTACGGCGTGCGTCATGCAAACAACTCCCGAGCGTGCAATGGGGTGAGGGACAGCCCTCTGCTTCTAAAAGCAGTAATGATACTTTGCCAGTGGCTGAACACAAGTAAAAAGTAAGCCGAAACCAAAAATAGTCAGACGATAAAAGCCTGCTATTTAGCTATAGGCTAACTTAAGGGGCTTTGGTTAAACTGATATGCACAGCTACCTGCTGTAAGCTGGGGAGATGTAATAAAGTACGAAAGTCGGCGCTAAGAATCACGTCGTTATTAGCGGCCCAGTTTCGAGTAAAGCTACGATCGCTATCTAGCACACTTGCTGCAAGGTTGTCTGTTAATAGCAGTCTTTTGCCGTCAGCGCTGACTTGGAGTAACGTCAGCTGAAAGCCCGAGCGGGCATGCAGTTCGCCGGCTTTATAATTTGCGCTAAGGCTAAAGCCATTTAGCATCAAGCTATTACTGCCTGAGCGCAAATTACTGCCATAAATCACTAAGGGTGTATCAGGTAAGCCAAAATGTTGCATATTGGTGCGCCAACGGCTGCCATCTTGCAGCAGTATTTCGTTACCGTCATGCGCCGCCAATTTAGAGATTTGAAACTGTACGGGTTTCCCAGGCTGCAACGGGGGTTGCTGCGCAGATACTGCAAAGCCGATCACCGCTAAACCGCTTAATAAAGCCCAGCAGAGATTCTGTGCTAGGCTAGCAACACCGTACAGTCTGATCATAAGGGTGTGGTCGCTTGATAGAGTGTTCTGATCCAGCGCGCTTCAGTGATAAAGTTCCAATGCCAGTTGTTAAACTGCTCACCCAAACCACGTTCCAGCATCTGTTCTTCAGTCAGTCCTTCAGCACGCATGGCGGTGACTAAGGCCAGTGTCTGTTCCAACATGGCCAGCTCAGCCGCTAAGCCTGCTTTATTGGTAAGCTCGCCATGTCCAGGAATGACTTGGGTGTTGTCATCAATTTTGGATAACACGTAACGGGTATTTTCGATGTACTGCTGTACATTACCGCCATTGTTGAAATCGACGAATGGAAAGCGCCCTTGAAACAGTAAGTCACCCATATGCACAATATTTTGCTCTGGGAACCATATCAGCAGATCGCCGTCGGTGTGGCTGGCTGGCATGGGTTCAAGGATCAGCGTAACATCACCATGTTTAATGGTGGTGGTGGTATCAATAATTGTTTTGGGTAAGCCGGCAGGATCGAAGTTTTGATTGTCACGCAGCCGCGCGAGCACATTGCGATGTGCGATAATATCGGCATTGGCTGCTAAGGCTGCGTTGCCACCCACATGATCGCCATGCATATGGGTGTTGATCAACGTCGTTAGACTACCGGTGCCTAAAGTGGCAAGCTTAGCGCGAATTTTATCCGCTAGCTCAGCATATTGGCTATCAATTAATAACATCCCATCTGTAGCAGCAACGGCAGCCATAGTACCGCCAGCGCCTGTTAACATATAAACATTTGTGGCTAAGGGGGTGGCAGTGATCTCTACCTCTTTAAAGCGGTCAGCCAACACGCTATGGCTACTTAGCAGCAAGCTTGCTGCGCTGAACAGGCCAAAAAACGTTGCAAATCTATTATTTTTCTTCACGATGCGTTCCTTTGTGGTGTTTTCGTTTTCTGCATACGTCTTTAGCTAAACATTGGATTGTTATGCCAACGCAGCACAAACATCATACATGGCTTGGGTAAGCTGCTTCAGCTGGGCTGATGTAATGATAAAGGGCGGCATCACATAAATCAGCTTATTAAACGGCCTGATCCACACCCCTTTGGCCACGAAAGCGGCTTGTAGCTTAGCAACATCAACTTTTTCATGCATTTCTAATACACCAATAGCACCCAGCACTCTTACCGCTTTTACTGTAGCAAGTTGCTGACAAGGTGCAAGCTCTGCGGTTAATTGTTGCTCAATTGCCGCGACTTGTGTTTGCCACTGCCCTTTGGCAATCAAATCTAAACTGGCACTGGCCACGGCACAGGCTAGTGGGTTAGCCATAAAAGTCGGGCCATGCATCAGGCCGCCGGCGGCACTTAAACTGATACCACGCGCTACCTCATCGCTGCACAGTGTGGCTGCTAGGGTCATGTAGCCACCGCTGAGTGCCTTGCCCAGACAAAGTATATCCGGAATGATGTCCGCATGCTCGCAGGCAAATAATTTGCCGGTACGGCCAAAGCCAGTTGCTATTTCATCGGCAATTAATAGTACCTGGTATTTATCGCACAGTGCTCTGGCATGACGCAGGTAATCAGGATGATAAAAGCGCATCCCGCCATAGCCTTGTACTATGGGTTCGAGAATTAACGCCGCGATCTGCTGATGCTCCGTTGCGAGTAACTGGGCTAAGGGCTGCATCACCTCAGCATCAAAAGGCGAGTGAAAAGGACAGGCAGGTGCGGGTAAAAAATAATGCTCAGGCAATAAACTGCTAAACATACTGTGCATACTGTCTTGTGGATCGCACACTGACATCGCCGCAAAAGTATCGCCATGGTAGCCCTTACGCAAACTGATTAATTTGCGTTTCGTTGGTTTGTCGCTGGCTTGCCAATATTGCAAGGCCATTTTAATGGCGACTTCAACGGCAATAGAGCCACTATCGGCCAAAAAAACCTTGGTTAATGCAGCGGGCACCATACTGAGAAGTTGTTGACAGAGCCGCACGGCGGGTTCGTGGGTAATACCGCCAAACATCACATGCGCCATTTTGCTTAATTGTGTGGTCACAGCCGCATTTAGCACTGGATGATTATAACCATGCACAGCCGACCACCACGATGCTGTGCCATCCACTAAACGCTGGCCATTTTCCAGTTCCAATTCACAACCGCTGGCTGCAACAACAGGGTAAACCGGCAGCGGATTTAACATAGACGTATAAGGATGCCAGATATGTTGGCGATCAAAATCAAGATTAATGCTCATAAAGTAACCATTAGTAAAGTTTTGCGGCTGGTCAGCGTTGACAAGTTGTAGGCTGGCGTTAGACTAGCTGAAAAATAGCAGCAGCTCAAACGACCTTTTGGCTTTTTAGCTAAAGGGGATCAGGTTGCAATAAAAGGCCAGCTTATCTGGCGACTGATTAGGGATCTTTATGCAGGCGACTTCTGGTACAACTACTATGCATGCTGCAATGACTTCGACTTTCACAGTAGCTTCTGTGCGTCACAATTGGACTTTAGCTGAGGTGAATGCACTGTTTGCGCTGCCTTTTAATGATTTATTATTTCAAGCACAAAGTGTGCATCGCGCTTTTTTTAAACCCAATGAAGTGCAAATTAGTACCTTGTTATCGATTAAAACGGGCGCCTGTGCCGAAGATTGTAAATATTGCCCACAAAGTGGTCATTACAATACGGGCTTAGAGCGTGAGCGCTTGCTGGAAGTAGAAAAGGTCTTAACGCAAGCTAAAGCAGCGAAAGACAAAGGTGCCAGCCGTTTTTGTATGGGAGCGGCCTGGAGCAACCCTAAACAGCGCGATATGCCTTATATTATTGAAATGGTGCGTGGGGTTAAAGCCATGGGCCTAGAAACCTGCATGACACTGGGTATGCTGGACTCTGAACAAGCTAAAACCTTAGCCACTGCTGGTTTAGATTATTACAACCATAACCTGGATACCTCGCCAGAGTTTTACGGTGAAATTATTACCACCCGTACTTATCAAGATCGCTTAGATACGTTGAGCCATGTGCGTGATGCCGGTATGAAAGTTTGCTGCGGCGGTATTGTTGGTATGGGAGAGAGCGCCAATGATCGCTCAGCCTTGTTAATGCAACTGGCTAACTTACCAGAGCATCCGCAAAGTGTGCCGATCAATATGCTGGTTAAAGTTAAAGGTACGCCCTTAGAAAATGTGGAAGACTTAGATGCGTTTGAATTTATTCGCACCATCGCAGTGGCGCGTATTATGCTGCCGGAAAGCCATGTGCGTTTATCCGCTGGCCGCTCGCGCATGAATGAGCAAATGCAGGCCCTGTGCTTCTTCGCGGGCGCGAACTCGATTTTTTATGGCGATAAGCTGCTGACCACCGAAAACCCCGAAGCAGATGCCGATATGTTGCTATTCAAAAAACTCGGTATTCAACCTGAGCAAAGACAAGACGTGTCAGATGAAGCGCATGAGCTGGCGTTAGCAGATGCCATTAAGGAGCAACAAAATCCGCCGCTGTATCACGCCGCAGGTTAAGTTATGCAGCGAATGCGCCTAGAGCAGGCGCTTATTGCGCGCCAGCAGCAAGGTTTACAACGACAAAGTACTGAATTTAGTCAGGTGCATGGCAGAACCTTGCTCGCTGAGGGTAAGGCTTATGTTAATTTTTCAGGTAATGACTATTTAGATCTGGCCAGCAGCCCATTACTGCAGCAAGCCCTAAGCGAGGGTGCGCAGCAATATGGCGTAGGCAGTACCGGTTCGCCACTCGTCACCGGCTACCATAGTGCGCATGCCGATTTAGCGGCTGAGCTAGCAGCGTGGTTAGGTTTTGAGCGGGTGCTGTTATTTAGCTCGGGCTTTGCCGCTAATCAAACCATGTTAAGCAGTCTCACCTCGGCTGAGGATCTGTTGTTACTGGATAAGCTGTCTCATGCGTCGCTAATTGATGCGGCCTTGCAACATTCAGGTCGTTTTAAACGCTTTGCGCATAACGATCTTGCGGCGTTAGCTCGTCTGTTGCCTGAAACTGCCACGGCTGAGCAGCATAGCTTGGTGGTGACGGAAGGGGTGTTTAGTATGGACGGTGACAGCCCAGACTTAGCGGCCATGTTGCAGCTGTGTCAGACACGAGACGCGGCCTTGCTTTTAGATGATGCGCATGGGCTTGGCGTTTTAGGTGAAGAAGGGCGCGGCAGTTGGTTTGCCCAAGGTTTACAGCCCAGCGACTTATATTGTTATATGGCCAATTTTGGTAAGGCTTTAGGCGTAGGTGGGGCGTTTTTAGCAGGTAGTCGTACGGTGATCGACTATATCGAACAATTTGGTCGGCACTATGTGTATAGCACGGCGTTATCGCCAGCGTTATGCGTGGCGGTACGAAAAAGCATTGCGCTGGTACGCACTGACACATGGCGGCGCGATAAGTTAAACGAGAATATTCAGTATTTTCGTCGGTTAGCAACGCAGGCCGGTTTACCATGTTTAACGGCGAATGGCGCAATACAAGCCATCATTATTGGTGACAGTGCCAAGGCGCTAAGCGTCAGTCAGCAACTGCGCCAGCAAGGCATTTGGGTAACGGCCATCCGCCCGCCAACAGTGCCGCCGGGCACGGCAAGATTACGTGTTACGCTAAGTGCTGCGCATCACACTGACGATATTCAACGATTAATCAAGACATTACAGCAGGTATTGTTATGTTAGCTGCTGCGCGTCAGCCAAGAGAAATATGCAGCAACGTAAAACCTATTGCTGCCAGTTTTAGTAAAGCCGCCTCGAGCTATCAACACGCCGCACGTTTACAGCGGCAGGTGGCTTTTGCTGCTTTAACGACGTTAACTGCCGTTAAACCACAAATACAGCAGGCATTTGGACATCTTTTAGATCTTGGCTGTGGCCCAGGTTGGTTGCAGCCCACCTTGTTACAACAGGCCGAGCGCCTAACGGCTATCGATTTTAGTGCAGGCATGTTAGCGCAAGCCGCGAGTCAAGGGCTGGCAATTGATTATGTCTTAGCCGATGCGGCGGCAATTCCCCTAGCAGATAACAGTGTAGACACGATTTTTTCGAGTTTAATGTTGCAGTGGTGCCCAGCGCCTGGTTTGGTTTTTGCTGAAATTGCGCGCGTGTTAAAACCTGGTGGTCATGCTGTCATTACTACCTTAGTTGATGGCACCTTGGTGGAATTGGCGCATGCTTTTGCTGCGGTAGATGATTATGCGCATATTCATCCTTTTCTTAGTACAGCGGCGCTGCTGGCAAATACGCAAACTGCAACTGCGAAATCACTAAACTGGCAATTGACGCAGCAAACTTATGCCTTACCTTATGCCGATATTTTTGACTTAGCACGTGAATTAAAGGCGCTGGGAGCAAATCATCTTGCCAGAAGAGCGAAAGCTGGCTTAACCGGCAAAGGTTATTGGCAGCAGGTGGCTGCAGCTTATCCAGCACAAAACGCACAAGGCGAGTTGCTGGCAAGTTATCAGGTGGTGCAGTTATTGGCATCTAAACCAAGCTCGCTCTGTCAATTAACTGCTGTCTGATTGTTCGTAACAGTGTTTTATCAAAAATTTCCGAGAAAACCCGTGAGCAGAGCGAAGCGAAGCGCTATCGCGGCGAAGTTCACTCCTTTATTTAGGACAAGATGCTATGACGCAACGCCTTTTTATTACCGGCACTGATACCGATGCAGGTAAAACCTTTGTCAGCTGTTTACTGTTACAGGGGTTCTCGCAACTAGCATTAAAGGCCATTGGTGTGAAACCGATCGCCGCAGGCGCAGAGCCAGACACGCAAGGCGTATTGAAAAACAGTGACGCGTTACGCTTGCAGCAGTATTCTGGTATCGCGTTACCTTATGAGCAGCATAATCCTATCTGCTTGGCGAAACCTGCAGCGCCGCATTTAGCTGCAGCAGAACTCAATATGCAAATAGATGAAGCGGCATTAACCCGTTTTAATCAGCGCTTAGTCGACCTAGATGCCGATTATGTATTGATTGAAGGCGCAGGGGGCTGGTTGCTGCCATTAAGCCAGGATCGTTACTTAGCCGATTGGGTTGCTGAGCAGCGCTTACCGGTTGTGCTGGTGGTGGGAGTAAAGCTAGGCTGTCTCAATCATGCAATGTTAACGGTGCGGGAAATCGCCCGCTCCGGTTGCCAGTTAGTCGGCTGGGTTGCGAATATTATGCAACCGGACATGCTGTTCTTAGCGGAAAATATTGCCGACTTAACCTCGCGTATTGGCGCGCCTTGTCTTGGCACTGTGCCTTTTCAACCGGATGAGCGGTTACAGCAAAAGTTGGCCGCAGAGCTGGCCAGCGCCTTGATTGCCAATAGTACGAGCTAAAATTGCGCTAGCCTTGTCTGCTACAAGGTGTTTTCAAACCTCTCTAGTTAACAAGATGCAGGCAATAATGGCTCGCTCAGCAGATGGCCGTACTGACTGATGATTTCTGTGCCCGTCGCGATGGCTTCTTTATCACCATTTAAAAACCAGTAAGCGCCATCCTCACCCAGCACGGTGATGTTGGAATGGCTACACTGTAAGGCGCAGCCCTCAGGAATGCCAATAATGGGTGTAGTCGGGTTTAACACCATAAACTCGGCTAGTCGCATATCACGAGTTTCACCATGAAAGTCGGCGGGAACAAAATCAGTATAATGCGGGTTTAGCTGAGCATTAAGGAAGTGTAAGGCTTTAAAAGACGGCGGTTCGACAATTGGCATATCATTGGTAGTGCGTATAGTGGCGCCGGCGATATTGGCACCGGCGCTCCAGCCAATATAGGGCATACCAGTGGTTACGCGTTTCTTAATGAGCTCTAGAATATCATTTTTATACAATAGGTTAAGTAGCTGAAAGGTATTGCCGCCCCCGATTAAAATGGCTTCTGCCTCTAATACCGCGGTTTTGGCACAGGCCGCATGATGAATACTGTCTACGCGCACAGGTAGTACAGCTAAGGCCTGTTGTACTTTATTAAAGTAGTCATCGTAGCTAAGACTCACCCCAGCATAAGGAATAAACAGCACGGAAGACACCTGACTAAGATGTTGTTTTATCCAAGCTAAGTTGGGGGTAAGGTAATCGCTGTTTTTAGCACGTGAACTGCTCAGTAGTAAAAGATTCATCTTGGCTCCATTACAAGGCGAGTCACGCCAAAGACGAGTATTATCTGGCATAGATAACTGTCTGTACGTGACGGCATTGGTTTTTACTCGTTTTGCAGATTGTACCTGAAGCCGGACATCTTTTCTTACAACTTTTCATCTACTGTTAATGCTGGCAGCAATTGATTTTAGCCGCTATGCCCATATAGTAAGTACAGTTAATTTTTGTGAGGTAAAGTAGTATGAAACGCGTGTTGTTATTTTTAGCAACTAACTTAGCGGTTATTTTAGTGTTGAGCATTGTGCTCAATGTGGTGTTTAGCATCTTTGGTATTAGCACCAATAGTATTGGTGGTTTATTGGTGTTTGCTGCTATTTTCGGTTTTGGTGGCTCTTTTATCTCCTTGTTGATGTCCAAATGGATGGCCAAACGTTCAACGGGAGCGGTAGTGATCACGCAACCACGTAACGCAACCGAACATTGGTTGGTGAACACTGTGGCGAAACAAGCACAAGCTGCCGGTATTGGCATGCCAGAAGTGGCGATCTACGATTCGCCTGAGATGAACGCTTTTGCCACAGGTGCCAATCGTAATAACGCGCTGGTGGCCGTGTCTACGGGTCTGATGCGTAATATGAGCGAAGACGAAGTAGAAGCGGTATTAGCGCATGAAGTTTCGCATATTGCCAATGGTGATATGGTGACTTTGACGTTGATCCAAGGCGTGGTGAATACCTTTGTGATTTTCTTAGCGCGGGTAATTGCTGGCGCGATCCGTAATAGCAATCAGCAGCTAGGTCAATTTGCTTATATTGGAATTGTGATTGCGTTGGAAATGCTGTTTGGCATCTTAGCTAGCATTATCGTGATGTGGTTCTCACGTCAGCGTGAATACCGTGCTGATGCTGGCGCAGCCCGTTTAGCCGGTGCCGGTAAGATGATTAAAGCCCTAGAGCGCTTGAAGTATAACCATGAAAGCCGTTTAGAGGGCAGCATGATGGCACTGGGTATTTCCGGTAAAAAAGCCAAATCCGAGCTATTTTTAAGCCACCCGCCATTAGAAAAGCGTATTGCTGCATTACAAAATAGCCGTCAGTTCTAATTGTTCCTTGTTTGTAAGTCGTGTTTGGGAAGGCTGCTCGTGTAACAACGAGCAGCCTTTTCTTTATTGGGTATTGGGATGGTTCTGCCAGTTCATGGTGCAAAGTAGTTGCAGCACCGCTAGATGCTAGGTTTAGCAACACGCTTTGGGCAGTAGTAAAGGTTAAAATCTGCTAATTATTCGCAACTTGAATAACGAGTATTACTGAATAAGCCTTTTACTTAGACGCTAAGTTGCTATGCTGTAACGCTATTACAGGTAAGCATTACCGTTATTCTGTTTAAGGAGCCTCTATGATCCCTGCACCGGTTATCACAGCGTTTAACCCGCCAAGACGTATTTTAATGGGGCCTGGCCCGTCTGATGTTTATCCCACCGTGTTAGCTGCGCAAAGTAAGCCAACGGTAGGACACTTAGATCCGTTGTTTGTCAGTATGATGGACGAACTAAAGCAGCTATTACAGTATGCGTTTCAAACCCGTAACGAGATGACGTTAGCCATTTCAGCGCCGGGCTCTGCCGGCATGGAAGCCTGTTTTGTTAATTTAGTTGAACCTGGCGAAAAGGTTATCGTGTGTCGTAATGGCGTATTTGGCGAGCGGATGCGACAAAATGTCGAACGCTGTGGTGGTATTGCAGTGACGGTGGATAATGCATGGGGTGAGCCTGTTGATCCACAGGCGGTTGCCGCGGCCTTAACCGCACATCCTGATGCCCGTTTTTTAGCCTTTGTCCATGCCGAGACGTCAACTGGCGCCCTCAGTGATGCCAAAACCTTGTGCGCGTTAGCTAAACAACACGGTTGTTTGAGTATTGTCGATGCGGTGACCTCATTAGGCGGTGTTGAATTAAGGGTAGACGACTGGGGCATCGATGCGATTTACTCAGGTAGCCAAAAATGTTTATCGTGCGTACCCGGCTTATCGCCTGTGTCATTTTCGCCGGCCGCCGTGGCTAAAATTACGCAACGAAAATCCCCTGTACAAAGCTGGTTTTTAGATCAAAGTCTGGTGATGTCTTACTGGAGTGGTGGTGCCAAGCGCTCATACCATCATACCGCACCGGTGAATGCGCTATATGCTTTGCATGAGTCATTAAGACTGTTAGCCGCTGAAGGGTTAGCGCAAGCGTGGGCACGGCATAACGCCATGCACCTGGAATTGCGCGCTGGGCTTGAGCAATTAGGTATTCAGTTTGTAGTTGCAGAGCCTTATCGCTTACCGCAGCTAAATGCTATTTATATTCCAGAGGGTGTGGATGATGCGCTGGTTCGTAGCACCTTGTTGCAACAATTCAATTTAGAGATTGGTGCAGGCTTAGGCGCGCTCGCCGGCAAAGCTTGGCGGATCGGCCTGATGGGTTATGGTGCAAGACGCGAAAATATCGCATTGTGTTTGCAGGCATTACAACAGTTGCTCCGTTAACCTGACACCTTTGTTAGTCCTAGTTTGTCTGCTGTTCAACTTAGCGTCTCTGGTCGAATACTGGAGGTTCTGTTAATTTGTTTAAAAAATATAAGCAGAAAGTGAGGGTAACATGCGATCAGCAGTGAAATTATTATCGTTAGTAATTGCCGGGGTATTCAGCAGCGGGGTGACGGCCAGTCAGGGCTATTATCGTTTTCCAACACTGCAACAACATGAAATTGTTTTTACTGCCGAGGGCGATCTTTGGCGAGCGGGCTTAAATCAAACTCAGGCACAACGTTTAACTACGCATCCTGCTCTAGAAAGCCAAGCGCTGCTAGCACAAGATGGTCAAACTTTATATTTTATGGCCAACTATGACGGTGCTGAAGAAGTGTACCAGATGCCACGTAACGGCGGCCAAGCTAAGCGACTGACCTTTGAAAATAGTCGGGTGAGATTACAGCAAACCTTAAGCGATGGCCGTATTGTTTATGCCACCGATAATGTCAGTGGCCCGGCGAATTACTGGGTTCTCCGTTTACTGGATCCGGCGACCGGTAGCACCACCACGCTACCGCTTGCCGATGCCGCCAGTGGCCAGATAGATGAAGAAAGTAATACGGTATTTTTTAGTCGATTTGGTTTGCAGCTAACCGGTGATAATGCCAAGGTCTATCGTGGTGGTGCCATGGGTGAGTTATGGCGTTGGTCGCTCGGCAGCCAGCAAGAAGCGGTGCGTTTACTCGCTGATCACCAAGGCTCGATTAGCCAACCCCAGGTTTATCAAGGTCGTGTTTATTTTATTAGCGATGTGGATGGTAATAGCAATATTTGGTCGGTGAGTGCCGATGGCACTGATTTAACCCAGCATAGCCAGCATCAGGACTGGCGGATCGGCCGCTTTAGTGTCAGTGACGGTAAGGCGGTTTATCAACTTGGTGCAGATCTGTATCAACTTGATTTAACAACGCAACAAAGCCAAGTTATTCCTATTCAACTGACTTCCGATTTTGTGCAACAACGCGAGCGCTGGTTAGCCAAGCCGCTGGCTTTTTTAACCCATACCGCGCCTAATGCTGCGCAAAAACAAGTGGTGTTGACGGCCCGTAGTCAAATTGCCATTGCCAGCACAGGCAATCGGCGTTTGATCAACGTGCATACTCCTGAGGGTAGCCGCTCACGCGCTGCAGTCCTTAGCCATGATGGTAAATGGGTATATGCCATTAACGATGCCAGCGGTGAGAATGAAATATGGCGCTTTGCTGCGGATGGCAGTGCTAATGCAACGCAGTTAACTAAAGATGGCCAAGTATTCCGCTGGGGGCTGCATTTATCACCAGATGGGCGTTATCTTGCCCATGATGATAAAAACGGCGATTTATGGTTACTAGACTTACAAAGCGGCAAAAACACCAAGATTTATCAACAAGGTTGGGGTCATAGCCCCTATAGTGATATTGTGTGGTCTGCTGACAGTCAATTAGTTGCATTTACCTTATTTCATCAGCAACGACCGCGCAGTCAGGTTGTGCTTTATAGCTTGCCTGAGCAGCGCAGCGAAGTCTTAACCTCCGACAAATATGAATCCTATGCGCCCGCTTTTAGTCCTGATGGTCTCTGGTTATATTTCTTATCGAATCGGCAGTTTACCGCCACACCGGGTCATCCTTGGGGCGATCGTAATTTAGGGCCAATGTTTGATAAACGTAGCCAGATTTTTGCCATCAGTTTAAAAGAGCAAGCCTGTTTTGCCTTTATGCCAGCGCAAGAATTGAGTAACTGCGATAATAGTGCCGCAAAAGCCGCTAAAACAGGTCGTAAAGGCCAACGCGTCGATTGGGCTCAAATTAGCCAGAGATTGTGGCAAGTTCCTGTTTCATCTGGTAATTATAGTAATTTAACTGTCAATGAAGAAAGGTTGTTTTTGCTTGACCGTGCCCAAGGCAGTCGTGCTGCAGAGTTACAACAGCTAAAAATCGCGCAAAGTGGCGTTAAATTGACTACGCTAGCGGCAAATGTGGCCGAGTATCAACTGGCTGTGGATGGCAAAACTTTATTTATTCGTCAGGCTGGGCAAGATAACAGTGGCGATATGCTACTAGTGCCTGCAGCTGAGCGCTTACCGAGTGAATTGTCAGATGCCAAAATCAATACCCAGCAATGGCAACTGGCCATTAATCCGCAGCAAGAATGGCAACAAATGTTCCGCGATGCATGGTTAATGCATCGCGATTTTCTGTTTGATAAAGGCATGCGCGGTCTAGATTGGCCAGCGACCAAACAAAAGTATGCTCCTTTGCTCGCACGGATCACCGATCGGCATGAATTGGACGATCTGTTTGCGCAAATGATGGGCGAGTTAAATGCCCTACATTCACAAGTAAGAGGTGGCGAGTACCGACAAGATGCTGCAACTGCGGCGGCAGCCAGTATGGGCGCCAGCTTGATCCCTAATCCAGCGGGGATTGAAATTGCGCATATTTACCAGACTGATCCTGAGTTACCAAGCCAAGCTGCGCCTCTCGCTAAACCTGGCGTTGCGGCACGTAGAGGGGATGTCATTACCCATATCAATGGCCGTGCTGTTAACGATTTAGCGGCCTTAACCCAAGCACTGCGCAACCAAGCGGGTAAACAAGTTTTGCTAACGCTACAACGGGGTAAACAAAGCTTACAAACGGTGGTAGAGCCCATTCCTGCTGCGCAAGAGATGCTGTTACGCTATCAAGATTGGGTGCAATCTAACTTAGAAAAAGTCACAACGGCCAGTGATGGTAAGTTTGGTTACTTACATTTGTATGCGATGGGCTCTGGCGATATCGCTAGCTTTGCGCGTGAGTTTTATGCGCAATTTCAAAAAGAAGGCTTAATTATTGATGTTAGACGCAATCGGGGCGGTAATATCGATAGCTGGATCATTGAAAAGTTACTGCGTCGTGCTTGGTCATTTTGGCAACCCACTCATGGCGCACCCTATACCAATATGCAGCAAGCCTTCCGTGGTCATTTAGTTGTGTTAGCGGATCCACTGACTTACTCTGATGGCGAGACCTTTTCCGCCGGCGTTCGTGCACTTGGTTTAGGGCCAGTCATTGGTCAAAGAACCGCGGGCGCCGGGGTGTGGTTATCTGGGCGCAATCAACTGGCGGATAATGGCTTGGCAAGAGTAGCTGAAACACCGCAATTTGCTATTGATGGCCGCTATATAATTGAAGGTTATGGTGTAGCGCCTGATATTGAAGTGATTAACCTACCTTTTGCAACGTTTAATGGTGAAGATGCACAGTTACAACGTGCTATTGCCTATCTAAAAGAACAAGTAAAACGGCAACCTATTCAGCCACTGCAAGCTGAACCATTAACGCCTGCTATTGCGGTAGATATAAAACCTTAAACGCAATAAACCGCACCTTGTTCTGCTTTGCGCGAACAAGGTGCTTGCAGTGCAAAGTTAATGCTGCTCGATCGCGGAGTAGCAAAGGCGCTCGACCAAAGTTTGCTTGCATTTCTGTAATTAAAAGCTAAGGTGTTAACAAACAACAATAAAGGATTTTACTATGCAATTTTCCAGTGATTTGATTGATGAAATGCGCGTGTTGGCCTTGTTTAACCTTGATAGCGTGAATTCGGGAATCAAAGCGCATAAAGCCGCTGATCCAGAGGTCTTAATGGCTGTCAGTCGTCTCTATGCCAAAGGCCTAATTAGCTTACCTGATGGTGGCTACCTTACGGATTTAGGCATTCATTGTGCTGAACAATTACAGACAGCGTTAAGGATCCTAGGCACTTCAGAGGTTAATTAAATTTCACTATCAAAACGGCATGGCTGCAAAGCTTAAGGTTTGAGTTGTTTAAGTTGGCGTTGCTGTTGCTTGATGCGTTTTCGTAATGCTATTGCCGCCTGCTGATCATTAGCAAAAACGCTGCGCTGATAAAGCTCACCGAGTTCTTCTAGCAAAGCGGCGGCTTCCGGATTTTGTTGCGCTTTATGTTTTAACCAAGCAGCAACGGTTTCACCTAATGCGGGTTCATTGTTTAGCGCATCCACCAACACAGCGCGCAATGAAGCCCGTTTTGCTGCTTTTCTGGCAAAATAGCGCCATAGTAGATAAGTAATGCTAGTAAGCGCTAGGCACAGCACGATAATACTCAACCAGTTTAACCAATTCAGCCAACTAGCGATTTTTTGCCAAAGTTCCTGTTGTTCTTGCTGTTTAAAGCCCAGTACCCACATAGACCAAAAGTAGTCTAGATGTGACCATTGCAATGCCAGCTGGCCCAGCCAATTACTTTGCCAGCCAGTCAATAACGCGCGGTCGTTACTATTAAGCGTTTGTTCAATCCCTTGTAAGATCCGCTCTGGCGCAATAGCAGCTGTTGGATCAAAGCGTAACCATTGCCCGTTGTCTAAGAACTCTACCCAAGCATGGGCATCTCGCTGCCGAACGAGCAAATATTGTTGCTGCTCTTGCCAATCACCGCCTTGATAGCCGCCAACCACCCTGGCGGGTATGCCGGCTGCACGTAAAATTACCGCGGTAGCAGACGCGTAATGACTGCAAAAACCGATGCGACTGCTAAATAAAAATTGATCGATAGCGTTACTGCCTAAGCGAGGGGGAGTCAAACTGTAATAAAAGTCTTGCTGTTGAAAATGCGTCGCGATAGCTTGCACAATGGCTAAGCCGTTACCTTGATATTGCTGTGCCAGTTGCTCACCAAATTGACGACTCTGCGGGTTTGCAGCATGTTGTATTGTATTTAGCGCTTGCTCTGCCGCTGACGCTAATGGAATAGGAGAGAGCACACTCGTGCTGTCGTAACTAATACGTTGTGTAACAAGATTGGGATAAGCGATAAGACCGGCCGGCCTGGAGATAAGTGGCTCTGACCACTCCAGTGGTAAGCCTAAGCTAAATAAATCGCGCTGATAGGTAGGTTCTACTAACAGTTGATAGCTTATTCGTGGCTGTTCGCTGCGAAAATTGGTACTGGATACTGCTCGCTCTTTAAAGCGTGAATTGATCCGCCAGCTTCTGCCATCAAAATCTTCAAAGACTTTAACGCGCCAATACCAATCCGGACGTTCAGGTATGTCAGACTGAAAGCGTACTCTAAAGGCCAAGGCATCACTCTTAACCAATTGCTCAATACTGCCTGGGTCCAAGGTATCACTTAATCCTGAACTGGCGATATTTTGATTTGGGATTTGCCAAAGGGGCGGCAGGCGTGGGAACAGTAAAAACAAGCCAAGCCAAATTGGTAATACCATTAAAAAAAGCAAACTGAGTCTTTTCGGTTGCAGTGGTAACTCTTCTGCGGCAGATAAACGGTGTTGTAAATAAAGATTGAGCCCCATAACTGCAATAATCATTAGGGCTAAAGCCATTTGTTGATAAAAAATAAAGCCACAAGCCAGCGAGAAATAATGCACCCAAATTAATTGCTGGGCTTCTCGGCGTAACGTTAGGGTAAATCCTCTAGCAATAGCCGCTAGCAGTAAAATATGCAGCATCAGGTTAAAGACGCCAAGTTGTCCCCATTGCCAGAGTAATAATACTAAGATGGGGGCAACAAGCAGATTCAATTGCTTTTGGGTTAGTGCTTCGCTGTTGTGCCATAAACGCCAACCTTGCCACCCTAATAAAGCGGCAAATAACAAGCTATTCCAAAACGGTAAGGCGGGTTGGTACAACGCCAGCAAGGCGCTTTGAATCAACAGCGCTTGCCAAGCAAAGGCTTTTGGTAAGGGTAATTGGCCGGCTAGCATAATGCTAATGCCTGTAAACAACGCTTTAGGTGCGTTGCACCCGTTGCTGGAGCCAAGCGTTCCAGCGGCGTTTGTAGGCCATAACATGCCCCTTGCTGCTCCAGCAACAGCAATGTCTGGCAAGCTTGCCGTAGCAGTAACTCTAAGGCTACCCCTTGCACTGCGGGGATGATTACCCATTCAGGCATAGGCGCGGAAGCAACATTTTGCTGCCTCACCACAGGATGTTGCGGCATGGTTGCGAGTTTTTTCCATAGGATCCTGTTGGTGTTATCACCCGCTTGATAGGCTTTTACCTCTGCAGGAAGTTCGTCCAATAAGTCGGGTTGCTGCGCGTTTAAAACTGTTTCCTCGGCAAGCTGGCTCGGGGCGTGTTCTGGAGTAGGGTAAACCCAAATCTGCGCTTTGAGTGCAGGGTAACTCCATACCCGAAATAAACCGAGTGGATAATCACTGCAGATCACTAAACGCGGCAGTGGGTAGCAGCCGCGGCTTAATAGGGGTAAATCTAAGCTAAAACGGCTTTCACCTTGTAATAGGCTAAGACCTTGACGTAAGCGTTGTCCTCTTAGCCCCAAGTAAAGCATCTGTGCTTGGTTTTTATTAAGGACTAACGCTAGTTGGCCGGCTTTATCAGCAAAGGTTTCGCTATCATTGGCTACAGTCAACTGCAACTGATTAACATTAAAAAAGGCCAGCAGCATAGCGCCCAGCATAATACTCAATAAAACAAAGCTGACTAATAAGATCAGATTGTTTTGATAGTTGGTACCAAGTAAATACAACAGAGCTATCAACACCAAAAACCAGCAACCAAAACGACTCGGCAGGATATAAATAACGCCTTGGTGCAGCCTCGTGCGCTCAGCGGCAGGCTGCCGTTTATCTAACCAGCGGCCAAATCGTTGTTGTAGAAATTGGGTCAGTTTACCCATTTTCATAGATGGCAAACGGTGCTCTGCAGTATTGTGTTGCTGATGCTAAAATCGCCGGCAACGCTTTGCGGATTAAGACGATGTTCGGCCACAAAAGGAAAGACATGCTGCACATCATCTGCCGTAACAAACTCACGGCCGTGCAAAAATGCCATGGCCTTTGCTGCGCGTACTATCGCTTTTGCCGCTCTGGGTGATAAAGGCAACTGGCTTTTATTGTCACGACTGGCCTGAACTAAGTTTAGGATATATTCCAGTAATGCCGGTTGAATGGTGATTTTTGGTACCTGCTGCTGCAAGGCTAACAGTTGTGCTGGCAGCAGCGGTTCCGAAAGTAAATGTAGACGCGAGCCAAATTGCTCATCTTGCAGTAATTGCAGCTCTGCGGCTTTGTCTGGAAAGCCTAAAGAGATCCGAAATAAGAAACGATCAAGTTGTGATTCAGGTAAGGCGCTGGTGCCAGTATGAAATAGGGGGTTTTGCGTGGCTATTACAAAAAAAGGCTGTTGTAATACTCTGGTTTCACCATCAATAGACACTTGGCGTTCTTCCATCGCTTCGAGCAAGGCGCTTTGTGTTTTCGGACTTGCGCGATTAATTTCGTCGGCCAACAGCACCTGACTGAAAATAGGCCCAGGTTGAAAATAGAATTGCGCTGACCGGGTATCATAAATGTTCATACCCAGTAAATCACCGGGTAGCAGATCATTGGTGAATTGTACGCGTTTATAATTGAGGCCTAAGGCTTTGGCGAGTGCATGCGCTAAAGTGGTTTTACCCATGCCGGGTAAATCTTCTAGCAGTAAGTGACCTTCTGCAAGCAAACAGCATAACGCCAGTCTAATTTGCTGCTGCTTACCCAAAATAACCTGATTTAAGTTTTGTTCAACCCGATGTAATGCGGATAACAAGCGACCTCCTACTGCCGTTGTGCTGCTCTCACCACACTACGCAGTGATGAGGCGCTTAGTTTTGTGGTTCTTGTAACCAACGAACCAATTCGGTTCTATTTCTACTGTTGGTTTTCTTAAAAATGGCAGAAACATGCACTTTAACGGTATTCGCACTGATCTGTAACTGGTCAGCAATCTCTTTATTACGTGCGCCTTCGGCAATCAGCATACTGATGCGCTGTTCTTGATCGGTGAGCAGGGTGGTTGGCGCAATCCGTCTATTCGATTGCTCACGAAGCAAGAACAACGAATCCAAGGTATCTGACATCACTTTACGGCCGTAATAAAGTTGCCCTGCCATCATGGTTTGTAGAGCGCGTTTAACCATGTCAGGTTGCTCATCATGGTAGATAACACCACGTAAGCCAGCAAAAATAGCACGACTAGGTTCTATCAGCTGCCGCTCTGCTTGAAATACAAAAAGAGGTACTTTTCGGCTGATCGAAAGCAACTTAGTGGAAAAACCCTTCTTGACAGAGGTTTCATGGCTGAACTGATAACCCGCGAGCACGCCTTTGACATGGCGTAACTGGCTAAAGTGGCTTAAGGAACATTGTTCTACGTCAATACCTGCGGCTATAGCATGCCGACAGGTGCTAAGCTGAGCAGTCTCATCAGTAAGTAAAATAAGACGGGAAAACCTTTCCATAATAAACACCTATATCACTAATAGAATAACTATATAACGTCATGCGGTATGTTGAAAAGTCCAGACTGTTGAAGAATACCTCATTTGTTGCTTTAAACGTCATTTACTGTTGAATTTGCGTACGGTTTTTAGCGCAGCGTCTTTTTGTTTACCCCCTTTCAGGTGGTAGTGAGCAGAAAATGCCGTACTGCAAAGATAAAAAGTCATATTTTAGGATTGAATTTACGTCCAGAAGTCTATAAGTTTAGCGGGTGTATAATCAACCGATAGGAACAGCATCGTGACCACCTGGACGCCACAAAGTTGGCGCAATCTGCCGATCCAGCAGCAACCGCATTATCAGGATCAGCAATTATTAGCGCAAGTAGAACAACAACTTCATAAATACCCGCCACTGGTTTTTGCCCAAGAAACACGGGATTTATTTAGTCAGCTCGGCCAAGTCGCCGAGGGTAAAGGGTTCTTGTTGCAGGGTGGCGATTGTGCAGAAAGCTTTAACGACTTTAACGCCCCGAAAATCCGGGATACGTTTAAAGTTATTATGCAAATGGCTGTCGTGTTAACTTATGCTGGCGGTTTACCAGTAGTAAAAGTTGCGCGTATGGCAGGCCAATATGCTAAACCGCGTTCCAGTGATCTGGAAACCATTAATGGTGTGTCATTACCCAGTTACCGTGGCGATATTGTCAATAGTTTTGAATTTACAGAGCAAGCAAGACAACCTGATCCCCAGCGTTTAGTGACGGCTTATCATCACTCTGCCGCCACCATGAATCTGTTACGGGCCTTTGCTCAAGGTGGCTTGGCCGATTTACATCAGGTAAGTGCTTGGAATATGGGGTTTGTTGAAACCAATCCTTTAAAAGAGCGCTATCAAAGTGTGGCAACGCGAATTCAAGAGGCGCTACGTTTTATGGAAATTTGCGGCATAACGGCGCAAAACTCCCCGTCTATTCGTGAAACGCAGCTTTATACTTCCCATGAAGCTTTGCTGCTAAATTATGAAGAAGCCTTGACGCGTCGCGATAGCTTAACGGGTAAGTGGTATGATTGCTCTGCACATATGGTGTGGATCGGTGAACGGACACGACAACTCGATCATGCGCATATTGAGTTTTTCCGCGGTATCCATAATCCGATTGGCGTGAAAGTTGGCCCTGGCATGCAAGAAGATGAGCTAATTCGTTTAATTGACGCCCTTAATCCAGACAATATTGCGGGGCGTTTAACGCTTATTACTCGGATGGGTGCTGATAAGCTTGCTGATAAATTACCTGCCTTAGTGCGAAAAGTAAAGCAAGAAGGCCGTAAAGTGGTTTGGAGCTCCGATCCAATGCATGGCAATACGGTTAAAGCCAGTAATGACTACAAAACGCGTGATTTTGAAGCCATCTTACGAGAGATCCGTAATTTCTTTGCCGTACATAAAGCGGAAGGCACCCATGCAGGAGGGATCCATTTGGAAATGACCGGTGAACATGTAACGGAATGTACCGGCGGGGCCTATGGCTTAAGCGAAAGTGATTTATCTTCTCGCTACTTTACTCAGTGTGATCCGCGGTTAAATGCTGATCAGGTGTTAGAGCTGGCATTTTTAATTGCGGATACGTTAAGTTCTGCTCGTAAGTAAATGTTGCTGCGGCTAACCCGCAGCTTAGGCGTTACGCTAAACCCACTGCACTGGATAACCTTGTTATCCAGTGCATTTTAGCAAATCAATACTTCTGTCTTTTTAAACCCGTACTCGAAATAATTTTTGCCGATATTTCTTCGATAGACAGATGCGTCGAATTTAAAAAAGGAATACGTTCACGCTGATAGAGTCGTTCCACTTCATTGAGTTCTAAAGCGCATTGCTTCACTGAAGCATAACGGCTATTCGGCCGGCGTTGCTCGCGAATTTGACTAAGCCGCTCTGGGGTAATAGTTAGCCCAAACAGTTTTGCTTTGTGCGCTTTTAAGCCTGCGGGCAAATTTAACTCTTCCATATCCTCTTCGACGAAGGGGTAATTAGCCGCTTTTATGCCATATTGTAAGGCTAAATATAAGCTAGTGGGCGTTTTCCCTGAGCGACTTACCCCAACTAAGATAATGTCGGCTTGGCTAAAATTCTTTAGATTGGCACCGTCATCATTAGCCAGTGCATAATTCACGGCATCTATACGAAAATCATAGGTTTTTTCGTGCATACTATGGGTTCGATGTGCTTTAGGCACAGGTGCCATCCCTAATTCTTGCTGTAATGGCTCTACAAAAGCGTTTAAAAAATCGTAGCAAATGCCTTCGCTTCGGCTGATTTGCAAGCGTAACGCCTCATCCACAAAAGTGTGAAACACTAAAGGCCGCAATCCTGTAGTTTTATAACAAGTATTAATCCGCTCAACCGCTTGTGCTGCCGTGTCGCTATTTTCAATAAATGGCAGAGTAATATGCTCAAATTGCGCTGGAAATAAGGTCAAAAGTGCATGACCAAAGACTTCTGAGGTGATGGCAGTACCATCTGAAATATAAAAGGCTGTGCGCACAAAAACTCCTTATTTCGTAATAAATCTACATAAAAATTATGGTTTTAAATCATCACTGGCTAAGTGTAGAATCAGCATGATTGTAACTAATGCTGTAAGCTTACATGCATGGCAACTAAAAATGGAGATAAAGGTGCAAGAATTTGTCATTTGGTATCAAGACCTCGGAATGCATGATGTTGACCGCGTTGGCGGTAAAAATGCCTCTTTAGGTGAAATGATTAGTAATCTGGCAGCGGTAGGTGTGCAAGTGCCTGGTGGCTTTGCAACAACGGCTTACGCTTTTAATCAATTTTTAGAGCAAAGTGGGGTGAACGAGCGGATTTATCAGCTATTGGATGGCTTGGATGTTGATAATGTAACCGCTTTGGCGGCGGCAGGTAAACAAATCAGACAGTGGGTTATTGATACACCCTTTCAACCTGAATTGGAGCAAGCCATTCAGCAAGCTTATCGGCAGTTACATCCGAATGAAGAAGAGGATATGTCATTTGCGGTGCGTTCGTCCGCTACTGCAGAGGATATGCCAGATGCATCTTTCGCGGGGCAGCAAGAAACCTTTTTGAATGTGCGTGGCTATGCGGCGGTGATTGTCGCCATTAAGCATGTTTTTGCGTCATTGTTTAACGATCGGGCTATCTCATACCGCGTACATCAGGGTTATGATCATCGTGGTGTCGCTTTATCTGCTGGCGTGCAGCGGATGGTACGTTCAGATTTAGCGTCTTCTGGTGTGATGTTTAGTATTGATACTGAATCTGGTTTTGATCAGGTGGTCTTTATTACGTCGTCTTATGGTTTAGGTGAAATGGTGGTGCAGGGGGCGGTAAACCCTGATGAGTTTTATGTGCACAAGCCAACCTTGGCGGCTGGGCGCCCAGCAGTTGTAAAACGTAATATAGGCAGTAAAGCAGTACAAATGGTCTACTCGTCTGAGGCAGGTCATGGTAAACAAGTGAAGATTGAAGATGTCCCTCAGCTAAAACGTCGTACTTTCTCCCTAACCGATGCCGAAGTACAACAACTTGCGCAGCAAGCTGTCGTTATTGAACAGCATTATGGTCGCCCAATGGACATTGAATGGGCAAAAGACGGCATAGATGGCAAGCTATACATTGTGCAAGCTCGTCCAGAAACGGTAAAGAGCCGTGAGGACAGCAATGCCATTGAACGTTATCAGTTAGCCAGTCGCAGTCATGTGTTGGTTGAAGGTCGTGCTATCGGTCAACGTATTGGTGCGGGTACGGCAAAAGTGTTAGCAGATATTTCGCAGATGGATCAGATCCAACCTGGGGATGTGTTGGTAACAGATATGACTGATCCCGATTGGGAGCCGATAATGAAGCGCGCTTCCGCCATCGTCACCAATCGCGGTGGTCGTACTTGCCATGCAGCAATTATTGCACGAGAGTTAGGTATTCCTGCCGTGGTCGGTTGCGGCGATGCGACGGCTAAAATCCAGGATGGTGAGCAAGTTACTGTGTCTTGTGCAGAAGGTGATACCGGTTTTGTGTATCAAGGTAAACTGGATTTCTCTGTAGTCAGTAGCCGCGTCGATCAGATGCCCTCGCTTGATTTAAAAGTTATGATGAACGTCGGCAATCCAGAGCGTGCTTTTGCATTCTCACGTTTACCGCATGCCGGTATTGGTTTAGCGCGACTAGAGTTTATTATTAACCGTATGATCGGGGTGCATCCCAAGGCGTTACTTAACTACGCTACACAAAGCCCTGAGATTAAAGCGAGCATTGACGAGTTAAGCGCTGGCTATGCTGATCCTGTAGAGTTTTATGTCGCCAAGTTAACCGAAGGTATTGCAACCTTAGCTTGTGCTTTTGCTCCAGAGAAAGTCATCGTTCGTATGTCCGATTTTAAATCGAATGAATACGCCAATCTGGTAGGTGGTCGGCAGTATGAACCGCATGAAGAAAACCCGATGATTGGCTTTCGTGGCGCCTCTCGCTACTTGTCTGAAGATTTCCGTGATTGCTTCGCCTTAGAAGTTGCAGCCTTAAAACGGGTGCGTAATATTATGGGCTTTAGCAATGTGGAAATTATGATTCCCTTCGTCCGTACCTTGGAGGAAGCTGCTGGCGTTATCGAGCTACTCGCCGCGCATGGTTTAAAACGTGGTGAAAACGGCCTAAGGGTCATCATGATGTGCGAGTTGCCTTCCAATGCCTTGTTGGCTGAGGAGTTTTTGCAATATTTTGATGGCTTCTCCATTGGATCAAACGATTTAACCCAGCTGACTCTAGGCTTAGATCGCGATAGTGGTCTGATTGCACATCTGTTTGATGAGCGAAATCCGGCGATTAAGAAGTTACTGGAAATGGCGATCAAGACCTGTAAAGCACAGGGTAAATATGTTGGGATTTGTGGACAGGGGCCTTCTGACCATGAAGACTTCGCGGCTTGGTTAATGGAGCAGGGTATAGAAAGTGTTTCTTTAAATCCCGATACCGTGGTAGATACCTGGTTGTATCTCGCCAAACAAGCCAGTCAACACAACGGCTGATTTTAGCCGCTTAGCATAGCCTCAAGCATCACTTGGGGCTTTTTTAGTCTGAAAACCACCTTTTTAGCAACTTCTTTCGAAAAACTTCTGGATAAAGTCCATTTTATGGTCAAGCAGTCATGCTTCGGCATAGCTAAATGCGAAAGCTTATGGCAAATTATTAGCGGAACTTAAAAGAACTATCCATAAATTATTAATTCTGTAACTAAGGTTGCACCGAATTAATTTTCAAGGACATAACAACATTATATCCAGGGGTTACGCATGCAGGAGTTGGTCAATACAATTAATAGTTATGTCTGGAGCTCAGCACTGATTTATTTGTGTCTAGGCGCCGGACTATTTTATTCCATATTAACGCGCTTTGCGCAAGTTCGACATTTTAAAGAAATGTGTAAATTGCTGTTAAACAACAGCAGTTCTGATAAAGGTATCTCTTCATTTCAAGCTTTAGCGGTTTCGCTTTCTGGTCGTGTCGGAGTAGGTAAT
The DNA here is from genome assembly GCF_049390205.1 of Alishewanella sp. d11. Taxonomy (GTDB): domain Bacteria; phylum Pseudomonadota; class Gammaproteobacteria; order Enterobacterales; family Alteromonadaceae; genus Alishewanella. The sequence continues at coordinate 3,414,952 of NZ_CP186547.1, read as the reverse complement.
ATCGCTGGGGTAGCCGCTGCAATCGGTTTTGGTGGTCCTGGAGCGGTGTTCTGGATGTGGGTCGTTGCCTTTCTAGGTGCCAGTACCGCTTTTGCCGAATCGACATTGGGTCAAGTTTATAAAGTAGAAGAAAATGGCCAATATCGGGGTGGTCCAGCCTATTATTTTGAACGCTGTTTAGGCTGGCGCTGGTTAGGGGTTGTATTTGCTGTGTCAGCCATTATTGGTTGTGGCATCTTTTTACCTGGCGTCCAAGCTAATGCCGTTGGCAATGCCGTGACACAGGTGTTTGGTGACGGCAATATGGTAAGCACCAGTTTTGGTGACGTCGGCACGAATAAATTAGCCGCGCTGGCGCTCATTTTAATAGTTTTGGCCTTTATTATTTTTGGCGGTATTAAACGTATTGCTAACTTCACCCAAGTGGTGGTGCCTTTTATGGCATTGGGTTACATCGTAATGGCGCTGATTATCGTCTTTTTGAATTTGGATAAAGTACCTGACGTCTTTGGTCTGATTTTATCTGATGCCTTTACAGCGCAAGCAGGTTTTGGTGCAGCCATTGGTTGGGGCGTGAAACGAGGGATTTATTCTAACGAAGCTGGACAGGGCACGGGTCCCCATGCGGCGGCTGCGGCGGAAGTTGACCATCCGGCACAGCAAGGTTTAGTGCAGGCGTTCTCTGTTTACGTTGATACCTTATTTGTTTGTACCGCCACCGCCCTGATGATTTTAATTACCCAGCAATACAATGTGGTTGGCACTTTACCAGAAGGGCAATTTATTGTGCAGAATGTTGCTGCAGGAACGGAGATTGGTTCTGCGGCTTTTACGCAAATGGCGCTTAACAGTGTGTTTGGTCATTTCGGTCAGCTGTTTGTGGGTATAGCCTTATTCTTTTTCGCCTTTACCACTATTTTGGCTTACTACTACATTACGGAAACCAATGTGGCTTACCTCAATCGGATTTTTAATAATAAGTTACCGTTAATCGTCTTTAAAATCGTCCTGATGTCGATGGTGGCTTACGGCACTGTCAATGCAGCAGGCTATATTTGGGCCATTGGTGATATTGGTGTTGGTTTAATGGCGTGGATTAACGTGTTGGGTATTTTGGTTATTTTCTTTATCCATAAACCCGCTATTCTTTGCTTAAAAGATTACGAAGAGCAGAAAAAAGCGGGGGGGCCTATTACTTTTGATCCTGTTAAGCTAGGTATTAAGAACGCGACCTTTTGGGAAAAACGTTTAGCCAAGTCACAACAAGAAGAAAAACAATAATGTAACGTTTATCTGATCTATATCAGCCCCGAATGATCTCGGGGCTTTTTTTTAGGTTATGCTTAAGACTCTTTTTGAAAAACAAATGGGGCCTAGAATGCGTGAACTTTATATTGCCAATAAAAATTACTCCTCGTGGTCACTGCGGCCTTGGTTACTTATGAAGCAACTCGATATTGCCTTTACTGAACAGCTTGTGCCTTTTGCTGATCATGATAGTTTTAGTCGTTTTCGCAGCTTTTCGCCAAGTGGTAAAGTGCCTTGTATGGTGCAACACAATACGGTGATCTGGGACTCCTTGGCCATTGCTGAATATTTGTACGAGCATTATCCAAGTATCTGGCCAGCAGATAGACGAGTAAGAGCTTGGGCGCGTTGTGCTAGTGCAGAAATACATGCCAACTTTAATGCCTTACGTACTATTTGTAGTATGAACTGTGGCTTACGCATTCAATTGCATGAACGTTCAGCGCCACTTTTACGTGATTTACATCGGTTAGACGAGTTGCTGACTGAAGGCTTGGAAAAATTTGGCGGTCCATTTTTGGCAGGGCAACACTTTACCGCGGTTGATGCGTTCTATGCACCTGTTGCTTTTCGCCTGCAAAGCTATGGTATTGAGCTTTCGGAAAACGTAATGCGCTATTTTAATACCTTATTGTTGCTGCCTGCGATGCAAGATTGGTATCAACAAGCCTTGGCTGAGCCTTGGATTGATGCTGCGCATGACGAACAAATCAGCTTATATGGCGTGGTGACCGCTGATTTGCGTCATGCACTACAGAAGGTTTAATCAACGCCGATAAAGCCACCGGTTTGATGCGCCCATAACTGTGCATAGATGCCACCGGCTGCCACTAACTCAGCATGGGTGCCTTGCTCAACTACACGGCCTTTATCAAGTACGATCAGTCTATCCATTTGCGCTATCGTCGAAAGTCGATGCGCAATGGCAATGACTGTTTTATTTTGCATCAGCGTGTTTAAACTGGCTTGAATGGCGGCTTCTACTTCGGAGTCTAGTGCAGAAGTCGCTTCATCTAAAATCAGGATTGGAGCGTTTTTCAATAACACTCTGGCGATGGCGATCCGCTGACGCTGCCCACCAGAGAGTTTTACGCCGCGCTCGCCTACTTGCGCATCTAGGCCTTTGTTGCCTTTTAGATCGGTTAAATCTTCAATAAACAGACTAGCTTCTGCTTGTTCAGCTGCGGTCAGTAATTCTTGTTCACTGGCGTCAGGCCGACCATAACTGATATTTTCCCGCACAGAGCGATGCAGTAAAGAGGTATCTTGAGTCACCATAGCAATGTGTTTTCGCAGACTTTCCTGCGTCACTTTGCTGATATCTTGACCGTCAATTAAGATCTGGCCTGATTCCACATCATAGAAGCGTAATAACAAATTGACTAAGGTCGATTTGCCGGCGCCGGAGCGTCCAACTAAGCCAATTTTTTCACCCGGTTTGATGTTCAAACAAAGTGCTGAGAGTACCGCGGGCTTTTCGCTAGTGCGGTGGTCTTTACCATAATTAAAACTAACATTGGCAAATTCAATGGCGCCGGCAGAGACGTGCAGTTCACTGGCATTAGGGATATCCTGAACCTTGGCAGGTTGCGACAAGGTTGCGATACCATCGGCTACGGTGCCAATATTTTCAAATAAATTACTGACTTCCCACATTATCCATTGCGCCATGCCATTTAAGCGCAGGGCTAAACTCACTGCAATCGCAATAGCACCGACCGTGATAGCACTTCCCGCCCATAAGTAGAGTGATAATGCAGCTACTGCAAACACCAACAGATAATTCAGCGTTTGAACCGAGACACTGAGGCCCGTGGCAAGACGCATTTGTTGATATACTGGTTTTAAAAATACTTCCATGCTATCACGCGCATAGGATTCTTCGCGTTGTGTATAAGAAAACAGCTTAATGGTGTTGATATTGGTATAGCTATCAACGATACGACCTGTCATTTCGGAGCGCGCATCGGCTTGGGCCGTTGCCACCCGTTTAAGACGGGGGACAAAGTAGATCTGTAAGGCGATATAAAGCACCAGCCAAACTAGCATTGGGATAATCAGCCGTAAATCAGCGTCCGCCACAAAATATAGCATGGCTGAAAAATAAACAAACACATAGACCAGTACATCCAGCAGTTTCATCACCGTTTCTCGCACGGCCAAAGAAGTTTGCATGACTTTAGTGGCAATGCGGCCGGCGAAGTCGTTTTGATAAAAACTGACGCTCTGGCGTAACAAGTAGCGATGCGCTTGCCAGCGAATAGCCATAGGGTAGTTACCTAATAAGGTTTGGTGGACCAAGGCAGAGTGAAATAACGTTAGCAAGGGCAGTAAAACTAAGGTCACTAAAGCCATCCAAATCAGTGTGGCGCGTTCTTCACTAAAAAAACTTTCAGGATTTTTTTGCACTAACCAATCAACCAGCTGCCCCATAAAACTGAATAAAGATACTTCTAAGATGGCCAGCAACGCAGAGCTAAGCGACATAACCAGCAAAGGCCATTCCATGCCTTTGGTATAATGCCGACAAAAAGCCAGTAACCCTGTTGGCGGTTGAGTCGGCTCATCGTTAGGAAAGGGGCGGGTTAAACGTTCAAAAAATCCAAACATGTATAAACATCCGTAGAAAATGCGCAGCAAAGTGGTGCGAGATTGGCTATTGTAACGTAGATACGTCGGTATGTGCTCTTGAGTTTTATTTACTTTGCCCCAACTTAGCGTTTTGCTGCAGTACTTTTATCGAGACTTTAAATGAGTATTAAACTAATCACCTCAACATTGCTACCAACACCTTTTGCTGAATTTCGTTTACATGGTTTTGAAGCGGCTAATGGCAAAGAGCACGTTGCTCTGACTTTAGGCGACATCAGCACCGATGAGCCGGTGTTAGCTCGTGTACATTCCGAGTGCCTAACGGGTGATGCGTTATTTAGCTTACGCTGTGATTGTGGCCCACAGCTGGAAGCTGCAATGAAAAAAATTGCTGATACTGGCAGAGGGGTTATTTTGTATTTACGCCAAGAAGGGCGTGGTATTGGTTTAATCAATAAGATCCGCGCCTATGCTGAGCAAGACAAAGGGTTAGATACGGTGGAAGCCAATGAAATTTTGGGCTTTTTACCGGATCAGCGTGAATATGATGTTGCTGCTGAGATGTTTCGCCAACTGGGTGTTAAGCAAATTCGTTTACTCACTAACAATCCACGTAAACTGAAAGCATTGCAAGATGTAGGGGTTAATGTGTTAGAACGTGTACAGCATCGGGTGAAAACGACTGCTCATAGCCATCGTTATTTAGCTACTAAAGCAGCTAAAATGGGCCATATGGAATAACACTATACCTGTCGCAGTTAGCACCTTGCTGTTGATTGAGTAAGAATTTTTAGTGAGATAGCGCTTAATGGCGTTCAGGGGTTGGTGGTATACTATCCCCCATTAACTGACACGGGCTGGAAGTATGATCCCAAAGCTTAATCCGGAATTGGCATTAGATGCCAGCGTTGTTGCTTTTAGTAAAGCCCTCGTTAATGCTGGCTTTACGGGTGACATTGAAACCACTTATGCGAGCCGTATAGCGGTTGCCACCGATAACAGCATTTATCAAACGCTGCCACAAGCGGTACTGTTACCGCGCAGTACTGATGATCTGGTTATTTTGACCTCTTTGGCGCAAACATCCAGTTTTAGTCATTTAAAATTTAGTCCACGTGGCGGTGGTACCGGCACCAATGGCCAATCGCTCACTGAACATATCGTGGTCGACTTATCTCGCCATATGCGGCAAATTCTAGAGTTAAATATCCAAGAACGCTGGGTGCGAGTGCAAGCTGGTGTGATTAAAGATCAGCTAAATGCCTTTTTGAAACCCTATGGTTTTTTCTTTGCGCCAGACTTGTCGACATCAAATCGTGCAACCATTGGTGGGATGATTAATACCGATGCATCGGGTCAAGGCTCGTTAGTTTATGGTAAAACCAGTGACCATGTTTTAGCGTTAAAAACGGTTTTGATTGACGGCAATGTCCTACACACGCATAAAATGCCAACCTATGAGGCTGAACATCGGGCAGAGCAACCCAACAGCATTGGCCGCATCTATCAGCAGGTGCTTAGCAGCTGTCGTGACCAACGTACTGAAATCTTGGCGAAGTTTCCTCGTTTAAATCGTTTTCTAACGGGGTACGATCTGGAACATGTCTTTAACGACGATCTGTCTGAATTTGATCTTTCCAGAATTATCACCGGCTCAGAAGGCTCTCTTGGCTTCGTTGCCGAGGCAAAGCTGAATATTACGCCGATCGCTAAATTTAAATGCCTCCTTAACATTAAATATGACAGTTTTGAAAGTGCGCTGCGGCATTCCCCCTTCTTGGTCGCTGCCGAGGCGACGTCAGTAGAGACGGTCGATAGCAAAGTGCTGAATCTGGCGCGTAACGATATTATTTGGCATCAGGTAAAAGAACTGATTAGCGATATCCCTGGCAAAGACATGCAGGGGCTAAATATGGTGGAATACAATAGTGAAAATCAGGCGGATATAGAAACCAAAGTTGCGCTTTTAACGCGTAAATTAGATGACGCTATTGCTCAACAGCAACAGGGGATCATTGGCTATCAGTTAACTTATGATAGTACTGCTATTAATCATATTTATGCGATGCGCAAAAAAGCAGTGGGTCTTTTGGGGAATACCCAAGGCAGAGAAAAACCCATTGCTTTCGCTGAAGATACCGCTGTACCACCTGAACATTTAGCCGATTTTATTTTAGAGTTTCGTGCTTTATTAGATAGCCATAACTTACATTACGGTATGTTTGGTCATGTTGATGCCGGCGTGTTACATGTTAGGCCCGCATTAGATTTATGTGATCCGGAGCAAGAAAAGTTACTGCGAACTATCTCGGATCAGGTGGTGGCGTTAACCGCGAAATATGGTGGTTTAATGTGGGGTGAACATGGTAAAGGATACCGTAGCGAATATGGCCCCGCATTTTTTGGTGAAGCGCTTTTTACCGAATTACGAAAGATAAAAGCAGCTTTTGATCCACGAAACCGAGTTAACCCTGGCAAAATTTGTACGCCGTTACAAAGTGCAGATCAATTAGTCAGTGTCGATGGTGCCAAACGCGCTTGGTTTGATAAACAAATTCCCGTGGCGGTGAAAGATAGTTTTGACAGTAGCTTAAACTGTAATGGTAACGGCTTGTGTTTTAACTACGAAGAAAGTTCGCCCATGTGTCCTTCCAGCAAGATCACCAAAGATCGGCGGCATAGCCCGAAAGGGCGAGCGGGCTTGATGCGGGAATGGTTACGACTTAATCAACAACAAGGTATTGATATCTTAGCAGCCGAACAGCAGTTATTGGCTGAAGGGCAAGGGATCACGGCGCTTTGGCAAAAGCTAAAAAATAGTTGGGCGAAAAAGCAAGGTGAGCCAGATTTTTCTCATGAAGTGAAAGAAGCAATGGATGGCTGCCTTGCCTGTAAAGCCTGTGCTGGTCAATGTCCGATCAAAGTGGATGTACCCTCATTTCGTGCGCGTTTTCTGCAGCTATACCATAGTCGTTATCTTCGCCCTGCTAAAGATTATGTGGTTGGCAATATTGAACGTACTGCACCGTTATTAGCTAAGGCGCCAAGGTTGGTCAATTTCTTTCTAAAACAGCCTCTAGTGCAGCAGGGACTGTCGCGAAGCATTGGTTATGTTGATACACCTTTGCTATCAGTCCCCACATTAGCAGAGCGGCTAGGTGAAAAATATGCCTTTGATTTGGTTGCGTTGTCAAAGCTGAGTGCTGAGCAACGTGCGAAAACCGTGCTGTTGGTGCAGGATCCTTTTACCAGTTTTTATGAAGCCGATTTAGTTGCGGATACCTTAGCTTTAATGGAAAAACTGGGTTTCACCCCTGTTTTGCTACCCTTTATGCCAAATGGTAAACCGCAGCATGTGAAAGGCTTTTTACGTGAGTTTGCCAAAACAGCGAAATCAGCGGCGGATTTTTTAAATCAACTACATCAATTAGGTTTATCTTTAGTGGGTTTAGATGCTTCTTTAGTTTTGGTGTACCGCGATGAATATGCCAAAACCCTGGGGAGCGCCCGTGGTGATTTTCAGGTGTTGCTCGTACACGAGTGGTTAAGTGATAAACCGCTACCTAGACTGAACAACAACACGGAGTTTTCTTTACTGGCGCATTGCACCGAGAAAACCGCTTTACCCGCCAGCGAGAAAACTTGGCAGCAAATTTTTAAGCAGGCTGGACTCACTTTAAAACCAGTGAGTGTGGGGTGTTGTGGTATGGCAGGAACCTATGGTCATGAAACACAACAGCTTGAGAACAGTAAAGCCTTGTTTGACTTAAGCTGGCGTAAGCCGGTGGAAAATTTAGGCGCAGAAAAAATTCTAGTAACAGGGTTTTCATGCCGAAGCCAAGTGAAGCGATTAGTTGGTGACAAACCACGCCATCCGCTGCAAGCACTGTTAGCCTTGATATCTAATAGTTAATTGTCGTTGCTGTCATAGCAAACACCCGGCTTAGCCGGGTGTTTGTATTATTACCTAAGTTGTTTTTCGCTTAGAAACGATAAATACCTTTCAAGTAATAGTAACCACCATTAATGCCCATGGGCGAGGTTTCAAAATATTTGGCACCCAGAATACTGCTGATATTATCAGGAATACGTTCTGCTTTGGTATCAAACAGATTTTGTGCTCCCACTGCAACAGTGAAACTTTCATTGAAGTGATAAGCTGCTTCAACATCAAAGGTTACTTTTGCCGAGGCTTGCGTTACCCATTCATCAGAATCAGCATGTACACCCTGATATTCGCCAAAATAATTCGTTCTGACAAACATATCAATGGATTCCCATTGCTGATTCCAGGTCAACGTAGCACGGTGATTTGGTAAATCATTTTCTAAACGTGATACTTTGAAAGCACCTGTAACATCGGTAAAGCGTTTTACCTCAGTGTCAGTCCAGTTATAGGCTAAACTAAAACTACTTCTACCATCAAACAAGTTAGTCGAGTAGTTGGCTACTAGATCAAAACCTGTGGTAACGGTATCGAAGTCGTTGGTCAAATAGGTTAACTGTGATAGCGAGTCGATACCGCGTACACCGGCAGCTTTCAACTGATCACGGTCGGCTTGTGTAACCGCAAATTCGCGAGATTGGCCGATACGATCGTCAACTTCAATTCGAAATAAGTCTGCAGTAAAGAAGATACCGCCACTGCCGCTATACACTAAACCTAAGGTATAGCTTCTGGACTCTTCTGGCGTTAATTCTTTACCGCCTTTTAGTACTGAAACCGGGTTAGTAGGCGGTAATAAGCCGATATCAACTAATTCACCACCAATAATCGCAGTACGTACGTTACTTACATTGGCTTGACCAACAGTAGGTGCACGGAAACCAGTACTATGCGAACCACGGATAGCCAAATCTTCAGTCAAACGATATTGGCCAGTTACTTTATAGTTGGTGGTATTACCAAAGGAGTCATAATCTTCATAGCGTAATGCAGCAGCAACCAACAGGTTTTCTGATAACTCTGCTTCAGCATCAATGTAAGCTGCATAGTTACGACGGACATTCACACCGGCATTATCAGGTTGGAAACCAGGAAAGCCGTTTGAACCATTGGTTAATTGGCTAACATAAGGACCCACTTCCCACGAGGCAGTTTCACCTGCAATAATCTCAAAGGTTTCTTCAGCCCATTGAACACCGGCTGCGATGGCTAAATCGTTGTATAACCCGGCTTCGATGTATTTAACAAAATCAGCGCCAAAGTTCTTTTCCAGTTGCACATATTTACCTGCATCAAAGGCCGTTGGCGTTTCTGGGCCTAAAGACGCATTTACGGTATTGACGATATTAAAGGCTGATTCGTTTCGACCCACGCTGCCATAGAAATCGTAGAAAACGCCTTTGAAAACGCCTTCTTTGAATTCACCTTTGGTACCAGCCGTTAAAGACGTATCCGTGATATTGCCACCAAAGTTTGGTGTAAAACCGCCCGGGAACATGGAGAAAAAGGTAAAGCAGTTACTCGGTAGGGCACCAACTCGAGCGGTAATCTCGCCATGGTTAAGCTTACGGTCGCCATCAAATAACGAAACATTGGCACAATTTCCAGCACCTGTAGTATCGATTACTTCTAACGTTCGGCCACCGTCATTCGAGAATACACCACCACGGGTATGCGGGTTACGGTAATAAAAACCACCTACGACATCGCGCTCAGCATAGTTACCAAATAAGTAGGCTGAACGATCATTACCCAGCTCTAAGCCTGAGTTAAAGAAGAAGGTGAAATCATCTTTAACTTCAGGTGAACCCCAAATTTGCGCAATAGGTGCAATGTCTGGGTTTCCTTGAGCAGCGAGGGTTGCTGCATCACCACGTTGTACGCTGCGGCTTGTAGGATCCACATTTTTGTATTGTAAACTGACGTTCACAAAACCATCTTGGGTAAGTGGCATACCAAAATTAGCAGCTAGCTCAGTTGAGCTGCCATCACCTTCATAATATTCACCTTGTTTTACTTCAATGGTGCCGCCATCCGCATTATCTTTTAAAACAAAGTTAATTACCCCTGCGATGGCGTCAGAGCCATATTGTGCGGCTGCGCCATCACGTAAAACTTCAACTTGCTTTAATGCGATGCCCGGAATGACCGAAATGTCAGGCCCTTGCGCGCCATCATTAATACCACCGCCTAGAAAGGTAATAACGGAAGCACGATGGCGTCTTTTACCATTTAATAAAACTAAGGTACTGTCTGATGACAGACCACGTAAGTTAACAGGGCGTGTTAACGTTGCGGTATCACTTATAGGATTAGCGTGCACATTAAGTGATGGAATGGTTGTGGTCAACATGTTAAGCATATCGCTACTGCCATTTTTCATTAGCTCATCGCCATCGATAATATCAACAGGGACGGGTGAGTCTGCAATAGACCTTGGTGCTAAACGAGTACCAACCACAGCAATTTTTTCGACTTTTGTCTCAGCGGCCACGGTTTCATCTGCTAGTACAGACGAAGAGTAAACACCTAGAGCTAAACTTGACGTTAGTGCATATTTTACGGCCCGACTGACTGGATGATAATATTTAGGTTTATTCATGACTTTTTCCTGGATAATTAATGGAACGGTCTGCGGACGCTTCGCTGTATTATTTTGGCGTCTTAATAACCATATTTTATAAATTGCATGCTGTCTATCTTATTTGTACAGCATCTTAACGCAGGTGGTGGTTTTTTAATCAAATCTTAATCGTTATAGGGACAAGAATGACAGAATTATCTAAAAATAGGATTTCATCGGTTAAATGGGAGCTCAAGCCTTTGGTGCGTCAGTTTTATGCAGCCACGGTTGAGCTGGCAAATGACATACACGGCGCCGGCTATTTAACTGAAGATCTATTAGCGGTTATGGTGAGTCAAGGTGCTACCCAGATGGCTAATGCCAGCTGTGTAGCCATTGTTGGCGAGCAGGTGGTTGCTTATCGTCTGAGTTTTTTAGCTGGTAAATGGTTACCCGATGAATGGTGTACCCAAGAGCAGTGGCCGGTACCCGCTTCTAACATGGCATATTTTAAGTCAGTGGCGGTAAGTCCTACGCTGCAAGGCTTAGGTATCGGTCAGGCATTATTACAACACTCTATTGGCGTGTTAAGGCAGCAGGGTGCGACTGCAGGGCTGGCACACCTTTGGCGGGAATCGCCTAATAACAGTGCAGTTCGCTATTTTACAAAAGCGGGCGGCGAGTTAATTAAAATTCATGAAAATCGCTGGCAACATTTATCAGCACAAGGGTATGCTTGTCCACGGTGTCACTCACTTTGCTGTTGCAGTGCTGCTGAGATGGTTTTGCGGTTTTAACGAAAACCACACTGTTCTACCTAAAATAATAATGAGAAAGATATGACATTTTGGCCTGAGTTTTTGTTAATTGCTACTGCACATTTATTGGCGGTAGCAAGCCCTGGACCCGATTTTGCGATTATCCTACGCTACGCTGTACGTTATGGCAGAACCACGGCAATTTATACCAGTCTAGGCATTGGTTGCGCTATTTTATTACATGTGACCTATTCGTTAGTAGGGATTGGTGTACTGATTCAAACGACACCTTGGCTATTTCAGGCACTGTCAGTGTCGGCCGCCTTGTATTTAATTTATCTGGGGCAGGGTGCTATTCGCGCCAAAGCACCAGCAAGCACAGCGGATACTGTGGCAACAGAACAAGTACTCGCATTGCCCGCGCCACGCGCAGCATTTTACGCTGGCTTTATTACTAATGGCTTAAACCCCAAAGCGACGTTATTTTTTTTATCGTTATTTGCGGTGGTGATTTCGGCCGAAACACCTTTAGCCTATAAAGCCTTTTATGGTGTTTATATGGCAGTGGCCACGGCAGCTTGGTTTATCTTGTTATCGTTTTTGCTAACTCAAAGTAAGGTGAGATATTTTTTACTGGCAAAAGGATTTTGGTTTGATCGTATCATGGGCATTTTACTGCTTATGCTGGCGGGGCATTTATTGTTAAACAGCTTTACGGCTTAACTTGGTGTTTTTAAAGGTTGCCGTTATAATGCGCGCCGCCATAACGGCCTTAACGTAATTGCACTGGATTTACGATCCAGCCGAGCAAGAGGAAAACCCATGTTTGTTGTTGCAGCACTGTATAAATTCGTTGATTTACCTGATTATGAAGCATTACGTGAACCGCTTTATAATCATATGGTCATGCATAAAGTAAAGGGCACCTTGTTATTAGCTGCTGAAGGGATTAATGGCACAATTTCCGGACCACGCGAAGGGATAGATGCTGTATTAGCTTGGTTAGCTGCCGATGGCCGCTTCGTTGGTATGAGTTATAAAGAATCTTTTGCGGAAGAACAAGCCTTTTACCGTACCAAAGTGAAGCTTAAAAATGAAATTGTGACCATGGGGGTCGCTGGTATTGATCCTAAACACATTGTCGGTACTTATGTAAAAGGAGATGACTGGAATAAGCTGATCAGTGATCCTGAAACCATCCTCATCGATACCCGCAATGACTATGAAGTGGCTATTGGTACTTTTGAAGGTGCAATCAATCCGAATACCACCAATTTCCGCGAGTTTCCGCAATGGGCTGCAGAAAATTTAGATAAAACCAAGCATAAGAAAGTCGCCATGTTTTGTACTGGCGGTATTCGCTGTGAAAAATCTACGGCTTTTCTAAAAGAGCAAGGTTTTGAAGAGGTGTATCACCTTGATGGCGGTATCTTAAAATACCTTGAAGAAATGCCGGAAGAGCAGAGTAAATGGCAAGGTGAGTGTTTTGTCTTTGATCAGCGTGTTGCGGTTAAGCATGGTTTAGCACAAGGTAGCTATGATCAATGTTATGCCTGTCGCATGCCGTTATCCCAAGCTGAAATGCAGTCTGCACACTACATTAAAGGTCTAAGCTGTCCGCATTGTTATGACAAAACGACAGAGGAACAAAAAGCGGCTTTTGCTGAGCGTCAACGGCAAGTAGAACTTGCCAAACAACGTGGTGAGAAACACATCCGTGATGGTAAATTCGAATAACTGGTCATTTTAAACAGCCAGCCAGTGTCATACTGGCTGCTTAACCTCAAGTTAAACTTGCTAGCAAACGCAGTTACTCTTCAGCTAACTGCGCACCAAGTTGGTTAAGTGTCTCAATAAAATCTTCGTCTTGGTTTTCAACATTTTTAATCTCTGAGTAAAGGGCAATCGCTTTAGCTCGTTGATCTTGTTGCAAGTACAGTTGTGCCAAACGAAGCTTAGCTCGGTGTAATCTTGGCTGTTGGCTATCTTGAAAAAAGGCCAAATAATGTTCCAAAGCCGCTATACCCTCTACTTTATACTCACCGGTAAAAACGGCTAAACGGCCGATTTGAAAATGCGTGTTCTGTAGTTGAATAGGATCAGTGAGTAAAGGCAATACTTTTAAGTAGGTTTGTTGTGCGACAAGAAAAGCGCTTTGTTGAGTCAATAAATTGGCTTTACGGATTAAAAAGGCGGTATTATCGGGATCTTTTGTTAATGCTTGCTCTAAAATCTGTAAAGCTTCGTTAGCTCTTTCTTCATGGACAGCAATATTCACTTGAGCAAGAATCCCTTGTACGGCATCAAGTTTACTCAGTTCAATAACACGCTCTCTGGCTAACTCCTCGCTGCCACCGACGTTGGCCGGCGCAGTTTGATAGAAACTAATTAATGCTTGTTGTGCTTGAAAGTTAGTCGGCTCAAGGCGAATTGCTTCGAGTAATAATCCAAGTGCATCATTTGCTCTCTTTCGTGCATTGAAAACACTACCAGTGTTTGCTAGCACAAGTTTATTCAACGCGGCTTGCGTTAAAATACCACTATGCTCAGGATAAGCTAACACTAACGTATTAAGTAAGGTATTGGCTTCTTCTCGCAAATGTTGTTGTATCAGTGTCCTAACTTGAAGCAACATGAGATCTGGATGCTGTTGGGCGTTGTCAACAGCGTCTATCGCTTGCAAAAGTTGTTGATACTGTGCGCGTTCAAAGAGTTGTTGTAACTCAGTGGGTACAACCGCCATTGCAGGAAAGCTTAATAATAAGGTGAAGAAAACAGATTTCATTGTGGGGAGCCGGCTAAACCAGTGTAATTTTATCAGGTGATTTTAACGTAAAACCGGTGATAATAGCTATGTTAGTCTGGTATTTCTATAGTCAGATCACTAACAGGCACACTGCAGCAAGGTAAAAACTCACCGCGGCGAACGAAGGCTAAGGGCTCTTGTAGGTATTGCACTTGGCCACAGACTAATTTACAACGGCAGGCACCACAAAAGCCTTCCCGACATTGAAAACTCACACTCTGTTTATTTGCTTCAAGGAATTCAAGCAAATTTCGACAACCACTGTTATACAACAGTGGTGCCTGACCGTTAATACTAATATTTGGCATTGAACTTACAGATCGAAATCGCCAAATTCAGCACTGTCTACTTCGTTATCTATTTGCCCAACGAGGTAAGAACTGATCTCTGATTCTTGCGGAGCAACCTGCACATTATCGGATACCAACCAAGTATTTATCCATGGGATGGGATTTTGGGTAGTCGCAAAACGCGGTTTTAAACCTACTGCTTGCATCCTACTATTGCTGATATATTCCACGTATTGGCATAAGATGTCTTTATTTAAGCCAATCATCGAGCCGTCTTTAAACAAGTATGCTGCCCAGTCTTTTTCCTGCTCTGCAGCTAAAGTAAAGATAGCATAGGCTTCTTCTTCACATTCTTTCGCAATATCAGCCATTTCTGGATCATCATCACCGCTGGCCATGATGTTGAGAATGTGTTGCGTGCCGGTAAGGTGCAATGCTTCGTCACGGGCAATTAAACGGATGATCTTGGCATTACCTTCCATTAATTCACGCTCAGCGAAAGCAAAGCTGCAGGCAAAACTCACATAAAAACGGATAGCTTCCAGCACATTGACTGACATCATACAAAGGTAGAGACGTTTTTTCAGTTCGCGCAAAGTGATTTTTTCAAGCTTGCCATTGATCGTATGTTCACCTTCACCACAGCGCTGGTAAAGATTAACGCCATCGATTAGTGCATCATAATAGCGAGTCACATCTTGTGCCCGTTCCAGAATTTTCTGGTTAAGCATAATATCATCGAACACTTTATGTGGTTCAGCCGTGATGTTGCGCACAATATGCGTATAGCTGCGGCTATGAATGGTTTCACTAAAAGCCCAAGTTTCTATCCATGTTTCTAATTCTGGAATCGAGACGATGGGTAATAAGGCCACATTTGGCGAACGACCTTGCACAGAATCCAGTAAGGTTTGGTATTTTAGATTACTTAGGAAAATATGTTTTTCATGTTCAGGTAATTGTTGAAAATCAATCCGATCTTTACTGACATCAATTTCTTCTGGTCGCCAGAAAAAGCTCAACTGTTTTTCAATCAGCTTTTCAAAAATGGGATATTTCTGCTGATCATAGCGGGAAACATTCACTGCATTACCAAAGAACATCGGCTCTTTGAGTTGGTCGTTAATGTTGCGGTTAAAGGTTGTATACGCCATGCTGATTATTTATCCTGAAAACATTGTTACTAACACATATAACTGAAGAAGAGCGGCAGAACCGCTCTTGTTGTTGTTAAATTTTACAAGCTCCGCCTGCACAGCCATCGTCTTCTGCTGTCGCTTTAATATCATCTTGCAGATCCGCTGCACCATCTCGTGTATTGTGGTAATACATGGTTTTTACACCTAGCTTATAGGCGTTTAGTAAGTCTTTTAATAAGACTTTCATCGGCACTTTACCGCCCTCAAATTTTGACGGATCGTAGTTGGTATTCGCAGAAATGGTTTGGTCGATAAACTTTTGCATTATCGCCACCAGCGCCAGATAACCGTCATTAGAGGGAATATCCCAAAGTAGCTCATACTGGTCTTTTAAACGATCATATTCAGGTACCACTTGTTTCAGAATGCCGTCTTTGCTTGCTTTAACACTGATATGGCCTCGTGGTGGCTCAATACCATTCGTTGCATTCGAAATTTGCGATGAGGTCTCTGACGGCATCAAAGCCGATAACGTCGAGTTCCTTAAACCGTACTGCAAGATGTCTTTACGTAACTGCTCCCAATCTAGATGTAGCGGTTCCTGACACACTTTATCGAGATCTTTTTTATAGGTATCAATAGGCAAGATCCCTTGAGCATAGGTTGTTTCATTAAACTTTGGACACGGACCACGTTCTTGTGCCAGTTTTACCGAAGCTTTTAACAAATAATACTGAATCGCCTCAAAGGTACGGTGTGTTAAACCATTGGCGGAACCATCAGAATATTTAACCCCATGTTTGGCCAAATAGTAAGCATAGTTAATGACACCAACGCCAAGGGTACGGCGCGCAATAGAAGCAGAGTAGGCGGCAGGGATCGGATAATCCTGATAGTCTAACAAGCTATCTAATGAACGCACAGCTAACTCGGCCAACTCCTCTAACTCAGCTAAATCCGTAATGGCACCAAGATTAAAGGCCGACAATGTGCATAGTGCAATTTCACCCTCTGGGTCGTTGACATTAGATAATGGCTTGGTAGGTAAAGCAATTTCCAGACACAGATTACTTTGTCTTACCGGCGCAAGTTCTGGGTTAAAAGGGCTGTGGGTATTACAGTGGTCAACGTTTTGTAAGTAAATACGGCCGGTACTGGCGCGTTCTTGCATGAACAGGGTGAACAGTTCAATCGCTTTAATTCGTTTTTTCCGAATTGTGCTATCTGCTTCATATTTTACATAGAGCGCTTCAAAACGTTCTTGGTTTTCAAAGAACGCATCATATAAGCCTGGCACATCAGAAGGACTAAATAAGGTGATATAGTCGTCTTTAATTAAACGTTGGTACATCAAACGGTTAAATTGAACGCCATAATCTAGATGCCGTACACGGTTTTCTTCTACACCACGGTTATTTTTAAGAACCAGTAAAGACTCAACTTCTAAATGCCAAAGTGGATAAAATAAGGTCGCTGCACCGCCGCGAACACCACCTTGCGAACAGCTCTTAACGGCGGTTTGAAAATGTTTATAAAAAGGGATACAACCCGTATGAAAGGCTTCACCATTGCGGATTGGACTACCTAGCGCGCGGATCCGTCCGGCATTAATACCAATGCCTGCCCGCTGACTCACATATTTGACAATAGCACTGGCGGTAGCATTAATAGAATCGAGGCTGTCGCCGCATTCGATTAACACACAAGAACTAAATTGACGAGTAGGAGTACGAACACCTGACATGATCGGTGTAGGAAGTGAAATTTTAAATAACGATGTTGCATCATAAAAGCGACGGACATAATCAAGTCGATTACTCTTCGGATAGTTAGCAAATAAACAGGCTGCAACTAACATATAAAGAAACTGTGCACTTTCGTAAATTTCGCCAGTAACCCGATTTTGGACTAAATATTTGCCCTCTAGCTGTTTCACGGCCGCGTAGCTAAAATTTAAATCACGGCTGTGATCAATAAAGCTATTTAGCTGTTCAATTTCTTCACGGCTATAGTCAGCTAAAATGTGCGCGTCATAGCGTTTCGCTTCGACCATTTTTACAAGGTGCTGATACAAGTGCGGTGGTTCAAATTGACCGTAAGCTTTTTTGCGCAAATGGAACACGGCTAAGCGTGCAGCTAAGTATTGATAATCTGGCGTTTCTTTAGCAATAAGATCGGCCGCAGCTTTGATGATCGTTTCATGGATATCAGAGGATTTTATTCCGTCATAAAACTGAATATGTGATTTTAACTCAACCTGTGATACCGAGACATTGGTTAGGCCTTCGGCTGCCCAGGTTATAACCCGATGAATTTTGTCCAAATCAAGAGGCTCACGTCGCCCATCGCGTTTAGTCACAGATAAAGTTTGAGTCATCGCTGAAGTGTTCCATTTCTTTATAAATTTGATTAAACCATGCACTGAGCAAGGCGAGAAAATACACGGGCGTTGCCGACGAATTACACAACATATGGGTGTATTTCAAAAGTCGATCACAAGATAGTGTGTATTTTTGTATTTTGCAAGGGAGGATGAAAGGCTAATTTTAGCAAGAAAGGGAATGGGTAAGTAGCTGCTAACCTGCGGCTCAGTGTGTGTGGTCTTGCCCCATTTAGGCAAGCATTTTTATAGAAAATTTTCTTAAAAATTTATTTGTTCTATAAACAGACATTTTAAGATCTACTGGTTATTTAGCCTGCAATATTTGAAGGCTAAATAACGTAGGCTTAAATTTTATAGGGGTTTTCTAGCCACTACAAAATAGTTGACGTCTAAACCAGGGCCAAGTTTAAAGCTATTATGGAGCGGATTAAAATGCAGACCTGTGGCATCAACTAATTCTAAGCCCGCATCTTCAATATAGCGCATTAACACAGAAGGCCGAATAAACTTGGCATAATCATGCGTACCTTTTGGGACCAAACGCAAGACATATTCTGCACCGAGAATCGCGAAAAGGTAGGCTTTAGGTGTTTTATTAATGGTAGAGAAGACCAAGGTTGCACCCGGTGCAGCTAAATCAGCACAAGCCTGCACTACAGAAGCCGGATCAGGCACATGCTCTAACATCTCCATACAGGTGACGACTGTAAACTGCCCAGCATGCTGTTGGGCAAATTCTTCCGCAACACTTTGCTGATAATCGATGGTTAAGCCACTTTCTAGTGCATGCAAACGCGCGACGTTTAAACCGTCGCTGGCCATATCAATGCCTGTGACATCAGCACCTGCTCGCGCCATACTTTCCGCTAAAATACCACCACCACACCCCACATCAATGATCTTGCGTCCAAAAAGTCCTGCAACTTGATCGCTGATATAACTGAGGCGCGTCGGATTGAGTAAATGTAATGGTTTAAATTCGCCTTCGGGATCCCACCAGCGCGCTGCGATGTCATTGAACTTAGCAATCTCTGCAGGATCTACATTGTTATCTTTTATCATTGTTCTAACCTGATTGTTTTTCATCATTATAAAGCCTTGATCTGTTCTCGCAAAGGCGGCAATCTAGCCAGCTAGCATAAACAGGCATGGCAAGGTGCTTTTTATGTGGTAGAATCCTGCGTTGTCTCGCGCTAAACAAAGGCAAGAAAAGCGAGTTATCTATCTGATTTAAGGGAAAATAACGTTTTATGACAGATCTGGCCAAAGAAATAGTCCCAATTAATATCGAAGAGGAATTAAAAAATTCTTATCTCGATTATGCAATGAGCGTCATTGTTGGCCGCGCCTTACCCGATGTCCGGGATGGTCTAAAGCCAGTACACCGTCGTGTGTTGTTTGCCATGAAAGAACTTGGCAATGACTGGAATAAAGCCTATAAAAAATCGGCTCGTGTTGTGGGTGATGTAATTGGTAAATACCACCCACACGGTGATAGTGCTGTATACGATACGATTGTTCGAATGGCTCAGCCGTTCTCACTACGCTATATGTTGGTCGATGGTCAAGGTAACTTTGGTTCTATTGATGGCGATTCTGCAGCAGCAATGCGTTATACCGAAGTTCGGATGGCTAGAATTGCGCATGAATTATTGGCCGATCTGGACAAGGAAACGGTTGATTTTGTCCCTAACTATGATGGTACAGAACAAATTCCAGCGGTATTACCGACGAAAGTGCCCAACCTGTTGATCAATGGTTCTTCAGGTATTGCCGTCGGTATGGCGACCAATATCCCACCACACAACTTAAATGAAATTATTGATGGTTGTTTAGCCTTGATTGCCAATCCGGATATCGAATTGCATGAGTTAATGCAACTGATTCCTGGACCTGACTTTCCAACAGCTGCCATTATTAATGGTCGTAAAGGTATCGAGGAAGCGTATCGCACTGGTCGTGGTAAGGTGTACATTCGTGCGAAAACCTTTATTGAAACAGACGAAAAAACCGGTCGTGAGTCGATTATCGTCTACGAGATCCCTTATCAAGTTAACAAAGCACGCTTAATCGAGAAAATTGCCGAATTAGTTAAAGAAAAACGTATTGAGGGCATCTCTGCCCTGCGCGATGAGTCTGACAAAGACGGTATGCGTATCGTTATCGAGCTAAAGCGTGGTGAATCAACCGACGTTATGCTAAACCAGCTCTATACCAATACCCAAATGCAAACAGTATTTGGCATTAATATGGTGGCATTAGCTAATGGTCAACCCAAGCTGTTAAGCTTAAAAGAGATGCTGGAATACTTTATTCTGCATCGCCGTGAAGTGGTGACCCGCCGTACTGTTTATGACCTGCGCAAAGCCCGTGATCGTGCCCATATCTTAGAAGGCTTAGCAATCGCCTTAGCGAACATCGATGAGATTATTGACCTGATTAAAAACTCAGCCAGTCCAGCTGAAGCGAAAGCCGGTTTAGTGGCTCGTGGCTGGCAGCTAGGGGATGTTTCTGCCATGTTGGAGCGAGCCGGCGAAAATGCCGCCCGACCAGAATGGTTAGAAGCGCATTTTGGGATTCGCGAAGGCCTGTATTTCTTAACTGAACAACAAGCACAAGCTATTCTAGATTTACGTTTGCATAAACTGACTGGCTTGGAACATGACAAAATCCTTGCCGAGTATAAAGAATTACTACAACTGATTGCAGAGTTACTCCATATTTTGGCCAGTCCAGAGCGCTTGATGGAAGTGATATGCGAAGAATTGGAAGCGGTTAAAGCACAGTATGGTGATCAGCGCCGTACCGAAATCCAGGATAATATGCTGGATATCAACATGGAAGATTTGATCACTGAAGAAGATGTCGTCGTGACCCTATCGCATCTGGGTTATGCTAAATATCAACCGATTACCGATTACGAAGCACAGCGCCGTGGCGGTCGAGGTAAAGCCGCAACTACCGTTAAAGATGAAGACTTTGTTGATAAGCTGTTGGTTGCCAGTACCCACGATACCATTTTATGCTTCTCCAATCGTGGTCGTATGTATTGGATGAAGGTTTATCAACTGCCACTTGCCAGTCGTACCGCGCGCGGCAAACCAATTGTGAATTTATTGCCGTTAGAAGAGGGGGAGCGCATAAACGCTATTCTTCCGGTACGCGAATACGAAGAAGGCAAATATGTCTTTATGGCCACGGCAAATGGTACGGTGAAGAAGACCGCCTTAACCGAATATTCTCGTCCACGCGCCAACGGTATTATTGCGGTGAACCTCAATGACGGAGATCGTCTGATAGATGTTGGTATCACTGATGGTAACAACGAGATTATGTTGTTCTCCGACGATGGTAAGGTTGTGCGTTTCACCGAAGATCAAGTAAGAGGCATGGGCCGGACGGCAACCGGGGTACGTGGTATTAAACTGCGTGACGGTGGCAGTGTGGTATCGCTGATTATTCCAAAGGGTGAGGGTGCTATCTTAACCGTAACCGAAAATGGTTATGGTAAACGTACTGCCTTAACAGAATATCCAGCGAAGAGCCGCGCTACCCAAGGTGTTGTGTCGATAAAAGTGTCTGAACGTAATGGCTTAGTGGTTGGCGCTGTTCAAGTTGCTGAAAGTGATGAGATTATGATGATCTCCAACAAAGGCACTCTGGTTCGTACTCGTGTAAACGAAGTGTCAGAAGTAGGCCGCAACACTCAGGGTGTGATTTTAATTCGTACTCAAGAGGGTGAAAAGGTCGTAGGCGTTGAGAAAATTGATGAAATTCAGGATGAGACAGCCCTTGCTGCTTTAGCTGAGGGCAGTAGTCGCACTCCTGAAACTCAGGATAGCCAGTTAGCGCAAGATGTCGCGGGCGAAGAAGAGTAACAATTAAAAACGAGCGCTTTAGCGCTCGTTTTTTTTCAAACAACATAATAAAGCGTGTTTCAAACACCACCTTTGCTGCGTGAGCATCACGAGGCAAAAGATAAACCAAGGCCAGTGAAACAACTCAATCATCTAACTCAAACAGTTAACGTAGAAGTGAGAAGTAATAATGACCACCTATAATTTTTGTGCTGGCCCGGCAATGCTGCCAGTTGAGGTAATGCAGCAAGCACAGCAGGAATTTATTAATTGGCATGGCCAAGGCTGCTCTGTGATGGAGATCAGTCATCGTAGTAAGCCCTTTATCCAACTCGCTGCAGCCGCTGAGCAAGATTTGCGCGATTTGTTGGCGATACCCGCCAACTATAAAGTACTTTTTATGCATGGTGGCGGCAGAGGCCAGTTTTCTGCGGTACCGCTTAATTTGCTAAAAGCCGGTAAATCTGCCGATTATATTATTTCGGGGGCATGGTCATCAGCTGCCGTAGAAGAAGCGCAAAAATTTGGGCAGATTAAGGCTCAAGATATTCGACTTAACACAGACGATAAGTTACGTAGCTTGGTTGATGTCGCGAATTGGCAAGTTAACGAAGAAGCGGCCTATGTGCATTGCTGCCCGAATGAAACGGTTGATGGTCTTGAGTTTACCGATTTGCCCAATACCTCAGTACCTATTGTCGCGGATTTATCTTCCACTATTTTATCGCGTCCGATTGATGTTAGTCGTTATGGCGTGATTTATGCGGGTGCGCAAAAAAATATCGGTCCATCAGGCTTAACCTTAGCTATTGTGCGTGAGGATTTATTACCTGCCGCTAATGCAGCCATCCCTGCGGTGCTTGATTATCGGCTAGCCGCAGAAAATGAAAGTATGTTTAATACCCCTCCTACCTATGCCTGGTATTTGGCTGGCTTAGTGTTTAAATGGTTAAAACAACAGGGTGGTATCGCGGCGATGGCCGAACGCAATGCACTGAAAGCCAATACTTTATATCAGTACATCGACCAAAGTGATTTCTATCGCAATGATGTTGATCCGCTGTATCGGTCTTGGATGAATGTGCCATTTTTCTTGGCAGATGAAAAGCTAAACGATGTTTTTGTTACTCAGGCAGAGCAAAATGGTTTGCTCGCATTAAAAGGTCATCGGATGGTCGGTGGCATGCGTGCCAGTATTTACAATGCCATGCCGCTTGAAGGTGTGCAAACCTTAGTGAGCTTTATGCGTGAATTCGAAAGGGTACATGGATGAAAATACTGACTTTAGATCCTATTTCGCATATTGCAGGTGAAGTACATTTACCCGGTTCGAAAAGTATTTCCAATCGAGTATTATTATTAGCTGCGCTAGCTAAAGGTCGTACACAGATCAGCAATTTACTAGACAGTGATGATGTTCGGCACATGCTAAACGCATTAAGTTTATTAGGTGTGAATTACGTCTTGTCGCCATGTCGTACTCGATGCGAAGTGGATGGCCTAGGAGGCTTATTTACCCAGGCAACGGCTTCGAGTTTATTTTTGGGTAATGCGGGTACGGCAATGCGCCCACTAACGGCAGCACTTGCTGCATCTGCAGTGGAAATTACCTTAACCGGCGAACCTCGCATGTACGAGCGGCCAATAGGGCATTTAGTAGACGCCTTAACCCAATGGCAAGCCGATATCACCTATTTAGAAAATGCCGGTTACCCGCCATTGCTTATCAAAGGTAAAGCATTAAAAGGCGGTAGTATTACTATTGATGGTAGTATTTCAAGTCAGTTTTTAACTGCAGTACTGATGATAGCGCCGTTACTGGAAGGTGACAGCGAAATTATTATTGAGGGCGATTTAGTATCAAAACCCTACATAGATATTACCTTGGCCTTAATGTCACGCTTTGGTGTGAATGTTGTAAATCATGGTTATCAGCGCTTTTCGGTTACGGGTAACCAGCAATATCTTTCTCCAGGTCAATGGTTAGTTGAAGGTGATGCCTCTTCGGCATCATACTTTTTAGCCGCAGCAGCCATTAAAGGTGGCACAGTTAAAGTTACTGGTATTGGTAAACATGCGGTGCAAGGTGATATTCACTTTGCGGACGCCTTGGAAGCCATGGGCGCTAATGTGGAGTGGGCTGATGATTTTATCGCGGTCACGCGTAACAATTTAATTGGTGTTGACCGTGATTATAATGCCATCCCAGATGCAGCTATGACCATCGCCACAACTGCGTTGTTTGCTTCAGGGCCTACAGTAATCCGTAATATTTACAATTGGCGGGTTAAAGAAACGGATCGTTTGTCGGCTATGGCAACAGAACTGAGGAAAGTTGGCGCTACCGTCGAAGAAGGTCATGACTATATCAAAATTACACCGCCAGCTCAGCTCAACCATGCCAGCATCGCAACGTATAACGACCATAGAATGGCAATGTGCTTTTCTTTGGTTGCATTAAGTGACACTGCTGTGACTATTGAAGATCCAGATTGTACAGCTAAAACCTTTCCAAACTTTTTTAATGAGTTGAGACGCTTAAGTTTGTAAGGTACTGCAAAGTGCTGTTTTTAAATTGCAACGCGTAGCCACTTTGGTTACGCGTTTTTCATAGATTTAATAGCGACTAACTCAGTGAATTTATGTTTTTAACACAGCAATTGTCATAAAAAGCTGTATAATAAGCGCCATTTTGAACCAACGATTAACCAGCTTTTCCTAGGGGGTAGGATGCCACAAAATGCACCAGTAATTACCATAGATGGTCCCGGCGGTTCAGGTAAGGGCACTATTAGCCGCTTACTTGCTGAACAATTGGGATGGCAATTGCTTGATAGTGGTGCCATTTATCGGGTACTTGCACTCGCCGCTATGCATCATCAAATTGCACCGAATGACGAAGCTGCACTGCAGCCGTTGGCTGCACATTTGGATGTACAATTTACTAGTGATGCGGGTGGAAATACCTTGGTTACCTTAGAAGGTGAAAACGTTTCACAAACGATTCGTACCCAAGAAGTAGCAGATATGGCTTCGAAAATCGCTTCTTTACCCTCAGTTCGCGAAGCCTTATTGCGTCGACAACGTGCTTTTGCGCAATTACCGGGATTAGTCGCTGACGGTAGAGATATGGGAACCGTAGTTTTTCCGCAAGCAGAAGTGAAAATTTTCTTAACGGCTGAGGCACAAGAGCGGGCCCAGCGCCGTTATTTGGAGTTGAAAGCAAAGGGTTTTGATGTTAACATCGGCGACCTTTTGAGCGAAATCCAAGCTCGGGATGATCGCGATATGAATCGCGCAACGGCGCCGCTAAAACCGGCAGCGGATGCCCACATGCTGGACTCGACCAATAAACCTATTGAACAAGTGCTGCAAGAGGTACTGCAGCTGGTTAACAGTAAGTTGTCGTTAACCAGTTGATGAACCAGGCCAAGGCCGCATTTTGGACAGCCAGTAACATGGATTTTGCTGGTAAATTTAGCAACCCCATAACACATGATGTGAAATGGAGCACTTAACTGAAAAAGTGACTATGACTGAAAATTTTGCACTATTATTTGAGGAAAGCCTCAAAGCCATCGAAACCCGCCCTGGTGCCATCGTTAAAGGTACTGTTGTAGCAATTCTGAAAGACGTTGTAATGGTTGACGCCGGTCTGAAATCAGAAGCAGCTATTCCTGTTGAACAGTTCAAATCTCTGAACGGTGAAATGGAAGTTAGCGTGGGCGATATCATCGATGTAGCGTTAGACGCTATCGAAGATGGTTTCGGTGAAACCTTATTATCTCGTGAAAAAGCTAAGCGTCATGAAGCCTGGGTTCGCCTGGAAAAAGCTTGCGAAGATAAAGTAACCGTTATCGGTGTGATCACTGGTAAAGTTAAAGGTGGCTTCACAGTTGAAGTTGATGGCATCCGTGCTTTCCTGCCTGGTTCATTAGTTGACGTACGTCCAGTACGCGACACTCTACACTTAGAAAACAAAGAACTTGAATTCAAAGTTATCAAGCTGGATCAGAAGCGTAACAACGTAGTTGTTTCACGTCGTGCCGTTATCGAATCAGAAAGCAGCCAAGAGCGTGATCAGCTGTTAGAAAACTTAGAAGAAGGCATGGAAGTTAAAGGTATCGTTAAGAACCTGACTGACTACGGTGCATTCGTTGATTTAGGTGGTGTAGACGGTTTACTGCACATCACCGATATGGCTTGGAAACGCGTTAAGCACCCAAGCGAAATCGTTAACGTTGGCGACGAAATTCCAGTAAAAGTACTGAAATTCGACCGCGAGAAGCAACGCGTTTCTTTAGGCCTGAAGCAAATGGGTGAAGATCCGTGGGCAGCTATCGCTTCACGTTACCCAGAAGGTGCGAAAATCACTGG
This sequence comes from Alishewanella sp. d11, assembly GCF_049390205.1. Taxonomy (GTDB): domain Bacteria; phylum Pseudomonadota; class Gammaproteobacteria; order Enterobacterales; family Alteromonadaceae; genus Alishewanella. The sequence goes on along the minus strand of NZ_CP186547.1, from coordinate 3,388,933 downwards.
TCGCGTAACTAACCTGACAGATTACGGCTGCTTCGTAGAAATTGAAGAAGGCGTAGAAGGCTTAGTACACGTTTCAGAAATGGATTGGACCAACAAAAACATCCACCCATCTAAAGTTGTTAACTTAGGTGACTCTGTGGAAGTTATGGTACTTGAAATTGACGAAGAACGTCGTCGTATTTCTTTAGGCCTGAAACAGTGTAAAGCTAACCCATGGGAAGAGTTCGCTAAGGGCTTCAACAAGGGCGATCGCGTAAGCGGTAAGATCAAGTCTATCACTGACTTCGGTATCTTCATCGGCTTAGATGGTGGCATCGATGGTCTGGTTCACTTATCAGACATTAGCTGGAATGCCACTGGCGAAGAAGCAGTTCGTGAATTCAAGAAAGGCGACGAAGTACACGCTGTTGTGTTACAAGTTGACCCAGAGCGCGAGCGTATTTCTTTAGGTATCAAACAACTGGATGAAGATCCGTTCAATGGTTACCTTGCTGACAACAAAAAAGGTGCTATCGTTAAAGGTGAAGTAACTGCCGTTGACGCTAAAGGCGCTACTGTAATGTTAGAAGGTGCAGTTGAAGGTTATGTTCGCGTATCTGATATCTCTCGTGAGCGTATCGAAGATGCAACAACTGCGCTGAAAGTTGGCGAGGAAGTTGAAGCACGTTTGATGGGTGTGGATCGTAAGAACCGCGTAATCAGCCTGTCAATCAAAGCGAAATTCGAAGCTGAAGAAAAAGAAGCGATGGATACCATTAACAGCAATCAGCCAGAAGCTGACTTTGGTGTGAATGCCATGGCAGAAGCATTTAAAGCTGCTAAAAAGCAGGATTAATTGCTAATGAGCAAGGGGCAGCTGCCCCTTGCTTTCTCTTACTACAGATTTGCCGGAGGGTCTATGACCAAGTCTGAATTGATTGAAAAGTTAGCTACAGATTTTCCCCACCTTCAGGTCAAGGATGTTGAGGCCTCTGTAAAAGAAATTCTTGAGCAGATGGCACAATCACTTGCTTCCAGCGAGCGCATTGAAATTCGCGGTTTTGGTAGTTTTTCCCTGCATTACCGTGCACCACGTGTTGGCCGTAATCCCAAAACCGGTGACAAAGTGGAATTAGATGGTAAACATGTACCACACTTTAAGCCAGGTAAAGAATTACGCGATCGCGTGAAAGATAATACCTAATGCTGCTATTGCAGGTAATAGACGCGGAGCCGAGTGTTGCGTAAAGTCCTTTTTATTCTTTTTAGCATAGCCGTATTAGTGCTGGGCTTTTTACTTGGTTCTACTAATCAACAGCTTACTGAGCTCAATTTGCTCGTTGTTAAGCTTCCTTTGCGTGTTGTAGATATCGCTATTATTTTCTTGGTAGTAGGTATTTGCTTAGGCATTATCTTTAGTTTGTTTTTTGCTTTGCAACGTAAAACCAAACGCTGGTTAAATAACACTACCGAAAATACCTGAACCTTATGCCTGAATTGCTATTCCTTTTGCTTCCTGTTGCCGCCGCTTATGGTTGGTTTATGGGGCGGAATAGCGTTAAGCATAAAGAGCTCAAGGGTAGGGCAAGTATTACCCGAAACCTGTCTTCTGGGCTTAACTTTCTGTTAACCGATCAGGAAGATAAAGCGATTGAGCAATTGCTCGAGCTACTGGATATCGAAGCGACCACGATAGACACTTATCTCGCTTTAGCTAACTTGTTTCGCCGCAAAGGGGACTGGGATAAAGCCATACGTATACATGAAAAACTTCACCAATTAAAGCTTCCCAAACAACAATCTCAACAGATTCAATTTGAACTCGCTAAAGATTATTATTCTGCGGGTTTATATGACAGAGCAGAGTATTTACTACTCCAGATTGTGAGTTGCGAACCGCTTAGAGAGGCCATTCTTAAGCAGCTGTTCAGTATTTTTCTGGCTACACATGAGTTAAACAAAGCTGTCGCCTTGGCTGATGACGTGGACAAGACAAAATCAGCTTCACTCAGAATTGCCTTGGCAAATATGCATACTCAAACATTACAGGACTCTGGCGCTGCCGAAAATGAGCCTAAAACCTATACTTCTTTGCTAAGCAATATTGCCAATCGTTATCCGCAAGCGGTTCGACCGCGCTTTGAACTGGCAAAATTTGCATTAACGCAGCTAGATCACATGACGGCAAAAAATGCGTTACTCAGTATTGTTCAACAAAAACCGCAATGGAGCGCAGATGTACTGCCATTACTGCAGCAATGCCAATTTGATGCCGACGAATGGTATCAACTGTTAGCAAAGCTCGCAGATAAGTACCAAAATGTCAGCGCACGATTATTAATGACAGATTGGCTGCAACAGCAGGGTTCCAGTCTGGCAGCTGAACACTATTTGTTGGATAAATTAACCCAACAACCGAATATTCGACTTTTCCAAAAGCTGTTACAATTGCGACAACAAGATTCTAAATCCGCAGCTGAAGTACTGTCTTCTGTGGAAGAGTTAGTCAATGCCTATTTGGCCAGTAAAGTACTTTATAGTTGTCGAAATTGTGGCTTTCAAACTCGTCAGCACTATTGGTCTTGTCCTTCTTGCAAGCAGTGGGAAACCGTAGAGCCAATCACGGGTGTTGACGGCCGCTAGACTTTTTTATTTCAAGGATTATTTATGACTTGCCATACCCCGATAGTGGTAGCTCTTGATTATGAAAACCAAGCCGATGCACTTAATTTGGTCAGCCAATTAGATCCAAGCTTATGCCGCTTAAAAGTTGGCAAAGAAATGTTTACCCATTTCGGCCCACAGTTTGTTACTGCACTACAGCAGCGCCAGTTCGATGTTTTTTTAGATTTAAAATTTCATGATATTCCGAACACCGTGGCAAAGGCTGTTAAAGCAGCTGCAGATTTAGGCGTTTGGATGGTAAATGTTCATGCCAGTGGCGGCAGTAGGATGATGATTGCCGCTAAGGAAGCATTAATCCCATTCGGTGAGCATAAACCTAAATTAATTGCAGTGACTGTACTAACCAGTATGGAGCAAACTGACCTTATCGAACTTGGTATAAATTTAACACCTGCTGAGCAGGTCATAAGGCTTGCGACGTTAACAGCAAAAGCAGGCTTAGATGGGGTAGTGTGCTCGGCACAAGAAGCCGAACAACTCAAAAAACAGTTTGGTCAGGATTTTGCCTTGATAACGCCAGGTATAAGACCCGCTAACAGTGCTGCAGATGATCAAAGACGCGTGATGACACCTAAAGCGGCTCAACAAGCCGGCGTGGATTATATGGTAATAGGTCGGCCAATTACCAAGGCAGAAGATCCGTTAGCCGCCTTAAAAGCTATTGTTGCTGAGCTAGCATAGCGTATTATTCTTCACTTTTGGCTGCAAGGCGATAAAACACTAATACTTGCAGCCACGATTAAATTGAGTTTAATTCAGTAAAATCAATATCATATAAAGTAATCGCAAAATCGCCTTCCTGTTTATCTGCTAACATCACACTAATATGGCTGACATCCGCAAAATTTAGCGCCGGTAAGTTTGCCACACGACGGCCACGAAACTGGCCAGTAAAAGCGCTGATTGGAACATAATAACGCTGTGTTGACGTTGTGGTTTCTATACTTGCAACGTAAGCAACTCCATTTGGAATAAAGGGCGTTTTTAAACGTAATTGATAGCGTTTGCCATCAGCTAAGGCATGTAAATAAATGCTATTAAACTTTTTATGCGATAAGCGTTTAGTTAAGGCGAGTTCAATTGAGGCAAATCCACCGTTATTAAGCAAAGAAAGATTACCTCTAAACACTAAGCCTGGAGGTGTTTCCTGTAGTTTGATATCTCCGTTCGAGCGACCGCCCATAACGGTATCATGTATCAAACGAACTTGACTAAAGTGGCTGGGATCATAAAAATACAAACGTGCTGTTGAGGGTAATTGAGCAACCATAGCGTTATCCATTGTCCTAGCTAAAGTGTCTGCTGTAGAGAAAACCAGCAAAGTTGTTATTGTAATCAGCTTAAATAACTTGGCCACATGAACTTATCCGGTAAATCATTTTGAGTGTTTACGCATATTCAGGCTAATTAGATTGCTCAAGTGAGAATCTAAGCTTGCCCAAAACACGTTTAATAGCAAAAAATGGTTAAGGTGTACTATGCTAAGAACTGCTGTTTGTGAGCTATGCGAAAAATCTTCTTTATTGACGTTCCATCACTTAATTCCTAAGAAGATGCATCGACGCCGCTATTTTCAAACGCATTACACTAAAGCCGAGCTGCAACAAGGGATAATGCTTTGTGTCAGGTGCCATAAAACTATTCATCGGTTTTATGATGAAATGACCTTAGCAAAGAAATTTAATTCCATAACAGCGTTACAAGCGGATACGAAAATTAGTGATTATATTGTATGGGCTAAAAAGCAAAAATAAAAATAAGTCTATGAATTTAATATAAATACGCCATGATCAGCACATCAATAACATAGCTCATAATGTATATTATGTTAAATTAAGTTGGTACTTTGGTCGAAGATTCCAGAATTTTTTGTTTGTTAACTATAGTGCTTTCTAAAAGCTACCAGTTTGCCGTTGCTTCGCTTTTATAAAGACGCCATATAAACCCAATACCCAAACTGTAAGTCACATCTTTTTCAAATAACGGGCTGTCTGTGTTACTCGCACCATTATGCACCCTAACGGAGCCGCCAGCAAAAACTCTCATATTTTCATGAAGTGAAAAAGAAAACCCTGCAGAAAGTTCTGAACCCAAAAATCCACCAGAAGCATCAAACAATGTTCTGTCATTTGCAACAAACTCTGGGTCGACTTGATAAAAATAATCTTGGAGTTTTTCCGTTGCAAAAACCAGACTAAAAGAGGCATTAAAGGCTGAATCCTCAAATAATACACCACGCTGTTGATATGAGAGTTTTGGCTGAAATACATACCCACGATGATTAACTTCAGAGAAGTCTGTTGAAAATACCGATCTCGCTTGCAAATTCATATTGAGGCGGCCAACGGCGCCATTATTAAAATTAAAGCTTTTTAATTCATATATTAACTGCGGCCCAACTTCAAATAAAAAATCTAATTCAGGCATGCCTTCCCTAGCGGTATTATTTTCACTATCAGCAGAAAAAGCTCCGCGTAAAGATATGTCAATTTCAAAATTACTATTTTCAACTAGAACAGCGCGAGCGCTACCATCTCCAAAACGAAATACATCGCCACGATAAATAAAATAAGGTAAAACGATACCGATGAGGTTACGTTCGGATGAAGCAGGATAATTAGGAACATCAATGATACCGCCGCCAAGGCCAAGTTCCCACAGTGGTTGAGCTTCGTTAATACCTTCAAATCCTGAAAAGCTTCGATCTGGCGAAACTGTTGCGTCAGCAAAGACAGAAAAGGAACTCGTCATTAAAATTGCAGCCGTTAACAGCTTAGGTTGGAATCTTCTGTTGTTCATAGTCGTCATTCAATGTTTCAAAGAAATTTTAAATTTAATGCGAGATGCTTAAGCAACTCACTAATCGTTATGGCCTACTTTTAAACGTCACTGACACAGACACAATAACTACGCAGGTTGCATGCTTTGTGATCAAAATCTTAATTTATAAAAACAGCATGATGACGCGCAGCAAAATTAATTTTAAGTGCTAGAAGCTACTTGATATTGAATTAATTAAGTTTTTTAAGGCAAGCCTGAGTTGATACTTTCAGACTCCAACCTGTACCAAATTGAGTTACTAAGTATTTGATTTACTCATACATTTATCATTACATAGTACCTGTTTTTTCATAACCTAAAAGCATTAACTACTGCTCACTCGTGACAAAATAAGTACCACTCATGCACATTACGCCCCCTTTTTTCACAAATTCGTGATATGAAAACCATCGTTGTTTCTGTTCGAAAAAAATACACCTACAATAAATAAGGACCAGCAATGAACCACAAACAAAAACTTTTAACCCTATTAATTGGTGCGGCTGTTACTAGCCAAGCTTTTGCAAATAATGATATGGCGGCCGTTTACACACCCGAATCAAACTTTAACTTTAGCGCCATGTCACAAGAAGAGAAACGCTATATCGTCAGATTTGCTGACACTATAAGTCCAAGTAGTACACAAAATTGGACTCAGCAAATTAATAAAATTTTTACTAATAACAATATTGAGCTTTTGTTCCACTTAGCAACCATCAATGCCTCTGTTGCAAATTTAACGCCTCAGCAAATTCAAAAGTTGCTTGCACAAGGTAATGTACTATCGATTGAAGAAGATAGTAAACGTTATCTCATTGAATCCATGCGCTCCACTTCGCAAAATGGCCTTGCTCCCCTGTCTGAATCTGTACCTTATGGCATTAATATGGTGCAAGCTCCTTTAGTAAGCGACAGTATGGCAGGTAATGCCAAAGTTTGTGTAATCGACACGGGCTATCAGTTAGGACATCCTGATTTACCGAGCAGTAATGCAACAGGTTTTAGTTTCCAGGGCCATGGTACTTGGAGTACTGATGGTAATGGTCATGGCACCCATGTCGCTGGAACTATGGTTGCTTTGCGAAATAACACCGGTGTAGTTGGGGTGATTGGCTCAGGTCAATCAGGTATTCATAACGTTAAGATTTTCAACGATAGCGGTAATTGGACCTTCTCATCTAATCTTATTCAAGCGATTCAATCTTGTAAGGATGCAGGCTCTAAAGTTGTAAATATGAGTTTGGGAGGTTCTCAAGGCAATGCTTCTGAACAAAATGCCATGCAACAATTTTTAGACGGCGGCATGTTATTGATAGCTGCCGCAGGCAACTCTGGTAACACCAGTCTCTCCTACCCTGCATCCTATAATGCTGTAGTTTCAGTAGCAGCTTTAGATTCGAACCGTAACTTGGCAAGTTTTTCACAACGTAATGCGCAGGTGGAACTCGCCGCGCCAGGTGTTCGAGTTAACTCAACCTATCCTGGAAATCGCTATGTTGCCCTGGATGGCACCTCAATGGCATCGCCACATGTTGCTGGCGTAGCAGCATTGGTCTGGAGTAATCACAGTAGTTGTTCTGCATCCCAAATCCGTAATGCGTTGAATGCAACAGCACTAGATTTAGGCGCTGCTGGTCGTGATAATTCATTTGGCTTCGGCCTAGTGCAAGCAAAAGCAGCACATGATTGGTTAACCAATAACGGTTGTGATGGCGCCGGTAATGGAGGTGATAATGGTGGTGCACCAAATAATGAACTCGAAAACGGGCAGCCTAAATCTGGATTAGCTGCAGGACGAAACGAAGAGCTAAGCTTTTTCATTGATATTCCTCAAGGAGCAAGGAACTTAGCTATCCGGATGAGTGGTGGTACTGGTGATGCTGATTTATATGTTCGTTCAGGTAGTGAACCTTCATTAAGTCAATTTGATTGTCGACCATATCGCACAGGCAATGCTGAGACATGTAGTTTTACTACACCAACAGCTGGGAGATACTTTGTTAAGCTTGTTGGTTATTCTGCTTTTTCAGGCGTTGAGCTAGTTGCAACCTATGATGAACCGGCATCAGGTGGTACTGGCTTTGATTCAACTATCCCTAACTTAAGTGTTACTGCAGGACAATGGCGCCATTATTCTGTTGACGTTCCAGCTGGAATGGCAAGATTTACAGCACAAATCTCTGGGGGAACCGGAGATGCCGACTTATACGTTAGACGTGGCTCCCAATCCACAACAACAACCTTTGATTGCCGCCCCTATCGAAATGGCAATAATGAGACTTGTACTTTTAATAACCCTGAAGCAGGTACTTGGTTTGTTAGTGTAAGAGGTTACCTCAATAGTAGTGGCGTAACATTACGAGTAACTGCTAATCCATAAACACACCTGAGTATGTTGAAGTAAATGGATTTACTTCAACATTACTGAATTTAAAATAGGTAGAATTATTCTGGCAGCCTCCTGCATGTCTTTACTCGTATTCATTAGACAAATCAGCCTTAAAGATATTATTAAATTTGTATTGATAACTAGTCTTTGCGCCTTTGTAACAGCGTTGACGCTTACTTATTTCTATAAAGAAAATTGGGGGTATTTTTGGTTAAGACTACCTGAATATATTTTCGTTTATACCTCTTTTTCGTTAAGTATGATGCTGACCTATGCTTGGCAAAAGGTTGCACTTAACGCGAAATTTACTGCTGGTGCCATCTTTGGTTTAGCAGTTTCCAGTTATAGCATCACATTTGTATTATGTGTCATTGTTTTTCAATGGTTTAGCTTTAAGCAATTAGGCGAAGGCGCGCTTTATTTGTTGAATTTTATGACATCCTCTGCCTGGGTACTGTTACTTATGTTTTATTTTAACAGTAAGGTTGTTGAACCAAGATTGCGAGAAATGAATAAAATACTGGCGGATACGCAATTAGAGAAAGACTTAGCTGAATCACAATTGCAATTATTACAGGCCCAATTAGAACCCCATTTCTTTTTTAACACCTTAGCTAATTTGCATAACTTAATCGAAGACTCACCTGATAAAGCCATGTTCTTATTGGAGGAGTTATCTCAATATTTAAGATTATGCTTACCGCAATTTAGAAATAGCACTCAATTACTTAAGGAGGAAATGGCAATTGTAAACACATACTTATCTATTCAGAATATAAGATTTGACCATAAGCTAGAGATCATTAGCGAAATAAATGACTCTCTTCTGGATGCTGAAATTTTACCTATGTCGATACTGACCCTTGTGGAGAATGCAATTAAACACGGGTTAGCTCAACAATCGCATGGCAAGATAAAAATACACTGTCAGCAAGACAATACATTTTTAGTGATTCGAGTGACAGATAGTGCTGGTAAAAAAGTGTCAGGCATACCGGGTATTGGTTTAACAAATCTCGAGACGAGGTTAAGATTACGTTACGGTGAAATAGCAACAATTAAATTAAATCAATTAGAACATCAGTATACTGAAGCTGAGATGAGGGTCCCCTACCATGCTAAAAGCAGTCATTGCTGAAGACGAAGTAAATCTATTACGCTTCTTACGAAGAAAACTAGAAAAACACTGGCCGCAATTAAACATTGTTGCAGAATGTACTGATGGACAAGCAGCATTTAATGCAATTGAGCGACATCAGCCGGATGTTGTATTTTTAGATATTCAGATGAATGAACTTACGGGTATTGAATTGGCGGCTAAGCTTCCTAAAAAAACTCATCTGGTCTTTGTAACAGCTTATGATAGTTATGCCCTAAAAGCGTTTGAATTTGGTGCTATTGACTATTTATTAAAACCATTTAGTGATGCTCGATTATTGCAATGTGTAACAAAGTTAAAAAACCATCTTAGTCCCAAAACAGGGCAAACCAAACAAAACGAAACCATTAAGCTAACTATCGGCACCAAAAGTTGGTTACAACCAATCGAAGAGATAAAAGCCGTTTGTGCGCAAGGACGCTATGTAGAAATCATTTGTGAAAACCGAAGCGCCTTATTAAGAATGCCCTTTAAAGATTTTTTAGACTTTGTTGATCAGCAACTGTTTTGGCAAGTAAACCGAGGAATAGCAATTAATATCAGGCACTTGGATTACGTGAAAACAGTAGATGCTAAGCATATGCAAATATTTCTCAATGATTTAAGTAGGCCATTTACCATTAGTCGGCGCTTTCAATCTCGATTTAAAAATCCACTAGTCCCTAGCTTCATTTCAAGTACGTAAAATAACCGTTCATACCCATTTTAATCCTCTAGTTAACCAGATTCTGGTATCAAGGATCTGGTTTCAACCAAAATAATAATTAACTAGATAGGATTCAACAATGTCCATAAACACCCTCAAATTGCCGCTGAAGCTATCCTTGCTTAGTAGTGCACTATTTTTACACTCATCTTGGTCTTTAGCTGATGAACAAATGGTTACACAAACCGAACGTATTGAAATCACCGGATCCAGAATTAAACGCACAGATATGGAAGGTGCTAACCCGGTTACCGTGATCGATGAATCGCAGCTCAAGAAAATGAATTTCAGTAACGCTGGCGATCTCTTACAAAGCTTAACGGTTTCTGCAGGTATGGCGACCAATACCCAGACTAACCGCGGAGGAGACTCAACAGTCCGATTTTCACTAAGAGGTATCGGTTCACAGCGTACGCTGATTTTGTTGAATGGTCGTCGTATCGTTGCCGGCGGTGCTGGTGCAAATGCTTCTGTTGATCTTAATACCATCCCTGCCGCAATCATCAAGCGTGTTGAGGTTTTAAAAGATGGCGCCTCTGCAGTCTATGGTTCAGATGCCATTGCCGGTGTGGTAAATATTATTACTCGCGATGATTACGAGGGTGTACAAGTCTCATTGCAACACTCTCAGACGTCCAGAAGTGACGCTAAAACAACAGGTTTTGATATCGTTTTTGGCACAGGTAGTGCAAACAGCAATACAGTCTTTGCCTTAGGCATGAACGATCAAGGCAGCGCCATGATGGGTGATCGAGCCAACTCAGAATATGAACTGTTTTTTACCGGACCTAATGCATTTTTCCAAGGTGGTTCATCTGCGGTACCTTGGACCTTGGTTACCACACCTGATGGTGTTAAAACGCGTGGCCCAAATTATGGCGATTGGATAGCTTATGATGGTACCAAACATGCCTATAACTATAATCCAGTAAACTATTTACAAACGCCTAGTAAAAGACGTTATGCCAATGTGCAAAGCACAACAGAATTACCAGTAAAGATAGATTGGCTTGGTAGCTTAAGCGCTTTTGGTAGCATGGGCTACGTAGAAACAGATGGTCATCAGTTAGTTGCACCAGAGCCACTGGCGCCACTGGTGTTTTTTGGTACCCAAGCGCCCTACTCGCCCAACAACTTTTACAATGCCACACAAGGCCCTAAGGATGCTGATGGTAACCCTTATACCCTGCTAGATTGGCGACGTCGAGTGCTGGAAACGGGTGGCAGACACAGTTATCGTAGTTTTAGCACCTTTCGCTCTGTGGTCGGTTTAAAGGGTGTTCTACCAAACGATTGGCAATGGGAACTCGCTTACAATTACGGTAAAAGTGACTCAGTAATCAGAGCCGAAGGTTATTTTAACTTGGCCAGAGTGGCAGAAGCGGTAGGTCCTACAGGCTGGTTAGATAATAGTGGTCAATTAATCGTTGATGCTGCGGGTACGCCAGTTGTCAATCCAGCCAATGGCGGACAAACGCTGGTTTGTTTAAATGCATCAAATCAGGTTATTCCTGGTTGCGTCCCACTAAATATTTTTGGACAACCTGGCACAGATTCAGCCGTAAGTGAATCCATGCTGCAATATATTAGTAGACAGTATAATACCACTTCCATAGGTATGAATCGGCAAGAAGATCTTACTTTCGCACTTTCGGGTGAATTAGTGGAACTCGCTGCAGGGCCACTGGCATTTGCAACGGGTGCTGAATATCGCAAAGTGCAAGGCAGTTATACCCCTGATTCGCTAATTTTATCAGGTACCACTACAGCAGGCTCTGCTGTAGGCACCGATGGTGGTTACGATGTTACTGAATACTATGCAGAAATAAATGTCCCCTTATTACGCGATGCCAGTTTTGCGCATCGATTAGAGGTTGATGCAGCCATAAGACACTCCCGTTATAGCTCTTTTGGCAATAACACCTCAGGTAAAGTTGGCCTGCGTTGGATGCCACATGCCGATATTATGCTGCGCGCTACTGCATCAGAAGCCTTTCGAGCGCCTAGTACCAGTGAATTATTTGGTGGTGCGGCAACAGGTTTCCCCACGGTGCAAGATCCCTGTGAGGTACTTACAGTTAATGCTAACTGTATAGCGAACGGTGTACCTCCAGAGGGATATAATTTTGGTGCAGCACAACTCGCCGCGCGCGGCGGCGGTGCAGTAAACTGGGGCGACAGTGTTTCGCTTACACCTGAGAAAGCTGATATTGTCACTGCTGGTATGGTTTATACCCCAGCAATGTTAAATGGCTTATCCATGACGCTGGATTATTGGCGTATTAACTTAAAAAATGCTATCTCCACTGTCGGTGCTCAAGCGCGGCTAGATGGTTGCTACTATCGTGGAGAATATTGTAATTCTATCGAGCGTTTTGGCCCAGATTCAGGTGTACAAGGCGTTATCAAAATGATTTACGATTACACCCTAAATGTTGGGGGACTTGATACTGCAGGGATAGATTTTAACTTAAGTTATCCGATTAAAACCGATGCTTTGGGCTTATTCAAAATTGAGTTTGATACCAGTTATTTATTAAAGTATCAAAAACAGTTAGCCGGTAATCAGGTTGTCGACCATAAAGGACGACACTGGGAGAATCATGATGGGCACTTCGCTAAATTACGCAGTAACCTCTCATTAGATTGGCAATATCAACAGTTCGATGCTGGACTTCGCTTCCGTTATATTGATGCTGTACAAGAGGAAGTGGTTGGCTGGTGGACCGGTGGTGTGGCATTTGAACGGAAAATAGCCTCTGCATTCTATATGGATTTAACAGTGGCCTACCAGTTTACCGATAATGCAAATATTCGCTTTGGTATTAATAATATACTTGATAGAGCTGCGCCACTCAGTGGTTCAGCAAGTGATGCCAATGCCGTGACACAAGTCTATGACATGCTCGGTCGTGCTGGCTACTTAAGAGTAGAATTAACTTTCTAAGTTACACCTTTTTTTCTTCATTGGTACTTCGCCCCAACTTTATGTTGGGGCATTTTTTATTGTTCAGCCCCGCTTATACCCTGAAATGACCATCTGAACACCTGTGAAGTACACAGGCACGTTGCTTACTGCTAAACCTGATATTGCTCAATAAGCAAACAAAATAACAATCATCCAGGGACATCCACATGAACAATACAAGCAACCGAAAGCATACTCAAAAAATAAAATTCAAACGTAATATCATGTCAACCATACTGCTAAGCCTTTTTGCTACAACAGGTTCTATTCAAGCGCAAGAAGAACGTTCAGATAAAAGTAACGAAGGTTGGCGGATCTTAGAACGTCAGAAGTGGTTTGAAGAGTCACGAGGATTACGTGATGAACCTGATGCTCGTGTATTAAAAGATACCGGCATTGAAATGATGCGCGCTCAAGAACGCGACGCCATGATGCGCGCACTCTCCTCTGGTGAGCTATGGCAAGAGCTCGGCCCATCTTCAATGGATATGACTGGTTGGGCCTTTGGTCGGGTATCCGGTCGGCACAATGCCATTGTTACCCATCCAAGTAACGAAAATATTATTTATTTTGGTGCAGCTGCCGGCGGTGTTTGGAAAACTGTCGACGGTGGCCAACGTTGGACGCCTGTTTTTGATGAAACAGGCACCTTGGTTATTGGTGATATTACACTTGACCCTGCTAATCCTGAACGTATCTGGGTAGGTACAGGCGATCGTAATGGTGGCGGTTGTGCTGGCTACTTAGGTAAAGGCGTGTTTTTGAGTGAAGATGGAGGTACTAGTTGGCAAGCTAAAAATGGTTCTGGTAGTACCGCTATGCCTCTTGAAATCATTAACAGTGTTGTAGTTTCACCCACTAACAGCAATATCGTGCTAGTAGGCGGCTTTGGTGCCTGTGATAGCCAAGGCTTTTTAACTGGGGGGGGCGTATATCGCACTACAGATGGCGGCAATAGCTGGAGCCGCGTATACAGTGGTTTAGTTGAAGATATGATTTTTGCTCCGGATGGTACTACGGTATATGCAGGGGCACCGGGTGCTGGCGTGCTGCGCTCAACCAATGCGGGAGCATCTTTTAACAATAGCAGCTCGGGTTTACAGGCTTCACAACGCCGGATGCGAATTGCGATGGCCCCCTCTAACAGTAATGTACTTTATGCTATGGGTGATAATGCAGCGCTTTACCGCACGGCTAATGGTGGGTCAAGTTGGCAATTAATGAATAGCAGGGCGTGTGAAGGTCAATGTACCTTCAACTTGGCACTTGCTGTTAAACCAGATGATCCAAATACGGTATTAATTGGCTCCATTCGTCATGCTATTTCAACCAATGGTGGTCAATCGTTACGTTACCTCACATCAAACTGGGGGACTCAACAAACGGTTCACCAAGATACGCATGTGCTGACGTGGTCTCAAAACAATCCTAATCGTTATTGGGTGGGTACTGATGGTGGTATTTGGCGCTCAGATAATGCCGGTAGTAGCTTTACTAACTTAAACAGTAATTTGAATGTTACCCAGTTCTACGATATCGCTGTAGATCCAAGAAATGCTGATACAGTTTATGGTGGTGCACAAGATAACTCCTCTGCTCGCAGAACAGCTAATGATGGCAAAACTTGGCGTTTAACCTATGCCTCTGGTGATGGGTTTATGAACGTCATCGATGAGGACAATCCTAACATCGTTTTCCAAACCAGTTATCCTAATGGAGGTTTACCCTGGATTGTACGTTCTACCTCGGGTGGTGCACCAGGCAGCTTTTCACAAATTCCAAATACGGGTTTAACGCCCAGTAATAATTTCCCTTGGGTTATGCCGCTTGCAGGCGCTGGTAATCGTATTTGGGTAGCCTCAGATCGGGTGTATGTTGCTTCCAGCTCAGCAAACCCCTTCAGCTGGACTGCGCTATCTGGAAACTTAGGTTCTGCTGGATCAGTATTACGTCCAATCAGAGTAAATGGCAGCTATTTGCTGATGGTAGGGACAAGTGGCGGCCGGATCTTTAAAAGCACTAATCCGGCGCAAGGTGGTGCGCAATTAACGGATGTAACGGGGAACTACCCGGGTGGTCGTGTTTCTGATATCGCCATAGATGAATCTAATTTAAACCGCATGTTTGTTACCCGCAGTCGCTTTCAGGGTGCGAAACTATATCGAACAACCTCTGGTGGTAATAGCTGGCAAGCAGTAGGTAATGGCTTACCCTCTGTACCTGCTACCTCTGTTGCGATCGATCCAAACAATCCGCAACGTATTTTTGTGGGTACTGATATTGGTATGTTTGAATCAACAGATGGTGGTGATAATTTCCAATCCTTTAATGCTGGTATGCCAATAGGCAATACCATCACTGATCTAGAAATTCATAAGGCTTCTAATTCCTTACTGGCAGGTACCTATGGGCGAGGTGCATGGCGTATTAGCCTTAACACTACAGAGGTGCCTAATGAGCCACCAGTTGCGGCTTTTGATGTAGCTGCTAACGGTCTAACCGTTAATTTTACAGATCGCTCATCGGATCCTGACGGCAGTATTGAAAGCTGGAGTTGGAGTTTTGGCGATGGTACCAGCAGTTCGCAACAAAATCCGCAAAAGACCTATTCTGCTGCTGGCAACTTCACGGTGAGTTTAACGGTAAGAGATAATCGCGGTGCAGCAAATACGGTGACACAGCAAGTTACCGTATCAGCCGTAAATCAAGCACCAGAAGCCGACTTTACTTTTACCCGAAATGGTCTTGAAGTGCGCTTTACCAATACATCATCAGATAGTGATGGCGAAATTGTCAGTCACGAATGGGATTTTGGTGATGGTACTCGCTCCACTGAAAAAGATCCGAGAAAAGCCTACACGGAGTCAGGCACTTATGCGGTCAAACTTACCGTAACGGATAATGATGGTGCAACAACCAGTAAAACACAACAAGTTGCCGTCAGTGATACTAATCTCCCTCCTACAGCAAACTTCAACTTTAGTGCAGATTTCCTGAACGTACAATTCACGAATCTATCTACAGATAGTGATGGCAGTGTAGTCAGTAGTGAATGGGATTTTGGTGATGGTTCAAGGACCGTTTCAGAAGAAAATCCTCGCTACACGTATTTCAGCCCAGGTAGCTATAACGTTCAGTTGACAGTGACTGACAACGATGGTGCTACAGACACCTTTGCCAGAACGGTAGAAGTATCAGAGCAACCCGTAAATTCGCCACCAGCAGCTAATTTTAGCTATACCATCGATGGCTTAACTGTGAGTTTTAGTGACGAATCGACTGATAGTGATGGTCAGGTGGTGCGTTGGGACTGGAACTTCGGTGATCGCAATAGCTCAGCTGAGCGCAACCCTCGTCACACCTATGCAGAAGAAGGTAGTTATGATGTTGAGTTGATGGTTGAGGATAATCGTGGCGCAACCAACTTAATCATGAAGTCATTAACAGTAACACGTCCTGATGATGGTGGCGGTGATGACGGTGGTGATAATGGTGGCGGACAATGTTCTGGTACTACAGAAGTCGGTTATTTCTGGGGATTCTGGGGTGAAACTAATGTCCATCCAAATGGCTCATGGTACTTAAGCAACAGTAGTGGCGAACATAAAGTGTGTTTGCAGTTGCAAGGATCGGCCACCCTTACCCTTGAGAAGTGGTCTTGGTGGTGGTGGACACCTGTCGCAACAGGGCAAAACCAACTTAACTATCAAGGCACGCCAGGTTATTACCGTATTCGTATCGATAACCAAAACTCAACAGGATATTACCAAATCCAATACAGTAAACCTAACTAACTAAACCTAATTGATGCCGGTTGCAAAGCAACCGGCATCATTGCTGTAGGACCTGTTATGCAACAAACAAAAAAAAAACCAATATGTATTTTTACCCTAAGTTTTTTTATCACTTTGCCTGTTTTTGCAGAAAGCAGTGCTATAGAACGGATAATTGTTTCATCAAATCGAAGCGTCAATCATTCAGCGGATTTACACTATAAAGTAACCACCGAGAGTGAAGTGTTTGATTACAATCCAGCAGAGTTATTCAGTCGCATACCCGGCATCAATCTTAATGGTCAGGGAGGACAATTTCAGAGTTATAGTATTCGAGGAATGAGCCGGCAGCGGATCCGCACCGAGTTTGATGGCATTCCTATTTTTACCGAGCGCAGAGCCGGTAGTTCGCTCTCTTTTATCCCCATTGGTTTTATTGGAAGTGTACAAGCCATTAAAGGGCCACAAGCGACTCTATATGGTCAAGAGGCAATGGGCGGAATTATTAGCTTAAATCGTTGGCAAGCAAACCAAGCTAATTTGCATTATGGCTTTAATCACAATGGGAATGCAAATTCTGTATTATTTCGCACGCAACACCAACAACAGCACTATGCCCTATCCTACCGTCAGGCACAAAACAGCAAGGCGGCTAATGGTCAATCCTTACATACTGAGTTTTCTCAATTTGCATTGCTAATGTCTCAGCAGCAGCAAATGGACGATTTTGAAATAAACTATAGCATGGTGTTTAGCGACAATCATAATATTGGTAAATCCAATA
The DNA here is from genome assembly GCF_049390205.1 of Alishewanella sp. d11. GTDB lineage: Bacteria > Pseudomonadota > Gammaproteobacteria > Enterobacterales > Alteromonadaceae > Alishewanella. The sequence goes on along the minus strand of NZ_CP186547.1, from coordinate 3,371,670 downwards.
GAAAATACCCAGCTGAAACCACGCGCTATCCCTCAGAAAAACATCTGTTATCTCAAGTGACCTTAACCCACCAAACAGGGTGGCATTGGCAGGCTTATCAGCACTATCAAAACTGGGATAGTGAGGTGCAGCGAAATAACCGAGAGACCTTGAGCACATATCAATCACATACGTTAGGCTCTATATTACGCTTGCCTTGGCATGTCAAAGGCGTCAACGGTCAAACTGGTCTCGAGTGGATTGGCCGTTATGGCGTTAATGTTACTGAGCAAGAAAGCGGCTTGGTTGCACGGCCTGTGGTCAACGCCCAGCAAGATAACGCAGCTATTTTTACCGAGATGGCTTTTACCCAGCAGGCGTTGACTTTTGAAATAGGCAGTCGTTTTGATATTTTGTGGCAAAAAAGTGAGCTAACCCCAATAGCAAAGATCAGGCAGCAACGGTTTAGCGGGCATGCAGCAATAACAGTTGATTTAGCTAACAATTGGCAAAGTTATTACAAAATTGCTGATGGATTTCGTTATGCCAGTCTAAGTGAGCGTTTTTTTAGCGGTGAAACACCAAGAGGCCGTACGCTCGGTAATCCCAATTTAGCTGCGGAAACGGCATTAAATCAGGAAATTGGTATTGAGTATTCTGCGGATAAAGTGGGTTTACAAGTTGCAGCCTATCGTAATCAAATCGAAAACTATATCGAGCGCTACCGCATCAACTCAAATTTAATTAGCTTCAGAAATGTAGACAGAGGCACATTACAGGGAGTAGAGGTTTCCATAAACTGGCAAATGTCGCCGTTATTGCACCATCGTTTTGGTATGCATTGGCAGCAAGGTTGGGATCAAAACCAAACGCCACTTGCCGATGTTAGCCCTGCAAAATTCCAACATGATTTAACTTATGATAATGGTCTGAGCCAATTCGCATTATCTAGCCAATACCGCATAAAAAAGGATCGCGTTGCAGCTAGCGAAACGGCTTTACCAAGTACAACAATCTTCGATTTGTATTATCGCTATCGTGTTGTGCCTCAGCTCACTTTAGCTTTAAAAATTAACAATCTCACTAACAAACTTTATTTAGGCAGCGCAGATCAGGATGCAGATTGGCAACCTGGCCGGCAATTTCAAGTAGATGTCAACTGGACGTTCTAAAAACATAAAAGCACACTAGGAGTAACAATGATGACAAGGCTAAAACTAACAATAGGATTAATAATTTCAGCATTTTTATTACAAGCTTGTGATACGGTGCCAGAGATAAGTTCAGAGCGATTTATTGATAATCAAAATGGTACCCTCACTGATAAAGAAACAGGTTTAATGTGGATGCGCTGTAGCCTAGGTCAGAAATGGACCGGTAATACCTGCCAAGGGGATCCGATAAAAAGCAATTGGACCAACGCAAGTGAATTAGCCAGTAAACACACCTTTGTTGGTCAACAAGATTGGCGTGTACCCACAATTGATGAATTAAGCACCATTGTGTTCTGTTCTACAGGACGCACTGAAATGGCAAGACCTGATGGCCGTTTTCAAAGAACTACGGATGGTCGTTGCCAAGAAGGGAGCTTTCAAAAGCCAACAATAAACATGGCGTTTTTCCCCGCTACACCGGCAGATTGGTACTGGAGTGCATCGCCTTTTGTGCATCATGATCGGGATGCATGGGGACTTAACTTTAGTGAAGGTAATGTAAGTTGGGGTGTCCGAGGAAATGAAAGTCATATCAGACTGGTTAGAAGTATTAGTGTAAATTAAGATAGTAGCCTGTGTGCGTTATGTTGTTGAATACACAATCTAGCGTGCACAGGGATAGCCAACGAAGCATTATCCGTTGTTATCCTATACTCTTAGATTATCAAAAAATGGCTTTCATAAAATGTATCCTGATTTACCCTACTCCCAAGCTTGCGAAAACAATAAAGCCCCTATCCTTGCCATACTTCAGCAAGCTTTTGCAGAATGCTCAGCAATACTGGAAATTGGCAGTGGTACTGGGCAGCATGCTGCACACTTTGCCAAGAACTTACCGCACTTAACGTGGCAAGCCAGTGATCAGCAACACTATTTACCAGAATTAAATGAGCGGCTTAAACGTGCAGCGCTGCCTAATTTACCTCAAGCGTTTAGCTTCGATGTAACAAAGCAGCTTATGCTGCCAAACCGTTTTGATGGCCTTTTCACGGCTAATACATTACACATTATGAGTTGGCCAATAGTTGAGAGCATGTTTCAACGGTTGGACGAACTGCTTACAGAAAAAGCAACGCTATGTATCTATGGCCCTTTTAACTATGCAGGCCACTTTACGAGTGCCAGTAACCAACTGTTTGATCAAAGTTTAAAAAGTCGTGATCCTGCGATGGGGATCAGAGATATTGAACAGGTCGTTGCGCTCGCTAAAATGCATGCTTTTCAACTGCATGAAGATTTTACGATGCCGGCTAATAATCGTTTACTGTGGTTTAAGCGTTGATACCCTTCAATCTTTGTAAGGTAAAGCTTGCTTAGCAGCAGCAATGTAAGCCGTAAGATGCTCAGTTTCTTGCGTAAAATAGTTTTTAATAGCGCCCGCTAAGGGCGTTGCTGCAAAAGCATAAGCACCATAACGCAACACGGGGGCAAAGCCACGTTTTAACTTGTGTTCGCCTTGTGCTCCGGCATCAAAGTATTGCAAACCATGTTTAATGCAATACTCTATGCCTTGGTAATAGCAAAGTTCAAAATGTAGCAATTCGTTCTCTGCTATAGCGCCCCAATATCGACCATAAAGTGTATTGTTACTGCTAAAACATAACGAGGCGGCTACTATTGTATCGGGTTGCTCTGCGGTGCAAGCAGCAAATACTACTAACTGATCCGCCATATGCTTGGCCATTAAATGAAAGCTATTGTCGCTAATATAGCCGGTATGCCCTGAGCGTTTCAGGTAGGTAGCTTGATAGCATTTAATAATCTGCTGCCAATGTTGAGGGGTGAGCTCCAATCCTGTAAGCGTCTTTAAAACTAAGTGCTGACAGCTAGAACGCTCTTTGAGGATTTGTTTACGCTTACGCGAAGTTAAGCCGGTAAGGAAATCACTAAACTGTTGATAGCCTTGGTTTTGCCACAGAAACTGTACATCATGCCGTAACCAAAATCCCTGCTCAACAAGTGTTTGGCAAGTTAAAAATTCAGGATAGAGCCACTGCACACAGCTCAATTGCTTTGATGTAAGGGCCGAAATTAAATATTGGCTAATAATTGGTAAAAGGGTTGGTAATAATGACTCATCTCGTACCCCGAGTCGAGGTCCTGTTACAGGCGTAAAAGGAATAGCTGCGATCCATTTTGGATAAAATGGCAACCTATACTGTTCATAAGCCTGCGCGATCTGCCAATCAAATAAATATTCGCCATAAGAGTGTGATTTTATATAACCCGGCACCGCAGCGATCAGTTGCTCGTCCTGCCACAAGGTAAGGTGCTGGCTATGCCAACCACTGTTACCTCCGATACTTTCGCCCTGCTCTAGCGCCATTAAAAACGCGTAGCGAGTGAATGGATAGTCTGTCGGAAACAAACTATCCCACTCTGGTGCAGAAATCGCGTTTAAGCTGGTGATAAATTGCAGCGTTATCGCCATAGAGTATGCAACTAGCTATTATCTTGTTTTTCTAAGAAATCTTTAAACTCAATGGTGTATAAACGTAATAACACCATCGTTAACGCAAATATAATGGGGCCATAAATCAGTCCGATGAGCCCAAACAACTGCAAACCACCCAATAATGACAAGAAAATCAATAAGGTACTCATTTGAGAGCTACCCTGCATTAAAATTGGCCTTAAAATATTATCGATGGAGCCAACTACCACAACTCCCCAAATAGCTAAAAAGAGCGCCCAGCCCCAATCACCCGTTAGTAGTAAGTATAAACTGGCAGGTAACCAGATTAGTGCTGTACCAACAGCAGGGATAAATGAAGCAAAAGCCATCATCGTCCCCCAGAATAATCCCGGGAAACCCGCTAGCGCCATCGCAATACCTCCGGCGATACCCTGTGCTATCGCAGTTAGAAATGACCCTAACACGGCAGAGCGAGCAACTTGCCGTGCTTCATTTAGCAAGGCATCTTCTTGTGAACGAGATAACGGAATCACCCAATACAAGGTATCAACAATTTTATTGTGATCTCTTAATAAGAAAAACAGAATAAACAGCATCAGGATAAAACCAAAAATAAAGCCGGTAATATCCCCAACTAACTTGGTACTTAGGTCTAGTAAGGTTTTGCTAAAGCTTGATGCAAACTCGGTAAATTTCTCTATGATGGATTGCGCAGTGAGAATATCAGCAGGAATATACTGTGATAAAAACTGCTGTGCTTGCTGCAAATAAGGATGTTGCAATAATTGCTCTGCCCCGCCCGTATTGAGCCAGGCATAACTTTGCCGAGTAAAGGTGAGACCTTGCTGTAAAATCGCCATAAATACAAAGGATGCAGGAACTAAAATGACAATAACCAATAAAATGCAGGATAGCGAGGCGGCTAAGTTAGGTTTACCTGGTAACTTCTTTTCAATCCATTCATGTACCGGGAAACACAGCAGCGATAAAACAAAGGCTAATACCAAGGCCCCGACATAAGGCGCAATAAGCAAATAACTGCCATAAATCGCTAATAGCAGCGCACCAATTAAAATATAATGACTTGGTTCTACCTGAAAAGTTTTTTTCATAATGGTGATTAGACCCTGTTTTAAATAGATTTACTTTGGCTATCTTAAGGTAAAAGTCCGCTGGAGTAACCAGCTAATTCATATTTGCATCATACCTGCATATTGCGTAGGTTGGATTAACATAGCGTTAAGTTCTCGATTTTAGCTTAGACTTTATTTATACTCATGTTTCCTTGGTAATACGGAGTGTTGTAATCAACCAGTATGAGTCTTTTAATCGCCTTTGTGGTGTTATCCATATCTGTTTCATTTATTTGTTCAATTTTAGAAGCAGCGCTTCTATCTATCACGCCTAGTTATATTGCTCAGCAAAAGCTAACTCGACCTAAACTCTACGAGAAACTGAAAGTACTGAAGGATAAGATTGATCAGCCGCTGGCGGCCATTTTAACCTTAAATACCGTAGCACATACGGTTGGCGCTACCGGTGTCGGTGCACAAGTTACGCTGGTGTTTGGTGATGGTTATCTTGGTATTGCTTCGGCGGTCATGACATTTTTAATCTTAATTTTGTCTGAAATTTTACCCAAGACGATCGGTGCTCGCTATTGGCCAAAATTAGCGCCAGTTTTGCCAGCAATATTAAATGGTATGATTTTCATCCTGAAACCTTTTATTTGGCTTTCTGATCAAATTATGAAACTTTTTGGTGGAGGTCATCAAGAGCATGATTTACGCCAAGAAATTAAAGCATTAACCATTTTAGGCCGTGAATTAAATAAGTTAGATGAAGATGAGCAGCGCGTTATCGCCAATATTCTCGACTTACACGATGTGAAAGTACGCGACATTATGACACCTCGCACGGTTTGTGAAACGGCCAGACCAGATGAGAAGCTAGTTGATTTAGTCGAGAGAGTGAAAAAAGATCAGTATTCACGTTACCCTGTGATTGACCAAGACGAAGCGCCCTTAGGTATTGTCTTTCGCTACGATATGCTAGATATCAGTGATAGCGCTGTTGCGGCCGATATCATGAAGCCAGTTAAAATCATTTCCGATAAGATCAGTGTTGAACAACTAATGTCACAACTAATGCGTGAACAACAGCATATGTGTCTGGTTTATGATGAGTATGGCAGCTGGTTAGGCTTGGTTACGATGGAAGATGTTATTGAAGCCATCATCGGCCAACCCATTATGGATGAAACTGACGATATCCCGAACATGCGGCGTTTTGCCAAACGCCGATGGGAACATAAGCAAAAACAGCTAAGTGAAGAGTAGACACAATAAAGCCCCAAAATGGGGCTTTATTTTTGAAAATCGATTATTAATTTAAACAGATTACTAAGTGAGCTGTCTTGCATCTTAGCCAAACTCAGATCACGAGGTTTTATCGGCTAATTTCAAAATGATAACCACAGCAGTCATTAACATATTTAACCGCTCTCTTAAGATAGCCCTTAAAAATTGAAGAGCATAAAACCTAAACCGATACTATTTTGACGATGATTATAATCGAGCAGTGTTTCTGAATAACCTGAGAATAACTGCAAATGTAACCTTAAACCATCTGGTTTTTCTCGGTCTACTGGATAGGTATAATCTAGTTGCCAAGAACCTTTTGAAAAATCTGACCAATTCATTCTTCGAGTTAACACAGCGGTGGAACTGCCTGGCAGCCAGCTAATTAATAGCTCGGTTGTTCCTCTAAAATCAGTTAAATCTGGGTTATCGTCTTCCGTCTCTTTTTCAGAAATTCGTTTGTTAAATTTTATGGCGACACCCACCTGCTCGCGCTCAAAGGCGGCGGCAACATAAAAACGATTCCAGCTGCGGGATAGTGGCTCGCTTTGCCCATTTGATTGATGCGCAAAGCCCAATCGAACCATCTGCATATTCCAACCAAAAGGTAAGTCATTGAAATATTGAAGTGTTGGAATGACATACATCACTTCTGGCTGATAATCAGTACTTCGAAAAGGAGCAGAATCAAGAGAGTTCCAAAGCTGCCACATTGAGGTTTGCGTATAGGCAAACCAAAGATCAGCATTAGGTAGCAACCAATCCTCTAACACCTTTGCCCGTAGCGACACCTGAAATTTTGCCTCGAGATTCTTATAATTTTCTTGGAACGCAGCCCCCTGTCTTGTTGGGCTTTGCGGTTGCTGATTCACGGAAGAACTGTAATGTGCGGGTAAAAAATAGTTAGGTTGATAAGTCCTAACACGAAAAGTACCTCTTTTATCGCTAGTATCTAGCTCCCATAAACTGTGTAACACCGTCGCGAGTGGAATAACTTCAGGTTCAAACTCACTAGCAATAGTGTCTGTCAATTTAAGCACTGGAGCAGTTTCTTGATTTTGCGCGAGTAGGCGTTGTTTCTGTGACGCTATAACTTTTTCGTCATAACAAGCAAGACGTTGTTGATCGGCTAGTCCTAAACAGTGTTCAAAATTGGTTTCTTGGGCAATAAGCGAAAAGTGGGTCAAAAATAGACTTACTGGAAAGACAAGCTTCATAATTCAATCCCTTGGATGATTTAACTATTGACCTATATTAGCAGCGAAATCGTATTTAATAAGGACCATCTTAGAAAAAATGAGAATAAATCAATATCATACTTAAAAATACTTATAAGACTCTTATCACAGAGCAGATATTAAGCTAACGTTAGTTTAAAAAAAATAAGTTTTTATAAAGAGGTGAAAGCATGAATTTTATTTTGGACCGTTTAAAAGACGGACAGGTTCTGGAGTACGTGCTATGAGCATATCGAGTTACACGCCACCCAAAGTTTGGCAGTGGCAACAACAAAACGGTGGTGCTTTTGCGAGTATCAATCGCCCTGTGTCTGGATCGACGCATAAAAAGGATTTACCGGTTGGTAAACACCCATTGCAGCTTTATTCTTTAGCGACTCCCAATGGTGTAAAAGTCACAATTTTATTAGAAGAACTCCTTGCTGATGGCAGAACAGATGCAGAATATGATGCTTGGTTTATTAATATTCGTGAAGGTGAACAGTTTAGTTCCGGTTTTGTTGACGTAAATCCTAATTCCAAGATCCCGGCTCTGGTTGATTACAGTACAGAGCCTACATTTAGGGTATTTGAATCAGGTAATATTTTGCTTTATCTGGCAGAAAAATTTCAGGCTTTTCTGCCCTCTCAGCTGCAAAAGCGCACTGAAGTGTTAAATTGGCTGTTCTGGCAAATGGGCAGTGCACCTTTTGTCGGTGGTGGCTTTGGTCATTTCTATGCTTATGCACCAGAAAAAATTGCTTACGCAATCGATCGCTACACCATGGAAACAAAGCGACAACTCGATGTTTTGAATAACCAACTTGCTAATAATACTTATATTGCAGGAGAAGAGTATAGCATTGCCGATATGGCTATTTGGCCATGGTATGGTGGTTTAGTCTTGGGTAGGCTTTATGAGGCAGCAGAATTTTTGGCGGTAAACGACTACCCTCATGTTATACGCTGGGCCAAGTTAATTGACAGCCGACCTGCAGTTAAACGGGGCTATGCTGTCAATCGCAATTTTGGCGCAGAGCCTCATCTGTTGGAGCGCCATAGCCCTGCAGACTTAAATGCCTTAGGTTTATAATAAAGGCGCAATACTGCGCCTTGTTTAACATAATTAAGTTTGAGTAAGTTGTTCAGCTTCTTGTACTTGCTGGCGTAACGCTAGTTGTAAACTCTCCGGCAACGCTAATTGTTTTGCGAGTTCATTAAGATAGCTCTTTTCCATAAAGCTCTCTTCATCAATAACTAATAAGCTTGCCAGATACATTTGTGCACCGGTTGCTTGGTCTTTCGCAAGGCTAGCAACAGCAGCAGGATCTAAGGGTTTCTTTAACTCCGCATCAACGAATTGAATAATCTGAGGTTCAGCGGTAAGTTTAGCAACTTCAGCATCGATGATTTCTCGCTCTCGATCATCAATATGACCATCAGCTTTAGCCGCAGCGATAACGGCAACCAGTATCGCTTTGCATTGTTGTTCCTGTAGCTGCAGTTGAGGCGCGGTATTAGCAGATGCAGTGGAGTCAACACTACCTTTATTTTGTTGCCAATTGTCAAAAGCTTTGTAAGCCAATACACCAAGTGCCGCCATACCGCCATAGGTAAGTACTTTCCCGCCCACCTTGCGGCCTTTTTTACTTCCCAGTAACAAACCTAGTGCGCCACCCGCTACAGCCGCTCCACCTTTGCCCTTTAGCATGCTTGATAGCGAACTAGTTATATCACTTTTACCGGTTTGTGAAGCAAGTCCTGCGCCCGATTTTAATAATTTATCTAAAAAAAGTTTATCAATCATCGACTCTATCCTTTTAACAAAATTATAAATTTGATTGTCAAAACGAAAAATAATTCAAAGATTATTTTGGGCAGTTGGCAGCAAGCCGATAGCCATGTTGTTCAGCCTCAGCACTGGATTGAAAAACCACTCGGTTCGACGCGGCCATACTCAGGTAATTGGGGCAATCTGCTCGATGGTAGACACGTGAGTTGCGATTAGCATGAACCGGAGCTGCTGCGCCTTGTGCTTGACGCTGAACATTGCTTTTATGGGTGAGTGTATCGGTTATTCCTGAGTGTTGTGCTAACCAACCTTGTGCTTTCAAACCTATACCGCTGGTGATAAAACCAAGCTGCCAATCTTTTTCCCCTGTAACAAAGGGATTAGTCCGGTTAGTTAAGGCTGCGGTGCGCTGATGTCGCACTAATTCAAGTTCAGAAACCGGATCTTGTTTGTGCCATGCCATGAAAAGCTGTTGATCTTGACGACTTAAGCTTAAGTTATAACGGTCTGCCATATAAAAAGCCACTCGGGCAATATCTCCGCGGATATCTGCCTTAGGTTGCACTTTACGCGCTTTACTATCAATCTTAATATCACATTGACCAAATTGCGGTGCAATAGAATTCGTCACCATACCAAAAGGCAGATCGGCGCGCAGACCATTAATTTGCCCTACCGCATAGGTTAAGTTAAATAAATCGCCTTCAATTTTATTAAATAAAGGGTCAGATTTTTGGCAATTTTTTCGGCCGCCGTTTTGCCAGCATTGCAACTGTTTGCCTACCCAAGAAATCGGAATAATATGCTCTACTTCACTTCGTGCGGCTCTGGCAATAGTCGCTTCGCTGGGTAAGCCTTTCGGAGAGTAAATTGCAAAACCACAGGACTCATGATCGACTCGCCCACCACTGCGCCCTAGCCAGCTAATGTTACAATCACAATAAAAAGTGCGTTCATTGCCCTGATAAATTTGTTTTAATTGGACTTTGGCTTGTTCAAAATTATTGGGATCCGCAAATACGTTTGCACTTAAAAACAGGGTTATTACTAACCCCAAAATGGTTATTTTCACAACAAATACTACCGCACTGGCCTGTGCATTCTGCTGAAAGGGGTTCAAAATGGCCTAATTTGAACAACTTACATAGCTAAATGGCTATGTTATCAAATATTCGGTAGCATGAGAGGCTATTTTATTGTGCAGACTCTTGAAAACGGGTATAACTTTATCACCAAAGTTACAAGGTCTGTTGAAATAATGTTGTGTTTAACTAGAAGGCTGCTGTTAGTTGCTGTTGTCTTCTTCGCCTTCCCTTTAACAGCGACTGATTACCTTTTCACGCCGGTAACTGATCCGCTTTTAGCACGACAATCTTCTGTATACCATATCTCACAGGATCCAGATGGTTTTATGTGGTTTGGTTCTGATACTGATGGCTTACTACGATTTGACGGCAATAACACTATTAACTGGCTGTATCCGAATAGCTTATTTCAGCAGCAATTAAATATAAATTACTTTATTCTTGAGGATAACAAAGAAATATGGCTAGCCAGTTGGCGAGATGGCCTTAGATACTATCCTAATAAAAAACCGCCCTATAGCTTTGCTATCGATCCGAGCAAGCCAAATGCACTAGCCAATCATCGTATTCAGACCTTATTTAAAGACAGTACTAATCGACTATGGGTAGGTACTATTGAAGGATTACATTATATAGATTTAGATAATCCTTATACGATCCAGCAAGTCGCCTTTAATCAACCGCTACATCCACTTTATGAACAACGCATCTGGGGCATAACAGAATCACCTGAGGGGCTATGGATAGCCACCTCTGAAGGAATAGTCCTGCTTGATAAAGAACATCAACAGATACGACACTTCAAATTGCATACCGCTAATCACTTTAACAACAGTAGAGCTAATGAAGTCAGAGAAATTAAATACCTAAATGCTGTTCTGATAGCAGGCTCAGCGGAAGGGATTTTTATTTTTGAGAAAAGTTGTCAATGTTTTACTCAGCTAATGACTCCAGATAACTTAGTTAATCCAAGGGTTAACACCTTACACCAAGGTATTAATAGTACGGTATGGGTTGGTGCAAGTAATGGTTTGTATCAATTTGATACTGATACGCGGCACTGGCTAAAGCAAGACCACAGTTATAATTTCTTACCGAATGTTGATGTAAGAAGCCTCTTTCTTGATAAAGATAAGCAGCTTTGGGTTGGCAGCCGAGAACAAGGCATATTTTTTGGTTATCAACAATATCAAGCTTTTAAACCGCTTTTTCAAGTCGACAATCCTCTTCAAGTGAGCAACGCTAATGACTTAACCAGTGCCATTTACCACGATACATCGGGCGGTTTGTGGCTTGCTAGCCAGAACGTCCTATTCTTTCGTGCACAGCAAGCGGCAGAATGGCAGGCAATCGAATTTCAACAACAATTTGGTATTAGAAAAATTTATCGGATTACAGAAGATCCCTCTGGAGATATTTGGCTGGCAACCAGTAACGGCCTGTATCGCGTTGATAATCTGCAACTTATTGCAGTCACAGAACCTTTCGATATCATTAATAAACCCATTAGCGCTGTTACTGATCTTGCGATTGATCAAGCAGGTACATTTTACTTAGGATTATGGCAATTTGGTTTAATCCAATGGCAACCGCAGCAACAACGTGCTGAATTACAACTTGATGAACTAACTAACACCCGTGGAGACCAGATTTATCAGATAAGTAAAGATAAGGATAATACTTTTTATGCGGTAAGCCGCTATACGGGCTTATTTAGGAAAAGTGCCGATAGCTCCGGCTGGCAGCGTGTTCTGCTTCCAATTGAAGATCAGATCGATGGTTATAACTGCATACTAGCTGAGCAGGACCTTTATCTATGGCTTTGTTCAGAATACGGCTTATGGCGCGTAGATAAAAAAACGCAACAAGTTAAACATTATACTGTGCAGGATGGCTTACCCAGTTTGTTTGTAAATGGTGCTTTTTTTGATAACGAAAATCGCTTCTGGGTATTAACCAATCATGGCCCTGCCCGCTTCGAACCGAGGTTAGCACATTTTGTTAGTTATAAATTATACGATGGCTTACCCAGCTTGAGTATGCAACGAAATAGCTATTCAGTCGCAAAAAATGGTGAGATTCTGTTGGGTACCGCCAAAGGGCCTGTTTTGCTGCAAGTTGCACCTGAGAAAGAAAGGCTAACTGTGCCTGATGTAGTGATTACTAGTATTATCATCGATGGTATCGATCACACGAGAGACTTCTTACAAAATGCGACAGAACTGGCGCTACCCTACTCTTATCGAGAACTCATTATTCGTTTTGCGCTAATTGATTACCGCCATTCTGAAACCAATACTACCCGCACGCGTTTGCTAGGTTTATCCAATCGTTGGAGTGACTTTAGCACTCATCATGAAGTGCGTTATATCAATTTGCCTACGGGCCAGTACACTCTGGAAATTGCTGGCCAGAATTCCCGCGGTATTAATACCACTAATCCCTATCAGCTTGCTATTACAGTGCAAGCTCCCTGGTGGGCTGCGACTTGGATTTGGTTAGTGGCAGTCTTACTGCTCTTTTTAGTAACGGTAGCTTTTATGCAGTTACAACAAGCGCATCTGAACAAACGTAATTACAAACTGCAGTTATTAGTGTCACAAAGAACCAGCGAACTGGAAGCATTGACAGTACGCTTAAAACGTCGAGCCGAGCATGATTCACTAACCGGTTTACTAAATCGAGCCGGCTTTGCTGAACGCTTTAAAGAAACACTGCAAAATAGTCGGCGAACTAAGCAGGCCGTTAGTCTCATCTTGGTTGATATAGATCACTTTAAGCTATTGAATGATCAATACGGTCATGATGCTGGCGATAAAGTGCTGCAGCATTTTGCCAAGATGCTGCAAGAGCGAGTGCGTAGCTCCGATGTAATCGGCCGTTGGGGCGGCGAAGAATTTATTATAGTACTTGAAAACTGTCAGGAAGACGGAGCTAAGGTTTTCTGCGAGGAATTACTTCATAACCTAAAACAATCTCCCTGTTTATACCACGAACTCAGTCTATATTACGCAGCGACTTTTGGTATTGTGTCTTTACCAAGCACAATAGACAGCTTAGATTTATGGTTAAAATTGGCCGATAACGCTTTATATAAGGGTAAAGCAGCGGGCCGAGCTCAAATAATAATTTCTCGAGAGCTGCCCTCAGCATAACAGCAAAAGTCCTTAAAAGTTGTTAGTTGTTCGTATATCATGCAGTTAGTGATGATTAAACCTATTTCACTGGTATTCATCCTCGACTTTCAGTACTGTACGCGTTTTTAGTCTCAACCGGAGCCTTTATGAGTACTGAACTGCTTTTTTCCGAATTACAACTTGCTGTACAGCGACTGCTGGAAAAAAACCAACAACTCACCGTGCAGTTGTCGCAACTACAAGAGCAACATGAATTATTACAACTTGATGCGTTAGAAAAAGATGAGTTGCAAGAGCAGCTGCAACAAAAAATGCAAAACTTACTCAGTAGCTTAAGTGAAGTCGTTGCTAAATAATGAGTGCTGTTGAGTCTTGTAAAATAGAGATTCTCGGCCGAGCGTATCGCTTCAAACATCCGTCAGATAAACTGCAACAGTTAATGATGTCCGCGGCTGAATTAGAGGCGCGTTTAACTGCTCAAACAATAGAGCAATCTTTAGTTACACGTGATCAGTTATTAGTTGCCACTGCAATCAATTTGCTAAGTGAACTTGCTGAGCAAAAACAGGAGACTGAGCAGCAACTTTGCCAGCTACTTCAAAAAATAGCAGAGGCTGAATAACGCAGCCCCTGCTAAAGTATAGCGATGTAGCACTAATTGCTGACTCTGCGATATTGACGGTACTCAGGACGCCAAAAATTATTTTCGATCCGCTCCTGCAATTGCACGTCGTCAATCTCTAACGCTAAGCCTTGCTTCATTGCCACTTTGGCAACTGCAAAAGCAATTTTTTTGCTTAAGGCTGATAGCTCAGTGAAAGGCGGCAGCAGCCCCCCTTTTCCCGTATTAGCCAAGGGTGAATTAGCGGCTAAGGTTTCACTGGCGGCCCTTAGCATATCATCGCTAATTAACCGCGCCTTTATTGCAATCACGCCTAAGCCGATGCCGGGGAAAATGTAACTGTTGTTACATTGAGTAATCAAATACTGTTTGTCGTTAAAGGTCACTGGTTTAAATGGGCTGCCGGTGGCGATAATAACGTCGCCTTCCGTCCAATTAATCACTTGCTCTGGTGTCGCTTCTACCTGACGTGAGGGATTACTTAATGGAAAAATGATCGGAAGTGAACAGCCTTTTTTCATTGCCCGAATAATTTCTTCGGTAAACAAGCCCGCTTGACCCGATACCCCAATTAATACAGTAGGCTGCGCGCAATGCATCACATCTAATAAACTGGCAAACTCACCGCTGAAACTCCACTGCGCAGTTGCTGCTTTTGTTTGTACTAAGGCTTGTTGGAAATCACGTAAATCAGCCATGCCTTCAGTTAATAAACCAAAGCGATCTACCATATAGATCTGACTGCGCGCTTGCTGCTCGGTTGCGCCCTCTGCCACCATCTGGCTGATAATTTGTTCGGCAATACCACAGCCTGCTGAACCGGCGCCAACAAACACTACTTTTTGCTCTTTTAACTGCGAGCCCTTTGAACGACAGGCCGCCAGTAAGGTTCCGACTGTTACTGCTGCTGTACCTTGGATATCATCGTTAAAGCAGCACACTTGGTCTCGGTAGCGCTGTAAAATTGGCATAGCATTGGGCTGAGCAAAATCTTCAAACTGGATGATGGCTTCAGGCCAACGACGTTTAACTGCTTGAATAAAGAGATCAATAAACTCATTATAATCAGCTTGAGATACTCTTTTCTGACGTAACCCCATATACATAGGATCATTAAGTAACTTCTCGTTATTGGTACCAACATCTAACATCACGGGAAGTGTGTAAGCCGGACTAATACCACCACATGCGGTATACAGTGATAGCTTACCAATAGAGATCCCCATACCACCGATACCTTGGTCGCCCAGACCTAATACCCGTTCGCCATCCGTGACAACAATCACTTTGACTTTGGCTTTAGTGGCATTTCGTAAGATATCATCTAACTGATAACGATCTTCATAACTAACGAATAGTCCACGAGCACTGCGGTAAATATCAGAAAACTGCTCACACGCATCACCGACAGTTGGCGTATAGATAATTGGCAGCATTTCTTCTAAATGCTGTTGGACTAATCGGTAAAACAAGGTTTCATTGTTATCTTGAATCACACGTAAATAAATATGTTTATTTATCGCCTCATCGAAACTACGGTATTGTTGATAACAGCGACTTACTTGCTCTTCTATTGTTTCATAACGTGGCGGTAATAATCCTGTGAGATTAAAGGCGGCGCGTTCTTCGCGAGTGAAGGCGCTTCCTTTATTCAATAGTGGTGTTTCTAGTAAGGCCGAACCAGCATAACCGGTATATAAAGGCCGCTTCGATGAAATATTAGCAGACATGATCTAATCCGAAAATGGCAGCTGCCACTGAAAAGTGGCAGGCGGGTGGTATTAATAAAGAGCACTAATCCTTGGGTTGAGCACGGATAACACAAAAAGCCCTTCAGTATTACAAAAATTAATCGCTTTGATCAGATCCGCTTGTTCAAGCTTGAGCAGCTCAAGCAAAAAAGGATCAATCAAAGTCTTACTACTATAAAGCTCTGGATGCTGATTAGCCAGTGCTAAACGCACTGCAAGATGTACGACCAGTTGATCTGCTGTGCGAGCCTCGAAATGCGTATTGTGTTGCAGAGCTAAAGGTTCAACGATGGGATCAGGTAACTGCCAGAGATTTAACAGTTCAGCACCGCACTGCGCGTAAGTAAAGCCCAGGATTTTATGCTGTAACTGCCAAGGTTTACGTTCTGTCGTATAGTCCTGACAAGCTCTGGCGAGATCTGGGTTTTGTTGCACGACAACCATTTCACCAATATTGTGTAATAAACCCGATACGTAAACTCTATCCGCGTGTTTAAAACCCAAGTGTACCGCTAAATATTTCGCGATGAGGGCTGCATTAACGCTTTGTTCCCAGAAACGATCAACATCAATCGCTTGCGTATTTAACTGACTACACGCAGAACTAATACCAATACTCAACACTAAGTTATAAACTTGGGTTTTTCCTAAAACCAATAAAGCTTTTGTAATAGAGTCTACCTGATAAGGAAGACGATAAACGGCACTGTTGGCTAACTTTAAAATCTTTGATGTCAGAATAGGATCAAGCAAAATGACAGCCGCGATATCATCTAGATCGGCTGTTTCCGATTCAAGTAACTCGCGCACGCGGAAATAACTATCCGGCAATGAAAAGAGCTGTACTACATTCTGCGCATATTGAAACGCATTCATTCTCGTTTCTCCGGTTGCAACTATTTACATTTATTTAGTAACTAAATTTAGTGTTACTGCTGTTGGCCATTTTACAAGTTTTCATCTTAAATTTTTAGTTATTTTCAGTGAGCAGCCAGATTTACAGTATAAGCGGGATAAAAAGGACGCCAGAGTACACCGTAACATCAGGTGTACTCTGGGTTAGCAAGGTTTAATCGTAAATCAGAAATAAATCCGCATTAAGCCATAAGTGCAGGAAAATCGCTGCAATATAGCCCAAAGCGATTACTGGAGCCCACTTGAGATGGCCTGCAAAAGTATACATCCCTCTGGCCTGCCCCATTAATGCCACACCTGCTGCTGAGCCAATAGATAACAAACTACCACCAACCCCCGCAGTTAAGGTGATCAATAACCATTGGCCATGCGACATTTCAGGTTGCATTGTTAATACCGCAAACATCACGGGGATATTATCAATTACCGCAGAGATTAAACCAAGCGCGACATTGGCGTTGGTTGCGCCCCACTGGGTATATAACAAATCAGACATGACCGCCAAGTAACCAAGAAAACCTAGTCCGCCCACACACATAACCACGCCATAGAAGAATAACAAGGTATCCCACTCTGCTCGTTGTACTTTACTAAATACATCGAAAGGCACCACGCCCCCTAAACGACGCAGACGTTCAATGTCACCTGCTCTTTCCGCCATCGCTTTTTTACGTGCTAGCGAGCCTGGCAACGTCATACGTAAGAAATATCCAAAAAACTGTAAGTAGCCTAAGCCCATCATCATGCCCAATACAGGCGGCAGATGCAGTAAAGTATGACAAGCTACAGCTGTCGCAATGGTGAATAGAAAGAGGCAGACAATACGAATTGCACCGCGCTTTAATTCAACATCTTCTTCCACGGCAGAAGGTTTACGTTTTTCGATAAAAAAGCTCATGATTACAGCAGGAATCAAGAAATTGACCAGTGCCGGGAAAAACAACACAAAAAACTCTTGAAACTTAACAAGGCCGGCTTGCCAAACCATTAAGGTTGTAATATCACCAAAAGGACTAAAAGCACCACCGGCATTGGCGGCAACAACGATATTGACGCAGCATAAATTAATAAATTTCTTATCACCCTCAGCCACTTTCATGACCACGGCACACATCAGCAACGCCGTGGTCAGATTGTCCGCGACAGGGGAGATAAAAAAGGCTAAAAAACCGGTGATCCAAAATAAGTTTTGATAGCTAAAGCCTTTTCTGATCATCCAAGCGCGCAGAGCATCAAAAAGTAAGCGCTCTTCCATGGCATTAATGTACGTCATGGCAACGAGCAAAAATAACATCAACTCTGCAAACTCAAGTAAATTATGTCGGAAGGCTTCCTCCGTCACTCCCGGTAAGCCATGCTGAATATATACCCAGCCAATCAGCATCCAAATTAAACCAGCAGCCACCAGCACTGGCTTAGATTTACGCATATGTAACTTTTCTTCACCCATAACGAGCGTATAGGCAACTACAAAGATACCAACACAAATGAAGCCTACGACAGAGTGAGTGAGTTCTAATTGACCTGATGAAGCGGCAAATGACTGCGAGCTAAATAGCATCAGCGTTGCAGTAAAAAGCAATAAGAGGATGCGCATTTTTTGACCTATGTTTTTAGTTAGTTTACAAGTAGGGTATTGCCCAGATTTGGGCGGCCGGATGATAACACATCCAGATGGCTAGGATGTCAGATGGAATAACAAAAAACCACGATTAAGTTAAGTTTTTAGACCAAAGTGGTACAGTAAGATGTAAAAAAAGGGAGCATTGCGCTCCCCTCTTATTTTGTAGGAACAGGTAACTAGGCAACTAAACTGCGCAGCATCCACGCATTTTTTTCATGTACTGTCATGCGTTGTGTCAGTAAATCTAGCGTGACTTCATCAGAAGCACCATCGGCTACCGGTACAATTGAACGTGCCGTTTTAGCAATAGCCTCTTGACCTTTAACCAGATCCTTAATCATATCTTCGGCTGCAGGAATACCATCCGCTTCTTTTAAGTTAGTCAGCTTAGCGTATTCTTTATAAGAACCTGGTGCAAACTCACCCAACGCGCGAATACGTTCCGCAATATCATCCACGGCAACGGCTAGCTCGGTATATTGTGTTTCAAATAAGGTATGGAGGGTTTGGAACATTGGGCCTGTTACGTTCCAGTGATAATTGTGGGTTTTCAAATAGAGTGTGTAAGTATCTGCCAGTAATACAGATAACCCATGTGCAATCGCTTTGCGCTGCTCTTCATCAATACCGATATTAATCTTCATAAAAATCCCCTGTGTTTAAAGTATCACGCTAACTCATCGCTAATCCAAATAACTACAATAACAGCGATGGTTTTAAGAATACACGCTTTATAAAGTAAAGATGGGGGTAGTTTCTGAAAAAACAATGAAACCGGCAACAAAACTTTGCTGCCGGTTTCATTTTCTTAGCGTTGTGCAGCTTGTAAAGCTAATTGTTGTACCAAGTATTCTTCGTAACTGCCGACAAAGTTTCGAACATCTTGATCGGTTATTTCAATAATACGACTGGCCAAAGAAGAGACAAATTCGCGGTCATGGCTGACAAACAACAAGGTGCCTTTATAATGCTCAAGTGCCAAGTTTAAAGACTCAATGGATTCCATATCAAGGTGGTTAGTCGGCTCATCCATAATCAAAATATTCGGTCTTTGTAACATCAGTTTTCCGAATAGCATACGGCCCTGCTCGCCCCCTGATAAGACTTTAACCGATTTCTTAATCTCATCTTGTGAAAACAGTAGGCGCCCTAGAATACCGCGGATAGCTTGCTCATCATCAGAGGGTTGCTTCCATTGGCTCATCCAATCAAATAAGCTGACATCTTCTGCAAACTCATGCGCATGATCCTGAGCATAATAACCAATGGTAACATTTTCAGACCATTTCACCATACCACTTTCCGGTGTTAAATCACCCACTAAACATTTTAATAAGGTTGATTTACCAATACCGTTGGCCCCCAGAATAGCCACTTTTTCACCTACTTCAATGGTCAATTTCAGGTCTTTTAATAAATGCAGATCACCAAAACTTTTATTTAAACCTTCAACTTCTAATGCTAAGCGGTAAAGCTGTTTTTGCTGTTCAAAACGGATAAAAGGGTTTACGCGGCTAGACGCTTTTACTTCTTCTAACTGAATTTTTTCAATTTGTTTAGCACGACTAGTCGCTTGGCGTGCTTTAGAAGCATTTGCAGAAAAGCGGCTAACAAAGGTTTGTAGTTCGGCAATTTGAGCTTTCTTTTTGGCATTGTCTGATAACAAACGCTCACGCGCCTGAGTCGCAGCGGTCATATATTCGTCATAGTTACCTGGATAAACGCGCAGCTCACCAAAATCTAAATCAGCCATATGAGTACAAACGCTATTTAAAAAGTGACGGTCGTGCGAAATAATAACCATGGTCGAATTACGCTCTGCCAAGACATTTTCTAACCAACGTATGGTATTGATATCCAAGTTGTTGGTGGGTTCGTCAAGTAACATAATCTCCGGATCAGCGAACAGTACCTGAGCTAATAAAACCCTTAACTTAAAGCCAGGCGCAACTGCTGACATCAGGCCATAGTGCAATTCAATCGGAATACCTACGCCCAATAACAATTCACCTGCGCGTGATTCTGCTGAGTAACCATCCATTTCACCAAAAGCGACTTCTAAATCAGCCACTTTCATGCCATCTTCTTCAGTCATTTCTGGTGCAGAATAGATACGATCACGTTCGGATTTTACTGCCCACAGTTCAGCATGGCCCATAATAACAGTATCAATTACCGTATACTGTTCAAAAGCAAATTGGTCCTGATGTAATTTAGCCACTCGATGGTTTGGCTCAACAAACACATTACCTGCGGTTGGCTCTAACTCACGACTTAAAATTTTCATAAAGGTCGACTTGCCACAGCCGTTAGCGCCAATTAAACCATAGCGATTACCATCGCCAAATTTAACAGAGATATTTTCAAACAACGGCTTAGCGCCGAATTGCATGGTAATGTTATTGGTTGAAATCACAAATTGGTCCGTTACTGAGTTATACAGCTAAAAAGGAGCGCTACTATACGCGCTTTGCACAAAAAACTCAAAAAGATGGCAATAACGCCTGAAGATATTTCTACGTAATAAACGAAAAAACCGGCTATACCGGTTTTTTATTAGAACACAACAAAATGACATTTTATAGCGCAGAGGCTACGGCTTTTGCGGTCAGCTCAGTGATCTTATGCCATGCTTTCTCAGCGATGGCATTATCAGGAACAATCCAAGAACCACCAACACAACTGACATTAGGCAAGGCTAAATAATCACGATAGTTTTGTTCATTAATACCCCCTGTTGGACAAAAACGGATATCCGCAAAAGGGCCATAAATTGATTTTAAGGTTTTCACGCCACCAGCGGCTTCAGCCGGGAAAAACTTAAAATGGGTATAACCTAGGCTCATCCCTTCCATCAACTCAGAGATACTAGCAATACCCGGAATTAATGGGATGCTGGCTTCTTTACCCGCTTGCAATAACTCACGCGTCATCCCAGGGCTAATAGCAAATTTTGCGCCTGCAGCAATCACTGCATTTAACTGTTCTGCATTCGTTACCGTACCTGCACCTACCACGGCCTCAGGCACTTCCTCAGCAAGGAGTTTAATTGCAGCAAGTGCTTGAGGTGTGCGAAGTGTTACTTCTAACACCTTAATACCACCAGCTAACAAGGCCTTAGCCAAGGGCACCGCATCTGCCAGATCTTTTATAACAATGACTGGGACAACTGGCCCCATAGCAAACACCGCGGATGATTGTAATTGCCAATTCGTAAATGCCATAACTTAACCCGCCAATGTTTGTTTTAAATACACTGCGGCACCCAACAAGCCTGGTTGCTCCGCAGTAACAATAAAAATAGGAATTTGTCGATTAAACTCAGCAAAACGGCCTTTAGCTTCAAAGCGAGCTCTGAATTCGCTAGCACTCAGCAGTGGCAGCAACTTAGGTACAATACCGCCAGCGATATAAACACCGCCAAAAGTACTTAAGGTCAGCGCTAAATCTCCAGCAATACTGCCTAAACTGGCATAAAACTGTTGCACAGCAGCCTTTGCTAGATCAGAGGTATTACTTAAAGCCTGTTGTCCAATTTCACCAGCATTCAGCGCTGGTGTTGTTAGACTTTGATAGGCCGCTAAAGCCGAGTAGAGTGCTTCTAAACCCGGACCAGATAACAAACGTTCAGGTGAAACATGGCCAAATTGTGCTGCCAAGTAACGCTGAATAAACCATTCCTGTTCGTTTTGTGGTGCCCAATCGACATGTCCCCCCTCGCCAGGTAATGGAATGTACTTGTCTGCTACTGGGATTAAATGCGCAACACCTAGGCCTGTCCCAGCCCCAAGTACTGCCATCGGTTTACCGCTTTGCGCGGCTTCACCACCAATCTGAATTTTTTGATCTTCAGCAAGCGCCGGCAAACACATCGCAACAGCCGTAAAGTCATTCATTACCAGCAAGGTGTTCAGCTGTAATTGACTCTGCATAGCCTGTATTGAAAACTGCCAATGAAAATTAGTCATTTGCACATTATCACCATTAACAGGACAAGCAATGGCGATGGCAACGTCCTTGATATGGCTCAGCTGTTGTTGTGTTTGGTAATGCGTTAGTGCATCTGCCAAACTGGCAAAATCCGCACAGGGATAAACGGCAACGAGATCCAGTGCTAAAGTATCTAAAGCCACACGACTAAATCGCGCATTAGTGCCACCAATATCGGCAACTATGGCAAATTGACGCATATTAGCCATGCAAATGTTCCTCAGTGATAAACAAGCTGCAAGCACCTTGCTCGGCCCCTGTTAACTGCAGACGCATCACACCAAACATTTCACGACCCATTCCATAGTGGTTTGCCGACAGATCAGTAGTAGCTAAAGGTCTCGCGGCTAATTCTGCTGTATCCACTAAAATTTCTAACTTGCCGGTCTCGCCATCAACTAACAGTAAATCACCGGTTTGGATTTTTGCAATGTTGCCACCATCAACTGCTTCAGGGGTTAAATGTATCGCGGCCGGTACCTTACCTGAGGCGCCAGACATTCTGCCGTCAGTCACTAAGGCCACTTTGTAACCTTTATCCTGCAATACCCCCAAAGGTGGAGTTAACTTGTGTAATTCTGGCATACCACAGGCTTTCGGGCCTTGGAAACGCACAACCACAACACAGTCTTTATTTAATTCACCGGCTTTAAAAGCGGCATCCAGTTCATGCTGGCTATGAAACACCACTGCAGGTGCTTTAACAACCTCGGTACCTGAACGTAAAGAAGAGGTTTTCATTACTGCACGGCCAATATTGCCCGACATTAAAATCAAACCACCATGCGGTTTAAAGGGCTTCGCAGCTGAAGTTAAAACTTCTGTATCCCCTGATTCCGTTGGTCCATCTACCCAGACTAATTTGCCATCTTGCAACACTGGAACTTGGGTATAACGACGCAGCCCAGGACCTGCGATGGTTTGCACATCTTCATGTACCAAACCGTTATCTAACAGCGTACGAATCAAATACGCCATACCACCGGCATGTTGGAAGTGATTGATATCAGCCTGACCATTTGGATAAATCCGAGTAATTAACGGCGTAGCATCTGAGAGATCAGCAAAATCATCCCAGTTCACAATAAAGCCTGCAGAGCGGGCAACGGCAACTAAGTGCATGGTATGATTGGTAGAACCACCCGTGGCGAGTAATCCCACAATACCATTAACAATCGCCTTGGCATCAACCAATTTACCGATAGGCAAATAGTCTGTACCTAGATCTGTTAAGCGCGTAACTTGTCTGGCAGCGGCTTTAGTTAATTCATCCCGTAGTGGTGTATTCGGGTTAACAAAAGACGAACCAGGTAAATGCAAGCCCATCATTTCAACCACTAACTGGTTGGAGTTGGCTGTACCGTAAAAGGTGCACGTGCCGGCAGAGTGATAAGATTTCGCTTCTGCTTCTAATAATTCTTCTTTGCCAACTTTACCTTCAGCAAACAGCTGACGAACTCGCGCTTTTTCTTTATTCGGAATGCCAGAGGGCATAGGGCCAGCGGGAATAAAGATAAAGGGTAAGTGACCAAAACTAAGTGCCGACATTAGCAAGCCAGGGACAATTTTGTCACAGATCCCCAGCATCAAGCCACCATCGAACATATTATGCGATAACCCTACAGCAGCTGACATAGCAATAACATCACGGCTTAGTAAGCTTAACTCCATCCCCGGTTGGCCTTGCGTAACGCCATCACACATCGCAGGCACACCACCAGCAAATTGTGCAACACTACCGACTTCATTCACCGCTTTTTTAATCAAATCAGGGTAGCTTTGATAAGGCTGATGCGCAGATAACATATCATTGTAGGACGAAATAATTCCAATATTGGTTTTCGTTAAGCTACGTAAATCCGCTTTATCTTGCGCATTACACGCAGCAAAACCATGCGCTAAGTTGCCACAACTCAAAGCACCGCGATGAGGGCCTTTTTGTCGTGCTTGCTCGAGTCTGGCTAAATAAATTGCCCGGCTTTTACTGCTACGAGCAATAATACGATCGGTAACCTGCTGAATTACTGGGTTCATCATTGACCTCTATTTCGGTGAATACATCACGTCAACACACAATGCTGGATGATGTAAAAAAGCGCTAATGGGCATATGCATGGGATCAGTATTCTCAAGTGCCTGTTGTAAAACAGGAAACTTGTTCTCTCCCACCAGGTGTAAAAAAATATGTCTGCTATGCATTAAGCGAGCCTTGCTAAGACTAATTCGTTGAAAAGGCGCAGTAGTGGGCTCCGTTGCAAGTACAACAGGCGCGGTATCACTTAAACCAAGGCTAAGCTGGGCGCTACAAGGGAATAGCGATGCAGTATGGCCATCTTCACCCATCCCTAAAATGACAGCATCAAAACAAGGTAACGCTTCGACTCTTGCTAAAATCTCTGGGATGGCAGCAAAGGCATCGTCTGCGGGCGCGTATAAACTGACAAAAGTAGCTTTTGCAGCGAATTCTTGTAGTAAAGTTGCTTTGACTAACCGCTCATTGCTTTGCTCAGAATCAATAGGCAGATAACGATCATCTGCCAATAAAATGGTTACTTTTTCCCAAGCTAAAGGCGTTGCTGCCAGTGTTTTAAATAACGCCTGCGGAGTACGACCACCTGACACCACTAAATAGGCGGCATCACGCTGCGCAATCGCATCGGTTAGAATATTAACTAAGCGCTTCGCAAAGTCTTGGTTTAAAACGTTACTGTCGTCAAACTGATGAAGCACATGCATTTTTATTCATCCCAATTTCTATCGTCACGCGCCATCATCGAAATAGCCGATACAGGGCCCCAACTACCTGATTGATATGACTTAGGTGGCTCGTTGCTATTGCGCCAAGCGTTAATAATGCCATCCACCCACTGCCAAGCTTGTTCAACTTCATCACGGCGCACAAACAGATATTGATTACCCAGCATCGCCTCCAATAACAAACGCTCGTAAGCATCGGCAATGCGCTGCGACTTAAAGGTTTCATCAAAACTTAGATCTAACTTGCTTTGTTGTAAGCGCATGTGCTCACCGAGACCAGGAATTTTATTCATCATTTGAATTTCAACTCCTTCATCGGGTTGTAAACGAATGATCAGCTTGTTCGCAGGTAATTCTCGATAGGTTTCATGAAAAATATTATGGGGTTGTGGTTTAAAACAAATTACCACTTCACTGTGCTTTTTCGGCATGCGTTTACCCGTTCTCAAGTAAAAAGGCACACCAGCCCAGCGCCAATTATCAATATCAACTTTAATGGCAACAAAAGTTTCGGTTTTACTATTAGGCCGAGCGCCCTCTTCTTCTAAATAGCCCGGAACTGCCTGACCGGTAGCAAAGCCTGAGGTATACTGGCCGCGTACGGTTTTTTCTTGCACATTAGTATGGTCGATACGGCGTAAAGCCTTTAACACTTTTAGCTTTTCATCACGAATACTGTCGGCATCAAGTCTAGCCGGAGGTTCCATGGCAATAAGAGATAAAACTTGTAGCAGATGGTTTTGCACCATATCACGCATTTGCCCTGCGTCATCGTAATAACTCCAGCGACCTTCAACACCGACTTCTTCAGCTACAGTGATCTGTACATGGTCAATGGCGTTATGGTCCCAATTTGAGGCAAAAATGGCATTGGCGAAGCGTAAAGCCAGTAAGTTAAGTACGGTTTCTTTACCAAGATAGTGGTCAATACGGTAGATCTGGCATTCTTTGAAATATTCAGCCACTTTATCGTTAATCACGCGAGATGAAGCCAAATCATGACCAATCGGTTTTTCCAGCACAACCCGAGAAGGTTCAGCCGCTAAACCAGCTTCAGCTAAACCACGACAAAGATCGCCAAATAGCGAAGGCGGAGTGGCAAAATAACTCACAGGAATACGTTGAGTAATATCAACGACGTTATTAAGCTTTTGGTAATCCGATGTTTTGGTTAAATCAATAGCAACATAATGCAACTTACTGGCTAGGGTTGCCCAAACTTGTTCATCCAGAGGTTCAGTTTTTAAAAATCGAACAAGATTGGTCTTCACCAATTCGATGTAAGCAGCGCTGTCCATTTCATCACGAGCCACACCAATAATACGTGAATCGGCAGCAAGTAAGCCGGCTTTTTCTAATTGATAGAGTGCGGGTAATAATTTTCTTCTGGCTAAATCACCTTTGGTGCCAAAAAGAATAAGATCACATGCTTGGTTGTGCGTTGTGGTTGTCATAACTCAGCCTTGATAAGATGTAATTTTACAACACTTAAACCCATACTAACGGACTAAATGTCGCTTGTAAACGCAATATCATGTAATTAAATTACAAAATAGTCTAAATATCGAATATCCCTATATTATAGTGCAGCTTTTATCGCTTTCCTCGAGATTTGTGGTAAATTTAGTACTGTTTTGTTTCATCTATTGAAATAGCACAGTGTAGCAAACAGCAAAATTTAACTTAGCAATCCTGTCTCGATGCAACGGGAACAGACAAGCGCAGGTATCCGCGAATGAATGTACTGGAAAAAATTGTTAGCACCGTCAATAACTTCAGCAAATCTGAACGCAAGGTTGCAGATGTCATTTTGGCTAACCCACAAATGACGATCCACAGCAGCATTGCTGCTCTGGCTAAGATGGCAGATGTTAGTGAGCCAACCGTAAACCGTTTTTGTCGTCGTTTAGACACTAAAGGGTTTCCAGACTTTAAATTGCATTTGGCGCAAAGTCTGGCAAACGGTACGCCTTATGTAAATCGCCATGTTGAAGAAGAAGATGGTCCTGAAGCCTACACTGCCAAGATTTTTGAATCAACTATGGCGGCATTGGATACGGCACGGCAAAGGGTTGATATTAGCGCCATTAATCGGGCGGTAGATGTCTTAACCCAAGCAAAGAAAATTTCTTTTTTTGGTTTAGGAGCTTCAGCCTCTGTCGCGCATGATGCGCAAAACAAATTTTTCCGTTTTAATGTGCCTGTTGTTTGTTTTGATGACATTGTTATGCAACGTATGTCTGCTATTAATAGCAGCGATGGCGATGTGGTGGTGTGTATCAGCCATACGGGCCGCACCAAAAATTTATGTGATATTGCTGCGATTGCTCGGGAAAACGATGCGACCGTTATTGGGATCACCGCCTACGATAGCCCTCTCGCCCGTGAATGTACGCTGGTGTTATCACTTGATGTGCCTGAAGACACCGATATGTATATGCCTATGGCCTCTCGTGTGGCACAGTTAGTACTCATTGATATCTTAGCGACTGGCTTTACCCTGCGTCGTGGCAGTAAGTTTAGAGAGAACCTGAAAAAGGTGAAAGACAGCTTACGTGGCTCACGCTTTGATAAAAAAGATGCCGTAAATTAATCAGGTACGATGAGTTTCTTTGTAATTTTAATTCAGATCTACGCTATATTCTGTAATAAAATTACATTAGACTAGTTGCATGCTTTTTTTTGTGCACTCAAACAGCAGGAGTTTTCAATGCGTAGAAGAACTAAAATTGTCGCAACCTTAGGCCCAGCAACCAATACTCAAGCCACCATTGAAAAACTCATACAGGCAGGTGCCAGTGTTTTTCGTTTGAACTTTTCTCACGGCGCAGCTGAAGATCATAAAGAACGCGCCGAAATGGTGAGAGCGGCTGCGAGTAAGTTAGGTTGTCATGTCGCTATTTTAGGTGATTTACAAGGCCCGAAAATTCGCGTTTCTACTTTTAAAGATGGCTCAGTTTTTTTAGAAGAAGGACAGAGTTTTGTACTTGATGCTGCTTTAGCCAAGGGCGAAGGCGATGCTCAACAAGTCGGTATTGATTACAAAGAGTTACCACAAGATGTTAAGCCCGGTGATTTGCTGTTACTTGACGACGGACGGATCCAGTTACAAGTTACTGCTGTTAAAGGTGAGCGCGTAGTTACAACGGTTACGGTTGGCGGTAAGCTCAGTAATAATAAAGGTATTAATCGCCAAGGCGGTGGCTTAACAGCCCCTGCCCTTACCGAGAAAGATAAGCGTGATATTATTACTGCGGCGGCTATCGATGTAGATTATCTTGCCGTCTCTTTCCCACGCTGTGGTGATGACTTAAGGCTTGCACGCGAATTAGCGCAAGCTGCCGGTTCTGAAGCGCGCATTATGGCCAAAGTAGAACGAGCTGAAGCGGTAGCTGATGATGAAACCCTAGATGATATTATTCGGGCCTCTGATGCGGTGATGGTTGCGCGTGGTGATCTGGGTGTAGAAATCGGCGATGCAGAGTTAGTCGGTCAGCAAAAACGCATTATTGCACGCTCTCGTCAGTTAAATCGTATCGTTATCACTGCCACACAGATGATGGAGAGCATGATTGAAAACCCAATGCCTACCCGTGCTGAAGTGATGGATGTTGCTAACGCGGTATTAGATGGGACTGATGGCGTTATGCTCTCTGCGGAGACGGCGGCTGGTAAATACCCGGTTGAAACAGTAAAAGCCATGGTGCGAGTTTGTAATGGTGCAGAAAAGCACCCTTCTATTCAAAGCTCCAAGCATCGTATGAATCTTAGCTTCACAGAAGTGAGCGAAACGATCGCCTTATCTGCGATGTATGCCGCTAATCACTTAGCCGGCATTAAAGCGATAATTACTTTGACAGAGTCTGGTTATACAGCAAAATTAATGTCGCGCATTACCTCATCGCAACCTATCTACGCTTTATCACGCCATGTAAAAACCTTAAACAAGATGGCCATGTACCGTGGTGTCTATCCTGCCTACTTTGATAGCACCGAAGTTGATGTCGCAGAGCTTGCCGATCGTGCAATTGATGTGATTCGTCAACAAGCCGGTTTAGTTGCGGGTGATTTAGTCATCATTACCCATGGGGATGTGATGTTGCAGGTCGGCGCTTCCAATACCTGTAAGATTGTTACGGTTAAATAACCTCTTCTGTAAAAGATGCCCTAACTACTGGGGCATCTTCTTACCTGCATTATGTTTGCTGGCGACGCTTTTCAATTACGGTTGTTGCTGAAGTTTACGACTTTTTCGAGCGTTTCGATAATCGACAAATTGCGGTGCTAAAGCAGTTAATGCCGAACCCGCAACGACCAATAAGGCCCCCATCCAAGACCAAAGATTCAGCTGCTGTGGCGAAAATTGTGGCCAGATCCAAGCGACAACATTTGCACTTAGAATGGTTAACAAAGGGGTGATCGCTAAAACCGCACTGACTTTTGACGCCTCCCAATGATGTAACGCCTCAGCAAAGGCACCATAAGCCACTACGGTATTTAAACAACAAAATAGCAACAGTGACCATTGTAATAGCGTTAAATCTGCAACTGGAGCAAAGTCAGAGACTGGCATAAAGGCAAAAGTACCTGCAAAATAAATAAGATACATAATTTGCTTTGAGTTGTAGTGCATTAATAACTGTTTTTGCGCTAACGCATAAGCGGCCCAAGTAATCGCCGCCACCACAACTAATAGTACGCCAAGTGTTTCACTCCCCGCCTGACTTAATAGCGTAAAAAGGCGTTCATTAAAGAACAACAATAAGCCCATGACTAACAAGGTGGCGCCTACTCGTTGCCAAAATAAAAAACGTTCTTTAAAGATAATAATTCCGCCAAGCATCATCAAAAAAGGCGCAAGTTGAATTAAGGTTTGTGCCGTTTCAGCCGTCAGTAGATGTAAGCCAGACAAGTAAAAAATATAATTAAGTAATAAACCTACAATAGCCACAACCATTAGCCAGGCAATTTTTAGCTGTTTTAACAATGCGAGCTTAGGTAATTTACCGCGCATGCCTAACCATATGCCCACGATAACCGCGGCAACTAAAAAGCGGATTGCGGTAATCGTATTCGCCGTAAACACCTCAAGCAGTATTTTTAGTGCGATAGGCAATACTCCCCACAAAATTGCCGTGGTGAGTGCCAACATTAACCCAACGAGAGTTCTACCGGTGATTTGATGCATGAAAAGCGTTTTCCTGAACAAAAAAGTCTGACAGAGCGTCATCAGTGCTATTGTCGCCTAAAAGACTAAGTGCTGTCGCGCCATTTCTCTAAAATTGCGATAAATCAAAGTCACTTAACGAATTCGGCTTATACTGATATGCAGATAACAGGAGACTTGGCTATGACAAGGATAAAACGTATTGGTGTTTTAACCTCTGGTGGTGATGCGCCGGGGATGAACGCCGCAATCCGGGCAATACAACTTACCGCTGCAAGCTATAATATCGAGGTAATTGGCTTTAAACATGGCTACAGGGGTTTATTAGAACAAGACTATAAAACCTTATTACCGCATCATGTCGACAATATTATTCAACGCGGCGGCACTATTTTAAAAAGTGCGCGCTGCCCTGCGCTACAAACAGTTGAGGGCCCCCAAATTGCTGCCGCGACCTTACAGCAACTGAATATCGATGCGCTCATTGTGATTGGTGGCGATGGCAGCTTTCGTGGGGCCTTAGAAATTGCTAAACATTTTGCTGGCCAAATCATTGGTGTGCCAGGAACTATTGATAATGATGTCGATGGCACAGATCATACTATTGGCTATGCCACTGCTATTGATACCGCTTTGGATGCTATTGATAAGATCCGTGATACGGCAGATGCGTTTGAGCGGATATTCCTAGTTGAGTTGATGGGACGACATAGCGGCTTTATTGCGCTGTCAGCCGGTATTGCCGCTGGAGCCGAGCAAATCATCTGTCCGGAGATGGCGCAATTAACGGCAAGTGATTTGAAATCAATCATTACGCCAATCCAGCATGCGCAATTATTAAGAGGCAAGACAAGCTATTTAATTGTTGTTGCCGAAAATAGTTACCCTGGCGGCACCACCGCCTTAGCGGATGCACTAACACAGGCTATTGGCATAGAATGTCGGGCTTGTATTCTAGGCCATATTCAGCGTGGTGGCAGTCCAGTGGGCGCAGACCGCATTTTAGCCACTAAGCTTGGTGCCTTTGCGGTAGAGCAACTGTTGCAAGGTGAGCATTTGCAGATGGCCGGTGAGATCAATGGTGCGGTTAGCCTTTATCCGCTGGCAAAAACCGCTGAGCGCACCAAAGCTATAGATCCCTTTTTAGTACGCTGGCAACAACAAGTTGGCAGTAGCTAGTGGCTGAAGACCTGTTTTACGCGATCTTTGTAACTGCGGCTAACTTTCACTGACTGGCCATTGGTGAGTACAAGCTGGTGCTCACCATTACTCAGCATTTGCAGTTTAGCAATGGTATGCACGTTCACAATAGCTGAGCGATGCACCCGCACAAACAGTCGCGGATCAAGTTCAGCTTCAAGCTCTTTCATAGTGCGGCGCAAAATGTGTGTTTGACCATCTCGGGTATGAATACACATGTAGTCACCGGCGGCATCAACCCAATCGATTTCTGCAACAGGCACACGTGTTATTTCACCACTGTCTTTGATACTGATGGCTTCCGGAAAACGGCTACTGACCACCGGTTCGGCTTTATCCAACCGCTGTAAAATGATATCGGTTTGATCGCCGGTTAAATGAGCCACCGCTTTGGCTAACTGATCTTTGTGTTTTTGATTATCTGAAGCAGCATGATAAGTTAACACTTTTTCCACTGCGGCTTTTAAACGCTCAGCTTCCACGGGCTTTAACACATAATCTACGGCATTTACCTCATAGGCATGAAAAGCATATTGATCATAAGCAGTAACAAATACGATGTAGGGTAATTTAATAGCTTGCTGTTGTAACTGTTTTAATACCGCAAAACCATCCATTCCCGGCATTTCGACGTCTAGAAAAACCAGATCTGGATGATGTTCGGTAATAGCGGCTATCGCATCTGGGCCATTGGCACATTCCGCAATAACGTTTAACTCTGTAAACGCAGCTAATCTTACCAGCATGCCTTTACGGGCTAGAGGTTCATCGTCTACCACTATGACATTAAGCATGTTCGGATTCCGTTTTTTCTAGTTGTAAGGGCAATCTTATATTCACTTTTACGCCCCTTGGTTCATTCTGCGTTAGCACTAAAGCAAAATCAGTATCGTACAAGGCCGCTAAGCGTTCACGTGTATTTACCAGCCCAACCCCACTATCGGTATTATCTGCTGTTTTCGTAATACCATCAACTAGTGGCATACCAGGCCCATTATCTGCTACTTCTAGCAATAAATCATGACCAAAAATTTTGGCTTTGATGGTAATTTCCCCACCATTAACCTGACTCGCAACCGCATATTTAATAGCGTTTTCAATCAAGGGTTGTAAAATCAGACTGGGTACTAAGGCTTTCTCTGAGCCTGGCGCTAACTCGATATGGATGGATAATCGCTCAGAAAAGCGTACTTTTTCAATTTCTAAATACAGTCGAGCGGCGTAAATTTCCTGCTCTAACAAGACTTTGTTAATAGGATCTTTGTACAAGGAATAGCGTAAAAAATCACTCAAACGGCTAACCATTTTGTTAGCGGTATCATTATCATTGATCAACACCAAAGTCGAAATAGCATTGAGCGTATTAAACAAGAAATGGGGGTTAAGCTGATAACGTAACATTTTTAACTGCGCTTCATGCGCTTTGTTGGTTGCTGTTAGCAGTTTTTGCTTTTCTAGCTGCAGTGTTTGATAGTACTTAATCCCAAAGTACAGCCCGCTCCAACTCAGCATGACATAGAAAGCGGCTGGTGTATCTCTAATGTAGAATAACCAATCCGAAGGGCGATAGCCGTGGCGATAAATTTCCCAGTAATTGAAATTACGCACCACTGTCCATAGCATGGCGATCAGCAAGGCCACAACTAACACTGAGAACACCAGTTTCCAAGGTTCCCAAAACCAGACTTTTCGATAAAAATAGCGCAATGGAATGGTTAACAACCATCCCATGTAAGCATCTAAGCTAATAACGATTAAAAAAGCATCTCGGGTATCCAGCATCAAAGAGCTAAGATAATTGACAATAGCAAAGCCAAGCCATCCTAGGGTATGTAGGATCCAAAATTGCCGATTTCTATCTTCGAAAAGTTTGTTCAAATTTAATGCCGTTTAACGCAAAACAAGTGTGGATAGTATAACGACATGCGTGCTAAAAACCTCGACAACCTGCCTTATTTAGCCAGACATTAATCGCAATCTTTAGCACTGCACTGGATATGATGTGGTTTTTGGTATAAGTGATTAATACTTAATATGTAAACGCTTTAAAACAAAACCAAGCAACCAAGCCGGACCAATCAATAAAAAGGCCAGATCTTGAAAAAATGACGGCTTTTTACCTTCAATTTTGTGGCCAACAAACTGAAATACCCACATCACGATGAAAACCAATAAAGACAAAAGCCAAATATCGATAACTTGTTGTTTCTCCAGTACCCGCATTAACGACACCACCGCGGCAGAAAAAATGGTCATGCCTAGACCAAGACTAAATGACAATAAAAAGTAAAATAACAAGGCAGGTACTAGTAACAATAATGCCCAGTTAATGCCTTGCTCTGCAAAACCGGCGATAGGCATCGGAATTTGCCACAGCAACCCTATGACTGTGGCATAAATGGTCGGAACGGCAAACCAATGAATTAATTTGTTGGTTGGATTTTGGTGGCTTACTGCATATTCACTAAACCACTGCTCGGCTGATTTCATAACACACCCTTATTATTATTGTTTGCAAACCTACTGCAAAATAACAAGGTCGGGCCAGTTATTCAAGATCCTAACCTAATACAGGTGTCGGTTTTCTATTTTCATCAAGCGCTACAAAGGTAAAACTTCCCGATATGGCTTTATGCTGATTATCGTCATACATATGTTCTACAAAGATATCAACTTGCACTTTGATACTGGTGCGGCCTACATGAGCGACTCTGGCCACTAACTCTAAAATCGTACCGGCAGGAATCGACTCTTTAAAATCCACCCGATCAGAACAAACGGTGACCAAAGGCTTGCGACAAAACCGCGTGGCAGCAATAAAAGCGGCTTCATCCATCCAAGCCAAGGCTTCGCCACCGAATAACGTATTGTGATGATTGGTCCTACCAGGAAAAACCGTTTTGGTAACGCGAGTAACCGCGTATTCGATTCGCTTACTGATTAATGCTTCGTTTGACATGATGCTACCTAAATAAACTTACAAGCCGTATTATATACCGAAAATACCACCAGCGGCAGCGTTTCACGCTGATAATGCAACAGACAGTGTCGCTGGTAAGACTGGCAGTCGAGTAAATCGCTATGCGGTCTTTAGCACTATTTTGCTTTCTTGGAGAATAACTATGTCTGGAGTGCATTATCAGCTTACACTAGCTGATCTCAGTTCAAAAACGCTGTTAGTTACCATGCGTTTTCAACCAACTCACGCGGTTCATCTATTACAATTGCCAGCTTGGATCCCTGGCAGTTATATGATTCGTAACTTTGCTCGGCATATTATGCAAATTCATGCCTATGACAAAAATGGCGTACTCATGCTACAGCAGCTGGATAAACAACGTTGGCAGTTACAGTGTAATGGTGAGCCAGTGACTGTGGAATATCAGGTCTATGCCAATGATTTGTCTGTTCGAGCTGCCTTTGTAGATGATGAAGTGGCCGTTTTAAATCCAGCCTGTTTATGCTTAGAAGTAGAAACACTAAAAGAGCACGCTCACCAATTAACTCTCCACTTTGATAACCCGGACGTGAAACGCGTAACCAAATACTGGCGTGTCGCGACCGCGTTACCACGAATACAGGGTGAACCTTTAAGTCTTGACGCTATTTATCAAGCAACAAACTATCAACACCTTATCGATAGCCCGCTTATGCTGGGCGTGTTTACTTTACAACAGTTCGATCTGGATGGCGTGCCACACTATATCGCAGTCTCAGGTCAAAACCTGTTTGACGAAGCACGACTATTACGCGATGTGAAAACACTTTGCCAAGCTCAACGTGATGTGTTTGGTGGCTTACCAGAGGATTTAGATCAATACTGGTTTTTACTCTGGGTTACCGAGAGCGGCTACGGCGGACTAGAGCATCAGTTTAGCACCTTGTTACTATGTAACCGTTTTGATTTACCCGTCCCCGCACTTGAGCAGCAAGATGAGGCTTATCACACCTTATTAGGTTTATTTAGCCACGAGTATTTTCACACTTGGTGGGTAAAACGCCTAAAGCCCAGTTGTTTTCACCCTTACCAATTGGCACAAGAACAATACAGTCAACAGTTATGGATTTATGAAGGTTTTACCTCTTATTTTGATGATTTAGCCTTGGTGCAAGCGGGCTTAATTAGCCAGCAACAGTACTTAACGCAGCTAGAAAAGCTGATTACTAGAGTAACACGTAACCCGTCTGAGCAGGTGCAAAGCCTTACAGACAGTAGCTTTACGGCTTGGACTAAGTTTTACTTGCAAGACGAGAACGCTGTTAATAGCGTGGTGAGTTACTATGCCAAAGGCGCTTTAGTGGCGTTATTGCTAGATGCTCAGTTAAGACAACACGGATATGACTTAGCGTTGCTGTGCCGCACCCTCTACCAAGAGTATTTAGATACCGGCACCGCGGATGACAGTATTTTTAATCTCTTAGACAAGTGGCAGTTACCTCAAATCGCAGAGCAATTAAGGCAATGGGTTAACCAAGCACGCCGACTGCCACTGGAAAGCATCTTGCCTTCGCTGGGGCTGAGTTTAGATTGGCGCATCCCACAGCAGTTTGATGATATCTGTGGTAGCAATGATAAAATCCCTCCCGCCGCCTTAGGCTGTAGTCTAAAGCCTCAGGGTTCGGCTTTGTTGGTGCACCAATTGTATCATGGCTCAGCTGGCCAAAAAGCTGGGCTCATGGCAGGGGATCAGCTGTTGGCACTGGCGGGGTTTAAAATTACCGAAAGCAGTTTGCCGCAGCTATTAAGACGATTACCCCTGTATTCAGTGCAGCCTTTAGTGATTTTCCGGAAAGATCGTTTACTGACACTGAGTTTGACGCTAGATACCGCACCGGCCAATGTGGCGATGCTAAGAGTGAGCAATCAAAACAGGCTTAACCGCTGGCTAAATACGGCGGATTAAACCACAAACGGTATAATAGTTCAGGCCAAGTTATGCAGCATAACTTGGCCTGATGTTGAAGCATTAGTATAACGACTTTATTACTGCAGAGGAAAGCGCTGCTCTGGTATGGTGGCAAACTCCGGCAAAAGTAATTGCGGATCCAACCGCTCTTGCAACCAGTTAATACGCCAATCTAAATGTGGACCTGTCACGCGACCTGTTGCCCCGACATCGGCTATATGCTGCCCTTGCCTCACCTCATCGCCAACCTTAACGGCAAACCGGTTTAAATGCATATAGGTTGAAGTGACACCATGGCCGTGATCGATAATTAAGGTTAAACCAGAGAAATATAAATCTTCAGCCAGCAGCACTTTGCCATCCCAGGCAGCAATAACCTTAGCCCCAACTGGCGCAGCGATATCTAAACCAAAATGCGGATTACGTGGTTGACCGTTAAAAATCCGTTGGCTACCGTACACCCCGCTAATCCGACCTTCTGCTGGCCGAACTGGCGTTGCAAAAATCGCGGAATGATCACTGACGACAGTGCGTGCTTGGCGCACGATGCGATTATCGTTAGCAATACGCGCCGTTACACTTGCTGGCGGTTCTACATATTTTTGCGCTACGCCTGTGATGCTCTGGATATCATACTCTCGACGGCTAAATACCAGCGGTATCGATGTTTTACTTCCCGCAAAGGCAACTGTTAACTGATGCCTAAGTTCTGCATCGCGGCCTATCCCAAACACAAAACGACCATCAGAAGCGACTTTAAGTGGAGTGTCATTAAACCAAACCTGCGCCCCTTCCGGCGCTTGACCACGTAGCAAGCTGCCTTGGGTCAGTTTACCCTCAAGTACCACTTCTGTAGCATTTGCAAAGCCACTGCTAACTAAAAGCAATAGCGCCTTTACCCACACCTTCATAAGCTACTACCTTATATTGGTTACTACTATCAGCCTGTTTTAACTGACTGGCGATATAATCGGCCAAACACTCTACCGTGGTGTCACAGGGCACGATCTCACAATGGTGCTTCGGGATACACAGCTCAAACCAGCCTTGAGCAGCTTGGTAACGGAAACTAAAATCATCCGCGGCAGGCGTTAAATACTGCAGTGCGTCGCTAGTGACTAAATCACTGGCTGTACCAAGATAAATATCTTCCCAGCGTTCACACCAGTTTTTATTAAGGCGAGGCGCCAACATACCGTTAGCATAAATTTGAATGGTAGATCGATGGCCATGAGCAATGCGTTGGCAATTCCCATCATGCTTTTTCAGACCATGGCTATAATGATAATAAAAACCGTTAATTGCCTCAGCTCTTAGCTGTAAGCTAAGTTTTTCAACATTGGCTGGCAATAGCGGTTTAATTTGTTGCTCTAAAAAACGCGCCACGGTCAGTTCGTTAATCTCTGTACCGGGAATAAAGGCATAAGCCTCCGCTGGACATGCCAGCTGCACTGTACCGCGAGCACTGCGATAAGTTACTTTTTGTATTTGTTGCTCAACACTGTGGCTTAGCAGAGCACAATCTGCAGCAATGGCTAATTTGTGATCAACCAAATTATCAATAGCCTGCTTAATCACCTTTTTCACTTTGCCGAAGTCAAAAACCATGGCGGTATCATCAAGCTCGCCTTGCAATTCAACATCGACAATAAAGCTTTCACCCAAGATGCCGCGCTGCTGATGTAAATAAGAAAAATCGATGACGGTAAGATCCCGTACAAAT
This sequence comes from Alishewanella sp. d11, assembly GCF_049390205.1. Lineage (GTDB taxonomy): Bacteria > Pseudomonadota > Gammaproteobacteria > Enterobacterales > Alteromonadaceae > Alishewanella. Next base: position 3,333,814 of record NZ_CP186547.1, on the reverse strand, counting down.
AAAATCATGACGCCTTCCTGAATTAAACGCTAAGCGAATTTAGCTGAGCATTATACCTTTGAAGCAAGATGGCGTCATCCTTCAGCGCTTATGTTCATTCAGCCAACTATTGAGAATACCCACCTGCCCCAACTTATGGGCCGCGTACATCAAGCGAATAGCATTGCTTAACAGCGTACTGTCATTCCACTGCGTTTTTTGCACAATCTCTTCATAACACTGCAATGCCTCTGGTGTGAGATAACCTCGTAACTCTTTTTTACCCGAGTCTTTTTGCCGCTCACGATAGCGGCGTTGCTTTTCAGCATTCGTTAACGCCTGATTCTTATCCATCATCTCACCACTTATCCACACCACTCAGACCGTCTCCGGTACCGGTATGACCAGTTAACAACATAAATTGCATAAAAAATGTTGCATCTTACACAAATCGGACTTGTCTAGCGTACAGCTGTTCGCTAAGCTGACGCAGCATTTTTATTGGATAAACATACATGACTAAGAATAGCTTTACAAAAGAAGATTTGATTGCGTGCGCTAATGGTGAACTCTTTGGCCCAGGCAACAGCCAACTCCCCTCTGACAACATGTTAATGATGGACCGTATCCTGCACATCTCAGAGGAAGGTGGTGAATTTGGTAAAGGCCAAATTATTGCTGAATTAGATATTAACCCTGATCTGTGGTTTTTTGCCTGTCACTTTAAAGGCGATCCGGTTATGCCAGGTTGTTTAGGCTTAGATGCCATGTGGCAGTTAGTCGGCTTTTTCTTAGGTTGGGCCGGCGGTCCAGGCAAAGGTCGAGCGCTGGGCGTGGGCGAAGTAAAATTTACTGGTCAAGTCTTACCTACGGCGAAAAAGGTCACTTATACCATCAATATGAAACGGGTTATCAAACGTAAACTTTTTATGGGTATTGCTGATGGTATTGTCAGTGTTGACGGCCGTGAAATTTATGCAGCAACAGACTTAAAAGTAGGTTTATTTCAAGATACCTCTAGCTTTTAACTTTCCCGATGATTCGACAACTAAAAGCATAAAGCCCCGTAAAACGGGGCTTCTTCCTGTAACAAAACCTGATGTCAGGTGCCTTTATTAAAGAGACCAATATTGCGGTCTTCCATGGCGGCTCGCCAACCACCAAGCCATTCTGAGCGAGCATCTAAATTCTGATAAGGGCAAATTTCTTTTGAACGGCCGGTCACACCAGCACGATAACCTTGAGCATGAGCACGTTCCAGACGATCACGTTTTTGTCTTTTCATACGGCAGTCTTCCTCAACTAAAATAAGTGAATAAGTAACGAAGTGGCAAGAATTCACAACGCTACCCTTAATAGATAGCTAAGAAGTCTGAAAGGTTCAAACATATTTGAGTAGATATAGATCTTGACATTTTATAACAACATGACTTTGTTGCAGTTTAATTGCAAAATTCTTTTAGATGAAAATATTATAAAAATGCCAAATTTAATAAAATTCGGTATTAAATTAACGGTATTTGACGAAAAAAAGCTGCCGAAGCAGCTTTAAAAAAGGTACTAACTTGATTTACTTTGCTTTACGGCGACGTAATAAAGGTAAAGCACCTAATAAAGTTAACCAAAACAGAGAAAAGGTTCCGCTCTTACGCTCAAAAGTCGTTTCAGAGGCGTTACAGTTTTCTGGTTGACCATTAGGTATTGGACGAAGCTTAACAGCAGTGGCCTGCACTTGCTGTATCACAGTGCCATCTTCAGCACGTTGCACTTCACCTGTCGCACCTAATAAAGGACGATTAATCAATGCTGTTGCTAAAATCTCACCATCTTCATTTATATGGTTCGCCTCAACCAACATGGGCGCATCGCAACCAACCAGTTCGTTAAGGTCTTGAAATTGCTCTGTGGTGGTGTCGTATAAAAACGCATGGAAACGTCTGCTGATTGTGCCGCCAACCAAGATTTCGGCACGTCCTACAACCTGACCACGGTTATTAATCGCTTTGGGCTCCGTACTAGAGGTATTAAAGAAACCCGTCGGGAATTTAACACTATTAGCGTTTAGATCATAAGTGAACATACGAGAACGCACGGCACCTTCAATATTTTTTAGCGCATAACCAACAACCGTATTTTGATTATTGATGTTAGTGGCAACACTGGCTAACCATTCTTTACTATCAATAAAACCGGTTACATTGCCAGCGTTAAAAACCGTAGCATGAGGCGCGGCATAAATTAACCTGGTTTCATTACCAAAACCATCGAAGATACTAAATTTACGCTCGACATCACTGTACAGAGAATGCCCAACGGCAATATCGCTATCATTAATATCATTCGCTCGACTGTAGTAAAATGGCGCTGCGTAATCTTCAGAGGCCGGCGCTACTTCACCGGTGCCCTTTTCACCTAAGAAGCCTAAGGTGGAACTCAGCATAACCGAGCCGTCGTTATTCAGTTGCCACACAGCTGCACGCTCTGCATAGCCAGGATTATTGATATTGACGGTTTGGAAACTCTGCACTTGGCTAAGTAACACATTTAAATTTAAGCTACGTCTGGCCATTTCACCGTTTAAACAAAATTGAGCAGGTGCAAGATTACCATTACAGGTGGTAGTAACCGTTTGCGACAGTGCATCACTCACACCAGTGGAAGTAAAGCCAACAATTTTATTGTTGTTATTAATTGCCTGCGCGGCAGACATACCACCACCGAGACCAGTAAACGCCGGAGGCAATAATAGACTTTGGTTACCATCTGCTACATAACCTAACATGTATCCTGGCTCAGGTACCCACACTGTCACTGGCTGAGGGATGACTGGCACTTCCGGCTCAGGCTGCCCTTCAACAGGAACAATTGTTGGAATGAATGTCTCTTTAGATGAAGGTGCTGATGCAACCCCAACAATTTTACCCAGATTATTGACATCATAAGCAAATTCATTATTGCCTTTGGTATTAGCTGTGTCTCTAAACACAATACGTTCAGTAGCGCCATTTTGTGTTTTTAGCAGTACCCGCAGCCGTCCAACGGGTTGGAATTGCAAACCTGCATTGACCGCTAAATAATTAACTAAAATACCGGTTACGGTAGCATCTAACACACCATTTTTGGCATTAGCTATTTGCTCTTCCGTTAAAATTGCTTTGATGGCAGCACTATCAAAATCAATTTCTGATAAATCAATTTCAAAGTCATAGAACACATTTCCGTTCGCTACTACATCACCCTGCAGCGTGCTACCCACACCACTGGTGGTTTGAACTTGGTTGGTGAGATCTAATTCAACGATCTGATACACCGCGGCATTTGCCGTAAAAACTGTCAGCAACGGCAATACTGCTAGGCTGATCGGTGATAATTTCATGCATGGCCCCTAAAAATTTACGAAATTGCAGCTTCTAATTCTTCCCAGCGCTGATACGCCTGCGCCAGCTTCGACTCGGTTTCTTGTAATAGGTTCAACCGTTGCTGCGTGAACTCTGCCGAACTTTTAAAAAAGTCGGCACTGTTTACTTCTTCTTGCAAGGCGCTAAGCGCCGTATCTAGCTCTTCAATTAACGCAGGTAGCTGTTCCAGCTCACGCTTTTCTTTGTATGATAACTTCTTAGTGCTATTAACAGAAGCCTCAGGCGCACTTTCTGCAATTTTCGTTGCTTGAGCGCTATCCGGCTCGGTTTTACTGCCGCTTTTTAATGAAGTTGCAGCATTTTGCCGCTGTTGCCAAGCCACCACTTCATCATAACCACCGGTGATCTCAACAATTTTCGCATTACCGGCAAACAATAAAGAGCTAGTAACGGTATTATTCACAAATTCCCGATCGTGGCTAACCAACAACACGGTGCCTTGATACTGCTGCAGAATATCTTCTAAAAGCTCTAAGGTTTCAACATCTAAATCGTTGGTAGGCTCATCGAGGATCAGCAAATTACTCGGTTTAGCAAATAATTTGGCTAATAGCAGGCGATTTTTCTCACCACCCGATAAAGCGCGAACCGGGGTACGGGCGCGCAGTGGCGGAAATAAAAAGTCTTGTAAATAACTTAATACATGGCGCGTATTGCCATTTTGGGTGATCTCTTGCTTACCATCGGCCACGTTATCTTGCACGGTGGCGTTTAAATCCAGCGCCATACGATGCTGATCAAAATAAGCGACTTCAATATTGGTGCCGCGCTTAATCTCACCACTGTCTTGCTGATAATCGCCGAGTAATAGCTTAATCAGCGTTGATTTACCGACGCCGTTCGGCCCAACCAAGGCTATTCGATCGCCACGCATCACCAGCAAATCGAGGTTTTGCAGAATAGGCACACCGCCAAACGCATGGCTTAGGTTTTTCGTTTCAAAAACCAGCTTACCGGAGCGAGCGGCTTGTTCGATATTAAAATCGACCTTGCCGAGCACTTCTACCCGCGCGGCGCGTTCTTGCCGTAAAGCTTTAAGAGCCCGAACCCGCCCTTCGTTACGAGTGCGGCGCGCTTTAATGCCCTGGCGGATCCATACTTCTTCATCGGCCAACTTTTTATCAAACAGGGCATTGTGCTGCTGCTCGTCTTCTAAGATCTTTTGTTTGCGATCCAGATATTCCTGATAATTACCAGGATGCGAGGTCAGCTGGCCGCGATCTAAATCGATAATGCGGGTGGCTAAGGCACGGATAAAGGCCCTATCGTGCGAGATAAAAATAATGGCACCGTTAAAGCTTAATAAAAATTGCTCTAACCAATTAATAGCGGCTACATCTAAGTGGTTGGTTGGCTCATCCAGTAATAAAATATCCGGCTTGGCAATTAACGCACGGGCCAGTGCCGCTTTACGCAGCCAACCACCCGATAAGGTGGCTAAAGAGTTATTGCCATCCATCGCAAATTGCTCACAGAGCATTTGCACACGAGACTCTAATCCCCAACCATCGCGCGCATCCAGTTCGCTTTGCAGGCGCTCAAATAAGCGGTACTCGGCATCACCCGCCCCTTCTAGATTTTCGGATAAGGTGTAGAACTGTTGCAGCTTTTCCGCTAAATCACCGGCGCCTTCGCGAATAAAGTCGGCAATTTTCACATCCATTTTTGCTGGCGGATCTTGCTCTAAGCGACTTAATACCACGCCATTTGTCATTACAATTTGGCCATCATCTAAATTTTGCTGACCGGTCAACAATTTTAAAAAGGTCGATTTACCGGCACCATTGCGGCCGACTAAACACACGCGCTCGCCGCTAAACAAGCTAAAATCGACATGATCTAATACGGGATGGGTACCAAAGGCTAAACTCGCCTGCTGAAAACGTAATAACTCCACTACTTTGTATCCTTTGTATGCTGATCCAGCCACTGCTGCAACGAGGTGGCATCAAACGGCCAATATAATAACTGTTCTGCCCCTTGGGCATCAGTGCAGGCAAGCACCGGAATATGCACCCGAAAACGCGCTAAGGCCTGCGCGTCATCAACAATATCCACAATCTGTAACTCGCCTGCCACACCAGTGGCCTTAACTAAGGCCGCAGCGTTTTCGCATAAATGGCAGCCCCAAGTACTGTAAAGGGTGTAACGACTCATGGCCGGGTTAACTCAAAACAGACATGGATATGCGGGTTACGTTTAAAGTCTTCTGGCAAGGTGGCAGCCGAGATATCTTTAATCTGCCAGCCAGCTTCCGTAAGCGCAGCGCTATCAAGTTTGAAACGGCGCTTATTGTTCGAGAAAATCACCTTCGCGCCCGGTGCCATTTTACTAATTAGCATATTTAGCATATTGACGTGATCGCGCTGCACATCCCAGCTATCTTCCATCCGTTTCGAGTTAGAAAAGGTAGGTGGATCGACAAAGATCAAATCAAATAGATTGCGGTTACGCGCCAGCCACTGCAAGCAATCGGCTTGTTCAAACTGGTATTGCTTACTGTTTAAGCCATTTAACATAAAGTTACGTTTGGCCCAATCCAGATAAGTATTCGACATATCAACCGTCGTTACGCTTTGCGCACCACCCAGTGCAGCATGTACCGAGGCAGTACCGGTATAGGCAAACAGGTTTAATACCCGCTTGTCTTTGGCTTGTTGCTGAATTAAATGCCGGGTAATACGATGATCTAAAAACAGGCCAGTATCTAAGTAATCGCGCAGGTTTACCCAAAACTTAGCACCATACTCCGACACTTCTTTGTATTGGCCAGCTTTAGCCAGTGCCTGATACTGATTGGTGCCCTTTTGCTTTTCGCGCACCTTTAAAATCATCTTATCTGGGCTAATACCCAGCACCGTAGGCACTTGGTTTACCACATCAAATAAGCGCTTTTGCGACACTTGTTCATCAACAGTAGAGGGCGCGGCGTACTCATGCACCACGACTTCGCCGTCATACCAATCCACTGCTACGTTATATTCAGGGATATCGGCATCGTATAACCGATAGCAATTTAAGCCTTCACGCTTGGCCCATTTTTGTAATTGCTTCAGGTTTTTCGCCAGTCGATTACCAAAGGAGCTACTTTCACTAAAAAACAGTGACGGCGCATTATTGCTGACCTGCACCTGCTTTTCGGTTAAATCAAATAAGGTGAACTCACAATCGAGCGGGCCATTGCTAAATTTATAAGCTTTGCTTTTTGATAAACGCAGCGCTCGCAGTAAATCGCTATTCGAGGTAATAATAGCTAAGCGCCAGCCTTGATAGAGCTGCTTTAACGACAGCGCAAACTTGCTGTATAGCGGAATAAGTGAGGGTAAATCGCCCAAACGTTCGCCGTATGGCGGGTTGGTGACAATAACGCCGTTGGCGTCGCACACTTTATGCTTTAAAGCGGTGGCATCGCCGTAATCAAAGTTAATTAGGTTAGCAACGCCAGCACGTGCGGCATTTTGCCGCGCTTTACTTAAACTACGCTCGTCAGTATCGCTACCCCAAAATTGCACGGTATTACCCAGTGCTAAATCGTCAGGAGCGATTTGCGCAGCTTTGGCCTCCGCCACTAATTGCTGCCATATCGCTGCGCGATGCCCCGGCGTACGTTCAAACGCAAAACTCTCGCGCGCTAAACCCGGTGCCATATTTAAGCTTTGCTGCGCCGCTTCAATTAAGATGGTACCGCTACCGCAGAAGGGATCAAATAGCGGTGTACCCGGCACCCAGCCAGAGCGCTTTAATAAAGCGGCGGCTAAATGCTCTTTTAAGGGCGCATCACCCTGCCCGCTGCGATAACCGCGCTGGTGCAAGGATGGGCCAGAGAAGTCTAATAAGAAGTGGAAATGCAGTTTATCCAAGCGCACCTGAAAGCGCACATCGGGGGTTAAGCGATCGACATCAGGCCGTTGGCCGGTTTCTTCGCGAAACTGATCGACAATGGCATCTTTTAAGCGCATACCACCAAACTGGGTATTATCGATTTTCGGGTGCTTACCCACACAATCAACGGCTAGCGTTTGACGCACCGACATTAACTGACCCCAGTCGATTTTACTGGCGATTTGATAGATATCCGATTCAGCCGTTACCGGCTCTGATTGAATCAACCGCATAATGCGCGTTGCCAACCGCGACCATAAACAAAGGGTATAAGCCGTTTTCACATCGGCCTTAAAACGTACCACACCCATCGACACTTTAAGCACTTCACCCTGATAAGAGCGGATCTCATCAGCTAATAGCTCTTCCACGCCCTTCGACGTTAAAGCCCAAAATTCCAGCATTGCAGCAAACCTTATAAGAAAATTGCGCCTAGTATAGCAGAATTGGGCTTTTGGGTGCGGCAACTTTATTAGCCCCCGCAGCAGAATTCACACCTGAAATAAAAGTAGGAAAATGAGGTAAAAGTATTTCACATTGCAAATGCGTATTTAGCCATATAAACAGACTTTAACGCTGCAATTTCCCGCACAATGCTGTTTTAAACCGCACACTGGCTACTTTATGTCCGAACGGTAATAAAATTACAAATTAACCCTTGCATGCCAACCTTAAAAACACTAAGATGCGCCCCGCAATGACGGACGCGGGATGGAGCAGCCTGGTAGCTCGTCGGGCTCATAACCCGAAGGTCGTCGGTTCAAATCCGGCTCCCGCAACCAATTGTGACCAAGTTATACCAAAGGTCATCAATTAACGTCTTGCAAATCAAACTATTACCTTCACTGCTCAAGGGTAATATACGGACGCGGGATGGAGCAGCCTGGTAGCTCGTCGGGCTCATAACCCGAAGGTCGTCGGTTCAAATCCGGCTCCCGCAACCACTTTACACACCTACTTAACCTATTGAATCATATAAAATTCCCTTTTTAAGGGAAAATTTTTGTTCCTAAATCCCCTACCCTGTGACGAATCTGTGACAACTTCGATTACCAACCCATAAATTTTTCAGAATTCTTGTACCGAAAAAATCTAATAAATGACCTTTAGGTAATTTACCTCTGCACAAACGCTCGTCACAAAAAACTGTGACAAAAATCGATCTTAATAGACGTTAATTATGCTTAAGCACTTTGGCACTAGAGGGTTTATTTACTATGGAAATTAGTTAGTTGCTTGCTGAGGGGATTGAAAAGCGTAAAATTCTGGTTGTGCGGGTTTGTGACAAAACCATTCAGGAATTATGAAAAACTCAAAACTGGTTTATAAGTACATTATACCCAGACAATTCAGTATGCCTATTAGGTTATCCTTTTAAATTACTAAGCAAGTAGCGAATTGTATCAGTCGTCAGAAGAGACTGATTTGTCATAGAACGAATATGCACCCTTGCCTGGGTGTTTGAAGAATAATGGGTACTGCCCTCTTTTAACACTTTCACCTATTCTGCTGCCAGGCCCTACGGAGCAATTCGCGAAAATTGTTCTTACATGCTTAGAATCATATTCTTGGCCATTAATAATCCAGACACCATTTTTTTCGAATAAGCTTCGCAGCTCAGCCAGCGTAAACACTGGAGACGAAAATCCAATTTTTTTAAATTGGGCAATTAAATTAGTTTGAATATTACTCATCGACAACAAGGCTCCTTTTGTTTATATATAAGACTATATCCAATTTAGTGTGCTGATGTAAGCCCAACGCATTTTAGTAAGAACAGCCTTACGTAGCTCTGCCATTTCTAATGTTTTATTGATCAAATTCCATGCTCCAGCTTTCACAGGAGATTACACCTCCGAAATACGTTTCTATTTCGATATCGGCAAGTGCGTAACGAATATAAAGATGCTGAAAATCATGCCCAGATTTTTTAATCCCAATTTCCCGAGCTTCAAGTCTTATGCCTTCAAAGTAAGGGCAACATGAAATGACAAACTATTAATAAACATTAACCCCGCTTTGCCTAAAGCCAATATGAAAGATAGTGCGTCACAATTTGACGCACCATCTGCTAAACTCTGCCGTGTTGGTTGCTGTTTGAATAAATCAGCTTAAAGAAAATGCGTAAAGCCAAAACTCAGGAAGCCAAAGTATGTCAGATGCAGATATGGCTAAAAACGACTCTGAAGATATCAAAAAAACTGCAACCAATAAACGTGGTGATTCACCTGATACGCTGCGCCGGCAGCTATATATTTATCATTACTTGCAAGAGGGGGCTAAAACCATCTCGGAGATTGAGGCTTATCTGCAAACACTAGAAATTAGAACAGTTACAAAACGGACTTTGCAACGAAACCTTCGTGATATGGAAGACAGCTTTGGTGTTTACCACAAAAACAAAGGCGTTACTAAGGGCAAACCCAGTATTTGGGCTATCGACTACAAAATGTTTAAAAACCCTTTTGCTTATAGCCCAGATGTCGCCATGGCACTTGCCCTATCCTACCAACAGATAAAGATGAATGTACCTGCGGATATCGTTGAAAAAGTTGACCCTATATTTAAACAAGCCATTTCACAACTAGAGCAAAGCCAATCCGTACAAGCTAAATGGGTAAAATGTGTTACGGTTTCACCGGCAAGTTTTATGTTACCCCCCGCTAAAGTAAAACCAGAAATCGCCAAACATTTAACCGAATGTGCACTCAACCAAGAAGTCGTTGAAATTACCTACCGTACCTCGCATGTTGGTAATGAATCTATAATAAGCGGTACGGCTTTGGGTATTCACTACCGGGGAAATGTCGCTTATTTGCTGTTGCGGCCTTTGCAAAAAAATAGTGTGCGCCAGTTTCCCTTTAGCAGGATCTACAAGGTAAAGCAGTTAATCACTGCTACGCCAGAAACTAAAGACTTCAATATCAATGAATTGTCTCGTAGCGGCTCACTGACTATGACTTATGGCCCGCCTTTTAAGTTAGAAGCCATTATTTTTGATTCAGTGCGAAGAGAAATAGAGGATGCCCCTATTGGCGCTGATCAAGTTTTAACACAGCATGGCGAAGATCCGCTTTATAGCAAACTTAACGTAACCGTGCCCTACAACCTGGATATGATCCAGTGGTTATTTGCCCGTTCACCATACTTAAAAGTGTTAGGCCCACTAAGTTTTAAAGAAAAATTTGAAGAAGAACTACGACGAGCCTGGCAGAACGTAGAGCTTGATTCCCCTCAGGTACCAAGAGAAAAGAATTTTAAACATGATAACTAATTAAAAGCTTAGCCGTATGGTTTATGAGGTAACTCACCTTAAACCGCCACTGCGTTGCAAAAAATTTTTAGATAACGAACAATTTGCCAATAGTGCGACACATACTGTCGCATTGACATATTAAGATATCCATCAATTAACAGCGAGGGGTACCAATATGACTACTATCGATTCTGTAACTACTGATCGTTCACCTTCTTTACACGGTCTTCCAGTAAAAGACTACGCCAAGTTAATTTCGGAATTCTTGAAACAGTATGATATTGAACTGCATGATGCAGAGTTTATGATCATCGATGGCATTGAGATACCCACGCAAATTGAATTTAGTCAGCAATTTGAAGACGTTAAGTTACAAGGAACCGTTATAGGCTCGGTAAGTGAAGATCAGCAAGTTAAATACGAAATATGGCAAACCTTTGAAACAGAGCAATTTGCCTTACAATTTGAGCTAATTCATGGCACTGAAACAGTATCACTTTACTCGTATGAACCAGAAAGTCTCGAATTAAGAATGCAACAATCAAACAACACAATTCAGAGTTTGCAGATCTTTGACCAAACCAGTAATGAAAAATTATTGTGTCACATGGTAAGAGACACTGAGTGTTTGAATGGTCAGATGCCAGTTTTTAAACGCAGTAATTGATGTGAAAAATTAATTTTTTTAAAGAGGCCCGTATTACCAAGCTAAGGTTAAATATGGGCCTACTTTAATAAGTATAATAAACTAGTGATCAAGCGCCACAAGTTCTCGCCAATCTGTAATTCCAATAAACTCATCTGTTGCTAAATCAAATGGGATCACCCTAACACGGTATTCAGGTTGATCTGCAGAATTGTTAAATTTAAACATAACTGGCTGCTGAAAGCGTTCAAATTTAGGGAAAATCAAACATAAATTACCTGAAATGGGCTTAAAAGCATAAGCGTAAGCAAGCATTTGATAAACATCAGATTCCTTTATATTTAGCCGTCGCTCATTTTCATCAAGCAGTTTCCACTTTGCATCCAGGATCATAACCGTTTGCTCCTCGTTTTTAACAAGAATATCGGGTTTCAAAACAAACACATCGCAATTTTCGTCTAATGGTCGCTCGTTATTTTGCCAGCTAGCCAAATAGGTGGTCGTGTTTGTAAGTTCTGAGTTATCAAAAACCCGATGTGCATCAACATTAAATGTTCGTTTGAAAGTCGCTTGCACGTAAGCTTCAAATAACCGTTCCATTGGGAACATAATGCTATTTGCTGATAGTTCACCTGAGCTAAGCGTTGGATGACAATTTAACAGCAGTTGACACCAACTTTCTAATTGTTGGTAAGCAGCCATTTCTGGGCCCCTTTGCCACTGCTGCATATCATGATAAAAATTCGTGCTTTCAGCAACCTGAGAAAAATTAGGTAACAATTTTGCTGATAACCGGATATTTTCTTGACTTGAACTAAGCGCACTTACTTTTAATAGAGCACTAAGTAATAAACGATTTTCTGGGCGATTCTCTGAAAAAATCTGATACTTACAATAAAAACGAGCATGATTAAACATGTTTAATCTAAGGTTATCTTTTATTAACAACCTACCGCGCAAGAATGGCTCATTCTCTTCAATATCCTGATAATCTGCTCTTAACCCACGATTACAGAGATACTCTACCTGATTCAAAAATAACGTGATGAAAATCTCTAATAAAGGTACATTTGCCATTTGACCTAAATTAACATTTTCAATATTCGTAACATTAAGATGATAAATTGCGGCCAACATCTTTAATAATAACCGCCGCTGCTCCTCAAGAGATAAATCTGTTTCTGAATAAACCTTCGGTAATATTTCTAAAGCAGATCTATCGCTTATTTTATAAAAGCCAACGTAATTATTCGCCTGAATGGCAAAACCTCGTGTGGTTTTGCTAGGTATGACTTTAAAAAATCGCTGTTCTAAAGCATTGTTTACGTTGCCCGTCAGCTTTTCCAGCAATTGATCAAAGCATTCAGCACCAAGCCGTTTGCTTTGATCTTCATCGTCTAAAACCTGAGCTTCCGCTTTCTCAAGCGTTTGGTACTCTGTAAGGGTAATTGCTCTCATTACAATTACCTGTCTAAATATGGATCGGCGTCTGTATTTTGTAGAATTTCCTGAACGGAGGCATTGTTGTTAAAAAAGTACTCGTTAAGTAATGGAATAATATTGTTTTTAATAACCATCTCAAAATCAGCGCGATTATTAATACACATAAAGTAGGCATGCCCAAGTTCAAAATCGATACCCAACCGCTGTCTAATTCTAGCATTCACTACGTTAAGAAAATTTTCAAGATTAACGCCATCCACATTGGTATTAAGTAAGCTGGCATCCGGTTTAATCAGCTCAAAGTTAAAACGACGACGCATTGCATTATCGAGCTTAACCAAAGAGCGATCTGCCGTATTCATCGTGCCAATAATGTACAGATTATCGGGAACTACAAACAGATCGCCAGAATAAGGCAGAGTAACTGGGATAGTCTCGCCCCCACCATGGCGCTTAGTTTTCTCAATACAGGTAATTAACTCACCAAAAATTCGTGATAAATTGCCACGGTTTATCTCATCAATACAAAGTACATACTTTGGCGTAACAGTTGTACTTGATTCACTTTTAGATTTTTTTTCAATTATACGTAGAATTTTATTAGCTAAGTGTGTCTCATCATTTTTTGCAAAATATGAAAGACATTTGTCTGTGTTTTCGGCGTATAAATCAAGGCATGCTTTTTTATCTTTATCACTAATAGTTTGATCACTATTTTGAGAAAACAGTTTGTCTAAATAAGCACGACGGCTAATTTTTTTGAAAATACCATTTTTTACTGCATAGTTAACTTGTTGCGTCTCTGTTATTTCGGCTTTAATACCTTCAATAAAGTCTTCATAGCTATATGATTGATGAAAAGTAAAGAACTCAATCTTATGTCCTAAAACATGCTTCAAATCTGCAATAGAGCTAATTTCCGTTTCATCTTCCTTTTCAGTGAGCTGTAATAGAAATTTAATATCATTAACCAAGGAATAAGTTTTACCCGTACCTGGTGGGCCGTATTTGATGGTATTTAGATGCATTTTTACTTCCTGAGAAGTTGAAGTTTGAATTTGATGGTTAATTTTTTCAACTCTTTGCTCAATTTGTAGCTTATGAATCTCGGCCAAGTTTTTATAAAAATTACTAAGCGAATTTTCAATCTCAACACCGCTTTTTAAAAACTGCCCATAAATTCGACCATGAAATTTTTCATCTCTTATACCGTTTGTATCAGTATCAATAAACCACCACGCATCCTGAGTTTCTTCCTGACCAATCGAATAGTTTTGTGGAAATCTTATGCGAGCTAAAAATCCATCCTCACCTTTTAAAAAGAACGATATAGCTGAAGCATTAGCTTTAGGTTTTTCTTCACTTAACTCTGGATTGCCTGAATCAGTGTGACGTTTTGCATAACGAATTTCAATGTTGTATCCCAAATCATTAAAAAGATGAAATACTTCAACTGTGACTTTAGCAAGCACTTCAGATTTCGACAGTAAAGTAAGATTATTAGTAAGTTCAGTTACATTAGTATCTTTTCTAATTCTAAATGTAACTTCACAACTTTTTTGTTGATAAGAAAAACAAACCATAATTGAAAACCACAAGTTGAATAATAATTAAATAATCTAATTTCATATATACTGAGCTAAACTAACTAGCTAAATTATGAAATTCGCTTTCATGCCTGAGATTTACTAATTTTTACTAACCTCTTTAATTTTTTCGCAAAAATTTTAGCGGAATCATGCAATCTCGTTTGGCTAAGGCCAGTATTGATTTATTTAACTTTTCAAATAATTAATTAAAAATCGAGCAGTGCGCTAAATATGAAAACCTTAGCGGCAGTCCTTGTCTATCTATCTATTAACAATAAAAGTAGCTTTATGTTTGTGATATGTTATGAAAACCCTTTTGAATACTCATTTATTTACATTGGCAAAATGCAACACTTAAGTCACAAAAGGCTAATCACCAAATTTTTCATTTGAAAAAATCTGGCATCACTGTCAATCTCTTTATGTTCGTGTTTACTAAGTCAAAGTAACTACACAAATTGACATTACAGTTTATAAAAGAGATTTTCAACTTGTACTTTAAACTCATAACTTCAAATTTGTTAGTTGACTTTCAATTTCCTATAAGCACACTATATATTAGCATGTTAATTGGTCTATTTAACTAAAAGTGCACGCTTTATGCAAAACCTTCAAAGAAATTCATCATCTGCCAAATGGTTAACTAGCAAAGAGGCTAAAGAGGCACTCAAAGTTTCAGATTGTCAATTAATGCACCTGCGGCTAGCCGGTAAATTAGTTTTCCGAAAAGAAGGTAATCGATTTCTTTATCTTTTTCCTATCAGCAACAAGGATTTGGTCCTATGAGAATTAACGAAGTGCTTTACGAACAATTAATTAACTGGCATTTGGTTAAGCATAATTTTGACGGTGAAAATAAACCCACGTCAGCATCTGAAGTTTATCTTTCTCAACTTATTGAGCAAATACTAAATCCGATTACTGAGAGTTTCGGCAAGTTAAATATTACCTATGGCTTTACCAGCCCTGCTTTGCATCGATATATCCAGCGACTATCACCTTCTGGAACTGCTCCTAGCTTGGACCAACATGCCTGTGCTGAATTGAATTCTAAGGGCTCTGAAATTTGTGGGCGCACAGGTGCAGCTTGTGACTTTATTGTGCATGGCTATGAAGACCAAATGCACTTAGTAGCGCAATTTATCTGTCAACAGCTAAACTTTGACAAACTTTATTTCTATGGGCGAAATAGACCGATCCATGTAAGCATTTCTGAGCAACCTTTAAAGCATTTACAGATAATGCAGCAAAGCGAAAATGGTCGACGATATCCAGGCAAAAAAGCTTTTGGGCCAGACGCAATCACGTTGGCGTCTCATCTTTAATTAACGTTTTCCTATGTTATTTATTCAGTTATCATCAAGTGATAGCTTTTTCAAAACGGACAATATTGATGGTCTACAATCAAAAAATTGAGAGTTTCATTGAAAGCAATCAAGTTGTCTCGGAACCGGAATCATTTAAGTCGTATAGTGAAAGCACTCAAGGTAAAGCACTTGAACCATGGCCTTATATCTACATAGATAGCATACAAAAACTTAGAGCTGAGTTAAAACAAGCTAACATGATGGTTCTTAGGCTTGGTAGTAGACCCAAAAACAAAGGTTCTTTCTTTAGTTTGGTTAAGGCGAAAGATTCTTACTCGGATTTTTTCTTTCTTGATGAAAAGCTATTTGCAGCTTTGACACCTGAACTTTTTTTACCCGATGTGTCTATTCGCTCGTTATTTCCATTTCAGCTGTTACCCAAGGTTACGGAAACCTCTGTAGTAAATCTCGCTTTAGCTTCAGGCTTGTTGCCGCACGCGCTAAGCGTTGAAAAGTCTGAATCATTATTAATCCCCGCAACGGGTCAAAGTGTATTTAGTTTTGAGTTCAGGCCAAGAGGCGACCATGATGCAACTTTACTTCATCAACAAGGCCAAGTTGAAATAGATGCTGTTTTTGTCGCAAAACGTGATAATAGAGAATGCTTATTTATCGTTGAAGCTAAACATGGTGATAAATTCGATTCTCTAGCCAAGCATAAATTGCTCTACCCCATACTAAGCCTGCTCCCAAAAATACCGGCATCAATGCCAATTATCCCTATCTATTTACGAAGCATAAAAACAGACAGGGGTATCGATTTCTTTATTGCTGAATGTCCTGCGGTTACTAAAGATAATAAGCATATGCTAGCCTTAGATAGCATATCGCCATTTAAAACACATGCTTTCCATTTGGCTAATTACTAATGAATGCTGAAAAATTTAATGAGCTAATTAAACAAGTAAGCGCAGGTAAAAAATTGCCTGATGCTATTTATTTGCATAGGGATGCCTTTACTGCTTTACCGCCCGTACTTGCGAAATTTATTAGCGTGGTCGCTACGGCACTGAAAGTATCAGATAAAGATTGGAACATTGTTAAGCTGTTTAAAAATAACTTTCGCTTATCACTTCTTCACTACCCTGATTTTTATACTGATGCATACCCAGTACTACAACAAAGCGTTACGGTAGATTTAGTCAAACTACAACACAAGATCACTCGTTATGACGATCATGACAACCCGCCAATCCTGCACCGCAAAGAGCACTTTATTCTAAGAGAGCATCCAGAATATGAAAACTTCTGTTTAATTACTCAGGAAGGCGAAGCTGCAGGCTTGTATGACAACCCAAGAATGATTGGCTTTAAAGCCAGCTGGCATCGTTTAATCGCCAAGCATGGTTACGAGCTAGTTGATGGGCGCTTATTTCGTAGCTCAGCATTACAAAGCGCAGCAGAAGAACAAAGTATAGATAGACATAGAACTGCTTTAGTGCGGCATGAACTCTCATCCCCTATGAAAACCTTAGCAAAACACGGATTTTTGCAGGGAGAATACTCAATATTTGATTATGGTTGCGGCAGAGGGGATGATCTTCGAGAGTTAGAAGCTCATGGTTTAGATGCTCTTGGTTGGGACCCAAATTTTCGTCCAGACGCAGATAAAGTTTGCTCTGATATAGTGAATATAGGCTTTGTCATTAATGTTATTGAGGATAAAGATGAGCGCATAGATGCCCTTCTTGGGAGTTGGGAGCTCGCTCAAAAACTGTTAGTCGTCTCAGCCATGCTTGCTAACGAAAGCTATATTGCACAGTTTCAGCCTTATAAAGATGGCGTAATTACCTCACGCAATACCTTTCAAAAGTACTACAGCCAAAGCGAGTTAAAAGAGTTTATTGAAACCACATTAGATGAAAACGCTATTGCTATTGGTCCTGGCATATTTTATGTGTTTCGAGATAAAAACTTAGAGCAGCAATTCCAACAAAACAGGCAAAAACGACATTACGAATGGCGACATTTAACAGCACCAGAACCTGCAACTGAAAGCCAGGCGCGTTTGCTGTTTACCCAGCACGAACCTTTATTTGAAGCCTTCTGGAAATGTTGCCTTGATCTTGGCCGTATGCCGGCAGAAGAAGAATTTAACCAGTATCAACAACTCATTGAAGTATCAGGCTCACCAAAAAAGGCGTTGCGCTTAGTTAGTAAATGGTACAACCAAGACGAGCTTGAGCAAGCTGCCAACATGCGCAAAGAAGATTTATTGGTTTACTTTGCCCTAGCACAGTTTCAAAAACATAAAGGCTATTCCCGGCACCCGGAAAGCTTAAAGCGCGACATTAAAGCATTTTTTGGAAATTTCAATGTAGCGTTAACCCAAGCGAAAGAATTGCTATTTAGTATTGCTGATACCGATATTATCGAAAAAGCCTGTGTTGGCATAGTAACGAAAGTAACCGGTAAGCTTCTTTATGAAGACGATGCGCCGCATTCGTTAACTATTGAGAAGGGTTATCTAAAGGATTTACCTGCAATTCTTCGTGTATATGTAGGATCAGCTCTACAGTTGTATGGTGATATTGATAACATACATGAGATAAAAATCCACATCACATCTGGGAAAGTCACGCTATTAACATACACTAAGTGCAAAAATACAGATTCGCTCGTATTAAACGAACGAATCAAAATAGATATGACCAAACAGAGTGTTACTTTCTTCAATCATAGTGAACATAATAAGTAGTAACATAACAACGCAATATACAAACACTTTTTGAATATTAGCTAAAAATATCTACTGGCAGCTCAATACCAACTTTTTTATCCTCTAGTATAAAGTGAGAAAGTTTTTCAAAAATAATTGACTGCTTCCAAGCAGATTCTTCTAGCCATTCTTTTATTATAGAAAGTCCACCATTTGAATACTCTTCAAAAAGAGAAATGCAAGCATCAATATTTTCATCTCTCGCGAAATTCATATCTCTATTACACAGAACACCGAACATAAATATTAAATGGTGCTGATGCTGCCGAGAGTCTTTAGTGCTACCTGAACCGGAGAATTGCAGTAAAGTAATCCCTTGACAGTCTGACTTATCGACTTCTTCCCTCCGTTCATAATGCTTACCAAGCATCGCAGCAAATATAATTAAGTCTTTAATATTTGGAAAAATTTTGACTAAATTGGAATCTGAATTTGTGTTTGGTCTAACGAACAAATCTACAATCGCCTCGTACTTTCTGTTTCTGTTAACATTCTTATTTAAGAGACTTTGGTTGAGCGTGTACATTTAGACCTCCCTAATTTTAGTGCAGTTATACTCAGAATCGAAAATAGTACAACAGACTTTTCTATCTTCAAAATTTAGATATTTTGGTGTTTTTTCTGCAACTGAACTAATTTGGTGCAGCTCTAAATAATATTCAGCACCAATTCTTTCCTTCAACACCTTCTTCATCTCCGAAGACATTTGACTATCGGAAGCAAGAAAGATGATTTGTCTTACCTGTCTTGGAAGCTCACGCACAACAACCTCTCTAAAATTGTCATCGAGCTTTCCAAATGGGGAGTCAATGACAAGCGGGGCATGGGTAACAGAGGTTAAAAAGTCACTCTCTATTTTCTGCTTATTAATAGCGAAATTAACAAGTGCAGCGGTAATTGTAAGATTTATTAAAAGATTTAGCCCAGCACCTTGCCCCAATCTGTTGCCATTTCTGTCAACCAAATAAATTTTGAAACCAGTATCCGATGTCGAAATTGTATAGTCGTTATTAGAAAATACATCAATAAGTTCCTTCAGCTTACTGATTATATGTTCTCTAACATCACTTTCTATAGCTCTAAGGTGATTCGCCAGCATCATTGCAGATTGCTCAACAAAAGTTGCCTTAGCTTCAAGAAAAGACATTTGCTCAGTATTAACCGTTTTACTCTTTAGCGAGGTAGTTTTTGATTTAATCTGAGACTCAATATCATCTAAACGTGCTTTAAACTTATAAAATTGAGTTTTTAGAGTATCCAAATCTTTCTTGTATGATAGCCGCATCGCTTGCAGTTTAGATATTTCTTCTTCAGGTATCTTTTCTATCTCTAAACGAACAGCTTTTAAAGAATTTATAGCTTGCTGTAGTTCTTTGTCATATAAGGTCAAATTCGAGAGCGTACTTTTCAACTCATCATTAGCAAGTCTATTCAGCGTCATTATATCTTGAATTTGAGCTCTAACACCTTGAAGTCTGCTCTGAAGCTCAGGATTTGCAGCCTTATCTAACAAAGAAATTAATTTTTTTCTAGCCGCTTCATTTTCAACAAGATGATTACCACAAATACATTCTTGAGCTTTAAGAATATCTTCAATAAGTGTTTTGTTATATGGTTCAGGTAAACGCCCCGCTAATTGAGACTCATCAATAAAATCAAGGGTCTCACTTGAGAATGTTGAAGCGAAAACTGCAAAACCAAATTTATACACAAACGTCGCTTTTGCTCGCTCAGCTTCTTTTAATAAATCACTGTAGCTCTTTACTTTCTTCTCAAATTCTCTTTCTTTTGCTCTCAAACTAGCGAGGTCAGTGTTATTGATTTTTATTAACTTCTCCTCTGTTATTCTGAGATTCTCTTCAACCTTAGGTAATTCACTTTCACAAGTGGATAGTTGATTTTTCAGGATAGCTTGTTGGCTTTCTAACTCTTCAAGCTCCCTTACCAAGGCAGCAGCTTCACCAGAAGTGTCCAGTGCAGACATATCTTTTCGGATAATTTTCAGATGACTCGTTAGTGATTCAATAACATTTTCTGCAACTCTAAAGCCTAATATATTTCGAAGCGCCTGTGTTAAATCACTGCCTCCGCTTCCTGTGTTAATTGCACTGCTACCCTCACCAGCAAAAAAGAAATACTCTGCCATTTCCTTAGGGAGGAAACTGTTAATAACCAGCTCTGGCTCAGGAATAGGTGCCATTAAAGTACCTTCACAGAATTCTCTTATCGTACATCTAGCTTTTGAATCAGAACTATCATAAGTTCGTCTCAATAGAAAATTTTTTCCATCAACTTCGAAATCGATCTCGACATAACAAGTTGAAGCTCCAAGTTTTGCAGCCTCCGAATTGATTAAGATATGGGGCTGATCAAAGTCATCTGTAAATTTCTGACAAAATGCCCAAAGCAAACCATTTAATATAGTTGTCTTTCCGAAGTTATTTAATCCATGAATTAAAGTTACGTTTTTTATTTCGTCATAAGCCAAAGAGAACTCTTCTTCACCGAAGAATTGTCTAAAATTATTAAAAACTACTTTATATATTATCATCCTTGGACTCCAAATGCCTTTTAAAACCATCATCAATTATTTTCTGGATAACTTGTTTTTTATTGGCTACAACTCCATAGAAAGCCCTTCTTTCGACCCTGACCAAATTAACCAACATAACTTTAATCATATCTTGCTGTTTGCTATTCATTATTAATCCTTGAAGTGACAAACTAATTTGTCGAGCACCGCTTGACATTCGGATCTATTTACAGACGCCCTTATAAAGTCCTCAGCTCTTATGGACTCCTTTAAGACAATTTTCTTTGCATGAAAATTGTCTTTAAAAAATTTATTTGGATAAACAAAAAAGTCATGTATATATGCGTAATCTTTTCCCTTATACCGCCTAAGAATACGGCCCCGCCTTTGTACAAATTGCCTTGAGTTATTACTACTCGCTAAAATAAAAGCTTGAGAGCACTGAGGAATGTCAACTCCTTCATCAAGGACTTTCATCGATATCAATCCATCAATCTCATTATTCAAAAAACTGTTCATTATAGATTTTCGCTCAGCCCTAGACTCCATTGAAGTGAAAGGCGAAAGTTTCCAATTATATTTTGAAGCGATAGATGCAATTCTATTCAACTCTTTCATGTCTTGATTATCAAATGAGTAACCTTCCCCGACGTAAAATATTGAAAATGGCCTCTTTTTAAAACCTGGTTTATTTAGACAAGAAATTAGAGCTTCATCTTTAGCAGATGCATTTTGAATAATTTTGTTTCTTTTTCTTATCAGAGACTGCGCCTCATCACTTTCGCTTAGCTTTTTATATGAGAGTATTGACGCTATTTTCTCAGACAGCTCTATATATTCTTCTGTTTCAGTGATCGAAAGCTCAACCGGATAAATATAATAATGATACGGAGTAAGAACTCCATCAGCTATTGCTTCAGCAAGAGTATATTCGGCAACAACATTCCCGTAATAGGTTTCTAGAATATCTTTACTCTCATTTTCATCATCTAATTCATCTGATTCAATATAGGGTGTAGCAGAAAGGCCCATTCGGAACTGAGCTAATGGTAAATAATGTGATATGTTTCTATTCGCATGCCTATGACATTCATCACCGACAAAAAATAAATTCTCGCTAGGTATTTTTTTTATTAACCTTTGGAATGCAGGCGAACCTAAAGTTTTGTTTACGACAACAATACTGATGAAACTTAAAACACCTGATTTTAATGAGCTAATCGCACCATTTAGTTTCTCCTCCCACAAGTCACGACTTTCAAAGCAAGAAATAGCTTCCATATTAAATAATGCCATTTCTTTAATCCATTGGTCTGCCAAGGTAACATATGGTACAGCGACTACAAATGCAAGCTGAGTAGGCTTAACCGACTTTTCGAAAATCTTACTTACAGCATACATAGCAGTAATTGTCTTTCCTGAACCGGTTGCTAACCTTAATATTCCTTTAAAATTATTACTTTGCCAAGATGATAAAGCATCTTTTTGATGATCTTTTAATTTAAAAAACGATCCATTAAGAATGTTTGGGACTACAGGCTCACCTGATTTCAAGACATCATTGATTTGTTCTATTTCATCAAACTCTGTAAGAAACGAAATTTCAGCCGAGCTATCTCGATATTTTTTTGCGATTATTTCATAAGAATCAGAAGGTAATTTTATTATCTTTATATCTTTTTCTTTTCCATCCCAAAGCTTTTCAAAGCCTAACTCAAAAGGTTCAGCATATTTCGAGTACTCTTTCTCTTCCCAAGAAGAATAAACAGTTACAGATTCATAGTTATATCTATTATCAAGGGCGTTTAATGTTTCATTTGCTGATCCATTAAAGAGAATTTTGTTATCTTCGGAATCATAAAAAATTCCAATTTTCTCGTGGAACATGCCTTGTTTTTTTAAAGCTAGTCTGACTTCGAGCCTCTCGGTTGCTACAAGATAACAAAAGATTTTTAGCCGCGACGCGTGGACTTTTGAAAGTTCTGCGCTAAGCAATGAATTCAAATCAAGATTTATTTTCCTTTTGACTTCTTTTAATACTTCAGCATCATTTATTGCATCAAATTCATCATCATCTAAAGGGCATCCGATAACTAGTCTCATGCGACCTTGATTATAATTAAATGAACTGATCCCCTTTAATGCATAGGAAAGTAGACTAGTAGAGAAATAACCGACTGCTCGATCATATCTTTTAGCAACTGAAATTGCTGGTATGTAAAAATCTTTGAGTAAATCGTCTGTTGATGTTCTGTATACGCTTTTAAGATTCAAGTCCTTGAAATTCATAAATATGCTCCGTCATAAATGACAAATCGTGCAACCACGATCCCAAAGATCGTCGTCATCATCAAACGCATTAGCCTCGGCTTGTTGTTTCAACTGCTCTTGCCACGACAGGTGTTTGTCTTTGTCCTTAGCCTTAGCTTGCCGATATTTATCTGCTTGTAATTTAAACTCTTCTAAAGAGGTGCCTTGCATCCAGGTATATCGCTCACCAGTAACTTCATTAATTTTTTCATACTGTGCGGCTTTATCATAAAGTTCTGGATGACGATCTAATAGGCCAACCCATTCACCCTTTTGCTGAAAGAAACAAAAATAACATCCTGAACGTGAGCGCCATTGGTAATACTTTGGCAATCCAATACCTGACGCATCAAGAATATTTTTGACATCGTTCTTAGTTAGGCCATCTTCAATAAATGGAAACACCACCTCAATATTTGGCTTGCCGTCTTTATAACCTTCTCGATAGTGAGCTTCATCTGCGCGGATACCAACGTAATTAATTACTGGATCATTACCCACAAAACGCTCAAAAGGTTTTAACTTCATTTGTACTGTGCACCAGCGCTGCCTTACGCTAGGTAAATAATTACCATGAATTTTTAATAAATCATCGAAATTACTATCCGCTTTTAAGCGATGGATTGGACCAATAATTTTTTCTAGTTCATGCAAGTATTCGTAAACTTCTTCAAGCTCAGCACCGGTGTCTGAGAAAAAATACTCTATTTCTAGTTCAGGGTGCTTTTTCTTCATATACAGGGCTAATGCAGTAGAGTCTTTCCCTCCTGATAACCCCAGAACATGACGCACTTTTTTATCACTCATGTATAACCTGACCTATTAATTTACTTAATGCTGCAGTGATTACCGCCTCATCAATATCCTTTGCGTTAAGAAGCTTAGTTAGCTCATCAGCAATTTCTTGGGCTTTAACTAACTGTTGATCATTTATTGCCACAGCTTGCCGTCTCATCTTACTATCACTACTTAAGCTTTTAACAAAGAATAAGTTATTTCTTTTAGTACTACTATCTTCTTGTTCTAGAAGCTCCATTGCATCAGCAAAAGCAGCATGAATTTTTCTTAATCGCTTTTTAACCGTTTCTACATCGCGGTCTGTCCATTTTTCCGGACTTATACGACCTATAACCGTTAAAATTTCAATTAACCAATCCACAGGATCTTCAATATCAGCTTTAAACTTTAGTGCGTTTATTAGCAATTGTTCCTCTGAACCTTCAGCTAATAAGCCATCAAACCTGTTACCAAAACTAGAAACGTGTTCCTTAATTTGCAGCACGTAATCACGCAAGTCAACCGTTGCGTCTCTGCTAATTGAAAAGGCACTCCCCAACTGAACAGCGAAGTATTGCAGCATCTTGCTATAACTACTCTTAATCTCTTTAACTGCTGATACAAGCTGTTCTAGTCCCTGATTAACAGATTCAAATTGAGACGAATCGATATTGAAAATTTTTGGCACTGCTTCTACTAATACTCGCTGCGGTGTATTAGAAGTTTTAACGGCATGTCTCAGTTTTTTGGCTTGCTCCGATAAGTTCTCAGTATTCTGAGTATAGGGATGAGCGTTAATAATGGGGGTCATTATTTGCTTAGTGAGATCAAGCAAACTGTAACTATCAACAGCAAAACCTAGCTTATTCGCGAGTGTATCTAAGTAACGCTCTTGAGTATTAGCTTGGGTAAAGAGTTGAACTTTAAAATACTTATGATTCTTTAAAAATATCTGTAGCCGCATTGGCGTAAGACCATCCGGCTGATATACACCTTCCTCGAAAATGGCTAATTTATCTTGCCATAGGGTCATAGCTGTTACATATAGAATCGATAAAAGCCCAGGCTTCACACCGTATGGTGGCTTGGTTAATATAGTATCTAACTCGTCAAAACCTTTTGCACTACTCTTCGTCGATTCTAAAAAGCTCTTAATTTCATCCCAAACAGGTTTGATATTCGTTTTGTCATCTTCTGAATTAGGCTCAACAAGTACATAGTTTTCTTCTAGATACTTATGAAGGCCAGACTCACGAAAAATGGCTAAATACATACCCTTTTCAGGAGGAAATTTTTCAATAGCAAAAGCGTCACTTTTACAATGCTGCTGCATAGCTAAGAGTAGATTCTTTTTACCTAAATTTGCTTGCGGCGAAGGTGACTCTCGGTTGATCAGTTCATTACGAATTATTGGTGCTTTTGTAAAAACGACATCGAGGACTTGGCTTAATAAAGTTTGTAGCGCTCGACGATTTGAAATATCTAGTGACTTAATGTGCTCATCTGATGCAATAAGTGCTGGTGCAAAAAATTGTGCCTTAGAAGTATCTTCAATTATTTGCTTAAGAGCCTTGCGCTGATACATTTCTGCAGCATAAAGCCTGTCACTGAATTCCCGCAGCGCAACCCTATCTTCTTTTAAAAGTTGCTCATACTGCTGCACTTGCTTAAGTGCTAAGACTTCCAATACTGCATCGGCAATAAGAGTAGCATTAGGCCAGAACAATAATACATCGGCCATTCTCTTAGCATTAACAAACTGTTGAACGATAATATCGACTTTTTTCTGGTCCTCTGCACCCTGGAGTAAAAAAATCACTAACCTTGGCTCAGAGCTATTATCTAGTAGTTTCTTATAGCTGCTGATATCAGAGAAAACGGGCATAAAATAACGTAATGCAGCTTTTTCAAAGCTATGTTTTCTCGCAATGATTGGCTCTAGAGGGCTTTGCGTATTTAATCTTTCAGCTAAGCTGAATTGGCCAATTTCATTTTTAGCTTTCTCTGTTGCACCATCCAGGTCAAAGTCACTCCCTTGCCAAACAGCATATTCCTGACTATAACGGCGGAAGACTATTAGTGATTTAGAGGTTAAGCTTTGCTTAGCTGTTTCAAATGTATCACCGAAGAGAAGACGTAATAAATCCTCAGAGGCTTTAAAACCTCCTCGCACACCTATAATGTTGAGGAGCCCTATCGCTTTAAGCAAACTTACTTCATTAGCTTCTGCGTCTCCTAAACGATCTACGGCACTGATAACCTCATACCATCTTTTTTGCGTAAGGCTATCAGTAATAGCACCTGACTGATTCGCGATAAAATAATCATAGATGCCATTTAGGCCAATAAAGCCATCTTGGCTGTTATGTGCAAGTTCACGAAAACCATAAGGCTCATGACTTCCAATAAACGAGAACAAAGTTCGCTCATTTTGAGCTACTTTCTGGCAAAGTTGCGGTAATACTAATGCTGTAATGGGATGTAACGGATAGCAACGTCGTAATAGTTCAGATAGTGCTGATTCGTCCAAACTTGTTTTTAGTAAATCTGCTTTTAAAAAGTGACGAGCTGTATCCTTAATTTGTTTTAAAATAACGGGTCTATCAGCTTCTTGCGCCGAGTAAGTAAAACTATTAGCCAGAATTTTTAACGTTTGTTCTGTGCTTTCCAGAAAAGGGATGGTTTCAAAACGCCCTTGGATTTTACTCCATTCTTTTTTGAGCGAATCGCTCATCCCTTTTGCATACTGATCAAAAGCTTGATGTAACAATACGAAAAATAGAATTCGACCATATTCAGATCCTTTACTGGCTTCAGCTATGATCTGTAATAAATGGATATCCTCGCTGTTACTATGACGTGCATCGTACTCAAGAAACTTACCAAACTCATCAATAATTAACAGTAGCCCCTGACCACCCTGGTTATGTACGTTCTTTTGTAATAACAAAAGCGCAATCTTGATATCTTCGTGGGTATAATTGCTTTTTCTAAGTTTCTCTATGTAATCGACAACATCTTTCATACGACCATTTAGTAATGCAGCAGATCGCATCGCTTCAATTAACCTTCGCGATAACGGTTCAGGATTACCGCTTAACACTAAGGGCAAGTAATTTCCTAGTACTAGATGGTCTTGATAAGCTGAAGCGAGATCTTTATCGGCAGATTCTAGAACCTTAAGTGCTGTTTGTTGTGTAGTTGATTCTTTTGCCGCAAGTAATTGCGTTAGAAAAACAGCAAAGCTTGATTTACCCGAGCCGTAGGGACCAATCAATGAAAACGAGCTAGTTCTTTTAGCATTAGTCGCTGAGTTTAATAAACGCTCTAATGTTTCTTTTGCACGGGCAGTTGGGATATAAGCGCGTATCACCTCTTCGTCGGTTAAATCACGCTCGACATTTACCGACCTTGAATAGTAGGTATTAATTGTTAATCCGTTTAACACATTATTTTTCTTGCGCATTTTAACCCTGATAGTAATTCTGTAATGATAAATCGCGCAGCATGTTTATACCTTTGCTATTACCAGTGAAATACAAAACCCAATTACCCGCCTGCTCTTTTAGCTCTAAATGAGATGGGAATTCGCGTTGCATCCTCTCTAGCATGGTTATAGTGCCACTTTGTGAGAGACAAAAACAGCTCGCAGGCCCCGGTAACCCCTCTTGCCCTTTCATAAGTTCAGAGAGCGTTACTGAAATTGTTGCACCTTTACGGAACGCGAAATCACAAACAACGAAAGTGAAAATATATGTACTAATCTCAGGTTGGTCAGTTACAGGTTTAAGATAACGGCGATCAACTTCATTAAATTGTGCTAACCCAAGCTGAGACATTGGATTATCAAAACAATCCTCTATAGATTCTTTTTTCTTCCGAAGTGGTGCATACATTCTGAGCACCATATTGATGTCTTTTTCAAGTGAAGAGTCACTAATTGAAATGCCTAAACGACCGCGACAAAAATCTTTAAAAGCAGTTACAACTTCGTCGTAACTGAATGAAAGAGCATGAAAACGCCCAAAAAACCAGTAAAACGCCATTGCTAGATTGGGATTGCTACACATACGCCAATGGATAATCTGTAACGACCCATCGTCCTCGAGATAAGGATCGTATTTACCCATTATCTCTTTACCTATTGGTGATATCTGATAAGTATTATCAAGGTTTTTAAAAATGATATCTGAAGCTTGTAACCAATAGAAAATAGAACTGACCATGTTTTTACCAACACCAAGCCTAACAGTGGCATGGTCATCGGTGAAGGCGTTAACTCCGTCACACTCGATGAAAGCTCGATATCCTTTTGGTAACCAACTATAACGCAAGCCAAAAGTTTCATGGCGAGCAAAGCTGGGTTTAAGATCTTGATAGGCCATATTCCAACACTTATTCTTAATCTACTGACCACAATGATCTGTAAAGATAAACAGTGATTCTAACTGAACTAGCGCATGTGTTAAATAACAAATTTTTTATCCGGTCACACAAGCTCTAAAATTAGACAAGGAGCTTGATCACTTTGCTAAATAAACATTCGCAGCCCATATACAAATAAAATTAGTTCAAAAATAAAAGCAAACCCCTAAAAATTAGGGGCTTAAAGAAAACTTGTTTTTTAAACAAGATCCGCCTGTCTAATATTCCGCAAAGCAAAACCTACTGCAGGGCAAACAAGAGATACTTTTTTGTCAGTTCTGCGGCGATAATCCTCACCTGACCAAACATAAGCTTTTATCCAGATGGTTACATTGTCGTACTGGAAACGAACACAGCTACTATCGTCCATCCATGTATCTTTTCTTCCTACTTTTTCATTACGTTCAAAAACGGTTACAACCAAGCCAACACGATAATTTTTACCTTGCTCTTGCTCGTATTTAACAGCCTTAAAATCAGCTGTTGAAAAATGATATAGCTCATGACGCTCTAAATCCAACTCTGTTCTTACATTATTTTCTAAACTATAAGGGTGGCTATGATAGTCACCTAGGTACTTTAGTTCAGGAAAAAAGTATTCCACAAATTGACTTTTGAGATCATAAGCCTCATCTTTCGGAAGCACGCTATGCTGTTCTCTAGATGCAGATGTTGAAACATCCGCACTGGTAATATGATAAATGTCTGAACCACCCGAAGTAAAACTTTCGTGCCCCCATAAATTACCGAAGGTTTCCAAACGAATCTCGGAGCCGTCTTCTAACTTAGAGTGGTCAACCTTATACGCTTCTAAAGCTGCAGTAATAATGGTAAAAAAAGCTTGTTCTGAAATTGAGACTACACTGTTTGACATAAAAACCTCGTTTTCTTCTAACGTTATACATCTAAAACCGGATAACACCCCTCCCCCCAAAGCTGATCCGGTGCGCTCATCATTAGTGCAATAATCAGGGGGATTAGTTTATTTAGCAGGTTGCAGGCATCTTTTAGTTGTTCGCGGTTTACCTGGCTGTTGTAGGTAGCGCCGCCATGAATAATCTGGTTTCGCAGGGTGTAAAGCCTAGTAAAAATTTGCGCCATGGCAACCGGCACATTTTTTGATGACAGCGCTACGTTTAGAGCAGCTTTTGATGCCATAAAGCGCTGTTGCCATTCTTCTTCGCTAATGCGGCCGCGGTGGTAATCCCAAAATGGCTGATAAACAAATTTATTGTCCATTAGCAGGCGAATGCTGCCGCTAAATTGTTGCCAAATAAGCTGGTATAGCTTTTCGCTGGTATCTAGATCGGCAATTTTGGTTAGAAATGCTTGAAATAACTCTTTTTCGCCAATGCGGTCAGTTTCGCCAAATTCGTTGGCGTAAGCGGCATTAAAGCTGATCCAGTAATAAATAAATTCGGTGTCGGTATCTTTGTTGGATCGGGCTTCTTCAGCCTTACTTAACCAACTTAGGGCGCGGTGAACCCGCAGTGACAGGTTTTCCGGGAAATGATCACGATGTTGCCGTTGATAGGCTTTAAGGGCGCTGTAACTTAGATCCGTTAGTACCATTTGAATCAGCTTCCTCGTTGCTTTGCTACTGCTATTAATGCCATATCAGGTACAACTTAGGCAAGCACTTTAGCTAAAACTTTTGTACTAGCCTGCGCCGGTAAAGCATTTTAGATTATTGAATTACTGAAATAGCCCTGCTAGATTTCATACACCTGTGCAGGATGCATTATTGATTAAGTGTTAGTCGTCAAACATTTTTTTTCCAATGCGCCTTCCAATCTCAAAAGACGCTACCGATTGAACTGGATTAGTAATCAAATTTATAACAATCCATGTCCAAGCTGCAATGGTAGCAAGGGATAAGTGTATGTCTCCACCAACATCATGCGGCTGTATAAAGTACAATAGAATGGGAATGACAAATGACCATGGTCGGTATGTACCACCTGAATATTCGATGTAGCAAGCAAACGCAAATATTAAGAATAGCCAATAGCCTGTTAAACCATAAGATTCACTGTAGAAGATCACTATACCCAAGAATTCGATTACATCTGCTTCTGGTGTTGGTGTTGTCACATCAATTACTCCTCTGGTAGTGAAATCATTTTGCATCTACACATCTCACGGGCATAGCCAGGCGGTGTAGCAGTATCAAAAAACTCCCCGGCCACAACAACCGCATCAATTTACTGTTCGGTTAATCATGTAGGAGTTTACTTGCTGACTGCGACAAAATACGACGTTTAAAATGTGGGCCAACTAATAAATGATGCTGATACTTCCGTATTATAAGTGGGTTAAGTGCTGATTTTAGGGGGTTTTTGGTCTTTCTATTTGCTTGTTCAGCCATTAAGATAACAGGCATAGCATATTTGCAAGGAGCCAGCGATGCCATCAAATAAAAATAACGCCTCGATAAGCCGCCAGTGGGAAGTGCTACAGATGATCCCTAAACATGGAAAAGGGATTAGTGTTAGCGAAATTCATGACAAGCTTGGTGCCAATGGTTTTGATGTAACCCGCCGCACAGTGGATAGAGATCTCATTGATTTGTCGATCCCCTTCCCTATTTACTGTAATAAAGAAGGCAATGCCCAGTATTGGCGCTGGATGGAAGATAAAACCAGTGATATTCCGGGCGTTAGCGTTGCTGATGCGATGATTTTGCAGCTGGTTGAGGGGACCTTAAAAACTATCCTGCCAGATACCATGCTACAAGGCTTAAAAGATCGCTTTGATTTGGCGAAACGCAAAATTAATGCCTTAGATGGCAGCAATAGCAAAGGCTTATTGGCCGATAAAATTGCCGTAGTCTCACCCGCTTTACCCTTAACACCGCCCACAACGCCAGCTGAGCATTATGAAGCGGTGCAACAGGCGATGACCGAAGGCAAACAACTAGCGGTAGTGTATACGGCAATCCATGATCAGGTACAAAAGGAGTATCAGATTAATCCGCTTGGGTTAGTGCAACGCGGCCATATTACTTATCTGGTGGCGACTATTGGTGATTATATTAATGAGCGCTTGTTTGCACTGCATCGCTTTCAATCACTAACACTAACAGATACGCCGTTAAAAACGCTTGATGGATTTTCACTGGCGAAGTATGTGCAGTCCGGTGCCATGCAGTTTGGCAGCGGTAATGCCATTAAACTGGTGGCTAAAGTAAACCAACATTTGGCTAAAATTTTACATGAAGCGCCGTTGTCACAGGATATGCAGCTTTCACCTATAGAAGAGGGCTGGTTTGAACTCAGCGCCACCGTTATTGATGGCTGGCAAATTCAGTGGTGGATTTTATCTCACTCACTGGCCATTGAGGTGCTATCCCCCCCTGAACTTCGCCAAGATATTATTGCTAAAATTCAGGGTACTGCGGCGCTATATGCAGCAGATTAGGCATCCATGCCTACTTTGTTGCAAAACCTCGAGGTATAGCGCGAGTTAGCGTTATACCACTGGGGTGTTAAGAACACGGTTATTGCAAAAAGCCAATGCCTTTGCTGTTTTCATCTTTAGCCTGCGATTTCAATGCTACGTCGGTCAGTAACGATGTAACAAACGCCTGTGCACTGGCAAAAGGCTGAAACCGTGCTTGTCGGCGTGTAGCATGAAAGTCACCAGGGGTTAAAACGCTGCTACTGGCGACACGTTGCAAACTCGACTCACAAACCGCTAAGCCTAATTGCTGGCAATGCGCCTGCAGTAATTGCCGCGCCTGTGCCGGCTTTAAGTAGCTAAAGCAGGCTTTCAGGTCAAAGCGCCGCAGTGCCGCCTGATCCAAATTGTGCATCAGGTTGGTGCTGGCAATAAAAAGCCCGTCGAATTGCTCAAGCTGTGTCAGCAACTCATTGACCATACTGATTTCCCAGCTATGCCGCGCCTTACTGCGATCTTGTAAGAAGCTGTCTACTTCATCAATCAGCAAGATGGCCTGCTGCTTTGCTGCCTGGTTAAAGGCTGCGGCCACCGCCATTTCTGTTTCACCAAGATAGGGGCTTAACAGATCCGAGGCGCGTTTAATAATTAACGGCTTAGCCAGTTGTTTGGCCAGATAGTGCGCAAAGGCCGTTTTACCTGTACCCGGCGGGCCGTACAAACATAACCGCCCAGTGCCCTGCATCTTTAAGCCCTCAACAATCACGGTCAAATTCGCTTCGGTATTAATTAAGCCTGGATCGTACACATCACCTAATTCCTGACCCCTAGCAAAGGGCAGCTGATGCCCCTGCGCGGATAAGGTTTGCTGCATCACGCGCTGCAGTAGCGACGCTTTATCATACTTATCAGTATCAAGCTGAATGCTTTGTACCACTTTGCTGGCACGATCGATTACTGCTGGCGTTAGCTTTGGGTGTGCCGCCAGCTGCATGGCAGCATTAGGTGTTAAGATGCCACCTGCCGCTTTATGTAAAAAATCGGCGCGTTGTGCTTGTGGTGGTATTGGCATTTCAATCACCAGATCAAAGCGGCGGATAAACGCAGGATCGATAATCTTATGATTGTTGGTTAACCATAAGGTCGGTACCGGGTTTTGCTCCAGCATGCGGTTTAACCAGCCTTTGCGCTGTTCAGACTGACGGGCAAACGGATTTTGGATAAACACATCCTCTACCTCATCAAATAGCAACAGGCTTTGAGTATTGGCCAAACAACGCTGCGCCAAACGGTATGCCCGCATTCTGGCATTACCGGCGATGGCATCGCCATCATCACACTGGCAACTTACCTCATGTAAAGTGACAGTGAGTTGCTGCGCCAATAACCGCGACAGTTCGGTTTTGCCGGTGCCAGGTTGGCCATACAGCAGGATATTCACCCCGGCTTTGCTGGTCGCTACGCTATGCTGCAAATAAGGTAACAAAATATCCAAGTCTTGTTGCACATGGGCAAAATGCTCAAGCTTAAGGGTAGATGCCGGCGCCTGCTGGATAATTTCTTTAAAAAACGCCGTCGGTTCTGCGTTGTCAGATAGCAGTAATTCACTAAATTTCTGACTCAGAAAGTCAAAGCTATCGGCAACGGTGTTACCAAAACTATGAATTTCCAGCTCTAAAATGCCGGTAGTCAGTAAAGGCGATTTATCGCTTAATGCCATTTTGATATCAGCCAGCGGTAAATTAAGCGCCTTCGCAACCAGCTTACACAGGCTACTCAGATGCTTAACCCGAATCATCTCGCAGAGGTTGTTAACGATTTGCTCAGTCTTGACCAGCGCCACAAAGATCAGCACTTGTTGCTCAGTGTCGTTTAAACCAACCAACTGCGCCAGTTGTTGCGCATTACTGCGTAATGACAAGGGAACGCCCTGTTCAACCTGCCGCTCCAATACTTTGATTTGCTGCTTTAGATAGCGCTGCATCTGGGCGCGATCAAACTCCATCGCCTCATCCGGAATGCCTGCGCTTTGTGCATCTTCGCGATCCAGCTCGCCATCCTGGTCATAGAAACGGCTGAATACATTACACTCCAGAACTAAACGATAGTTCCACAACAAGCAAATCGGCAGATGCTCAAAATTGGCTGCAGCATCTAACTCCGGCTGATGACGACGTGATTTACGCTTTGCTATCGGCATAGTGGCACTCCTCTGTTATGGAATACCAGTATGCCGGGTAAGTGCGACAAATTGCGTCGAGTAAAAAATGCGTCGTGATTTTTTTATAATCTTTAAGCTTGCCTCTAGTTTAGTGCCTATATCTGCAAATCGAATCAAGTCGTATGCTTGTCCTAAACCACATTTTAATTGGCACTAAAAGGCGTATCTCGACACATCTTGTCGCACTCACTGTTTACACTAGTAAGTTGATAAACATCACTCTATAGGAGTAGCGCCGATGACAGATCCAACTCAGCCTTTATCTAAACTTAAGGTGCTTAATGTTGAGCACTATCGCAATATTTACTTCTGTGGTGATATTCATGGCCGTTTTGACTTGCTTGAACAGGCGTTACATGCTCGTCAGTTTAGCGCAGACAGCGATTTGCTGGTGTTGGTAGGTGATTTAATTGATCGTGGTGCTTATTGCCCGCAAGTGGTTGATTTTGTTTTAGAAGGACTTAGCAAAGGATATGTCGCCATGGTTACGGGTAACCATGATCACTATCCGATTGGTGACTATGGTTACTGGATGCAGAACGATGGTGATTGGTTTGATCGTCTTAAAGCCTTTAACCGCGATGAAGCAAATAGCTTGCTTGCAAAATTACACCGCTTAGCAACTGAGCCATTGGCGCTAGAACTTATCACCTCAGGCGCACGTATCGGTGTGGTACATGGTGATGTGCCAGATAACTGCTGGCAGCGTTTACGCGATTTGGCAAATGATACCGAGTTGAGTGATCAAACCGAGAAAAACGCGGCGGGCGAGCCGCGATGGCATCGATGCTTACTCTCTGGCCGTGGGATCTTAAAAGCTAAACAATTAAATGACTTAGCAGGGTTACGCGTATCCAATATCGATTACGTGGTATCCGGCCATGTGGTGGTAAGAACCCCAGAGTTTATTAGCAACCGTGCTTATATTGATACCGGGGCATACTATACCCACCGGCTGACGGTAATAAGCTTACCTGAGCTGCTGGCCGGTTTTAATGCAGCTACCGCTAACATTTCTTAATAATTGGAATACGCTATGACGATTATTAAGCATTTTAGCGATACCTCGCCTTTACCCTTAAACCAAGATTACAGCAGTTGCTTAACCGATAATTTGGTGGAGCACGTGCATATTCAGCAGCGCGAACTTAAACACTTAGACCTTTATCAGGTTAGTGCATTGCAAACATTAGCGTTGCATTGCCCTGAGCCTGCCGAGCGCCACGTGCGGGTACAAGGAGCAAGTGCGTTAAAAAGCATGCAACTCAGTGGGCATAGCGAGAATCGTTGGGTGATCCATCTTGATTTACCGAATTTTCCACATGGCTTATCCATCGAAGCCCCATTAGCGCATTTAGATATGTGTTGGCTGCAGGAGAACGAGCTGCTCACGCTTACCCCGCAAATTAAAGCGGCGTTATTTCATGAAGTGGTCTTTTTTGATTTAAGCCAAATGACGGTAAGCGATTTTTCTGCCTTGCAGGACTTGCCAGAGCACAGCCTTGTGGTGTGTTACGGAGGTTATCAACAGGCGATTATCCCGACCTTTGCCAATATTGATCATCTGTTGTTTACCGATATCGCCGGCATTGATTGTTTGACAGTTAGTCAGGTAAAACACCTTGTTGTGCAACGAGCCATAGGCTTGCGCAGCATTGCAGTATTAGAGCCGGGTTTGGTGCGCCTGCAGCTACAACAGTGCCCGCAATTTAGTCAGCTCACTGCGCCTGCAGATTTCAGCGCTGATGAAGTGCAGTTTACCGATGCGGCACATGGCAGTGTTGCCTTAGCCGGGCGCTGGAACAGTGTTAAATTGCGCCGAAGTGCTCTGACTGAATTGGCTGCCGATCAGATTGACCAGCTACATGTCACGGACTGCCCTAACCTGCAGCACTTACGTGTTGGCTCGCCGTTAATTTTTACCAACGGTATCTTTGCGCCAGAATTACTGGATCAATCCAGTTTTTCTATCAATGAAGGCATGATCCGTGACACCCTGCAAAAACTGACAGAACGCATGGATCAGGAATTAGTAGAGGCATTGCTGCAGCAGGCTCTGCGCCAATACAAGCCCTATAATGTTGGCCATGCCATTATGCTATTACAAGCTCTGGCTGAACTTGGCTATG
Organism: Alishewanella sp. d11; assembly: GCF_049390205.1. Lineage (GTDB taxonomy): Bacteria > Pseudomonadota > Gammaproteobacteria > Enterobacterales > Alteromonadaceae > Alishewanella. The sequence continues at coordinate 3,297,720 of NZ_CP186547.1, read as the reverse complement.
ATATTGCTAGGTTATGGGAATTACGGGCAATTCTGCAACTGAAAAACCAGCGCCGACAGGTGAATTTTCGCCAGGATCCAACGAGTATTAAGGTGTCACATTGGCGCTGGAATATCAAAATTGATCGTATTTTTGAGAGCTATGAAGCCGATTTTCTACTTTGGCTAAAAGCAAAACGCCAAGGTTTACCTGAAGCTGATAGTTTTACTCCCTTGATGGTACAAACGGCTTTAGTTAACGAACCGACGGCATTTTTTACTATTTGCACCATGCTAAGCAGTGAAGAAATTCGCTTAACCCTAAAAGAGAAACTGGATTTTCTGGGGATAATGACGCAGAAAAAGCTCGCACAAACTAATACCTGGTTAAACCTGAATGACACTTTGCTACCTAGTCTTAATCGGTTGTGTCATTATTTTAAACAGCTTTGCGCTACAGCAGAAGGTGATAACGCTGAGCAGCAACAGCTGCTTAAAGTGCTGTTCCAGTTTTTGCTGCAAAGCGTTTCACCTAAATTGCTTAGCGGCATTTTACCTGCCGCCATGCAGGTGTTTCCGGAATATGTTCGGCCTCAGCTTTTAGCCATGGCAAATGACAGTAAATTACCCTATATCACAAGATTTGCAGACGTTTCCTATGACAGTGTAAAGGTATGGTATACCAAGGCGGCACTGGCAAAATCCGCTTAATCACCTCATTAAAACGCCAGCTATCGTCATGATGCTGGCGTTATGTGCTTAAGGTTTTATCAAGAGGTGTTATTTCTTCATTTTATCCGGTTCATTGAAGATGCAGCACTTCGCCCCACTTTACCGGCGGCTGGCCATCAGGGCTTAGCACCCAAATTACCGGATAAGCAGGTGCCTCTACTGGCGCATTGCCATAACCATCTGTAAAAAATATCAGCGCATTAGGTACGCCCACATGATCCGGATCGTCTGCGATATAATGAAATACCGGGGTAAAACTGGTGCCGCCTAGCCCCTTAGCTTGCCATTTTGTTAGCGCAGCCAGATCAGATTTGTCATAAAAGCTGATATCGGTAATGCTGGCATCGCAGCTTATCACCTGCAATTGTACCTGTTCAAAACCTTGTAAGATGGCAGTCAGCTCGGCTAAAAACTTTGGTAGGTCTTGAAGGGTGCTGCCGCTGGTATCAATGGCGAGTGTCAGCCGTAGGCACTGCCCTTGCCTGCCAGGTAAATATAACCCTTGGGCCAGATAACGTCGTGCTGGTTTATGCCATTGATAACTGCCACTTATGGTTCGCTGAATAAAACGCTGTAATAAGGTAGGCCAATTCAGCTGTGGTTTCAGCGCATTTTTTATTACCTGTTGCACATCTGCCCCGAAGCTACCTGCAGTAACCCCAGTAACTTGTCCCGCTGCGGCGGTAAATTCGCGCCAACGTTCAACATCCATTTCAGTGGGGCTTTGTGGCCGGAAATCAGGATCGATCTTATATTCCACTAAATCTGGCATACTGAGATCAGGTTGATGTTGGTCAAACTGTGCTCCGCCACCGGGTAATCGATTGCCAGGCTGATAGTAGGTTTCTGACCATTCGTCTTCCGGTAATTTACCCAGCAAGGTATAAATTTGCTCGGCAGATTTACCACGATAACTCTCATCAAATAAAATATTATTAGGCAGATCATCACGTTTAAAAAAGTAGCTCAGGATGCCATTAATTTCATAATCACAGGCGAAATTCCACCGCTGTTGTTCACGCTGTTGTTGGCGTAAAAAATGCCCCATCACGCAATGCCAAACCTCATGCGCGATAACGAAACGCCGCTGTGACGCACTGCATTTACGCATAAACTCCAGGTTAAAAAAGATATGCTGGCTGTCGGTGCAGGCGGTGGGCAGCCGATCATCCACCACCACGACCATGTTTAAACGCATGGCCAGCACAGCCACAAAAGGCTGGCTCAGCAACATATCTGAACGCAGCTGCGCTAACTCTTCTTGCATCTGCTGTTTATCCCGTAGTTCCAGCGCATTGGGATAGCGACATTGAATACTGAGCGGCGCTGTCATATCGGCGCATCCTCGGCCAGGTTAGCCCCTTTACCCAGATTAACGTGCTGCCCGTGTTTATCAGACCACTGGCTAAATTTGCTATGCCCCAGCAGTAAATCGGTTCGTCTTTGAACTTCACTCTCCTTTGGATGCTGTAAACAATCTACCAATGCCAACGTAGCGAAGTCGGCGCTCATGGCAACGCCAATATCCAGAAAACGCCCAATACGGGTGTCTAACATGGTATCTTGCCGCCAAAGCTGATGACTTAACGCAGAGCAGAAAGCAAATAGCATATCTGGCCGCTCCGGGATCTGAATAGGCACTTTGCCGTTAAGCATTAAATCAATATCTGGCATCTCAGAGCGTGATTTTAAAAAGGCGATTAACTGATAAGCCGCACCCGGCCCCACTAAACCACAGAGTATTTTTTGCAGCAGGCTTTCGCCTAATTGCTCGCGCTGTTTTAGATAAAACGACACTTTCTCCCAACTGCGCGGGCTGGGCCAACCCCGTTCAACATCGGTTTCCATATCAAAAAAACATTGTGGTTGATAACGCAAAAAGGCAATCATGCCATCGTCGAGTTCATGATTACGTGCCCATAGCGTCCAGCTGTTTAAGTCGGCTTTAAGTTCCAAGTGGCAAAACCGGTTCGCTAGGGCGCTTGACATGGTATAGGCCACTGCGCGATCGCCACTGCGATTCCCTGCCGCTAATACCAACCAGCCAGGGGGTAATTGGTAAAGATCACCTAGCCGCCGATCCAGAATAATCTCATAAGCCGCAACTTGCAGGCTGCGATCGGCCGCAGTGATTTCATCAAACAGAATAATGCCACGGCTGTTCGGATCGCGTGGCCACTCGCCACTGAGTAGCCAGTCAACCTGATCACCGCGCACCACCGGTAAACCACGAATATCCACCGGCTCGCGCTGGGCAAGCCGGATATCGATAAAGCCAATCCCCTGTTTTTTACACAGTTCGCGAACGATAGTGCTTTTACCCACACCCGGCGGCCCCCATAGCATCACCGGCGCGACCAGCGACGCATGCTCAGCGTTTTCCAGCAGCTTTAGCTGTAACGAAAGAAATTGTTGTAACTCTTTTGGGGTGGTTAAGATCTGGCGATTTGCGGACATAGACACCTCTGACTAGTAGATAACCCAGCATAAAGCAGTGTTGCGACAAGATATGTCGCGCCATTACCGAATGGCCAAAAATCAATGAGATAAGAGTGAATAATGATGTATAAGCAGCCAGGCTTTACCTTAGGCAAAGGCATTCAAGCACTGGCTTACTGCGCGAACTAGGTTAATGACGAGAGTATTTGATAGCGGGTAATACCCTGCTCTGCCGTCACATTCGGAGAGACCATCTCCAGTAGGTTAAACTGCGATGCAACCTGAAATAAAGCACCGGCATTATCTGGATTGGCATGCAGTTCTAGCACATCCGCTACGAATTCTTCCAGCGACACAATGGGCCGAAATAATATTCTCAACCCTATTGACTAAGACTAGCATTGACTAGCTTAGCCTAAGCCCCCCAAGCGCTGAATTCTTGATTTTACTCCCTGCTCCCATACTTGCTGATCGGGTATCACTAAGGTCAAATCGGACTTGGCTCGGGTGATGCCGGTATAGATCAATTCCTTTGTTAAAACGGGTGTTGGCCGATCAGGTAAAATCAGCACTGTATGATCAAATTCCGACCCCTGTGATTTATGCACGGTCATCGCATATACCGTTTCCACTGCGCTAAGACGACTGGGTAAGATCCACCTCACACCTTTGGGATTACTTTGACTCACCGGCGCAGCAAAAACGACCCGCAGACGCTGCTCTTTTGGGTGCATTAGCGCAATTCCGATATCACCATTATTCAAATTAAGGCTGTAATCATTGGTTGTCACGATCACTGGTCTACCGTGGTACCAACTGCCGTGGCCAGTATGCAGTAACTGTGTCATTATCTGGTTAAGATGTATTTGTCCCCAAGGCCCTTCACGCAGCGCTGTTAAAAGTTGATACGTAGAGAATGCCTTTAGCACCTCTGCCGCCCAGCTATCTATGGCATCATCATCAACGAACTCATGTTGATTACAGCGATTGATAAAATCCGTAAAACCGTCTGCTAAGGTTTGCCATAACACCTTGCTGCTAGCTGCACTGGCAATAGTGGGTATACTCGCCTTTGTTTCTTTTGCATCAGGTCTGAGCACATTAATACGGGTTAAGGCGTGATTTGCTGCTGCAATATCACAGGCATTTACCGCATTAGCCAGAACAGCAATAGCGCCAGAAAACCGCTCGGAGCCTTCCAACATCACTATGTGATCGCTCAGATGATTTTGTTGCTCCCCGCCATCAAGGGTTAAGTTTTCGCCGCTGGCTTGCGCTAGCCATTGCCGGTGCGCATCAGAATATTGGCGTTGCTCTGCATTTCGGCAGATAGACGCTAAGATGGAGCCAGCCTCAACCGGCGCCAGCTGATCTTTATCACCCAGTAGGATCAAACGAGTAGCAGGCCCTATCGCATCAAGCAAGGCATCAAACATTTCAGTGTCAATCATTGAAGCTTCGTCAACAACGACCACATCGTAGGGCAAGGGCATATTCCGATTATGTCTGAAATAACGGGTATGTCGTTGCACCCCTAGCAAACGATGTAACGTAGACGCCTTGCGGGTTAACACCTGTTTTAAGTTTAACAATTCAGGGTTATTGGTATCATTAAGAGCTTTATTAATGGATTCATCCATGCGTGCCGCTGCTTTACCGGTGGGCGCAGCTAGAGCAATCCGAATATCTGAAGCAGCATGATGAAACGCCAGCAAGGTTGCCAACACCCTTACCACAGTATAGGTTTTGCCGGTTCCTGGCCCACCGGTAATAACACTGAACATTTTTCTCACTGCATTGGCGCAAGCCACTCTCTGCCAACTGATACTGTCGCCTTTACTGTTGTTCAACTTCGCGATCACCGCCTGTAACTGCTCAGGCGGTACCTCTTGTTGCGCTTTTTCTGTTCTTCCCTGTAGCCATGCAGCAATACGATTTTCATGCTGCCAGTAACGACGTAAAAATAGCAGCTGGTGATGCCTGTCCCAAACCAGAGGTTGCAGGGTATCTTCTGCGTCCGCAACATCCAGGTTGTAGACTGCCTCAGAGCGCTGTAGCGCTATTTCAATCTGTGATGAATCAGGCAACAGTTGCTTAAGCTGTGCAATAAATTCTGGACGATCTTCCTCTATCCCAAGGGTGTCTAGCGGATTTGTTATTAATTCAGTCAGCGATAAACAGGTATGGCCTCGACCAGCCTGGTACGATAACAACGCACCGAGTGCGGCTATAGGTGCCGAGGTGCCAGCACGTAGCAGCAGATTGGCAAGGTTGACGTCTATCGCCCGCAGCCAGCCGCTTTGATGCCAGCTAGCCACGCAATGTGTTGGAGCAAATAAGCTGTTGGCATCAGACATGGGCTTCTCCTTGTGCACCTTGTGCTAAACACTCGCGCTCTAACGCTTCAATTAATTCCCGCGGTGGGCGATCGAAGAATGCCCCTTTGCTTTGCGCACTGTAACCACGTAAAAAAAGATAAACTGCGCCCCCGATATGGCGGTCATAGTCATAATGACTACCCAAACGCTGCTTAAGTAACTTGTGTAGCGCCAAGGTATAGATCACATATTGTAAATCGTAGCGACTGGCCAAAATCTTCTGACGCATGGCGTCTGTGTGATAGGCGCTATCCTGGTCTCCCAGCCAATTAGATTTATAATCCGCTACGTAATATTTACCTTTGTACTCAAAGACCAGGTCGATAAACCCTTTTAACATCCCATTCAGGGTAGCGCTATCTAGCTTGGGCCGTTCATGTTCTGGTTGAATATATTTGGCGATCAGTTTATCCAGGCGTTGCGTGCTAACCTGACGAGTCTCAAACCAGAATTCAGGTTCCGCTTTGTAGATTTGAAGATCAGACAAGGCTAGGTTATCGTCAGATAGATTAAAACGGGTGGTGAGATATTGCTGCAGCCAGCTATCTAAAACCTGTTGATAAGGCTGCCAAAACGGACTGTTACAACGCGCCTCAAGCAAGTTTTGTCGAAGACTCTGATCAAATGCAACTGCCGCAAAACCGGCTTCTGCGGCATCTTCCAGTAGGGTGTGTAAAAAGGTACCGGCAGCCGCTCCTTTTGGAATGTGGTGGATTAGCCCCATGTTCACTGACGTAGTGGATGGAATTGCAGAGCGGCTTTGGTTATCCATTACTGGAAACTCGGTTGCCGGCTCTTCGCGGGCGCCCTCCAACAGATTCATTTGCGCGGCGGTTTCTGGCGTAGTCAGATCACTACCATAGTTGAGTGCGCTATAACTGGTTATCCACCATGCACTGCGCTTTACATCAGCGTCTAGGCTGCGAGCCTGTAAAGATTGCTCATTTTGCTTCGCCAGAAGAAATTTTTGAGGCGCTTCTGCGGCTGGCATTTCTGTAACAGAGGTGTGTATGGCTTCATTTGGCTGCCAACTTTTGCGGGCCGTGTCTAATACATTGGTTTCTGCTTTTGTTACCGTAGCCCCGCGATATAACAAATAAAATAACGCGTTCTGCTGTGGCTCCCCCACTGCTTGTAAGGTAACAAAGGTAGCGAATTCAGCCCGGGTCAATGCAACATACATTTTGCGCAGATCTTCTGCCAGCATCTCGTCTTTAATTAAGGCCAGAGCTTCTGCGTCATCTTTACTCCAGGCGATATGCCTTTCACGATCACCTTTTTCATTGATCTTATGGTAGCTTTGTGGAAATTTATATTCCTTAAAGCGATGTTGAGACTCTGTGGTATAAGCAGGAAACGGCATAAAAACCAATGGATATTGCAAGCCTTTTGACTTGTGATAAGTAATCACTTTTACCAAATCCTCGTCACTTTCCAGCCGAAGCTGCAAGGCTTCAGTATTAGTGCGCTTGTTGGTGTCACCAGAATTCCCGGTAGCCGCTTTATACTCTTGCACCTGCAAAGCAAAATACTCTTCTAAGCTGGCCATGCCCTCAAGGCGCATACTTTCTTGCTGCAGTAACTCACAAAGGTGCAAGGTATCAGCCAGTTGGCGTTCGCCCTCATTCGCGTCTGCCAGTAAGCGTGCGGGTACCTTAAAGTCATGTAATAAACGCGTTAATGCAGCCAGCACACCAAAACGTTCCCAGATCTCGTGATAGCCAATAAAACGCTCTACTGCAGCTTCCCACGCCAGTTCGTTTTCCTGATATTCAATCAGTTTCGCCAGAGGCTCAGCCAATAAGGGCACGGCTAACGCGGTTCTGATCCGTGCGGGATCTCTTGGCTGGGCGCAGGCTTGTACTACAGCGAGCAAGTCTTTTGCTACAGGCTGCGAGAAAACTGAATCATTTTCAGATAAATACACACTTCGTATACTGCATTTTCTAAGCTCATCGCGGATCAACTGGGCTTCTTTTGCAGTGGCAACGAGCACTGCAATATCACGGGTGGTAATAGGCGTCCGTTCATCGCCATGATAGAAGCCGGCTTTGTCACTATTTAAAAGTTGGGCAATTAAATTAGCATGAAAGCGCGCGGCCGCTTTTTGATAAGCCTCTTTAGTAGCAGCGGGTTCTTTTGCAATATGCCACTGTAAGGCTGCTGCCTCCTCGCCATCCAAACCTTTAAACACTTTTTGCTGACCATTGGCAGCCACTTCAGCAAAAGGGATTTCTGTCTTATATAAAAAGGCGCCTCGTTCGCTTTTGTTATCTGCCTCTGTGAACAGACGATTGACGGCATCCACCATCCGCTGGCTTGAACGGAAATTTTTCTTAAGGTTGTAGTGCCGTCCTTCTGTCGCCTGACGTGCTTTTAAATAAGTAAAAATATCGGCATTACGGAAACTATAAATCGCTTGTTTGGGGTCACCAATCAGGAAAATACCGGTGGTTGGATCATTTTCCTTAATATGATAAATGGTATCGAAAATTTCATATTGTATCGGATCGGTGTCTTGAAACTCGTCCACCAAGGCCACCGGAAATTGCTGGCGGATAGTTTGCGCTAATTGCTGACCGTTTTTCCCACGCAATGCATCGCGCAAACGCGTTAACATATCGTCAAAGCCCATTTGTGCAGCTTGCAGTTTGAGTTCCTGAAAACGTTTTGTGGCGAAGTATTTCGCGTGCTCCAAAAATATTTTGTGTTTATTAGCATGAATATCTGAGATTTCTCTCAGGTCTTTTTCTAGATCAGCAAGGATTTCAATACTGGATGGATAATCAATTTTAGAAGGAATTTTAGACAGTTTTTCTATCAAGGACTCGGGCTTCAATAACTTGATATTGGCTCCCAAAGCATTTGCATCAATCTTTCTGTCAGCCCATTTATATAATTTCTCAATGATGCCTGCAAGATTAGAATAGCCAGTTTTAGGAAATGTCGGAGTGATTTCTTTTAAAAATTTTGAAATATCAGTATATTTATCAGGACGCTTCGAGATTAACTCCAGTTTGTCGAGCATCTCTTTGAAGCGATGATTTATCTCTGCATCGTCTGATGAAAAGTTCTCGCCTCTCATTTTGCTACTCAAGTGAGCCGGAGATCTTAAGCAATCAAGCACTTGCTGCGCAAAATCATAATTAAGGGTATAAATATTCCGCCGGAAATACTCTTCCGCGGCAATCAGCTTAAGGTCATCCTCTTCGGTTTTAACTTCCTGTTCAAATAAACTGCCACTGGCAAAGGCATGTTCAGTCAGCATTTTCTGACACCAGCCGTTGATGGTGTGAACCGCTGATTCATCCATCGACTCGGCAGCCAGCTCCAGACGTCTGGCCAGGTAAGCCAGTTCTGCCGCGCTGCAACCACGCTGCAAATAATCATTCTTTAAGTTTTGCAAAAATTCATCAGCAACAAGACCATTCTCGGCACGAAAATAACTGGCGGCCTCACTTAAGCGGGCACGAATACGATCAGCTAACTCTGCTGTAGCGGCCCGTGTAAAGGTCATCACCAGAATATCTTTTGGTAACAATGCGCGATGAAAAGCCTGTAGTTCAGCGCCATGCTGTAATACTAAACGTACATAGAGCGCAGCGATGGTATAGGTTTTACCGGTACCGGCGCTTGCCTCAATCAGGCGGCTACCATGTAAGGTAAAATCTAAGATATTTAAATCCTGGCTCATCATGCACCTCCCTGAATGGCATTATTTTCTATAGCTGGAAGCTCAAGCTTTATGGGCAAACCATTTTCTCCCCTGACCATTGGCGCATAAAGCATGTTAATTAAGCGTGTAAAGTCCGCGTTGTCGCAAAGAAGAGATAAGTCTGAATTCACACGAGCGGCATAAGGATAATTTTGCAGTGTATCTGCATCAGCATCAGTAGATTTAACTAAACGTTTATGTGCTTCAGCCGCTGCCTCATGTGGTGGAAATGCTGGTAAATTTTTATTACCTTCTTTTAATTTGCCATTTAATGCTTTCCAGTAGTTACCCAGCCAATCCAGGGCTAACTCGCCAATCACACCAGTTGGTTTGGATAACGACTCAATATATAACGTCAATAACTGCGTTAATGCGATTTGGGCATCAGAGCTATTTACAGGTGGCAGCGTTTTTATCTCGGTTTCATCTTTCCCTTTACGAAAGAGCGCATACGTCGTGATCTTGTTAAGATCAGGTTTAGTTGCAGCCACCGTACTAAGTAATAGATGTTTTAAGTAGGGTAAGAAGCGATGTTTAGCCTTGCACTCACTGGCAGAGATATAAATTTGTAGTATTTCGCCATCTGGCTTTTTAAATAATTGCGTAGCGCGATCTTCGATCATCACGCTCACTAAAGCCGGTTTCTGATCGCCTGCTACGGTCTTATTTTCTGTGTCAACGCTGCACTGAAAAGTGAGTAACTCATCAGCAACAGGCTTAGCATCTTGGAGTAAATTTGAGACTTCAATCAGTTGTGCGCTGACACGCTGTAGCGTCGAACGTTTAATATTGTCACTCATCACACCTATGCCAAGCCATCCTTCGCGTGCTAAACGTGCAAAAACATCATTAAAAATGGCCGCTAATGGTTGTAGATTTTCCAATACAGTAAAGGTGCCAGCTGTTAGTTGTGCGCTGAAAAACGTCAGGCTTTCTTGTAACAACTGGTTATTGAGTTGCCATTGCTGCAGCCCATCGAGAGTAAAGGTTTCACTATCTTGGGTTTGCCTTTCCTCAGAACTAAAATAGGTGTTTAACCGTTCGTTAAAAAATGGCCGCGCGGGCTCACGCATAAAGTTCTGTAAGGCATTTAAATTTACTTGTAAAAGCTGCTCTTGCTCCGGCTGCCAAGGTGTTAATGTTGGTTCCTCTTGCTGAACTAAGGCTGCGTTTCTTGCCGCTTGCCATTCTGTAGCATAGGTAAAGAGCCCCGAGCCTTCAGTAAGATATTTAGGATGGAATGGCTGTAATTTATGCTCTGTCGTGATAGCAGCAAGAAAGTCTTTTGCCTTAACTGCAGTTGGGCACCATCCTTTGGCCAGATGTTCACGCAATTGCGCCACCAATACCGACGGTGGCCATTCGCTATTATCGCGGGCGCTGCGCCCTACCCAGCTAACATAAAATTTTTCACGGGCAGACAACAAGGCTTCTAAAAACAGATAACGATCGTCGTCCCGCCGAGAGCGATCACCAGGACGGTAGCGGGTGTGCATCAAATCAAAATCAATGGCTGATTGACGCCTCGGATAGGCATCATCGCTCATGCCCAGCACATAAATATGCTTAAATGGAATAGCCCTCATTGGCATCAAGGTGGCAAAGTTGACTGATCCAGCCAGAAAGCGTTGATTCAAATTGGGCTGATCAATGCGTGATAGCCAGCTTTCTTTAAAGGTTACCAGTGAAATGGCTTCAGTAAAGCCACTTTCCGTCACCAATACTTGAACGTCTAACAGCTGTTGCTGCAGTTGTGCAACCAAAGTGATATCGACAAGCTCTTCAGGTTTAAACAGCTGGGCCAGCAGTCGCTCTGCCGCTACCGACCATTCACTTAAACAGTATGTTTTTCGGGAAAAATCCCACCAACTGTTTAGCGCTGCTATCAGTAATCCAAGCTTGCCCACTGCATCAGCAGAGAGTCCCCCTACTTCATGGTAGGGTTCAATGTCTTGCCAGCGTTGTTGTTTATCATTCTCGGGACGCCCCATGGCATAGCCAAAAACCATCCGTTGCAATCCAAACCACCAGCTGTTTGTCGCTTCGTCTGATGGCATACCAAACAAAGCCCTTTGTTCTGCATTGAGCCCCCAACGCGCTCCGGCTTCGTCAAGCCAGCGTTGTATTTGCACTAACTCTTCAGCATCAATATCAAACCGTTTTTGCACAGCAGGCACATTGAGTATGGATAACACATCCGCTTGTGTAATCTTTGCCTGTTCAATGCTCAGCAGCTGCTCTAAGGCAACAAGTAGTGGCTGTAAATGGCGCTGCCCCTGATCAGCAATGGTATAAGGGATCCTTCTTAAATCGTTAAAGTCGAAACGACCAAAGACAGCATCAATATGCGGCGCATAGGCCGTAACATCAGGTACCATCACCATAATATCTCGTGGCGCTAATTCTTTATTCTGCTCAAATGCCGCCAGCAGTTGATCATGCAATACCTCGATTTCACGCTGAATACTGTGACAAATATGAAACTGAATTGAGTCGTCTGCTGTGGTGGTGGTTTCCACATTCCAGACCTCGCGGGTTTCATGGAGCGGCCGCAGCTGCAGAATATCGTTTTGCAGTTGTTGCAGCCGGTTTTGCGGCGGTGTTTCATCAAAGATTTCGAACTTTAAGGCACTCACGGCACCCTGTTTTTCTAGGGTGTCATCGTATAAATCCAGTAAGTGGATATAATCACGCCCCTGTTTACCCCAACTGGCCAAAAGTGGGTGCACATGCAGATGCAGGCTGCTATCCTCAATATCCTCTTGCATACCGGCTTTGAGCGGATGCCGCTTCTTTGTCGCGCTCGACAATGCTTCACGCATTGCTTCTTTACCATCAACAATATTGGCCCAGTAATGTTTACAAGGGTTATGAACACAAAGCACAATTTGCATAATGTGCTTCAAAGCATCCAACACTTCGAGGGTTTGCTGAGGTAACGAAGAAATGCCAAATATAATTAAACGCTTAGGCATACCTGGTGGTAATGCTCTGAGTTGTTTCGTTTTGATAATGAATTGCTTGTGTAATTTGGCGCGATTAGTCCAGAGTGCCTCCGCGCCAATATCTGCCACTAAAGCCTGCCATAACAATGGCTGCCATTGATTATCGTTTGGAACGAGCTCCTCGACAGTATTCAGATAGCGCTGACCTTGAGCCCAATGATCCAGCCAATCGGCACGATAGTTCTGATATTGATCAAATAAATCCGCGATCCGGGTACTAAGTTGAAACAGCTTGCGCTCATTAATCTCACCATCTGGAGTGACGTGTTCTGCAGAGGCATCTCGTAAATAATGTTCAAGCGCTGAGAATTCCTGCTGGCTTGAATGCCGATATTCCTTTAACAGCCCAGGTAACACTCTCATTATTCGCCAGCTAAGACGCTCTTTGTCAAAAGGCGAAACTTTAGGAATATCATTACCCAAAATGGTACGGTAAGCTTTCCAGACGAAACGCGCAGGTAAGGTGATATTCAACATGCTAGCAATGCCACTTGCCTTTGCTAGTTCTATTTTCAGCCATTGACTTATCCCATTGCTCTGTACCAGAACAGTTTCTTCTTCCAATGGCGCTAATGGATAGGTTTCAATTACCTTTACAACGATCGCGGTAAGATCTTCCAAACGATGACTCTGAGCAACCAGTAAGCCTGGTACAAGCGAGTTTGACATGCATTTTCCTTTTGCGAGGGATAAATCAGATATAAATTAACATTGTGTTTAAGAAAATAATAGAACTCGCGGCCAAGTTTAGAGGCTTAGTCGGTATTCTAAATCTAAGGCTTTCATGTGATGGCTCTATCTATTTATGATATCAATGTGTGTAGCTGCGGGTTTGGATACCGGTAGCTCACAATTTTTACCTCTAACGCGCAATTTTTATAGCGAGTACAGGCCTGTGTAATCGCATTTAAGATCCACTGTGGTTGGTTACCAAAGGCGCCTCCGCCTAACAGCGTTAAATACAGCCGTTTATTGCCGGTGCGCTTTGCATTCACAACCGCTGCAGCAAAGGTTGCTTCATAGGCAGCATCAAGTATTAAGCTTGCCAAAGGCTGCCATAACTCATTGGAATGGTAGTTATAAGCCACTGGCATTGCAGAGCAATAGGCTTGAGTAACCAAATGTGATGCCTGCTTTATCGTTACCTCGGTATCATGTTGCAGCCCTATGCACACCAGCTCTTTTAACTGCTGATATTCCGTTGGGTTTAGCCCCGCAAGCACCTTATTGATCAGAATAAGTTGCTGTTTACTTGGCAGTGCATATCCATTTTGCATTGCCCAAGGTGACGTGATATTTGCATAGTCCGTGGCGGTCTGTTGACTGAAGTAACGCATTAATGCCTGCTCCAGCGTAGCAAGCATATTAAGCTGCTTATTGGCCGATTGACCTAGCTGCTCGCCAACGGGAACAAAGTAGTTGCGGTATATTAACCCCGCGCCGCAGGCAATGGCACAGGCAGGCCCCTGTGTTTTGTCGTTTTGATAGCGGGTAACCCCCTGCTCCGGCGTCACATCCGGTGAGACCATCTCTAGTAGATTAAACTGCGATGCGACCTGAAATATAGCACCGGCATTATCTGGGTTGGCATGCAGTTCTTGCACATCCGCTACCACTTCTTCCAGCGACAAAACGCCGGTTAAAGCCGCATCGGTATGCAAAACCTGCTGCGCCTGTTCGTTGAGCTCAGCTAACGACGGGGTGCTAAGTGTCCCTGCTTGCACCACCTTACCCGAGTTTTTAAACAACAGTCTGTCACCTTGTACTGCAATCTGTTGTTGAACCTGTATTGCATTCTGCTCAATAAAGCCGGTTAATTCTTCAAACCACATTCTGCTACCCCGCCTAACCTTAGTTTATTGATAAAACTTTCTTAGTGCTCTAATAATGCTCTCTTCAAGCAAACCAATCATTTCATCAGAGAATGCATTGTTACCAATTGTCACCAAAAACATATCGCGCAGTTCAGGATGCTGAATAGCATGCGCCCCAAGCTCGTTAAACTTCTTAATAAGCAAGGAAGTTAACCCAACTCTAAAAGTGAATTTCACAGCGCTTTTAATACTATTATCATAAATCATCGCCACCGTCTGATTCTGCTTACCAAACCGATAGTCAGGTGTATCAGTTTTAAATTCACCAAGTGCATAACCTGTTGGACGATGCTTAGTAACTAATTGCTTGAACTCTTCTAATATCATCTTCAGTTTCCTCTTCAATCATTTTATAACGTAAAATTTGAACCTTATCCTGTTGTTGCTTGACTTTAGCTAAATCGTTAATTACAACGGCAATAGCTATGCATTAACAGGACTATTAACACTATGATGAAACCCTCTTTTCAAACGCTGGCAGAACTAACTGCCCGTAAAGGCCCTAGGATCTTCAATGCCAGTGTTAGTTCTGTTAACCCTAATCCACGTATGTATAAATACTATTGGTGGATTTTTACTGAGCATAGCCCAGTTGAAGGAATGGCTTTTTTAACCGATCCGTACCGGCTTTGTAGTTTTGATTTCCAGCAACAACTTAAATACTGTAAAGAAAATAATCTCAGTGCTTTAATCTATAATGAACGTTTGCATCGCTATGATCACAGTCTTCCATTTGATTTCAGCAAACTCAAACAAGAAGGTTACACGTTTGCTCCCAGTTTTGACGAAGATCCTGATCCCGTAACCGCTGAAGGCTTTAAATAGTTAGTCTTTGCTAAATAACAACCTCTGCTGATTTAACTGAATTAATCGTGTAAATCTTGGTTCAGAAGCAGCATAAGGGATAAGTGCGACAAAATGCGTCGCACTTATTTGGTTTATTTAGATTTGTTCAAGCAAGGCTGAATTTATATGTGGTTACTCGCTAGCTATTTTTGCGAGTGCCTTATTGCACTGCTCTTCGGCAAATGCAAATAAACACATTTCAAGCTCATATAAGGGGATTTCAGACAAAGCAGAAGAGCATTTTTTTAGCAAAGTTAGGTAACTTTGGTAGGTATCATTTGCCGCAATGCTTTCCCACCCTAAAGCACGTAAAGTCTTAGTCTTAAAAGATGGATGAAATACAAATCCCTGTTTTTTAATTGCATGGCCAATAATATTATTGCGGCCAGAAACATAGTTAAATGTTAGTCCTTGTCCAACGTTACCAAGGAATTGGGTGGCATTCAAACAGGCTGCTACTCTGGCATCATAAATTGCATAATTTTCTGGCGCAACAATTGCAAAAATTTTCGAATAACTCGCAACACCTTTTAAAGGTGTTTGCGGTTGAGGCAGATCGGCCTGTAATACATATTTATTTAGGGTTTCAATCTTATTTGATCTGACGCCACCCCATTTAGCAACGACAAATTTTGCAAGCTCATGTTTTTTCTCAATACTTGCGCTTTTCCATTCCTTATTTAAATATTTCTTAAGTTCAACATTTGCTTCATAACCCGAAAGAGGTACCGAAGAAAATCCTTCAAGAACGGGAATATTCCAAGTATATTCTTGTTTAAGACGAGATTGCACATCCTCGTAAAAACTCAAAATTGCAGATACCGCTTCTTTCATAATTTATCCTTAATTACAAAATCCTAGTTTTATTAAAACAGTTCAATTACGACGATAATTAACATAATTAGTATATTGGTGGTGGCACTAACGCCATCAAGGCATTTCCTTTTGCGATTTGACGACCACTGCGTAAATCCATGGTCATATCCATACCTTTGTAGTAACGTCCTATCGGCACGCCATCAGCTGGACGAATTGTCTGATCACCATTGTGTTCGGTATTAATAAAAGCGTAAACACGACCGGCAGCATCACGAAGCATAGTCTGAGACATGATTTATCCCTCTATGAAATTTAGGTTAAATAGATATAACTTGAACAAATAGTAAATAAATATGGGCTTTAACGTTTCATTGTTAAGGTTGATGTTATTTTAAAACTTACATTTACACCATACTGGTACAAAATACAGTGTATGTAAAACACGCATATCATTTTTGACCTGACCGTGTTTAACAGGTAACCTTAGTGACAAATACCGAACGGAAGCGACTAAAATATGCCTCAACATATTCAATATATTGACAAAATTTGCCGTGAGAAACAGCGAGACGTGCTGTACCTCACCTTCAATAAAGATTCTTTTTCAACCACCGATTGGTCCTCTTGGCACAGTCGGCAAGACATAATCGACTGGCTTGATAAGAACCACATGAATCACACTCCCTGCGGTGATGTTGCCAATGAATATGGGTTTTCGTCCTATAAAGGACAAATCTATATCGATGTTCCTTTTGATGAATCTGATCCAGACTTTATAAAGTTAAGCCGCTTTCTGGAGCATCCTGATGGGAGCTGCAAATTCGAAGGTGTGACTTTTTGTTATCTACCTTTAGAGCATGCAATGAAAAACCAGCACCATGACGAACCTGGCTATTGGGAAGCATTGATGGAGGATTTTTAGTCAGTGTAAGGCTCCTTTGGAACGACAGAAACCAAATCCTCGACACATTCTGTCGCGCTGCGAGGTTATGCTGCTTCTCAAAAGCGATACCGAGGATAAGTCATGGTCACAATTGCGCTGGAACGTATTAGTAATTTTTTACTCCTGCCCGCTATAGCGGCTGAAGAAGACTACGTACTTAGCCAAGGCCAAGATGAACTGAGCTGGTTTGTGTTAACCGCAGCTTACAACACACAAATTTTACAACAACTTGCAGATCAGCTGCCAAATGAAGATCAGTCCCGTTTATTGCTTATGATGCAAGGTACCTTTTTACCGCTAGAGCGCCAGGGCAACCTGTTATTACTGCCGCAGTTAGTCTGCAACGAAGATGGTAGGGCACAATTCTATTTAAAGGTCGCACCAAACAAATAAAGCTTTGTTTACCTTAAGCCCAGCCTATGTTTGTATACCCCATTAGAATTGAGCTAGCCACAAAGCTTACACTGCACATTAGCACTCATCAGTATTAGCCATCAGTCGCAGCCACAATAAACTAGCATTGTGCGTTGCGCCCCGCTCCAATATCAGGCTCTGCAATTGTTGCAAGTGACAATTTCATAACGCCAAATACGGCTATCTGTTCGGCGACAATTAGGATGACCCACCTTATCCACTTATCCATGAACAAAACCGTATATCTATTGACTATACACATAAATCATCTAGACTGTGTATTAAATAGATATACAGGGTGGTGTTATGACTACAAAAACAGCGTCAATCAATATGCGAGTACTACCATCGGTAAGGGATATTATTGATGCAGCAGCAAGTTTAAAAAAAGTCGATAGGACCGTGTTTATTCAGCAAGCAGCGCTCAATGAAGCGCATAGCATACTGGCTGAACAGCGGGATTTTGTCCTTGAAGCAAAGGCTTTTGAAGCTTTCGATACCGAACTTCGTGCAGAGCCTCAGACGCTTGAAGGCATGAAAGATCTGTTCAATAGGAGAGCGCTTTGGGAATAAGTGCGCCAACGCTATTGAATGATGGGCATCAGCTTAATAACTTTCAATGTGGTATTGAAGAGCTCGATACGTGGTTAAGAAAACAGGCGTTGAAGAGCCAAAGCCGAGGAACCGCGAGAGTGTATGTTGTCAATGATACTTCGGACAACAAGGTGGTTGGGTACTATGCTATTGCCATGGGTTCGGTATCTAGAGAGCAAGCATTTAGTTCACTACGAAGAAATAGCCCTGATCCCATTCCGATGGTAATTTTAGCAAGGCTTGGGGTGGAAAGCGCTTATCAAGGTCGCGGTATTGCGGCAGGTTTGTTAAAAGATTGTATTATTCGCTCAGTACAAGCAATGAATGCTGTCGGTGGTGCCGGAATTTTAGTGCATGCTATCGATAACAGTGCGCAAGCCTTCTACAAAAAATTTGGCTTCAAAGAATCAACTTTTGACCCTTTAGTACTCATGACAAGGATCTGCGATATCAAGAAATCATTGTCAATTGACTGAAATAACATTCGCGCCTTAGACAAAGAAAGGTGGTCATTTGGGGATAGATGCTGAATATATCCCTGTAGAATAGTAACTGCATGAGAAGAGATTTAGCCTGACACTAGCAACTAGTCCGACATCACAGAAATCAACAGCAATTTTCCAGCAGCAATTGCTTTTTATATGCCCGTTTGTTTTGACTGAGGATCAAACCATTATTGCTTGGCCAACCACTTCTCCACTAACTTCGGCACTTCCGTAGCCGCCTTTCCTTGTATAAATTGATAGCCGGCATCATTATCGGTGGCTTCCAGGTTAATCAGCACTTTTTCTGCTCCCTTACGCGCATAGAATAGTAATGATGCAGCGGGATAAACTTGTAGTGAAGTGCCGACAACTAAAATTTGATCGGCACTGGCAATCTCTTTAATGGCAGGCTGCATGGCTGGTACCTCTTCGCCAAACCAGACGATATTAGGGCGCAGCGCTGAGCCATCAGCGGCGAGCTCTCCCACTTTTAATTCGCGCTGACCGATAACTTCAATCAGATTTGGATTTTTGCTGCTGCGCGCTTCATTTAATTTGCCATGCAAATGCAGCACCTTGCTCGACCCTGCCCGCTCATGCAAATCATCGACATTCTGCGTTACTACCACCACGTTAAAGGCTTGCTCTAATTTGGCAATGGCTAAATGCGCTGCATTGGGCTCGGCTTTCGCTGCTTGTATGCGCCGCGAATTATAAAAGCGATGCACTAATGCGGGGTTACGCGCAAAGGCTTGTGGTGTGGCTAGGTCTTCAAGATCATATTGCTGCCATAAACCATCAGGATCGCGAAAGGTCGCTAAGCCACTCTCAGCGCTGATACCGGCACCACTGATAATCACGATTTTGATTGCTTGCTGATTCACTGTGCTCTCCTGCTCATTTAATAAAAGCTTTGTTAGTGGATGAACTTGACAATGACTGCAGTATAATTGCTCACTGCGACAAAATATGTCGAACTAAACGTGCTGCTCTTGAGGACAGAGCAGAATAAACCCTTTGATTATCAAACTTCAGCTTGCCCGCTTGCTAATACCCCTAAATTTAGGCAAGTGAAATGGCATGCCTGCCTTACCAAATCGGCCCGTTAAATGCGTTAGCATGTTTTGCGCTTCTACATTGCCTCGCCTTGCCGCCGATTTAATTAATTCGCGGCTATTTTGCTTTGCAGTAAAAGGTGTTTTATTGAGCGATAACTGCCATTGTAACAAACCAAGATTTAGCTCAAGTTCTGCTAACAGATCGGGCTCGTTACAATATGGCATGATCGCTTGGGCAAACTCCACCATAAAGGGTAAATTGATGTTTTCATTTAATAACTTGCTGAAAATAGCAAAGTCCAACTTGAAATAGCGCGGCGCTTTTTGCCAATTAAGCGCGATTATCTCTGCTGCTTGTGTTGGGTTATAGTTTATATCAAGTGTTTTATACAAGCCTAACACCGCGTCTGCATAAGCGAATCCTTCAACATTAAAGGCTTTTGCCTTCAGATATTGTTGTTTAAGTTTTTTCAAGCAGGCGTTTTGTAAATCCTCGGGATGGTCTGCAAAGTGATGCTCAAAGAGATGAAACATGAGAAAGTAATAGACTGAACGACGCTCATTGTGCTCATATCCTAAGCTAATAATGTTAAAAAATGATTGTTCATCACGTTTGAGATAATAGTCTTGTAAGCGTTTTAAAGATGTAAAACACCCTTGTTCAGCAGCGGCATGGAAATGTTTTAATGCTACGCGCATCTCGCCGAGTGTTTCGTAAGTTTTAGCGGCGATAAGGGCATATTCAGCCTTCTGTTCAAGATGTTTAAATTGTTCCAGCCAGAATTTAAGCTGCTTCAATTCAAGCTGCTTGTAACGTTTTTCAACGAGCAGTTGACTATAGTATTCCAGCGCCTCGAAATTGCCTTGTGTTAAAGCTTTATCAAGCCAATATATGACATCATTTGCGCAATAACGACTATTCGATTTATGTTGTTTGATGTCGGCATGGATTAATTTCACCACACTTAACGACGCTTTACCGTTACCAGCAAAACCTTGCATAACAGCTGTGTCTAACTTAGCTTGTGCTGAGAGTTGTAAACCTGCGCCGGGCGAACAATTTTGCTCCCCTGCTATATGTGCGCCAAGCTTATAGATCCCAACTAAACACTGGTTAATATCATTGTCTGATATCTCAATAACCTGACAGAAGCCTCTGTTTTGATCAAACGCTAAATGCACACCGCGATTACAAATCGCGCGAATATTATGCAGTATGCTGGTGGTATCGTGTGAAATTAACGATAAGGTCCGTAGCTGTTCAATTTTATCAAAAAGTGCAGGCTCGATATCTACGCTTTTGATATGTTGGTATGCAAGATCATGACACCAGATCTCTAAAAACATGCGGATTTTAAGGAGGAAACTGGAGTGATCAGAATGTGCATAGCGCTCAGCCTGGATCGCCAGATGGTATAATTCTGAGTAGTGTTTTTGTAAGAAGTCAAAGCTTGATGCGTGCATAAATTCCCTCTCAATCAGTAAGCTTAAACTGTAAAAAAATGGGTATACGACACCCGATGCATTGGCATCCTTGCCATGGCAGCGACACGCTGCGCTTGCAAACCTGCACTGCCTGACGAATTTTCTAATCGTCTTCCACGCATCAAGATAGTTATAATCATCCATGACAATGTCGCTATTTACGACAAGTCATCCATAAGCGCTTATTGTAGTATTGCCGTCATTAAGTACCATACTGTGTAATTACTCAGTGTATGCTTATCAGACAGATAGAAAGCTTATTGTACTTGCCAGCTTGCACCCGCATAAGCTAACGCAGTATCCATCATCATCTCCTGTAAACAGGTTTTGCCTTGCTGACTTAAAGTGTCGTCTAATTGCAGTAGGTCAACCAAAATGAGCGGTTGAGATTTACTGCTAAGGACAGATTTGGTCATTGCCGCATAGATAAGAGGTAGCTCCCGCTGCAGCATTGGCAATGCTGAGTAATCTGTCTACGCACTTGATACTGACTTTATCGGACGAAGCTGGCATTGCATGCCAAATGACCGTCATAATACAACACGCGTCTTTAGCAAGAGCAGTAACCTCGTATAATTAGACATAAAATCTGGCTTTATTCATGTTTTTGGGGTGACAAATCGGAGGAAATAAGCGAGCATAGTTTTACCATTCATGGCGTTACTTCAATTTATTCAATTTAAGATTTTTGGCAAAAGATCATATCGGGAACTGCCATGAATATTCCCTACTAGCCTAACTTCTTATTTTAACTTTAAAGTTTGTGGGGATACCTCAGTAACGCCAGTGGATTACTCCACAATATCGATAAATTGCTAGGCCAAACGTAAATCAAGGCCTAGAGGGATAGCAATTTTAGTGAAGAAAAAACTCATACTAGAGTTTAAAGTTACCACCTATAAACATTCGGAATTTTGATTCCGTTTATTTGCTCAGATTAATAATAAATCGGTAGATTAATTCCGCTTTATGCACTAACCTGACTTTAAATCGGTAACAAAACTCCGGAATACGTATGAAAACCCTCATATTACAGTTGTTCAATAACAGGAAGTGGTGGGATGCTGCGGAACTCTGTTTTCTAGGTAATGAATTAAGCAATCCCGTCCGACTCACTTATCTGAAATCTTACATAACTGAAGTTCCTTCATACGATGCCACTGACTGTTGGTCTTGCATCGTCAATGCCCCATCGAAATTATAAACTTTCCAGCGCTAGGATTTTCCCGTATGCATGAAAAGCTGGCGAATTTAGGGGTTAAGTATGACTGAATCTTCCGGCCAAGAGCGTCTGACGTTACTCTCTCAGATTGAAGCAGACATTAACAGCGGTGCAATTAGCCTCGGTGAAGCGATAAGGCGAATACGCACAGAACTTTACGGTATGACCCAAACCGAATATGCAGCTTATACCAAGGTATCTGATAAAACACTGCGCGAGATTGAAAAAGGCCAGACCGACGCCCGCTTGTCCAATCTAAGCAAGTTACTTGCACCAGGTGGTTTTAAAATTAGTGCCCGCTTTGTGCCACGAAAGGTAACTTAGTAGTTACACTCAATGTTCGATAGTATTTTCTCGAGTCAAATCCCACAATGTCCCCTGCCAACCTGATATCAAGCCGTTATCTTCACAGATTGGGCAAACCCAGATAATGTGCTGATTATCAGGATTAATGAAGCTGGCAATTTCACCACTACAAGGCTTGCGGTTTGGCCTTCTGCGACAAGGCACTTTTGGGAATAAACCTTCGTTATATGGATCCCCTGTTGTCTCCTGCACGATAGCGACAATATGCTGAGCCAAACGCAACCCCGGGCCTGATGAGATTTCAATAGCACCGTTTTCGTTCAGATAATGGCGAAGGTCGACAACCCAAGTATTGCTCATGATTAAAACCTTTTTAACGGGTAAAACTTAGGTTGGAGACTAACCTATTGGCAAATCGAGCTTAAAATTCCGAATGATTCTTTCATCGATACAACTTCTTAAAAACTTATTCATTGCGGCCATGTTATTGTCCGCATAAAAATCAAGCATTAAGGTGTTAAATTCTTGCTGACGCTTAGCAGGTACATTAATGATAGGATAGCCATGCGCTAACAAAATACCGTTCATCATAAAACGGCCAGTGCGTTTATTCACATCCCAGAAAAATTGTACACGAGCCATTTGAAGGAAAGCTGTAATAGCCTTGTCGTAGATATCGACTTCGCATTCAACCAACTGCTCAATTTCACGCCATTTATCGTCTAACATCTCAGGCGCAGGAGGGGCATAATCAGAGCCAGTAATAGAAGCATAGCCTGAGCGGAATTTCCCCCACTCTAACGTCTCTTCTTTTCCAGCAATATTATGAATTTGAATGGCAGTTTCTTTATCAAATGTAAACCTATCTTGCTCGACTAGACTGAACAGATAATCCCAAGCTTTAGCTTGGTTAATTGCCATATTTTGATCACTGATACGATGTCCTCCCACCGTAATGCCATCAAGGATTGTCTGCACTTCCGGCAGCGTCATTGCTACGCCTTCCAGGTTGACGGCATCACACACCAAAGCAGGCAAATCCCTTTTAGCAAGTTGTTTAGCTAAAGGCTTGTTGGGTTTCATATTCCACACTTTTTCAGTAAGCAGGTGCATGGTAATGTTTTCACAATGTTAGTAAGACTTAAGAAAGTATACACTTTTTACTGAGAAAGATCGTATGTAACATATGCTGAACCATAGAGAACTGTAAGCGTAACAGCAGCCACACCACAAGGTGTGGTTGATGTTACGCTTACAGTTTAATAGCAAAAGTCATAACTCGAAGCTAAGGTGTTTCACAAAGGTTTCGTTTTCTATCTCAGCGTCACGAGAGTAAACCCGCTCACCTGCAACATAAGTTGCTTTAACCGTACGATCATCACCCAACGTCATCAATACAAATAAGATGTCTTCTAAACTCTTAGCATATTGCATGCGATATTTGATGATTGGCGTGGCATTTAGATCAAGCACGATAATGTCGGCTTCTTTACCCACTTCTAGACTGCCGATTTTGTCATCCAAGTAAAGCGCATTGGCGGCCCCACGGGTTGCTGAATAAAAAGCATGTAACGGGCTTAAGGAATAACCATTCAGCTGTGCCACTTTATAAGCCTCGTTCATGGTAGCCAGTTGCGAAAAACTGGTGCCAGCGCCTAGATCGGTGGCTAAACCTACTCGGACCGGGCGTTTGGGATCCATTGCCTGCTTAAGGTCAAACAAACCACTACCCAAAAACAAGTTAGACGTTGGGCAGTGCGCAATGGCCGTGCCCGTATCGTGCAATACCTGAAACTCGTCTTCAGTAAGATGCACTCCATGCCCAAGAATGGCGCGTGGCCCCAACTGACCATAGTAATGGTAAACATCCAAATACCCTTTTCGCTCAGGATATAATTGTTTTACCCACTCGATTTCCGCCTTATTTTCAGAAACATGGCTTTGTAAAAAGGTGCCTGGGTGTTCTTGCCAAACCGCCCCCGTCATTTCCATTTGTGCGGGGCTACTGGTTGGTGCAAAACGTGGGCTAACACAATAAAGCTGACGCCCCTTGCCATGCCAACGGGCAATTAACGCTTTGGTTTGATCATAACCACTTTGCGGGGTATCCATTAACATGGCCGGCGCATTACGATCCATCAATACTTTGCCCGCAATATTGCGCATATTTAGCTGTTCAGAGATCTCAAAAAAAGCATCAACAGAATCTGGATGCACAGTACAAAAAGTGGCAGCGGTGGTTGTACCTACACGCAAACATTCGCGCAAAAAGACTTTAGCGGCCTTAGTAGCATGAGATTTATCACGAAAATTCTGCTCTGCCACAAAAGTATATTTATTCAGCCAATCAATAAGTTGCTTACCGTAAGCACCAATAATTTCAGTTTGCGGGTAATGCACATGGCAATCAATAAACCCTGGCAGGATCAACGCATTGCGATAGTGTTGAATACTGATGTCGCTTGGCAGTGTTTTCAGCATATCCGCTGCAGGGCCTATCTTGGAGATAAGCCCATTTTGCAACACAATAATGGTGTCTTCTTCGTACTTGAAACACGATTTAATCGGCTTTGCAAAAGGATTATCGTTAAATGTTAATGTTGAACCTCGAATGGCGATAGTATGCATTTACGCTTTCCTGATAATAGATATTGTATAATAGCCGCTTTTAGCACGAGCACGCTTAAACCATGTGGCTGAACCCAGCATACTTTACCGATGATGCAGTACGCATCTATCGCCAGCAACTGTTGCAGCACAAGCCGCGCTATGTGGTTATTGATCAGTTGTTTAATAGTAGCCCACTAGAACAGGTGCTTCAGCAATTGCAACTGGATCACGGCTGGCAAACGCAAAAGCATACCTACGATAAGCTGTATGTTAATGATAAAAAGTGGCAAAACACCCCAGAGCCAGAACGCTTTGTAAAGCGCGATCTTTGGCTACGCAACAGCTCAACAGCGCCTAACAATATTGCGCAGCAATTTTTAGACTATTTACGGGGTGAGGAATTTCTTAAATTCCTATCACGGCTGTTTAAAGTACAGCTAACCGATAAAAACGTCGCTGATCCGGCGCTTAATACCAATTACTTTCGGCTTGGCAGTAGCGATTTTGTGCACCAGCATGCCGACGACTCGCCCGGGCGCGAAGTCTGTATGCTGTTGTATTTAAATAAAGACTGGCAAGCAGATCAAGGTGGTGACTTAGTGTTTCAGGGGCAACACAACCAAACTATTGCCATCACACCACTTTTTAACCGCTGCGTACTGTTTGATCCCGCCTCAGCGGGCGCTGAGCATTGGGTCAATGCGGTAAAAGCGGGTACAACCAGCTGTTATCGATACAATGTAACCAGCTGGTATTGGTCTGAGTAGAAAACATAAGCTTGCTCAGAAGTCATTCGACAACTCCGCTTTGGGCTTACGCACTTTGCGTTGCTGCTGATTATCGAGCAAAGCCAACTCTGTACTCACCGGCTCGGCCAACAGATGCAGCAAGTTAAGGTGTGCTAACACAGTAAATAACGCCTCAGTACTCACAGATTTACCATTTTCAATTGCCGAAATGGTATTGCGGCTAAGCCCCGTACGCATAGCAAGCTCATCCTGAGCCATACTTTGTGCGCGCTGATGCTTTACTAATTTACCCAATGTTTTCGCAAACTGTGCATGCACGCTCACAAACGTTACCTTTTGCATTAAATTTTACGCAATAACCATTAATGCACTAATTATTGCGCATAAAGCCAAGATGTCAAAGGTTGTTTTAGCTAATAACTATTGCCAAAGCCTTTAGGCGGTATTGTGGGATCGTCAATCGCATCGACCGTCATGCTAAATGCTAATGTAGGTGAAACCGATGAAATCTGCTGTTCAGGGTGATCTTGCAGTTGCCATGGATGCCATAGCTTAATTTGATAGTCAAAAGTGTCTGGTAGGGTAAAACTGGCAATGCCTTGTGCATTGGTTACGGCAAGCTGATGGCTAGTTCCTACATAGATAAAAGCCTGCATATTATCGTGAATATTACAGCCCAAGGCGACAATGCCAGGCTTATCAAATAAGATCGGATCTCTGGGCTTGCCAACAAACAGCTTAATCTCAAAAGTCTTGGCAGGTGAAAACGAAAAAACATGATGCCGCGTTTTATCAAGATTAGGAAAATTTACGTAGGTGCCCACAGGGATCGCGGTGACAAAGGGGTTAAACGCCAGATCCTGCTGATACACATAAACCGTGTCAGCTGCTGCCGTGGGCTGCTCTGGCTGCAGAATTTCGACCACCGCATTGGCGAGTGGCTCGCCAAATTGATTGGTGATGCGGATATCAACTGTCCCAGCATTTACCATTCCGGAGAATAACAAAAGGCTACAGAGGGCTCTGACAAACATGCGGATACTCTTAGGCAATGACTTAAAACTAAACTATACCAGCAAATAAGCTTTTACCAAGCATAGCAAGATTTATTCAGCAAATTCTTGCTATGCTTGCTAAGCGTAACGGCCACATTGTCTAAAGGCGTGAACACATGCTAAAGCGAAACGGTTTTTGTTTTCTCTTGATAACGCTACTGCTGGGCCACTCGATAGCCGCTGCCGATGCATCAGCACAGCTGTAGCTAACCGGCAAAGGTGAATTAGGTTACACCTACAAAAACAGTTCTGCCACAGATACCCCTTGGTGGAATGAAGGCACTGAGCTATTAGCCTATGCCAACAGCGGCTTTTATTTGGGGCCGCAACTGGCCGCGATTACGCTGGATACCGAAACGCCCTGGTCTGCGATTTTACATGCGCAGTGGCATAGTATTCCCACCACCGATATAGGATTAACCGAAGCGTGGCTGAATTATCGGCCACTTCCTGTTTCCGGCTATCGGTTTCGGGCGCGGCTGGGCTATTTTTATCCAGCATTATCACTGGAAAATGTCGATACGGCTTGGTCTTCACCCTATAGTAGCAATTTCTCGGTTATCAATAGTTGGTTCGCCGAAGAGCTGCGTGCCAGAGGTGCAGAGATCAGTGTTACACGACCTGGTCGATTTTTTAACTCTCCCGCCGATTGGCAAATCGTTGGTGGTTTATTTCAAGGCAATGATCCCTTGGGGGCGATAATCAGTTGGCGGGGCTTTGCCAGTCATGGTTATCAAACTAACTTGGGTGAACAAGTGCGGTTTGCGCCCTATCCCAGCTTAAACACGAGCTTTTCAGAAATACAACCGCCTTGGGTGCAACCCACACGCGAGCTGGATCATCGCACAGGCTTTTACCTTGGCATTCACTATTTACTTAGAAATAGCACGGAAATGAGGCTGTACCACTACGATAATAACGGCGATCCCAACGTGTTTAAGCATGGCCAGTATGCGTGGGATACCCAATTCCAAAATCTGAGTGTGCAACATCAAGTAAACGCCAACTGGCGGATTATTGGCCAACTGTTAAATGGCACAACCGAGATGGGCACCGCTGGCGTCAAAGTAAACTATTTGAGTTGGTTTGGCTTATTACACTACGATGCCGGCAGTTACCAAATTAACCTTCGCTACGATTACTGGCGCCAGCAGGACCGAGACCCAAAACCAAATGATAATAACAATGGCAACGGCACCGGTATTAATATCAATGTTCAGTATCCTCTGAATAACCGTATTAGCTTAGCGTTAGAGTGGAGCCAACTAAACAGCTACCAAGCCAGCCGGTTACAGTTTACCCCACTGGCGGCAGATCAAGTTAATAAGCAATTACAGCTAATGCTGTATTGGCGGTTAGAGTGATTTGGGGGGCGAATAGCTAATTGTATTCGCTGGTATAATATTGCGTAGAATTTGAGGAGTTAATTTTAGTGATCTGTACCAGCAAAAGTGGACACTTCACTAAGCGGAAAAAGCCTGGCGACTAACCAGGCTTTTTAGTTAAGCGTATTTGTAAGTGGCAAGTCCGGCTTCGCCTAGTTGCAACCACTGTAGTTCGACGTTGCCGTTTTGAATTATGAGGCGTCCCTCACGGTTGGGTTTGATTCGCTGATGCTTTCGTTCAGCCACCAGCGTGTCTAACATTTCCAATAAAGCGTTTTTAACACCGCTTTGTTTTAATAGTGCTTGGGTTTGGGGATCAAACTGCCAAGCAGTGGCGGTAAGTTGCTCTGAGTCAGCTTCCGCAATAAAGACTAACTCTCCATTGCATTGTTTTAATAAAGGAAAATTGTATTGCACTGCATCCAGGCACTGCTTTTCAAGCTCAAGTATTTTGTTATCCATAAGAAGGCTCCTGCTGTTCTCAATTTGAGTGTAGTCAGCTTAATGGCAAAATTCTAGTCGGAGCAGTTGCTTCTTTTCAGCAACGGGCTCCGAATAACAACCATTAATTTGGCTGATTGTCGCTATGCCGTTCAAACCATTCGATAATACGCTTTAGGCGTTCGACCAGATTTATTGGCGTGCCATTTCTGGATAAACTGTGACTCTCGCCTTGAAATACCACCATTTCAACCGGCACCTTGTTGGCTTTTAGGGCATAAAACCATTCTTCGCCTTGGCCAATGGGGGTAATTTGATCATCAGTGCTGTGAATAATCAAGGTAGGCGTTTTTACCTTATCGGCATATTTCAGGGGTGAGCGCCCCCAGTACAGATCGTAATTTTGCCAAATGGTGCCTTTAAACTCGCGCTGCATGGCGTTAGGGGGATATTCTTGGGTGCCCGCTTCTGAAATCCAATTACTGACACTGCGCTGAGTAACCGCCGCTTTAAAACGATCGGTTTGAGTAGTGATCCAGTTAGTTAAAAAGCCACCATGGCTGCCACCAGTAATAAATAAACGGGAGCTATCTAGCCAATCGTGCTGCTTTAAAACATGGTCTAGCACCGCAATATTATCGCGATAATCTACACCGCCGTAGTCGCCATGCACGGCATTCTGATGAGCAAAACCATAGCCCGTGCTGCCGCGATAATTGGTAAACACTACGGCATAGCCGGCAGCCGCAAGCATTTGAAATTCATGAAACCATTGCTGACCCCACATACCACCTGGCCCACCTTTAATATTTAACACTAACGGATAAGACTGGCCCGCTTGCCAGCCCACAGGCTTCATAAAAAAGCCTTGGCTTTGGCCTTGCTCATGGCTAAACCAAAAGCTTTCCAATGGTTGTAAGCGTCGTTCAGACAGTAAGGCTTGATTAAACTGGGTTAATTGCTGCGGTGCTTTGTTGCCATCCTGAAACCACACCTCGGGCAGATTTAACTCGTTTTGCCACAAATAGCTCAGCTGTTTGCCATTGGCAGATACACTCAAATTACCCGCACTGCCTTGCTCACTTAAGCGAATTCGCTGCTGGTCACGGCGTAAATCAAGCTCAAAAATTGGTCGGCTACCATGCTGTTCGGCACTCACTAACAAACGATCATTACTTAACCAGTGTACACTGTTAGCAGTGCGATCCCAGTCGGCAGCGACCACGCGGTTACTGGCATCAGCAAGTTTGTGCAATACTAGCTGCTGTGGCGTAAAATAATCGGCTTGATAGGTATAAATAATGTATTGGCCATTAGGCGACCATACTGGATCTGCAGCATAGCCTTTTAAAGTGGCCAATTCAGTCACGTTGTTACTGGCTAAATCATACAAATACAAGGCTTGCTGCATACTGCCTTCTAAGGCATCGCTGCTGCGATCAGAGGCAAATACAATTTGTTTGCCATCGGGCGAAAACTGCGCTGAGTGATCATGCCAACGGGCATCCCCCGTTAATTTGGTAAGTTGCTGTGTGGCAATATCGATTAACCATAAACCAGAGCGATAATCATCTAAATAACCACCGCCATCACTTTTGTAGATGGCATTACGGATCACCACTATGTCCGGTTTAGCTTGCTCAGTTTCTGCTTCGGCTTGATTGGGATCGTCTAGCTTGGGGTCAACATCTAGCGTTAATAACAGCGTGTTTCCCGTGGGCGACCAGCTAAAGTCACTAATACTTGCTTGGGTTAACTGAGTGAGTTGTTTGGCCTCACCGCCCGCTAGCGGTAACAAAAACAGCTGTTGGCCGTCATCT
Source organism: Alishewanella sp. d11 (assembly GCF_049390205.1). Lineage (GTDB taxonomy): Bacteria > Pseudomonadota > Gammaproteobacteria > Enterobacterales > Alteromonadaceae > Alishewanella. The sequence goes on along the minus strand of NZ_CP186547.1, from coordinate 3,267,367 downwards.
CGGCCCGATAAGAAAGCCAAATGTTGGCCATCGGGAGACCAACGCGGTCGGCGATCGCTATTGGTAAAAGTTAGCTGACGTGCTGGGCTTTTGCCGTCGGTAGCCACCAAAAACAAGTTGTTTAGCCGCTTACGTTTGTCTTCGGCAATAGTGGTGTGCACAAAAGCGACCTGTTTGCCATTCGGGGCAATTTGCGGATCGGCAACAAACACAAAGTTATAGTAATCCTCAGGCTGCAAGCCCTTTGGTGCTGCAGAGCTTGACACGCTGTAGCAAAACAACACTAGTAGCAGTAAACGCCATATCATAAATGCGATCTCCAATAAGTTAGTCTGCGCATTGAAACCAATATATCGCTACTCTACAAGAGAAAACCGCTAAATGGATTAATACAAGAGGTTAATTAATACAAAATACCTGCTAAGCCTCTGGCACATTATATGGCGTTAAGCTAGCATTCAGGCATTGCAGTCGCTTTGGGTGACCAAGACACCCTAATCTTGGATGGAGTTAGCATGAAATTTTCTACATTTTCTGCATTTAAAAGTGCCTTGTTGGTCACTGTAGCTAGCGCCTTATTTCCTATTAATGCTGTGGCACAATACAGCCCGCAATTTTTTGATAACTGGACGGATGTTGTTCGAACAAAAGCCTTTAGCGATAGCCAGGGGGTGTTCGAGAATATGATGACAGTAAGGCGCTGGATCTTAACCCGCTCTGAGCATTGTGCCGACCTTAACCGCCATGTTTTGTTCGATATGCGGGGTAATTTTCTGGATTATATTGAAGATGCCGCCGACTCTTCACAAACTCAGCAAAGAATTAATCAAACCCGGCAATCTCTGGCTAAAGAGGGGCGAGTTCATGCTTGGGTAAAAGGCAGTCCTAATAACATTGGTTACCCTTTTGCTATCCGTTGCCACCAACCTAATGTCGATTTAAATTTAGCCATAGCCCGTTACTTAGGGCAACATCCTGATGGGCGATTATCTGGCAACTGGGATGGCATCAGGGTTGGAACTCCGAAAAACCAAGCATCATTACACGATGTTTTGCAAACGGTGTACAAGCGTCGAGTGCAGCAAAAACGTATTACGTTACCACCGGACTTATTACCTGATCTCGCAGGGATGTTAGTCATTGAAAGTGGCGGTGTGCGTGAAGCGCGTTCGAAGGCCAATGCGCGAGGCATTTTGCAATTAATGCCGCAAGCCCTAAAAGATTGTAAAATTCCAGCCAATCGTCAGCTGCATCGAATTGCACAAGTCGATTGTGCTTTATGGTTGTTTGAGCGCAATCATAAAATGCTTGAACCGGTGTTTCTGGCAAAATTTGGGCATTTGCCTAAAGAAAAACGGGATCAAGTGTATCGTTTATTGTTGATTCAAGCATATCACGGCGGCCCAGGTCGGGTTCGCTCTTTATTTTTAGATGAAGAACTGAATCAAGCGGCCAGTTATTTCGCGGCCAACCATGACAAGTTTAGTGCGGGCGATATTGCTTTTGGGATGGTATTTCATAACCTTGGTCGCAATCGTTTAGGTTTAGCATCCTTGTATTACACCGCTGATATTCGCGTTGCTCAGCAATTACTGGCACACAAAAAATCCAATCAAGCACAATCTAGCCAAAAAACAGCTGCTCAAGCTCACCAGAAAGTGGTTCGAGTAAATTCAGCACCTTGAGCTTGTCTCTCTTTTAGTCGCATGAGCACTGCTCATGCGATGCTGTTTCTTTCCTAGTCTTTTAACATTCCTACTGTCACTTGCAAGCTAAGCGAAAATACCTCCGCCCTCTACCAATAATAGTATTTATCATATAATATTGCATTAAATGTTCATTTACTGTGCTTTGCTGTTGCGCCAACCCGATGCCAATTAAAGCCTGCTTACTAGTTTTCGGAGTTCCAAATGGATGATTTAGAGTTTACCCACCGTAGGCGAAACCCGTTAAACGGTGATTGGGTTTTAGTATCACCCCATCGAAATAACCGACCTTGGTTAGGTGCAACTGAAGCTACAGTTGTAGATTCATTACCTAAGCATGATGCCAATTGCCCTTTATGCCCAGGTAATACTCGCGCGAATGGCGAGCAAAATCCGCAGTATACCCACACTCACGTGTTTACCAACGATTTTGGTGCCCTTACCGAGCAAGCAGCAAGCGAGTCTGAGGCTGAGGCTGATCCACTGTTTACGCATCAGCACGCGACAGGTGAGTGTCGGGTAATTTGTTTTTCACCTGAGCATAATAAAACCCTGCCTGAGTTAAGCCTTGATGAGCTAGTTGCAGTAGTTGATACCTGGCGCAGCCAATACTGTGAGCTCGCCAAAAAATATAAGTGTATTCATATATTTGAAAATAAAGGCACCATTATGGGCTGTTCGCAGCCCCATCCACATGGCCAAATTTGGGCACACAATCATCTTTCGACTGAAATTGCCAGCGAGGATAATTCCCAAGCAGAATATTTTGCGAAACATGGCCGCGCGTTACTGGCAGATTACGCCAAACGCGAGCTAGCCAGCAAAACACGGGTGGTTTATGCCAATCAACATTGGTTAGTGGTGGTGCCTTTTTGGGCTGCCTGGCCGTTTGAGACCTTATTAATCGCGCTTGATGACGTGCAAGACTTCTCGCAACTGGATAGCCAGCAGTCGTTGGCCTTGGCCGAAGCATTAAAAGTATTAACCACGAAGTATGACAATATTTTTAACTGTAGCTTTGCTTATTCGATGGGCTGGCACAATGCCCCTGTAGCTGAAAATCAACAACATTGGCGCTTACATGCGCATTTTTATCCGCCCCTGCTGCGCTCTGCCACGGTAAAAAAACATATGGTGGGCTATGAGATGCTGGCTGAAAGCCAACGCGATCTTACCGCCGAAACGGCTGCCAAAATTTTACAGGCGGCCAGTGCTGAACATTATAAAAAAACAATAACTAAGGGTAGCTGATGATGGATTTGAAGCCGTTTCAAGAAAATTTTTATGAAATTTATAAAGTGCAAGCAACGGGGATCGCCTCTGCGCCAGGCCGAGTTAACTTAATAGGTGAACATACCGATTACAACGCCGGTTTTGTCTTGCCTTGCGCATTAAATTTTAAAACTCAGGTATTGTTTCGCGCTAGAACCGATCAGCGGGTTACGGTGCGTTCGCTAAGCTACCCAGGCGAGTCCGATCAGTTTGATGTTAGCCAGCCCATTGTTAAAGGAAAGTCGCAATGGGGTAATTATGTACGGGCGGTAGCTTACGTTTTACAGCAAGCTGGACATGTTTTATCGGGCGCAGATTTACTGATCGACAGTGATGTCCCCCAAGGGGCCGGCTTGTCATCATCCGCAGCGTTGGAGCTGGCTATTGGCGGCGTGTTTAATGCGTTAAGTCAACTTAATCTCTCCGCCACTGAGTTGGCGTTGCTAGGACAACGCGCCGAAAATGAATTTATGGATTGTCAGTGCGGTATTATGGATCAACTCATTTCGGCCAAAGGCGCGGCAGATCACGCTTTGTTGATTGATTGCCAAGATCTACATACCGAGTTGGTGCCGTTACCAGATGATTTAGCGGTGGTGATTATTAACTCTAACTACCCCAGAAAGTTAGTCGACAGTGAATATAACCAACGCCGCGCAGCATGCGAAGCGGCAGCGTCTAAACTTGGGGTTGCGTCGTTGCGTCATGCGACGCTTGAGATGGTCAATGCCAATACGAGTTTAACTGCCACTGAGCAAAAACGCGCCCGGCATGTCGTGACGGAAAACGCCCGAGTGATCGATGCGGTTGCCGCCCTTAAAAAGGCCGATCTCGCCGCGTTAAGCCAGCTGATGGCGGAGTCTCATCAGTCGTTACATCTTGATTATGAAGTTACCGTGCCGGCCACTGATACCTTAGTCAGGTTAAGCCAAGCCGTTTTAGGGAATGAAGGCGGTGCAAGAATGACTGGCGGCGGTTTTGGTGGCGCTATTGTTTGTATCTGTTTACCTGAAGCCGTACCACGTTTACGCGAGCAAGTATTACCGGCTTATACCGCACAATGTGGCTTAAGTGCGGATCTGTATGTTTGCCAAGCAGGCCAAGGTTTGACCGTCAGTTATTTTTAATCTTTCGCAGGAGCACCATGATGCAAACGCCAGTTATTTTAACGCTAGTCACTTCGCTTAGCCTAGCAAGTCTTGGACTCACCGCGAATACACCGACAGCCGAAACCTTGTACGCCCCTCTCCCTGCTGCCGTATTGCCGAAACTAGCTACGCCCGGCCAGTATGCAGTGGGGGTAAGCACTATTACCGTAACCAATCCCCAGCAGCTGAATATTAGTACTCAACAATTGGCAGATAGACCACTTACCTTAGAGGTTTGGTATCCAGCTTCACCAACAGCACAAAGCGCGCCAGCCATTTATGCTAACCAAACTCGGACAGGCGTGCCCTTTGCCATTCAAGGCAAAGCGGTGAGAGACAGCCAGCATATTACCGAACAGCGTTTTCCATTAGTGGTGTTGTCACATGGTTACACCGGTTATCGCACCATTATGTATTATCTAGGGGAGCATCTGGCCTCTCATGGCTATGTGGTTGCCGCCATCGATCACACCGATTCGACCCACGCAGAAGTGGATATCGTGAAGGCGCCTTTTGCGGGCTTTCTTAGCACCTTATTTAATCGCTCACGCGATCAACAGTTTGTTCTAGACTATTTTAGACAGGCATCTTCAACGCTAAGTCAAAGTGTCAATACCAACCAAGCGGCAGTTATCGGCTTTTCAATGGGGGGCTTTGGTGCCATTAATACCGTTGGCGGTTGTTATCAATTTGGACCCGCGCAAATAACAGCCTTTACTGGCGCAACCGATCCCGCTGTTCAAACTGCCTTGGCTGAACGACTTAATAGCTGTGCCGCGGGGCAATACACGGATGTAAAAGTAGATCCTGCTTGGCAAGTGGCGATCGCCATTGCGCCTTGGGGTGGACAACACCAATTATTTAATCAAAGCAAACTGGCTGAGATAACAACCCCTATGCTTTATCTCGCTGGCGATTTGGACGATATTTCTGGCTATGCCGGTATGCAGTGGCTTTATGAAAATACCGGCAGCAAAGCGAAATACTTTTTAACCTTTCATCATGCCCGACATAATATTGCGCCGCATCCAGCGCCTACGGCAGCCATGAGCAATGAGTTAGATATTGGCACCTATCATGAAGGCAGCTGGTCTATTCCAACGATAAATGCCGTTAACAAACATTTTAGTTTGGCGATGTTAGATTGTCATGTTAAGCAAGTTGCTGCACAGTGCCAGTATTTACAATTACCGGCATCGATCACGACAGAGACCGGCGCTGATAGCGGCTGGCTTGGTTTTCCAGCCCGCTTTGCGACAGGCTTATCTTGGCAATTTAAATCTTAAAGATGTTCGGCTGTTACTGTGTTAACTAAAAAGCGTTGTGGGTAATGTCACCAGAGGCTCTGGTAATCCTTGTAGATTTTGGATCTGATAAATAAACAGATTACCGGCCTCTGGCTCTGCTTGTTTTTGTTCGGCAGATAAGCCGACTTTAGAGGTAGTGACAAAAAGCAAATTATTCTCGACACCGCCTATGGCCACACTAGAGGGTTGTGACACGGGTAAAGGCAAACTAAAAACGGCTTGGCCATGTACATCATACCTGACAACCTCTCCTGCGCCCCAATGCGCACACCAAACATAAGCCTGAGCATCTACAATGGCTCCATCAGGAAAAGCATTCTCTGGTGTTACGGCAAAAACCTGACCTTGTGAGAGTGCACCGCTAACCACGTCAAAAGCATACTGTGTTATGCAATGTTTAGCAGAGTCGGCGTGGTACATTATCTTGCCATCAGGGCTCCAACATAAACCATTAGAAATCGTGATCTCTTGTAGTCGACTGATGGCTTGCAGCTGTTCATTCAGTTGATATAACTCCCCTGCTTTGTGCGCTTGCTTACTGTCTTCGACCATAGTACCGGCCCAAAAACGTCCTTGCCGATCCGCGCGGCCATCATTAAATCGTAATCCCGTCATGTTGCTCGGTTTAAACAGCCATTTAATGGCATGTGTCTCTGGATGATACAGCGCAATACCTGAAGCAAAGGCCGCAATAATCAAATAGGGACAGTTGGGTGTTGGCGCTAAGAATGCAAAACTGCCTATACGCTCGGGTAATGGATAGCGTTGTAATACAGCCTGTGTCGGGCAATAACTTAGCAATTGCGCTTGTTCAATATCAATCCAATACACTTTGTTGTCTTGCGCATGCCAGAGGGCATTTTCACCAAGGGTATTGTGGCAAGGAACCACGGTTATTAACTGCGCATGAAGAGAACCAGGCATCATATTTCTCAGCTAAGGCTTGATTAAGTGAACCACATAGTACCATTATTCAAAATACGTTGCTTTACGAGACAGCCGTTTTAAGCTGCCAGCAAAATTTGGTTGCTAAATGACTCGACACACGGCAATCTAGTCATATTATATGATAAATAGGGTTTTATGATGTCTACTTATTTACTTGCTATTGATCAAGGTACAACCAGTTCTCGTGCCGTGTTATTTGATACTAAAGGCCAGTTGTTAGCCAGTGAAAGTGAAAGTTTTACCCAGCATTATCCAGACAATGGCTGGGTTGAGCATGCACCAACAGATCTTTGGCAAACGGTACTGCACTGCTGTCAGCGCCTGTTGACCAATAACAATATTAACGCCTCGCAAATCGCCGCCTTGGGTATTACCAATCAACGGGAAACCACGCTGGTTTGGCACAAAAAAACCGGTATACCACTTTACAATGCAATAGTCTGGCAAGACCGACGTACCGCAGCCTTTTGCGAAAGTCTGGCCAGCCCTGAGATTAATCAATTACTGACTGATAAAACAGGGTTGTTGCTTGATCCCTATTTCTCTGCCACCAAAATTCGTTGGATCCTCGATAATGTGGACCATGCTCGCGAACTGGCTGAGCAAGGTGAGCTGGCATTTGGCACGGTAGACAGTTATCTGTTATGGCAATTGACCGGCGGTAAAGTGCATGCCACCGATGCCACCAACGCTTCTAGAAGCTTATTATTTAATATCCATACCCAAGAATGGGATGCGGAACTATTGGCGTTATTTGCGATACCGGCCAGTATGCTGCCGCAGGTACTGGATAGTTCGGCTTATTTTGGCGAAACCGATCCGGCTTTATTTGGTGCCAGCATTACCATTGGCGGAGTGGCCGGCGATCAACAAGCAGCCTTAGTGGGGCATGCGTGCTTTGAGCAAGGCATGGCGAAAAGCACTTACGGTACCGGCTGCTTTTTGATGCTTAATACCGGTAAAACGGCATTAAAATCGAACAATCGTTTGCTAACGACTGTCGCCTACCGCTTAAATGGCGTACCCACTTATGCTATTGAAGGCAGTATCTTTATGGCTGGGGCCACCATGCAATGGATTGTTGAAGGGTTAAAACTGCTGCGCCATGCTGGAGAAAGCGAAGCAATAGTGCAACATGTGCCTGTAGATCATGGGGTATTTCTAGTGCCCTCTTTTACTGGGCTTGGCGCACCTTATTGGGATGCGAATGCTCGTGGCGCGATTTTGGGGCTAACTCGGGATTCCGGTATCGATACCATCGTTGCGGCAGCGCTACAATCGGTTGGCTACCAAACGAAAGATTTACAAAAAGCCATGGAAAAGGATGGTTTAAGACCGACGGTGCTCAGAGTAGATGGTGGGATGGTGAAAAACAATTGGGTACTTAGTTTTCTCGCTGATATTCTTGGGGCTGTGGTTGAGCGCCCAAGCATAACCGAAACAACCTCTTTAGGGGCCGCTTATCTGGCCGGTTTACACTGCGGGGTGTTTAGCTCCACAGCACAATTGGCAGAACTATGGGAATGTGAAAGACGGTTTGAACCGAAAATGGATAGCGTCACGCGCAATAATTTGTATACAAAATGGCTGCATGCTGTTGCTCAAGTCAGATTAAGTAATACACCAAATACTCTTTAATAGTGATCCACAATCAATTTAATATCATATATACTATTTGTATGATAATTACTGCGTAGGAGTAAGTTGGAATGCAAGTCGATCTGGTGGTGATAGGCGGTGGGGTTAACGGCGCGGGCATTGCACATGATGCGGCAGGCCGCGGCTTAAAAGTCCTGTTATGCGAGCAACATGATCTTGCGGTGGCCACCTCTTCCAACAGTAGTAAGTTGATACATGGCGGTTTACGCTATTTAGAGCAGTATGAATTCCGTCTAGTAAAAGAAGCCCTTGCCGAACGTGAGGTGTTGTTAAAAAGCGCACCACATATTATGTGGCCCCTCACCTTTCGCTTACCACATCAGCCGCATTTACGCCCAGTCTGGATGATTCGGTTGGGCTTATTTATGTACGATCATCTTGCCAAACGAGAAAGGCTACACGGTTCTAGAAAAATCCGTTTTGATGAATCAAGTCCACTGGTTTCAGATATCACTGTAGGTTTTGAATATGCAGATGGCTGGGTCGATGATGCCAGACTGGTTGTTTTAAACGCCATGGCGGCGCAAACGCATGGTGCGATTATTGCGACCCATACGCGTTGCATTAAAGCAGAGCGCTTGAGCAGCAGTTGGAAAGTCACTTTACAAAATTTACTGACGAATGAGCAGTATAATGTTGAAAGTAAAGGCATTATCAATGCCGCTGGACCTTGGGTTAGCCAGTTATTTGCTGACACCTTTGCCGAAGCCAGCCCCCAGCATATTCGCTTAGTAAAAGGCAGCCATATTGTAGTGCCTCGGATCCATAATCAACCACAGGCCTACATTTTACAAAATAATGATAAGCGAATTGTGTTTGTTATTCCCTATGAAGATAATTTTTCCTTAATAGGCACAACCGACGTTGAGTACACTGGCGATCCTCTTAAAGCAAGCATTAGCGCAGAAGAAATTGATTACTTGATCGAGATTACCAATAACTATTTTAACAAGTCGATTTGCAAAGACGATATTGTGCATAGTTTTTCGGGCGTACGCCCCCTACTCGACGATGAATCAGCCTCGGCGCAGAGCGTTACGCGGGATTATAAGCTGGAGTTATCCTCCACACCGAATGGCCTGCCATTACTGTCGGTATTCGGCGGCAAAATTACCACTTACCGTAAGCTTGCTGCCTCTGTGGTGGATAAGATTTCGCCATTTTACCCCGGACTGGGTGCGAGTTTAACCGCGGCTAAACCTTTACCGGGAGGCGACTTTACCGATCAGGCTAGCTTTTGTGCAGAGTTAACGCTGAAGTACCCTTGGTTACCGGCAAAGTTAGCGCAACGTTTTGCCAGAACCTATGGCACCCTTAGCTACACGCTACTGAACCATGCCAGCAGTATGGCCGATCTTGGCCGTCAGTTTAATCAGGAACTTTGGCAAGCAGAAGTTGATTATTTAGTTGAATATGAATGGGTGAGAACGGCTGAAGATCTGCTTTGGCGGCGAACGAAACTTGGCTTAGTGACAACCCCCGCAGAGACTGACACCTTAACTGACTATTTGTGTACTCATCCTAAGCTTAATAAACAGGCTGTAGCAGCGGAAATCACCCTTAATAAGGCGGGCTAATTGCCCGCCATATAAGCAAAACCTGCCAGAATAACCTCTTCATCGTCGATTTGAACTAGCGGGTTGGTAAACTGCGAAATAGCGCTGGCATAGGCGCATTGTAAGTGGCCAGAACCAACTAAAATAACAGGTATATTCGCTAATATCGCCTCTGCACAAAGGTTGTAAAAAGAGATCACATCAGCAGTAATTAATAAGCCTGACAGGTAGCTTTGGGCTGCTTGCGCGCTAAAGTCTTGAAAGAGTTGGGACGTTCTGACACTAAAAAGTGAATGCACCAAATTTTCTGATCTATGTTCAAGCGCATACTGCATGCCAGCTGTAAACGATTGTTTGTCTGGCACAAAGGGGCTGTGGCTAGTTTGTAGTAACATGCTGTGATGCACTAAGATCTCAAACAATTCACCTGTGATGGCGGTTTTTATCCAGGTAACCGCGCCGTTCTCGACTTTTACCCATTTACAATGGGTCCCTGGTAAACAGACATAATACTGCCCTATTCGGTACTGCGGATATCGTTCAAGTAAGCCAACGAGCTGAATTTCTTCTCCGCGCATAGTGTCATGCTGCTGTGCTTCGCTTTGATAACATAAGCCGGGCGTAACATAAAAATCTTTATCTCCACCGTTAAAATGCAGCAGCTGTGGTTTAATTTGATGTGGCTGTATCGGGCAAGCTAAATAGGGGGTTTGTAACCAGCCTAAACTCGACGTGATATGCCCCGCCATAAACACCGGTAAGGAACCAAACTGTTCAGTAAATGGCTTGATAATAGTCTCTAGCGTTTGTTCGAAATTTGCGACAAGCTGTTTTACCCCTATACCAGTGGCTTTATTTAACAAGATTAATTGGTTACCGGTGGTTATTTCGCAACAATAAGCCCGTAATTTGCTGGCGCCCCAGTCTACGGCAATAAAGCGATTAGCCTGCTGCAATTAAATTCTCCCAGCATCAATATTAATGCCCTGACCGGTAATTAACGCACTTTGCTCAGAAGCTAAAAAGAGTGCTAAATTTGCCACATCAGACGGTTGAATAAACTGTTTAATGCAGGTTGTCTCTAGCCAGCGCTGTTGCTCTTCTGCAGTAAACCAAGATTCAAGCTGGCGCTCAGTGGCTACCCAACCAGGTAAGATAGCATTCACTCGAATGCCATAACCGCCATAATCTCTAGCCAGGGCTTTGGTTAAGCCAATTAAGCCCGCTTTAGCCGTAACATAGCCCGCCATATTCGGTTGGCCAGTTATGGCATTAATAGAGCTAAAATTAATAATGGCACCACCCTGTTTCTTTAAAAATGGGATGGCGGCTTGCGAAGCAAAAAAAGCCGGATCTAAGTTAATTTGCAGGCAGTTTTGCCATTCATCAACGCTAATATGTTCAGTATCAAAGCGTTTATCATTCGCTACATTATTAATCAGCACCGATAACCCAGCGAAATGCTCAGCAGCAGCGTTAATGGCTTGCTGCAGATGCGTTAGTTGCCTAACGTCGACACAACGAAACCATAACTGTGCTGAGAATTCAGATAACTCATTAAGCAGTTTTTCGGCCTGCGCGTTATCTAGGTCAACAAAGGCGACTTGCGCGCCCTGTAGTAGAAAAGCCCGCACCATTGCAGCACCAATGCCCGTAGCACCACCGGTGATAAAAACACTTTTATGTGCGAGGCATGGATAATGAGCACTTAATGACACACTGTATCTCCTAAAAATGCACGCCTTGGTTTATAAATTAGCATTAAAGCGCAGCAGGCAAAGGTAAGATTAATGAATTATGCGTTGCATGTTGAAAAAGTTATATCATAAAGCGTTGTACTTTAATATGATATATTACATTAATGTACAATGAGAATCTGTTATGAAGCCAGCTCCAAGACAAAACTTAACGCATCAATTAACCAATGATTTAGGTTTGGCTATTGTGCAGGGTACCTACCCTGTTGGCACGGGACTACCCTCAGAAGCAGAGCTTTGTATTGAGTACGATGTCAGCCGCAGTTCGACACGTGAAGCAGTTAAAATGCTCTCGGCCAAAGGCTTAATCTCGTCCAGACCCAAGCAAGGGATCCGCGTTTTACCCGAAAGTAATTGGAATATGTTTGATACTGACGTGCTGCGTTGGATTTTAAGCAGTAAACCGTCTTTAGCGTTATTAAAAGAATTTACCCAAGTTAGGGTGGCGTTAGAGCCCCAAGCGGCCGCACTGGCTTCAGTTACAGCCAGCTATAAACAGTTAGAGGCTATTGAAAAAGCCTTAGCTCGCATGGTTGAAGCTGAGCAAGGTTTAGATGATCCGTTAGAAGCCGATATTGCGTTTCATACCAGCGTCTTGGCGGCCAGTAATAATAGATTCTTTTTACAATTAACCGAATTTATTAGTACGGCACTACGCGTAAGTATTCGCTATACCAACAAAATCAAGGGTGTGCCTGGGGCGGATGTGCAAAAACATGCCGATATCTTAAATACCATTAAATCGCGTAATCCAGAGCGCGCTAAAAAAGCCGTGGAAGCGATTTTGGATGAAGCCTTAGAACTGATTGAGTCTAAATTAGAGTAGTACTACAAAACTTAGTACTACTCTTCTGTTAGAGCGTTAATCAACCGCTGTTAGTTCAAAAATCAAACTGGTCTGCGGTAAGGTTATCGGTAATTGCATCCCCAATTTCATTAGTACCTCCCCTTGAAAGCATTGCCCATTGATGGCACTGATTAACGAGGGGGTATGTTCTTTAAAGCTGGATGGCCATAACAACGAAAAACGATAGGTTTTGTCGGCATCAAGCCCCACAAAGCGTAAACGCTTGGGTAAGCTGCGGCCACTTTCCACAACACTGTTGTAAGCAAATAACGCTTGCGTCTTTTCAGCGTTTACTAAACCAAAGTTAATACTCAAACCGTCGGTGTCTAGCCGATACAAACGTGCATTATGGATAAAAGAACGATACTGTTTATGCAGCGCTATAGCGTGTTTTAAGGTATTTTTCTCCGCCGCGGTTAGCTCCCTTGGATCCATTTCAATACCCATATGGCCAAAAAATGCCACCGCAGCGCGCATTTCTATGCTGATACGACGACCGGTAGTGTGACAATCTCTTGGCCCCACATGGGCGCCCATCACATCAGAGGGAAAGAAAAACGAACAACCACGTTGAATGGCTAATCGATCAAGTGCATCGTTAGAGTCAGACGTCCATACTCGGTCGGTATGCTGCAAAACACCGTAATCAATGCGACCGCCACCGGAGGAACAGCTCTCAATCTCCAATCCCGGATGTGCCGCTTTTATCTTGGCAATAAGTTGATATAACGCATGGGTTTGTTGGTGTATGGCAGGTTTGCCCTGCGCATTCCCAGGATGATTAAGATCGCGGTTAATGTCCCATTTTATGTATTTGATTGCCGGATATTCCACTAAAATAGCATGAATAGCGTTAAACAGGTAAGTCGTCACTTCTGGTCGGGTTAAATCTAACACCAGTTGATTGCGAAAGGCGAGCTGAGCATTTTCTGCAGTTTGCAGCACCCATTCCGGATGAGCGCGATATAAGTCACTATCTGGATTGACCATTTCTGGTTCAAACCAAATGCCAAACTCCATTCCCAGTTGATTAACGTGAGATATCAAGGGTTGTAAGCCTGCTGGATAGACTGTTTTATCCACCGTCCAATCACCAAGCCCGGCTTTATCATGACGCCGGCCTTTAAACCAACCATCATCTAACACGAACCGCTCTACGCCCAGTGCCGCCACTTCATCAGCTAGCTGCTGTAACGTCTCAACCTTGTGATCAAAATAAATGCCCTCCCAGGTGTTGTAATGAACTGGTCTAGGTTTATTTCTTTGAGCAGAGCTTAAGATAGTATTACGAACAAACTGATGAAAATTTGCAGATAAATCGCTAAAACCTGTAGCAGAAAATGAAGCATATAAGCTTGGGCTGGTATAGGTTTCACCTGCTTGCAACTGAATTTCGCCCGGCAGCAGTAATTCTCCCATTTGCAAATAGGTACGCCCTTCCGCCAACCATTCTATGCGAGTGCGATGATTACCGGACCAACCTAAATGAAACCCATAACATTCGCCCTGCAGCTCTGTTGTGGCGTGCTGATGGCATAAAATGCCAGGGAAATTATCATGCGAGGTTTTACCTTTTCTGTTTTCTCGCAAGTAACTACCAAGAAATAATTCACGTTGCTGTAGTTGAAATTCGTTAGACCAACGGCCTTCAAAAGCCGTGATATAGTTAAGATGATCAGGCAGTAACAGTGTTGGCGCAGCACACCAATTTAACTGCACACTTTGCTGCGCCAAATTGGTAATGGCTGTTTTCGCCATTAAGACGTTAGTTTCGACATCTAAGCAGAAGGTATGGGTAAGTTGCAGTTGACGATGCGCATCAAGACTAACCAAAGTGACTTGTTGCTGATTTTCGATATTCACCGAGATCAGGCTTGGGCCCATAGACCAAGCGTCGCTGTCGTTATGAACTTCCAGACCAGGGGCTCCGGTAAAACCTTCGCCACTTAGCGGCGTTAAGGAGATAGGTACTTCATTGACAACAGAGCACTTGGCTTCTTGCCGCTGACTCAGTTGTTTGACACTTAAGGCGGTGACCGTTTGCGCCAATTTTTGACCGAAGTAAAGTAACGCTGGGGCTTTAGTGGTGCAATCAATTAATACGGTTACTGCTTGACTATCAAGGCGAACGAACTGCGGCAGTTGCTGCATATAAGGCTCCAAAGATCAGCATTGGTCTATCTCAATCTGGACGATTTGGTATTAGACAGACATCATAAATAATAATAGTATATATCATACAATTAATTTATTTGTTGATAAACACTTATTGGATTTTACTGCTGGCTAAATCCTTTAAATAAAATGCTATTTTAAACAGGAGAATGCGATGTTAGGTGTATGCTATTACCCGGAGCACTGGCCAGAGACAATCTGGGCAGAGGATGCTGCAGAAATGGTCGCGCTGGGGCTGAAGTATGTTCGTATAGGCGAATTTGCTTGGTCAAGACTAGAATCGGCGCCGGGTGTGTTTCATTTTGATTGGCTGGATCGGGCTATTGATACCTTAGCCAAGGCCGGTTTAAAAGTTATCATGTGTACTCCTACCGCGACACCGCCTAAGTGGTTAATCGATCTCTACCCTGATATTTTGCCGGTGGATGTAAAAACCGGTCAGGTTAGAGGTTTTGGTTCAAGACGACACTATGATTTCTCAAGTGAAAATTACTTCCGAGAAGCGATGCGCATTACTAGTGTCCTAGGCGAGCGTTATGGGGAGCACCCTGCCATTTGTGGCTGGCAAACCGATAACGAATTAGCATGCCACGATACTACCCATAGTTTTTCTGCCAGCACTAAAACAGCCTTTCAGCAATGGTGTAAGCAACATTATACGGATATCGATGCCCTAAATACGGCATGGGGTAATGTTTTCTGGTCAATGGAATACCAAAACTTTGAGCAAATTGAACTGCCCTATTTAGCCGTGACCGAAACCAATCCGTCGCATAACTTGGCTTATCGCCGTTTTAGCTCTGATCAGGTAATACGCTTTCATGATGAAATGATCCGCATCTTAAGACAGCATGCACCAAATCGTTTTATCACACATAATTTTATTCCTATGAGTGATACGCAAACAGATAATGCGGCTTTGGCTAAAAACTTAGATTTTGTCAGTTATGATAACTATCCTTTAGGCCGTACCGATTTATTTTTTGCTAACAGCTCGACCGCTGATTTTAAGCGATATATGCGCACCGGACATCCCGACTATTCGAGCTATGCCTTTGATCAAAGTCGCGGGATCAGCAAAGGTCCTTTTTGGATTATGGAGCAACAACCAGGACCGGTAAATTGGGCAAGACACAATCCTCGCCCAGAAGCCGGTATGGTCAGGTTATGGTCTTGGCAAGCCTTTGCCCATGGCGCAGCAACCGTGTGTTTCTTCCGCTGGCGCCAAGTTCCTTTTGCGCAAGAGCAAATGCATGCAGGTTTAAAGCGTACCGATAACTCTGCAGCTACGGCTTATCATGAAATTCAACAACTTTATGCTGAGTTAGCTAAAGTGCCAGATTTGGCCCAGCAACACCCAGCCGCTAAAGTGGCCATTGTGACCGAAACATCCGCGCAGTGGGTAACAGAAATTGAACGTCAAGGTGATAGTTATAATCAACAACAGGTTGAGTTCGCCTATTACAGCGCGTTACGACAGTTGGGTATTACCGTCGATTTTATTGGCCAAGATCAAGATTTAAGCCCTTACACCTTAGTGATTGCGCCCTGTTTACCGATTGTTTCTCAGCAATTTATTACTAACTGTGCAAACAGTAAGGCAACTTGCGTATTCGGCCCACGTAGCGGCGCGAAAACAGCTGAGCTGACTTTAGCGCCTGAACTCGGTCCTGGTTTAATTCAACAGTTAATCCCGGTTAAAGTGCTCAGTGTTGAGACAACGCGACCAGATTGTCATGATGCACTGCATTTTGCCGGCAAAACCTTTCAAAGTGCTCGCTGGCGCGAAGAGTTATCTGAACATGCTGGATTGACTGTCGTAGCACGCTATCATGACAACACGGCTGCCGTAGTCAAAGCTAAACAATGCTTTTATATCGGCTCGTTAAGCTGTGATGAATTCCTGCTGGCGTTTTTTGAAGCTTTAGCACAAGACTTAGCCATAGCAACAAATAAGCTCGGAAAAGATCTTCGCTCAGTGCAACGCGGCAATCTAACCTTTGTATTTAATTATGGCGCAGACGCTGTAAAACTGTCCTTACCTGAGGCGGCAAAGCTGCTAGTGGGCACCGACGTTATTAATGCGTTTGATGTGGTTGTTTATCAGCAGTAAAAAAAAGCCGGTGTATACATCATACACCGGCAAAGCCAAGGAACACGAGCTTTCTTAAACGTCAGGCGCTAATTTACCGGACCAAAGCGCCTGTTGTTTAAACAAAAATTTATTGCAAAGCAATGCCACCGCAATACAGCTAAATAAGGTCACTGGCATAAGGTGGATATAATGAATAGTGACAAAGAACGGTGAAAACGAGAACGTCAAACCACCATAGAACAACACGCCAAAGATCACCGCAATAATCGCAGCTCGTGCATCCACATTCTTAAACAATAACCCCACTATAAAAATTGACAATATGGGCATACTGAGTAAGCCGTTTAACTGCTGCAATAAATTAATGATGCTTTCAGCTTGTTGATAGATAGGCACTAAGACTAAGGTAAGCGTCGTCAGCAGCACGGTGACAATACCACTTAACTTCACCACATTCGGATCCTTCTGCACATAGGCTTCATGGATATCACAGACATAAAGCGCGGTTGCTGAGTTGAGTAAACTGTTATAAGTCGATAACACCGCTGCAGCGATGGCGGCAGCAAATACGCCAGTTAACCATGCTGGCATCAAATCACCCACTATTCTGCCGTAGGCAGCATCTCCGATTTGGCCATAGAGCTTATAAGATACAATCCCTGGGATAACCACAATAGCCGGAACAATCAATAATCGAATGCCAGCAGCAACCAGCACCCCTTTTTGCGCTTCCTTAACGTTGGGTGCCGCCATGGCGCGTTGCGTAATAGTTTGGTTGGTTCCCCAATAATAAATCTGAATAAATAACATCCCGGTAAACAAGGTAGTCCAAGGTATGGGAGAGTCTGGCGCACCGATTAAGGTTAGCCGTTCAGCTGGGATGCCACTGAAATCAAAATCAATGGCCACTAAGGCTAAGATAACAATTAAGATTGCCATGCCAAGCACTAATACACCGTTGTAGGTATCAGAAACAGCGACCGCTCTTAAGCCTCCAAAAAAGGCATATAACGCACCGACAATCGCAAAAATCACCGCTATAAACTGAATAGAGACGTCAACTTGAAACATACTTTGCATAAACAAGGCGCCTGAATAAATCACGGCCGGCATGTAAATAAATGCATTCCCTAACAAAAATAACCCGCCAATCACGGCGCGAATATGCATATTGTTATAGCGTTTTTCGAGTAGTTCGGTTGTGGTGGTACATTTGTAGCGATAATAAACGGGTAAAAATACTTTGGCTAAGATTATTAAGCCGACAACTGCCGCTAATTCCCACCAGACCAACAGCATCATTTGATTACCGTTCATCCCTACCAGCTGATCAGTACTTAAGTTAGTCAGCGTGATAGAGCCGGCAACAAAGATCCAGGTTAAGCCGCCGCCAGCTAAGAAAAACTCTTTATTTTGACTATGTTTATGACGATTTTGCCCGCGACATTTTAAATAGGTTAATAAGCCGATAATGGCCGACACCACGATAAAAATTGTGAGTTGAAGATAACTTTGGGTCATGCTGTTTTATCTACCTTGTTATTGTGTGCCAGTAGCACTCCCTGTTGGGATGTTTTTATTTTGGTAATACAAGCTTAATGCTTTTTATTTGCTCAAACTGAGGCAAGCTATTATGTTTTTGAATCAATTTATTGAGCTGTAACAGCGATAACAGCATGCTGTGAATCGGTAATAACTGCCCTTGTTGTTGAAGCGTTTTCAGTTGTTCAGCACTTAATTGCGCTAGGCGATCTTCATTAATGGTATACAACCCTTGAATACGCTGTTCTTCTGTTCCTTTGTTTAACACCAGCTCAATGTGTTGGATTAAATGCCATTGCTGTAATTGCTGTAAGAAACGAAAGGTCAGGTATTCATTTTGTAAATCCGTCTCTACTAACTTCATTCGCCGCTGTAACTCTAAGCTGGGTTGGTGCGAATCTTCAAATAACGACAGACCTGCTGTCATACTTAACGGATCAGCCATAAGCCCAAGTTGTAGCTGGCCTTGCTCTGAGCCGGGTAAGGCGTAAAGCGGATACGTTTGGAGTAACATCGGCAAATAGGTTGGCTGCCATCGGCCCTCGGCAATCCATAGATTTTGGCCTGGCACCACACTCGTTAAGGCGGATAACGCCCAATCGCCATGCGGTGATTTACTGATAAAAATAGGCAAATCACAGGCGAGCTGCGCGACTTCAGTGACTCGGGTATTGATAAGGTGCTGACTTGCGGCAAAAACCAACGCTTGCTGCTCAGAGACTTTAACCGCAGCATGTTGCTGTGGATCCAAAGCTAAATAATTACTCATCCAATTCAATCCTGTTATTGCCGCAGCCATTGCTCAATGTATTGCCTGTGCGATGGTAAACTACTCAACATTTGCTGAGTTAATTGTTTGTTTTTATTTATTATTTGTGATGCTTGTTGCGCTTCATTATACAAATAACCGCGTTTACTAAAATCAGGTTTAAAGCCCATACCGTAAATAACATATTGATAGCTTGCGGCAGGAAACAGCTCTAAAGGACCTTGAAAGTCTTGCGTTGTCGGTCCTCTGCTTTGCCAAAGTTGCAGATCATCCATTAAGCTTGGTGGCATGCTGTTTTTGTCTAAATGCGCCTGCCAGTAGGGCTCAGGTCTTTTAGTTAACATGTAGTGCAACTTCAGAAAATCGATAATACGCTGCCAACGATAATGCATTTGTCGATTAAAGCGCTGCGCAACAATCGGTAAATCTGCACTTTCTGTCGGTAAATTATCGGCAACAAAACGCGCAGATAGCTCGACCAGCATAATTGCCGTTGCTTCAAGAGGCTCAACAAAGCCGGCAGACATACCTATAGCGACGCAATTTTTGGCCCAAAATTGTTCGCGATGCCCTGATTGATAGCTAATTTTCCGACAGGACAAGCCTTCAGCTGCAGGGCCAATATAGCGGCGCAAATTAAATTCAGCTTCATCATCACTGAGGAAGCGACTCGCATAAACATGCCCTACGCCACGTCGATGAGTCAGGCCAATATCCCAAATCCAACCGGCATTTTGCGCGGTGGCAATCGTATGGCAAGCTAAAGGCGTATCTGCTGCAGGATAAGGCACCTGCATCGCTAAAGCCCGATCGTTAAATAACAAATGATCAACAGATTTGAATGGTACCGCCAGCGCTTTACCCAGCAATAAAGAAGAGAGCCCAGTACAGTCAACGTATAAGTCGGCGGTAAAAGGGGTTAATTCATCGCGAAACACTAAACTGCTGATGTTGCCAGCATCGTCAAGCACACAGTGCTCTAGAGTTGCAATCTTATGCTTTACCCCAAGCGTGTTTATACAATGTTCTTTTAAAAGTTCAGCAAACTCACCTGCATCGAGATGATAAGCATAATTACACTGTGCTTGGTATTCTTCTTCCGCCAACGTTCTTGGTGCTAAACCGGCTTCACAAATGTGGTGTTGAAAGTTACTCTCTTGCGCATAAGCACTGATATCTTCTACATAAGGCGCCAGATCGATACGACCATAACCCAGTGGTACAGTAAAAGGATGATAATAAAAGTCACCGTTACCGGTTACCCAATTTACAAATTTGCCACCCTGCTTGAACACAGCATGACATCGCTGAAAGAAAACACGTTCACTTAGGCCAATTTGTTGCAAGGTATGACGCATGGTAGGCCAAGTACCTTCACCCACCCCAATTGTTGGGATATCACTCGCTTCGACTAACGTCACTGCGATACCTTCAGCTAAGTGACTTTTATGCTGGGCTGCAATAATGGCAGCACTTAACCAACCGGCAGTTCCTCCACCAACAATAACAATGTGTTTAATGGGTTTGTTCATAACAATCTCATCTAAAAACACTAAGCTAACACTTAGTTGAACGAAGAAATGAACTAAACGCGATAGCCAAAACTACCGCGTTTAAATTCAGCAAGTGTTAAAATTTACCTCTAACACCAACAGCAAAGCGTGAACCATTATCTTCGATAGAGTAGATTTGGTTTTTAAAGCGACCGGTTTGTCTTAATTCCTCACCAGTAACGTTGATGCCTTCAACAAAAAACGTTAAGTACTCATTAAAGTCATAACTCGCACTCACATCCCATTGGCCAAAGCCTTCGGTGTTAATTGGTTCGCCATTAAAACCATTATCTAAAGCTCTTAAGAAACCTTCACGATTGTTGAAGGCCACTCTAGCTTGCCATACGTCTTTTTCATAGAACAACACGATGTTTTGTGAATCACCTAAGCCTTCTAGAGCAAAGCTGGTATTGCTGTCACCGTTTAGATCGATATTGCTATCTACTATCGTCGCGTTTGCCGAAATACCAAAACCGTTATCAAAGACATGGGTCCAAGCGATTTCAAAGCCAGTAATATCTGCCGTTTCACTATTCTGAGGCCGTGTAACACGATAGGTTTCTGACGCGCCATTTAACTCTTCCGTCGTACCAACTACGTCATTGGCACATAACGCGGAATTCGCCGTGCTGCAGTTAAAGCTAGGACCGGTTCTGCTGGTCATATTGAACACTTCAGTCCCGGTTAGCGTAACAATAAAATCCTCAACTTCTTTATTAAAAAAGGCTACGCTGAACAAGTTGGCGTCGTTGTAATACCACTCGTACGAAATATCCCAGTTGCTGGCCTTAAAGGGTTTTAATGCTGGGTTACCGCCATTGGCCGTTAAGTTTTGACGACGAGGTTCATTAAAGTTCGTGGCTGGCGACATCTGTGACATCGTGGGCCGTGTAATGGTCTCGTAGCTAGCAAAACGTAAAAACATGTCGTCCGCTATTTCTAGCTTGATATTTAACGAGGGCAGCAAATTCGCATAGCGAGTACCCTGCTCTATTGCAGTCACAGGACCGAACACATTAGCAAACAGTGTTGCATCTGAAGTAGGTACAATATCCGTGACAAAGCTTTGAATAGCACCAACAGAAACATTGGTAGACGCATAGCGAGTACCCAGATTCATGGTGACAGGCATAGAACCAAGTTCATATTGGAAGGTAAAATCCATATAGAAACTGGTAATATCTTCATTAATACGATAACGGTTATTTTGTAAGGTTGGCGTAATAGGGAAACCACTGTCCGCCAAAAACTTATTCATTAAATCGCCGTCGTAGGTATAAAAGGTGTCAATTAAACCAGGGAAAAAGTTTTTAGCCGTGAAAGGTCGGAAGTTAATCGCATCCAGCGGTGCGGCAGTGCCATAACCACAGTAAGCACATTGTGAACCTTGGATTTGAAAGCTGGCTTTTTCACGCTCTTGACGGTAAAGACCAAACTGCGCTTGCTCAAACACACCATTATTCGGAGTAAAAACAAAATCTGCTTTATATTCAGTAATTTCATCTTCATCAGTGAAATTTAAACCACGGTCGTTATAGTGCAACCGTGCCCGATTCGCATCCGGTAAGGCGCCATTACCAAACCCATCGTGTGCAACTGTGGGAGTTCCCCCAGTACTGTCGAAAGTATAATTATTAATAATACCCACAACGTTGAAGCGATCTCTTCCCGCCATGTCATTTTCGGCGGTTGAGCGCGACACATCGAAATTTGCCTTTAACTGCTCGCTTAAACGATACTCCACATTCAAACCTAGCGCATTGGTTGAACTGAAGCGCGAGTTACGTGTTGATGACACAAAATCAGTTGCCGGATCGCCACTACCTTGGTGTAAACCAATTTCTTGAGTAAAGCGCAATAAAGTGCCTGTAGCAGGATCAATCACTGCGCTACCAACACGGTCCGGCTCAAACCAAGAAGCAAGATCTGTGACACTCGAATCGACATCAAATTTTGAATACAGACCATCTAGGGTGATCGTAATGTCTTCTGAAGGCGCGTATTGAAACACCAAGCTGGCGTTAGTTCTAGTACGATCCTGTTGATCGACAATTTGATCCCAATTACGTGGAATGTACGCATTGGTTGCAATAACACCGTCTCGGATGTTTGATATGGTTTGACCGCCACGCCATCCTGCAGTGTTAATTTGGTTAATTTGAACTTTACGCTCTTGGTGGCTAAGCGCCACTAACACGCCTAACTTTTCATCCATTAAGGTGTTGGATACTAATAGTGAAGCCGAGGGAGAGGTTTCTTCAGACAGACTTTCGTAAACCCCTTTTAATGAAGCGACTGCTTGAAATCCGGTAAAATCAAACGGGCGGGCCGTAGTAACATTAATGGTACCGCCAATGCCGCCCTCTTGCAGCGTTGCTGTGGTGGATTTAAATACATCAGCACCGGTAATTTGCTCTGCCGCCAATACATCAAAGTTAAACTCGCGGCCACCGGTATCCGTTGCCATTTGTCGACCATTTACCAGTACGGTATTAAACTGAGGACCAAAGCCTCGAATGGTTACTGCTTGACCTTCACCACCACTACGATCGATTGAAACACCGGTGATACGTTGTAAGGATTCCGCCACGTTAAGATCTGGGAACTTACCTAAATCTTCGGCTCGAATACCATCTGAAACGACATTAGCCGCCTGCTTATCAATCATCGAAGAACGCAAACTACTGCGAATCCCTTTTACCGCAATGACCTCAACCTTTTCTTCTGCAGCGGGGTTATTGCTTGTACTTTGCTGTGCCATAACCTGTCCAGAAGATGCAAAGACAGCTGCAATTGCAATACTGATAGCGGTTCTTTTGGATAGCATTAATTGTTTTTGGTTTTTCACTTATCTTCTCCCTGTCTACTTTTTTATAGGCAGCATCGCAAATTAACCTATTTATCTTATAAATAACTCAATTTTGCAGGTGCTGCAACCGTTTTTACTTCAGTTATTACCGATAGAACGCTTTAATTCTGGGTGTATTCTCTAAATTAAATTAGCCAGATAACTACTTATGTTGTTGTTACAGCTCAAAAAACTCATACTGAATTGTCCTCTCGTAAGTCTCGTGAGCAGTGATCACCGCGGATGGAAAAGTATGCTGATTTGGTGCATCAGGCCAATGCTGAGCTTCAAGACATAAACCTGAACGTGCTATAAAAGGAGTACCTAAAAAATTACCACTATAAAATTGCAAGCCGGGCTGTGTAGTAAAAAGGCGAACTCCAAGCCCACTCTCGGTCGAAACTAACTGCGCTACGGCTTGCTTGAGATCTCTATTTGGTGCAAAGATATAAAAATGATCGTAGCCGCCGGCAGTCAAAAACTGCGGGTCAACAGAATCAAAACAACGAGTAAGTTCTTTTGGCTGAGAAAAATCAAAATCAGTGTCTACAACGGCATTAGAGTAACCAAGAGGAATACCTGAACTAGAAATAGGAAGATAAGCATCGGCAGCAATGGTCAGCCAATGAGCGTTAAGGCTGCTTTTATCTTTATTTAGGTTAAAATAGCTATGATTTGTCAGATTTATTATGGTGTCTTGATCAGAAATAGCCGTAAATTCTAGGGTCACTGACAACTCCGTGACGGCAATTTTCAGCTTAACCTGCAGATTGCCAGGAAAGCCGGCATCACCGTCGGCAGAAGTCAAGGTAAGTAAGCAGTAAGTTTCTGAAAATT
This sequence comes from Alishewanella sp. d11, assembly GCF_049390205.1. Taxonomy (GTDB): domain Bacteria; phylum Pseudomonadota; class Gammaproteobacteria; order Enterobacterales; family Alteromonadaceae; genus Alishewanella. The sequence goes on along the minus strand of NZ_CP186547.1, from coordinate 3,243,348 downwards.
CTACACAATCCCAAAGCTGATGACTAAAACCTACTGCGCCACCATGCAAAGCATGTTGCTGGTCACCCTTCGTTAAATAATAGTCTTGGTTATGCAAAGAAAAACGTCCGTTTGCGATACGGTTAGCATAGCGACCAATGCTAGACCCCAAATAAAACGGATTGTCTAAGTATTGCTGTAGGCTTGGATAAGTTAAACAAACCTCATGCCCTTTAATTTTAATAGATTTAATTGTTGCACCAAAAGGCATAACCTCGATCTTGAGTCCCGCAGCGGTACTCAATGTAATAATTCGTGTATGAGATTCAGATACAAACATAATGTTCAAAAATCAACCTAACAGCTAACCTGAAACAAAAATAATATTTATCAGACAAAATTGCAAGCGCAAAAATTTTTTACTCAGACTTATTATGAGATCTGAACCAGCATCGTAATGGAAGTGTTATTGCTAAAGGAGAATGCAGGTATCAAATACGCAGATGGGGACATAGGAAAACAGCCCTTACACCAAGTAAGGGCTGTACAAAAATTACATACGAAGGTTAATACCAAAAAACAGTGTACGTCCTTGCGCACTGGCTGGATAAGCAAAGTTAGTGATAAAGGGTTTTTCATCACTAATATTATTTACCCCACCATAAATCAGCATTTCTGTTGATAATTGGTAACTGGCATTTAGGTTATGCACCATAGATGAAGGCATCATAACGCTATCACCGTACAAAGAAAGATAGGTATCTTTGGCAGCAAAGCGTAATAACTGCTTACCATAATATTGGGTTTGCCAACCCAACCTTAATGCGTCGTACTCCCAACTCAAGTTAAGGTTACCTGCCCATTTTGGGTTACGCGTTTCTTCTAAGCGATCGTTTACATCATTGATATCTAAAGGATTAGTAAAATCTTTTAAACTTTGCAACCGCGTACCAGCCACCTTGGCAGTAAAACTGTGTTCGCCAAGATCAAAGGCATAACCTACGGCAAAGTCAACACCGGCGGCTTCACGTTTCGCAAAGTTGATATCGGTGGATTTCATAAAATTAAAGCCACCAAAGAAAATGGAGTTGGGATCGGTGTTACGGGTTAATAACTGACAAAATTGTTCATTCAAACTGCCACCGGTATAGCAACCATCTGCGATATTTTGCCCAGAAACGGCATTAATCGCATCCTCTAATTCAATGCGCCAGTAATCCACTGTCATGTTTAATCCTGACAGCATGGCGGGTGTATACACAAAGCCCAAGGTTAAGGTTTTAGCCGTTTCTTCAGTAAGTTCAATATTGCCACCAACTACCCCACCAAAGGCTGCAGTTAATGGATCGGCAAAATTGTAATTACCTGAACCGTCAAAAGGATCGAGCCCAATAGTGGCAAAATATGCCACACAGTTACTTTGAGTATTACTTGCTAGCTCAGGATTGGTGGCACGTATCGCATTGATTTGAGATGCATCACAGGGATCGACCGGCCTGAAGGTTGTGCCCGTTTCTGGGCCGAACAATTCGGTAATATTTGGCGCCCGTACTGCTTCAGAAATCCCTGTACGAATACGTAAATCTTGTACTGGCGCCCATAACAAGTTGGCTCGCCAAGTCGTTGTTACACCCACCGTTGAATAATCGGAGATCCTCGCCGCTAAATCCAAGGTAAGTTCATCCGCCAAAAAACGATCGAATAGTAAAGGGACTGATAACTCAGCAAAGGCTTCATACACCTCGTAACTACCGTCTTCATTGCGCGTTATCAGCTCTGGCCGGAAGGTTAACTTATTATTGGTCGAAACATCCGCAATATTTGTTCCCTCTGGGAAGGGTGAGCCCGCAGGTAAAATACCACGTTGCCAAGCATCAAATTCTGCGGTTGAACTTTCACGACGATATTCTGCCCCGACGGCGAAAGAGACTGGGCCTGCCGGCAATTCAAAATAATCGGCACTATTGCCTGCTAAGGCCGCAGATAGCACCGTTTGATCCAAGGTGACTTTGCTTTGTTCAGAGCGGGTTACCCAGTCTATCGCTGCTTGGGTAATACCTGTTCTGCCGGCCCAAATATTTAACGGTACACAGCTACCATCACCAGGGGTGAAAGTAAAATAACCGGGATCATAGGTTGGAATATTAAAAGGCGTACCCATAGCTGGAGCTGTTGGATCAACATTTGCACGACAGGTTGGTTGGCCACTCACCGGATCCGAAACTGCATCAATGGCAGCCATAAAGCGATCGACAATAACACGATTTTTGGCATCCGTCTCACGACTAAACTGCCCATAAACGGCGCTGACATCCCAGCTAAAGCCATTTTTAAGCATGCCTTCCAAACTTAACACACCACGAAAAGTTTCGCGCGTTTCAATCGTTAGTCCTTCGCCTATGCCAATTGGATCAATGGTAATAGAAACGCCACCCGTCTGTTGCGCTACAGGACGAATAAACTCAGGTAAAAATGGATTATCTGGCGCACCCAATAACAAATCCCAGAACGATGTCGGTTGCGCGGTATTTTCAGTGCGTTGACGTACAAATTTCAATTCACCTTTTAAGGTGATATCGTTATTAATGTCGTAGCTACTTAATAAATTAACACCGATCTTCTCATCTGGTGGTAATAGATAACTCTCATCTTGACGAATAGTATTAAAGGAGTCTCCTGCAAAACCCTGGGTGGGGCTAGCCACTAGTCCATCTTGTACCGGGCGATAAGTGCCATCAGGTTGTACCGTCCAGCATCCGCCAAGTGCGCCAAATGCACCGGGCGCAAAAGAAGAGGTCCAACCGGTAAAGGAGTCAAGACAATCAGGGACGCCATTGTTGTTTAAGTCAATATTGGTAAACTCATCAAACCCAGTAAAATCAAAAGCATTACCTGGGGCTATGATGCCATAGCCTGAAGAAAACGGAAAAGTGCGACCTGGTAGTATCGCTCGTTGTGGTGCATTCGCAGCGCGAGTGATTAAGGCAAGCTCAGCTGCGGTTAAATTCGGTCGACTACCAAAGCTGGCTTCGTAACTGTCTAAAAAAGCTTCTGCCGTGGCAGGAATAGTTAGACCATAACCGGGTCTACCTTGCGAAGGATTATAAAATTGATGGAAATTTGGTGTATTAGCTGCTGTTAAATCACCTATTTGAAAACGGCGATCAGGGTTTAACCAATCGCGACCAGATCCAATGAGAACACCATCTTTTCGCTCGTGCGCACGTAAACCTTTATCTTTGCCATAGGTCAGATTCAATGCAACATTGCCACGATTTTCATGAAAATTACTACCCCAAGTCGCATCTAATTTGTATTTGCGGGCCCCACCTTCTTCAGCACCACTGGTTTGCGCATCAAACTCAAAGCCTTCAAAATCTTCCTTGAGAATAAAGTTTACTACCCCAGTTACCGCGTCCGCGCCATAAACAGCAGAAGCACCACCGGTTAACACTTCTACCTGTCGTATTAAACTGGTTGGAATAGAGCCAACATCAACTGCAGACGAGCCTTGGGTTCCACCAACATGACGTTTGCCATTGACCAACACGAGCGTTCGATTAGCTCCCATACTGCGTAGATTAAGTACATTGGTACCTGCCGCAAAACCACTTTCATTAGCCATCTGGCTGGTGGTAGATGAAAACAAGGCAGGAATATCATTGATTACATCGGCAATGGAAAATTCGCCAGAGAGACGAATATCCTCTTCGCTGATTGACTGTATTGGGGAAGGCGACGCTAAATTAGGATCCCGAGCAATGCGCGAACCGGTGACCATAATACGTTCTACGTTAGCCTCAGTTGCTGCAGGCTCATTCGCTATACTCGCTTCAGTATAAAATAATGAAGTAATAGCAACGGCCAGTAAAGACTTCTTCGGAAAGTAAGGTGTTGTTTTCATTGATGCTCCAATTTAGCAGCGCTACACAGTCATTCAGATAATGGCTTTTAAACCTTAACAAAGCACTTTTTATGCCAACAAAAAACATCGTAAATAGGGATTAATCTGCGTTCATTCGCACCAAATCAAAACTAAAAAACGCGATTTTTGCCAACAATAAATAAAAAAGATAGTTGAAACGCACCAAAAATGAACAGGAAAAGTCCATTTTTAGCCAATAAAAACAAGCCAAAGGTGCTATAACGCACCAAAGCAGAGCATGAAATCCCTAAAATTGGCAGATGCGGACGAGTATATGAGAGTTATTCATTGGCTTACTCCACTGCAGCGATAACCTATTAGCAATTTACACACTGTGTGATATATTTTTCAAAACGTGAATTCAGGTTGTTTTTGATGGCTAAATTAGCGCTGTTTGGATGGTTAATTATTTTACAACTGGTAATACTTGCTACTACTTATGCAGCTACTGCACCCAAAGTCTTATTTGTGTCCCCTTCGCATCCAGATGACCCTTTCTTTAAGCATGTTGAACTTTATACTAAATTGGCCGCGGAAAATTTAGGATTAGAATTAGATATTATCTACGGTGAAGGAAATCGTCTTTTACAGTTAGAGCAATTGACCAGCTACTTTAGCCTGCAACAACCTGAATATATTGCCGTACAAACTTATTCTGGTGGGGCAAAAGCCTTGATGGATTTTCTTGCTCAATACCCTGCAACCAACATCATTACGCTTGAACGAATTATCCTGCCACATGAGTCATTACAAATTGGTGTTCCTGGGGAAAAATATCCTAACTGGTTTGCTGAAATTTACTTTGATAATGCGAAAGCCAGTAGAACGCTCACTGAAGCCTTACTTAACCAATGCCGCGATAAAGCGTTTCAAGGTCAAAAAGGTGTGGTTGGATTAAATGGCGCAAATGGCTTTGAAGCAGAACAACGCGGCGCCGCGTTAAAAAATGTAACCGAAACGAATTTTAGTTATATTTTTAATCAGGTTGTCCCTTCACAATGGTTACGTGAACTCGCAACTACTCAAAGCCAGCAACTATTGCGACGCTACCCCAATACCAGTGTCATTTGGGCTGCTTCAGATTGGATTGCTCTGGGTGTACTGGATATGCTTAAAGCCAATCAGCTTAACAGTGCTGATTTTTGCATTGGCGGTTTTGATTGGTTGCCTGAAGCTATTGCGAAAATAGACTCCGGTGAGTTAGTTGCCAGTGTCGGCGGCCATTATATGATGGGAGCTTGGTCAATGGTGGCGATCTATGATCATTGGCATGGGAACTTGCCGATAAATGCATTAAAAGGCAAAGCAGCATTTGAGCTAGAACTGATTACCGCAAAAAATGTACAAGATTATCAACCCTTGCTAACGCCAGCGTATTGGCAACAGTATGACTTTCGTCGTTTCAGTTTCACTGCTAACCCTCAACAAGAATCTTACTCTTTTAAACTAAAACAGGTTTCAACTACTAATTAACGGTAAGACGCAAATTAATATGTAAATAACAGTCAACAATTTTAGCGGTACTGAGTACCTCATATGTGTACAATTCGTAAACAACTGGTTTTTTACATCAGATCGTTCATAATAAAAAAAACTATTCGATTCGGACTGAAGTATGGAACCGAGCTTTTTATCAATCAAACGGGTACTACTAGTAGATGATTGCGCCCCTGTGCGTGCCTCAATTAAAGGTATGTTGCAGCAAATTGGGTTCAAGCTTATTTATCAAGCAAAAGACGCAATAGAAGCACAAACGCATTGTGAGCAAAATAATTTTGATTTTATTCTCTGCGATTTTAATCTAGGTGACTGTCAGGACGGTTACCAATTATTTGAAACACTTAAAACGAAGTCGCTATTGCACAGCATGTGTTGTTTTATCATTGTGAGTGCCGAGAACCAACGTCAAATTGTACATGGCGTTATCGAGCTGCAGCCAGATGATTATTTGTTAAAACCTTTCACCTTCCCTCAACTAAAAGAACGGATGATTAAAGCATTAAAACAAAAAATGGCGTTAAGAAAGGTATATCAAGCAACACAAGAGTTAGAATTAAAAGAAGCTATCAAAGAATGCGATTCCGTTATTCGTAATAATCCAGATTTTCAAGCTGCTGCAGAACGCCTAAAAGGAGAACTTTTTTTACGGCAAAAAGAATTTGTAAAAGCTGAGGTTTTTTACAAGAACTTGTTAACAAAGCAATACACAACTTGGGCTGATTTAGGTGTAGCTATCTCAGTTTACCATCAAGATCGCTCTGCCGAAGCTATGGATATTTTTAACGCTTTAGCAAGCAAAGATGAAACCATGGTGGAATCTATGGATTTTATCGCTCAACAATATTTTAAAACTGGAGATTTGCAGCACTCACTGGAGGTTTTACAAAAATTAACCCAGTTATCACCCAAAAATATCCCAAGGCAAAAGACCCTAGCCAATATCGCAATGATTTGTCATGACTACGGACTGGCAGCAAAAGTATTTCATCGTATTGTAAGTATTGCACGTCATTCAATTCATGATTCTGCACAGAACTATTTAAATCATGCTCGCTGTATTATTGATAATGCCCATTCACATGCTCCTATGGAGCGTGCTAATGCGTTAAGTCATGTTAGCAAACTATTAGATAGCCTTGTGAAACGTTTTAACCCAGAACCCATAGCGTTTGACCTGCAAATTCTGCAAGTTAGATTATTGGCTGTAAAAGGTAAAAATGCGGATGCCAAACGCTTACTCTTAAAATATCAAACTTTAGAAAATCAAGACTACCATCCCGAGACTTGCTTAGATGCAGCCAAAGCCTTTTTTGAAACGGGTGATATTTTTGGCTGTTATCATTTTGTTGAATTACTCAGGAAACAACTACAAAAGTCCGATTTCCTTACTGACAGCCAGCGATTGCTATTAAATACAGAACAAATTCGCTTTGAAACTTTATACAATACAATCCAAACACTGATCAAAGAGGCCACGGCAGCTTATCAAGACAAACTTTATGGCAGAGCAGTAGCATTATTTGCGGAATGTTTTGAGCAAATGCCTACCAATCCAGGCGTGGCATTTAGCTTGCTTCAAGCCATTATTAAATGCGAAGGGGTTCCGGAGGGCACGCTTAATATTGCTAAAAATGCATTTTTACTTTTAAACAGTGCAGAATTAGGTGCTAAATCTATGGAGAAGTTGCAAGCAACAAAGATGGCATTATCAGAAAAAGCGCCAGAAATAATCGCAGTTTAGTTAAAGCGACAAAGCTAGAAAAACTGATAAAAGATTACAATTTATCAATATGATAATCTTCGTAAATTTTTTTTAGCTTTGCACTTAATAACAGTGGGTCAAAGGGCTTGGCAATCACTTCGGCGGCACCAAAGCCTAAAAGCTCCGCAACTTCGTTAGGCTGAATTTTTGCGGTCATAAAAACTGCTGGTAGCTTAGCATAATGACTAAGTTGCCTTAGTTTAGATAAGGTTGTTGGACCGTCCATAACGGGCATCATTACATCCAGTAATATCAGATCAGCTTTAAAGCCTGTAGCTTTTTGTAAGGCTTCTTCACCGCAAGAGCAAGCAAGGACCTCATATCCCCCGAAGTTTTGCAAAGATGCCATTACAATCAATTGAATATCAGGCTCATCTTCAATAAACAGGATATGCTTTAACATCCATCCACCTTGACTATAACCTATTAGTGAGAATCAGTGCTTAGTTGTGATAACAAGTTATTGATCACATCTTTTCTAAGCGTTTCTGTATCCAAAGCATTGTCCAACAATGCCCTAGCCTGCGACATTCCTTCATTAGTTATCGCAAGTAATAAACGCTCTTCCTGCTCGAGTAAATTAAATTGTGCAATCTCCGCTGAAAGGTTTGTTTCAAGATCAGCAAGAATTTTTTCAAAGGCGCTTGAAAACTCAACATTTTCGTTTTCAATATCGAGTACCAGTTGCGCCAATACTTTGGAGGTTGCCGCTAGTCGTTTCTGCTTCTTTTGATCGTCTTGCTTTAAGATAATACCAGCAATTCTGACATCCACCCCGTTCAATAATAAGCAAAGCTGATCTTTTAAAATACCATATCGGTCTTCGTCATCTATCGGCATATTTCTGATAAGGACGGTAAAGTATTGGTAACTAAAAAACGTATATTTGCGCCAAGAGTAAATTCGCCCTTTACTACGCGCAGCTAAAATAGACTCGAGTTCTAAAGAAGAGAGTAATTTATCATCACGATAATATAAAGCGGGCTCCCTTACTGTAATAACCAGGGTTGATTCAAGTTCAAATTCCTTGATGGCATCAAATAACATATTAGCTAAATTATCGAAATCTTCAGCTTGCTGAATAACTTCATAAAAACGTAAAATGCCACCCAATTCAGATGAGTTTTTCATGGCATCAAACGCAATTTTCATGGCCGCTGAAGCCTGCTCCGCGGCCTCTATTTGTTCTTTCTTGAGCGCTATGAGTTTTGGGATTTTTAACACTAATTCGTTTATACGCAAAGGTTTAATTAGATAGTCATCCGCTCCGGCATCAAAAGCTTTAAGAATGTCTTCATCTTGCATCAAACCAGAAGTAAACAATACAGGCACATGCTCAGCGAGCAATTCTTGTTTTAACAATTGACAAATAGCATAGCCATTTAAACCTGGCATATTAATATCTAATATAACCAGATCGACTTCTTGTATGCAGTGGTCGCGGATTTCGGCGATACCACCAGCAGGGAACTCACTAAAATGTTGGACCTGGTAACCTTGATTTCGTAAGGATAATAAAACTAAATTTGCCGTCGCTTCATCATCTTCAAAATACAAAACTTGTAATGGAGTATTCATATAAATTAGGTCCCTTAATAAATGCTTAAAATAATAGCTGCCTTAGTCAGTTGGCCAAGGTTTACTCCCAAATAACCTCTTTCAATTTTGCATACGAATACATCTAACTCAGCACTTGCTTGATACGCTTTAGTAACGCAGCCATCGCAACAGGCTTAACTAAACGCTGCTCATACCAATGCAGACATTGCTCGTCTGAAATCATTGACTTATCAGCAAATCCACTGATTAATTGTACTTTTATTTCAGGATAGCTGGCTTTTAGACTTTTCGCCAATTCAAAGCCATTCACTTTAGGCATAACAATATCTGAAAGTAATAAATCGATAGCTGTCGTTTGTGCAATATTTAGAGCCTCATTCGCGGAAGCCGCTTTATAAATCTCATACCCCGCAGACTCTAATAACATGGCATGCATTTCTAATAAATCAGCCTCGTCATCAACGACTAAGATACGAGCACTATCTGAAGCTTTACTGTTAACGACCGAAACAGGCGCTGTTATTTCAGATACCGTTTTATAGCTAACTAAGTTAGTGGCGTTAGTCACAGCTACACGCGGTAAGAAAATAGAAAATGTCGTCCCCTCACCCAAGGTTGACGTCACCTTAATTGCGCCTCTACAACGCTGGACCATGCCATAAGTTTGAGCTAAACCTAGACCTGTCCCTTGCGCCCCTTTAGTAGTAAAAAAGGGCTCAAATATTTTAGCTTTTACTTCATCACTCATCCCACAGCCATTATCAGTCAGATCAATTTTTACATATTCTCCGGCCTGTAAACGAATATTGGGCTCATTGTGAGAAAGTGATACATTTTGAATAGTGATCTCAAAACACGCCCCTGCCTGTTCTTTTAAAACAAAGTTGGCATTAACCACAATATTTAATAATGCATTATCAAAAGCAGGTAATTCTACGTCAATCCATAAGTTTCTATTGGATTGCGTCAAAACAAACTGGATATTTTCACTTAATGCCTTTGCTAACAGCGGCTGTAATTCCTGCAAATGCGTAAACACGTTGATCTGTTGCATCGGACGTTGTTTTGCAGAAGAAAAATCTAATAACTGATTTATCATGGCGGATGCGCGATCACTGGCGTCAATAATTGGATTAACCAAGCTCGCTATCGATTGTTCTTGTTGCTGTAACATCTCGGCATAGCCACGAATAATACCTAAGATATTATTGAAGTCATGGGCTAAGCTACTGGTTAATTTACCAATTGCGCTTAATTTTTCGTTATGGAGTAATTGTTCTTGCTGCTTTTTAAACGCAGTAAGGTCGTGACAACAACCAACGAAACGTTTTAACTCGCCCTCTCCAACTTCGGAGATCGATATGGCAAGCGGGATCTCATGGCCATCTTTATGTCGACCCAGCACCTCACGGCCTATGCCTATAATCTTTGCATCACCAGTTATCTGGTATGCATTAATAAATCCATCGTGCTGAGAAGCAATATCATCAGGCATCAACATAGCAATGTTGTTACCCAAAAGTTCTTGATGAGTATAACCAAAGAGTTTAGTTGCAGCTGGATTTAGACTTATAATTCTACCATGCCTATCAATACTCAGTACCGCATCCATCATACTATCCAGCGTAGCGGATAACTCATGTTGGAGTTGCTGATTTTTCAGTTCAACTAACTGTTGTTCGGTAATGTCTCTAATGTAGCCGTGCCATAAAATACTGCCATTGGCCAATTTTATAGGGGTTGCAATTCCTTCTAGCCACTGATATTCGTTATTCAGATTCATAGCACGATAGCGACAGTGCCATTGCTGCAGAAATTCAGCTGAACTTACAATACTTTGGGAGACTTTATCGTAATCGTCAGGGTGTAAGGTTTGAAAGGCGGCAGTGGCATCATCACGCACCTGATCCGGCGTAACACCGTAGATAAGTTCAATCCCATCTGACGCAAAAGGAAAGCATGAACTGCCATCTGGATTTAGCTGAAACTGGTAAATCATACCAGGAACATGTTTAATTAATTGTTGAAAACGTTGTTGAGCCACTGCGAGTTGCTGCTCTTTTTCTTTTCGCTCGGTAATATCGAGCAGCGCCCCAATTACACCAAACTGTTCTGAATCACTAATGCTTTGACGTACATCTTTAAACCAGTGATACTGCTTTGAGCCAGCGATTTTCAAACGATACTCTAGCATACCATCAAAGGCATCCTGTTCGCTGTCTTTTACCAGACTGATATCTTCTGGATGGACTAGACCTAAAAATCCTTCTTCTTTAGCAAACAAGCTCTCTGCAGAATACCCCAGTATTGATTCAACATTCGGACTAATATAGGTCAACACCGGCTGAGGTAAAAACATCAACTGATAGATAATGACAGGACTAGATTGCAATAAGAATTGCATTTGCTGGTCCATAGCCAACATGGCCTGTTCTAACTTAGCGCGCTCTGTGACATCTTTTACATAAAACGTCGCTTGCGCTAGGGCATTTTTAGGTTCTGGTAATAGGCTGGCACTGATACTAACAATTCGTTCTCGTTTATCTCCAGCATGAAAACAATAATGCTCGTCTATGATATTTTCTGTTGTAGTGAAAAACTTCTGAAAAGGACTTATTGGCGTTTTTGAATTAGTATGAGACTGCCAATGTAAAGCTGGCATAAAGTTAACTTTGTCATCGGTATTAATAGCAAACCAACTATTCGCTTGTTCGTTACTGTAAAGCACTTGGCCAAGTTCATTGAGCAAAATAATACCGACATTACCTACTTGAATTATCCCTTCTAAAAGTTTCGTTCGTGTTTCTAATAGCGCACGCATTCTATGATGTTCAGTCACATCACGAAATGTCAGCAAATACCAACCTGCTGAGAATAAATTGCAACTTACCGAAAACATGTAAACATTTTGACCTAGGTTTAATGTGAGTACATTGGTTTGTTTTTTGGCGGTAGAAGCGGTTAGCTCAATCAGATCTTTAAAGAAAACTTGGTGTGACTCACCGAAGGTGCTGGCTAAGGTGCCACCTCGGGTATTGATTGACTCAGTTATATGACGGGGTAACTGTGCCGCGAGACTAATCAGAACGCCATCACAATCAACCATGATATAAATATCATCAAGATAAGGGATTATAAGTCCCGCTAGACTATCTGCATTAGCATGATCGGCAGCATCAAATCGATTATCGACTTGAATATCATCGGCTAAACTTTCTGCTAACCATTGCAAAAATATCTTTTCATCTGGCAGCAATGATTTATGTCTTTGGCTAATGACACCGAAAGCGCCTAGTAAAGGACCTGAAACCGCTTTAATTGCTGAACAAACGAAAAACTTAGTGTGTGCTTCATTGGCATCATTAAAAATACCCTGATAAGGCTTTTGTTGCAGGCTGTTAGCGACGAGCGTAGAGGCACCATCTGTTAATAAATGCAGTAACACTCCAGGTTGTTCAAATTTATATCGAGTAGACTGACAGTAACTAAAACAATCACCTTCATGATTGACCAGCAAAATGAAAACGTCACAATCAACAAAGAGTTCGTTAAGTAGCTGCTGGTATTTCACGACAAAGCTACCATCAGCACATTGTGGGAAGCTGCTTATAAAACGCGTTGAAGAGAAATCATAACATTGCATAGCACGGCCTTCATATCAGTGTAACGATGTCGGGTTACCACAAAATCTGTAATGCCAAAGCTTAATTAGATAAATCTGTGATAAGCGGTAATTCAAACCAAAAAGATGCACCTTGCCCTTCAATGGAACTAAAGTTCATATCACCAGACATATGCAAAATTAATTCACGACTGATTGCTAGTCCCAAACCTGTGCCGGCTTTTGCCCGAGAGTCTGAGGCATCGGCTTGAGAGAAACGTTTAAAAATAGCTGATTTAAAGCTTTCCTTAATACCAATGCCGCGATCAGTTACGGTGACTCTCACTTTATGGTCATGCTGCGCAACGCTAACCGTTATATCTGCGCCAGCAGGAGAGAACTTAATAGCATTTGATAATAGATTGGCGAGAACTTGCTGCAAACGTTCTGCATCGACTTCAACATAGCTGTTGGGAAGATCATTAAATAGCTTAATGTCAAGCTGCTGGGCATGACTATAAGTTATATGACTATCAATCGCTGCTTGTACCAATGGCGCCAGCAGCTGCTGTTGCATATTAAAGCTCATTTTACCAACGGTCATTTTCTCAAGATCTAGCAAGTCATTAATTAAAAATTTGAGTCTTTTACCATTATTAACTGCTATGCTCAGAAAACTTTCGGCTTGTTCGTTTAACTTACCAAAGGCGCCGCTCGCTATAAGATCTAAAGCCCCGCATATCGCAGTAAGAGGCGTTCGCAATTCATGACTTACCGTAGAAACAAACTCCGCTTTTAACCGCTCATTAGCCTTTCGTTCAGCAATATCGCGGATCACCCAAACATACAAATGATAGTCAAGGGTGTTCATTTTAGCGATCTGTAATTCAAGGTGCAGTGAATGCCCTTGGCGTGCACGACCTGTCAGTTCAAAAGGAGAAGCATTGGCTTGTTGCAATAGCTTATCTTCCTTAGCTAACGTTGTTTTTAGTAAGTCATGCTCAGTTGCGGGAAATAAGTCAAGAATGTTTTTCGATGTTAACCAGCTATTTTGGGTATTAAAGCCAAATATTTTCAACGCAGCAGGGTTGGCTGACATAATGTAGCCATGTTGGTCGGTTGTGATAATACCGTCAATAATGGTATCAAGAATGCGCTGAGTCATAGCGACATTCTCTTGCAATTCCGCAGTACGACTTTGTACTTCGGCTTCTAAACTCAATTTAGTTTGAGTTAGCTGTCTAAAGCTATTAGCTAACTTAAAACTCATGTCATATAAAACAGATCCCAAGCTATCGTATTCTTTTACATAACTATTGCTGTAGGGCTTACTACTACCATCACTTATACATTGCGTTAATTCCGCACTAAACTGTTCCAAGCGTCTAATTGGTCTACTAATTACTCGACTTAACAAGTAACACAACATGACTGACATCAAAAAGAGTAAGGCTAACATGATAAATAAGTTTCGACGTTTTGTTTCTAAGGTAGTTACCACCTCTGCAGCAGGTAAACTCACCAAAATATAATCTAAACCATCTTTGGATAAAGGTTGCACAATATAGTATTGGCCTTGTCGCCAACTTTGCATCGTCGACATGTTACCTTCAGGTAGCCTAATTTTTAAATTCTTTCGAACGTCATAACTTTTACCGGCTGCTTGCAAGGTGAATGGCTGCCCTCGTGATGATAAAAGCTGTCCGTGCTGGTCAAAGATGCCAATCGACAAATCATCACCGGAATAGAGACGATCTAGATGATACTCAAACCGGTTTAAATTTTGTGCGTGATCTGCCTCAATTACAGAAGCTAAGGCTGTTGACCTTAGGGACAGGTAGCGATACATAAAGTCCTCTTGATCACGTTGTTGACTATAACTAGCGTAAATAATTGGGAAAGTTCCAGCGAGCAGCATGACGAGTAAAAAGGGTTGAAAAAGTACGGCTTCAAGTTTCGGTTTTTGTAGATTAGCGGGTATAAAGCGTCCTGTTAATTGTAATGCGGTAAACAGCACATTAGCGACCAAGACGTTAAAAACACCATTAATGCTTTGTTTAACAGCGATGAAAATGGTCGCTTCCCAACCTATCCCGAGTAAACCTCGATAAAAAAGCAAGACAAGCGGCATACCTAACACCAGCCAAAAGAGTAAATCAGTCAGCACAAGGTTAGAAGATCGTCTGTAATACCAAAAACCAACGAAAAGCAACTCTAAGGTGAAAATAATCCAAGCATAAGGATGCCCCCAGAGCAGCAGAGTATAACTCCCTCCCACCAGAGCTACCACGATAGCGGGAAGTATGCCAAGCCAGAGCAAGGTAAACATCACAATGACAGAACCAAAAATCAGGTCCACACCAAAAAATAAAGGTAAGCTAAAATAATTACCGAGATAAGCCAAAGCAACTAACACCAATAACACACTATATGCTATTGGCCTTGTCATGCTTTGCCAAACCGTATTTAGCATCACGATACTCCTTGCAAAGATAAAGCGTCAAATACGATAGTCCTTACCCATTGCATTTAAGACTTCAATAAGTTTACAGCTGATACTCTCTAATCCCACAACCTGCTTTACACAACCCGTTTTAATGGCTTCCTGCGGCATGCCAAAAATCAGCGAAGTGGCTTCATCTTGAGCCATAGTAAAACCGCCGTGTTCTGCAATGTAGCGAATACCGAGCGCGCCATCTTTTCCCATTCCAGTCAAAACAACAGCCAAAGCATTACTTGCTACGGACTCTGCAACAGATTCAAACATCACATCCACTGAAGGTTTATGGCCAGACACGCGAGGTCCATCGGTTAGCACTATTCGATAATCGGCTCCACTGCGCACTACCGTAAGATGCCTATCACCAGGCGCTAAATAAGCATGGCCTGGCACTATTCGTTCATCGCCTTGTGCTTCAAGCACGGTAATGCGACAAAGAGCATTTAGTCGTTTGGCAAAACTGGTAGTAAAGCCCGGTGGCATATGCTGAGTGATCACAATACCAGGACTATCTATCGGCATAGCCGTTAACACCGTTTTAATGGCTTCCGTACCTCCCGTAGAGGCGCCGATAGCAATAATTTTTTCAGTTGTTTTAAAACGTAAAGCCGGACTTGACTGTGTGCGAGTAGATTTTGGTTTGGAACTTAATTTTGCTAGAGCTGCGGTCTTTATTTTAAAAACAATTTCTTGTCGATATTCTTCAATGCCCTTAGCAATATCCAATTTAGGCTTAGCTAAATAATCAACTGCACCTAATTCCAATGCCCGTAAAGTAACCTCTGCACCCTGCTCCGTTAAGCTTGAGATCATAATTACCGGTGTTGGCCTGGCTTTCATTAGCTTTTCTAAAAACGTAAGACCATCAACCTTTGGCATTTCTACATCAAGCGTAATCACATCTGGCCGGTATTGATTCACCATATCTCTGGCAACATAAGCATCACTTGCGGCACCTACTAATAAAAAATTAGGCTCATTTTTTATTATTTCACTTAATAAACTGCGAATAAGTGCAGAATCATCCACAACAAGCACTTTAATCATCAAATAACTCCACATCTTGTTGTGTATTATGAGTTGGTTTACTTTTCAATTGCATGCGATAAGCCGTCTCACGATCCATAATGGTATTGTTGTGAAGAGATTTAATTTTGCGAACCAGTACTTGCCCTGAGTCTGGGAAAAAATAAACTTTGCGAGGAAAGTTATCCAATAAATCCATTGCCACTATAGGGATTCGTTCTAGCTTTAGATACTCCAGTACAAATTCGGCATTACGTTCTCCGACATTTATCGCAGTAAAACCTTTTAAAACATTACCGCCACCAAAAACTTTAGCTTCAAGATTTTCTCGACGCGCACCTAATTTAATTAAATGGTTAATTAATATTTCCATCGCGTAGGCACCATAACGCGCAGACTCTGATAAGATATTATCTTGACCACTACCGTCATTTGGCAGTAAAAAGTGGTTCATACCCGCAATCCCTAGAACGCGATCACGAATACAGGCAGATACACAAGAGCCTAATACTGTAACAATTAAGGTATCGGCCTTAGTTGCAAAATACTCCCCAGGCAAAATTTTTACGGCGTCACGCTCGAAGTGACGATCATAATAACGATTGGGTGCGACATGAATATTATCCGTATCAAATTCAGCCATGCTTGCCCCTTGTAACGGTAGGTAAATAGACCGTTTGGCCAATAGATTTTACTAAACTGGTGGCATGAGAAAAATTCTCAGAGTGACCGGCAATATACAAGCCTTCAGGCGGTAACAAAGACACCATGCGTGCTAAGATCTTTAACTGCGTAGGTTTATCAAAATAAATCATCACATTACGGCAAAAAATGATATCAACCGTATCTTGAATAAACCATTTCGGATCTAGCAAATTAAGCTGATGAAAAGAAACCATTTTTCTAAGCTCTGGTACAACCTTCACTAAACCTGATTTTGTACCGGTGCCACGAAAAAAAAATTGCTTACATCGCCGCTCATCCAAACTTTGAATACGCTCCTCGCTGTACACTCCGGCCTGAGCCTTTTGCAAGACCTGACTATCAATATCGGTTGCAATGATCTCAATAGGGACATCAAAACGGCCAAAAGTTTCAACCACTACCATCGCGATTGAATAAGGCTCTTCTCCGGTACTGCTGGCAGCACACCAAATTCTTCGACACTCAGGATGAGCCTGTAAATAACGCGCCAACATCTCAAAATGATGAGGTTCACGAAAAAAAGACGTTAGATTTGTTGTTAAAGCATTAATAAACTGCTCTTTTTCTTTAGCATGCTGCTGTAAGTAAAGCAGATAGTCTGCAAATGAAGTCAGCTTTAAGGCTCTAATTCGACGCACTAAACGACTATACACCATCGAATCTTTGCTATCGGCTAATCGAATACCTGTCAGCTTATACAGCAAGGCCCTAACTGCTTCAAAATCAGGCCGAGCATAATTAAATTCATGCTCAACCGCTGCTATAGCTGGCTTTAGAAGCTTTCCCATTCGTCCTCATCAGACTTAGCTGGTATGATTAACTTAGCCGCAGGTCTGGCCGATACTTTATTTAAGCCCGATTTGGCCACTTTTTTAGATGAAGTAACACTTTTAATGGCATTACTTTTCACGACAGGTTCATCATCTAAGGTAAAACGCCCAACGTTTCTGGCTAACTGCTCTGCTTGTGATAACAAGCTCTCTGCTGCTGCAGCGGCCTGTTCAACTAACGCTGCATTTTGTTGAGTCATTTCGTCCATTTGAGTAACAGCTTTGCCGACTTCATCAAGGCCTGCGGATTGCTCTGCCGAGGCAGCAGCTATTTCCGCCATGATATCGTTGACTCGCTTAATTGAAGTAACCACTTCTTTCATGGTATTACCGGATTTACCGACGAGATCGTTGCCATTATTGATTTTGTTAACAGAGTCTGAGATTAAAGATTTGATATCTTTCGCGGCATTAGCAGAGCGTTGCGCTAAGGTTCGAACTTCTGAGGCTACAACAGCAAAACCACGACCTTGCTCACCAGCCCGCGCAGCTTCAACCGCAGCATTCAACGCTAAAATATTGGTTTGAAATGCAATCCCATCAATGACACCGATGATATCAGCAATCTTCTGTGCAGATTCATTAATTGACGCCATCGTTTTCACAACTTGTTCAATTAACACGCCGCCTTCAACTGCAACATCTGAAGCTTTAGCGGCCAGCGTATTAGCTTGTCTGGCATTGTCTGCATTTTGTCTAACGGTGCTAGTAAGCTCTTCCATGCTAGAAGCGGTTTCCTCTAAGCTAGAAGCTTGCTGCTCTGTGCGACTAGACAGATCAGTATTACCCTGTGAGATTTCATTAGAAGCAGTATTAATAGTACCTACGGCTTCGCGAATTTCGCCAAGCATTTGCGCCAAGTTTTCAGCCGTTTGATTGCAGCCGTCCTTTAATTCACCGAAGCTGCCTTGATAATCTTTTACCACACGCTCTGTTAAATCACCTTGTGCTATTGCGGCTAAAACCCTATTAATATCTTGTAAGGCAATTTCACTTGTAGACGTTAATGCATTTAACCCTTTCGCAATAACTTTGAGAAAACCAACCTGACTATTTTCGTCAATACGTTCAGAAAAATCACCAATAGCAGCGGCATTAACTACGCGTTCAATATCTTGTTCTGCAGCGACTTCGCTGGTGCGGTCAAGCCATTCTACAACTGTACCAATCCGCTCGCCTTCATCGTTATTAATAGGACTCGCGGTTAATTTAAAAATACTGTTTGCAATTTTTATTGTTGTAACAAAGGAGGATGTGAGCTTTTCAACCATGCCTTTTTGATGGGCTGGGTTTTTATGAAAAATATCCATGTTTTTGTGTAATAAATTTCTAGCCGAGAAATCAGGAAAGTTCTTACGAATTTCTGTTTCTGCAGCAGATAGCATTTTCATAACAGATTTATTTAAGAAAATAATATTATTTTTGGCATCCGCGATCATAACGCAGGTTTCAATATTATCTAAGGCATCTCTTATTCTTAAGTTTTCATTATGAATAATTCTTTCTTCAGCGCGTCGAGCCAGCTCTTCAGTCATATCTTTCCATTCTACAACTGTACCTAGCCGAACATTATTTTCATCAAATACTGGCGTGGCAATCAGATCAAAAATAAGACCCGATATCTTAAGCTTTGTATTATATGGCGACTGTAACTGATTTATAATACCTCGCTGATGAGAAGGCGCTTTGTGAAACACATCAACATTTGTACCAATTAAACTTGCTACACTAAAGTTTGGTAACTGCTTACGGATGTCAACCTCATTTATCTTAAGCATTCTTTCTAATGAGTGATTAATATAGGTTATGTTCATATCTAAATCAGCCATCATAACATTTGCCTGACAAACATCTAAGGCTGATCTTAAAGCAATGTTCAGGTTAGTTCTTTCTAGAGCTTTTTCGTTTTTTTGCATCTCTTCAGTGTTTGAATCGGTGTTAAATATTTTTCTAAAAAAACTATTCATAATCGTTGACCTTTTAATTTAAAAGAATGTCTAGCGAGGAAGCACCTGTGACTGCATAAGCTTATTTCTCACAGCAAAATTAAAAATCGCTTCTTTGCCAGGAGACGCTTCAGCATTAAATTCTGAGTAAATCCATTTAGAAGGATCCTTAACGCCATACTGCTTTAAAACATCTTTCTCTAAAAATTTAAAAGCCATACCCCAATCAGGGAATAGTTTTTGATTCACGGTCATTTCTACGGTAACGGTAACGTTATTATGCCTAGGATCACGCTTAATTTTTTCAAATAATTCTAATACATTTTTTCTTTCCCCCTCCAGCAGCTGAATAAATTTCCCATTTGAATAAACTAAACAACCGGTTATACCTAAAGCATTATTATATTTGTTTGCCACCGAGAGCAATTCTATTAAATCTTGCTCGGAAAACTCTCTAGTCGCCGTACTATAGTAAACAATTTGATATTGAAGCATGTTTAATTCCTCTACGCTAAGAAATCACTTACGATTTGCTGTCATCAGAGTCAAAGAGACAGAGCTCTTTGCTAGATATTAACGCTTCAATATTGAGTAAAATTATCATTTGCTCATTAATTGGAGCTAAACCATGAAGATATTGACTATCAAAAGCAACACCGAATTGTGGCGGTGGCTTTACATCATCAGTACTAATATTAATTACATCAGAAACCGCATCAACGACAATGCCAACTATTCGCTCGCTTATATGTAGCATTATTACAATAGTGAACTCATTGTAAGTTGGATTCCCGACAGAGAATTTCAATCTAAGATCAATTATCGGGACGATATCACCACGTAAATTTAGAACACCCTTGATAAAAGGCGGAGCATTGGCAATCTTAGTTACTGTCTCATAGCCTCGAATTTCTTTCACTTTCATAATATCGAGACCATAATGCTCATCTCCGAGCGTGAAAGTTAAAAACTCTAGCCGGGCAATTTCAGTACGTTGTTGCATATTTAATTGAATATTCATACCGCATCCTTTAACGCCAAAGTATCCTGCACCTGGGTGGAAAGCGATTCCACATCTAAAATTAATGCCACACTACCATCACCCATTATGGTGGCACCGGCAATTCCCGGCACTCTGCGGTAATGTTGCTCCAAACTTTTGATAACAACCTGCTGTTGACCAATAAGATCATCGACCTGAAGGGCAAAACGCGTTTTACTTGTTTCAATGAGCACTAAAATGGCTTCTGATGTTTCTACTTTCGCATCATTGATATGCATGATTTGATGTAATTGCACTATGGGCCAATAAGCATCCCTAAGTGCTAACATCTGCTGATTGGAAATATTCTTAAGTTGCGCTTTTGTCGGTTGTACTGATTCAATAATATTGACTAAAGGAATAATAAATAACTGATCTGCAACAGAAACCGACATACCATCTAAAATAGCTAACGTTAGAGGAAGGCGAATTTGAAAATTTGATCCTACTCCTGCACTTGACTCAATGTCCAAACGCCCCCCCATTGCTTCAATATTCCGTTTAACTACGTCCATACCGACACCGCGACCTGATACATCAGTCACTTCTGCCGCAGTAGAAAAACCGGGTGCCATAATGAGTTGCCAAACTTGTTGATCTGTAGGGTTATCCGGCAACTCGATACCTTTTTCTTCAGCTTTGGCCAAAATACGTTCTCGATTCAAGCCGCCGCCATCGTCTTTCACACTAATTAAGATATTGCCGCCTTTTTGCTCAGCTTTTAAAGTCAGCGTGCCGAGCTCTGGTTTACCTCGCTCAAGGCGAACCGATGGAATTTCGATACCGTGATCAAGACTGTTGCGGACAAGATGCGTTAAGGGATCAACTAAGCGTTCAATAAGTCCCTTATCAATCTCGGTTTGCCCGCCTTCTATTTGTAATTCAACCTGCTTTTGTAACTTGCTGGACAAATCTCTAACAACGCGTGGAAAACGATTGAAAACAAAAGAAATGGGTAACATCCGAATGGACATTATGCTTTCTTGCAATTCGCGAGTGTTACGCTCTAATTCTACTAAGGCAGTTTGTAAACGTTCGGCTAAGGGACCTTCTATATCGGCACCGAGTAAATTTAACATGGATTGGGTGATCACCAATTCACCAACTAAGTTAACTAAGTTGTCCACTTTGGTAATATCAACACGAATACTATTTGTTTCACTAGTGTCTTTATTTACTGCTGGTGGCTTGATACCTGAACTGGCTTTTGCCCCAGCTGACTGACTATGATGATTTGGCGGTGTCGATGTTGGTTGAACAATGTGCGTATGACTGCTTACTGAGTCGTTTTTACTTGAAACCGCAGAGAGGTTGGCTGTATTAATCTGCTGATTCATTGCAGCATTGTCGACAATTTTTGAATCATCAAAGAAGCCAAATCCCTCATCATCATTTGACTGTGTCGTGTTACTAGCCGTTTGGTCTGATTCAACAACATCAGTGAAAAACCCAAAACCTTGTTCTGGCGCAGCTTCTACTGAGGTTTTAAAGAAACCAAATCCTACGTCTGCCTCAGCATGAGCACTGTCGTCGGTAAAAAAGCCGAAACCTTGTTCATCGGTGTTGGTTTCTATGGGATGCAGAATCCGCTCTAACTGTTCAGTGGTTTGATGAACCATTTGCCAATCCGGCTCAAGTCCCTCGCTATAAGCGTTGAGCAAGGCTCTCAAAATATCAACTGCATGGAGTAAGGCATCAATAACCTCGCCAGATAAGGTAAACTGACGCTGTCTAGCCAGATCAAAAATATTTTCCATGACATGCGTTACAGAGATCAACGCTTCAAAACCAAAGATACCGCTACCACCTTTGATTGAATGTGCAGCCCGAAAAATACTATTTAATTCTTCAAGTTCTGGTTCATTTAGATCCAACGCCATTAATAAGCGTTCTATATCATCTAAATGTTCATGGCTTTCTTCGATAAAAACACCATGGAACTGGCTCATATCAATAGACATAACCCTGCCCTTCCTTATAGAAATAGGTTACACAAGCACTTTACTTGCCACTTGTAGTAACTTGGCTGGGTCGAAAGGCTTTACCATCCAACCAGTTGCACCGGCTGCTCGTCCTTTAGCTTTCATATCATCACTCGCCTCTGTGGTTAAAACCACTATGGGAGTAGTGCGATAGTTAGCCAAACCACGTACCGACTTAATTAATGTTAAGCCGTCCATCCTCGGCATATTTTGGTCAGTCAGTACAAAGTCATACTTATTTTTCTGACAAAGTTCAAACGCCTCCTGACCATCTTTTGCTGCAGTCACTTGGTATTTCGCTGACTTTAGCGTCACCTCGACCATCTGCCTAATCGAAGCAGAGTCATCAACAATTAAAATATGTTTTGTCATATCGTCATCCCTATAAAAAGCAGTTTCCTGCCATGATTAAATCATTCAATGGTAAACAGCTTCGAAAGGTTAGCCATTTGAATAATTTCTCTAGCGGTCCCTTTAGCATTAACAATCTTCAAAGTTACCCCTTTACCGCTAAACTTTTTAGCCAGTAGCACTAACATGCCGAGCGCTGAACTATCTAAGTACTGTACTTGGCTGAAATCTATGTCTAACGCACGTAAAGTGCGATCTTCTAAAAAAGGCTCATAAGCAGTGTTAAATTGTTTGTGGTATCCAAAATCAAAACGCTCTGGAAGGCGAATACTGGCCTGTTCCGACATACCTATTCCTCAATCAAGTTAGAAAAAATCAATGTCACCACCTTGTATCGATTTAGCCGAAACAGGGTTGAGTCGTTTTTCACGATAATCACGCATCTCTTGTAATTTCTTATGCAAGTTAGCATTCACGTGCACCACTTCACTGCTCTTAAGTCCATTCAAGTGCGCCTGAATAAACCCTAGATTTTCTGCGGCATAGACCAAATGCTGGGAGTTAATATCACCAAATTGCAGGCCGCGAATCGCGTCATACAAGGCTTGCTGTAAAGCTTGGGTATTATCAGATAAATGTTGAGTATGAACTTTATCCTCAGATGCTTTGGTAACAAGTTGTGACATGGCAAGCTGCACATCCTTTTTAGCGTCCATGACATAGCTCACATCCTGTGAAGCAACATGGCCAATATCTTTAGTTAGGTGTTTAATTTGCTCTGCCATATCTTTTAAACGCTTTTGAATCTGTTCACTAAAACCAGCAGAGCGATTAGAGAGGGAGCGCACTTCATCGGCTACTACAGCAAAACCCCGCCCCGCATCACCAGCTCGAGCCGCTTCTATTGCCGCATTCAGTGCTAACAAATTCGTTTGGGACGCTATTTGGTCAATATCTTGTAAAGCTTTTAACACATCAGGTACGGAATTGTTGATTTTGTCCACTTGCTCAACTAAGTCCATGGATGAAGCTGACATATTGATGGTAGTTTCCACAAACCGGTCTAAGGTAACCGCAGTATTTTCGGCAAACTCTTCCATCCAAGTTTTACCCGAATCTGTTTTATCCGATTGAATAAGTTTGAAAATTTCATGGCTTTGCGACTCAGATAAGTTTTTTAAGTTAGTAAATGATTGGGTTAACGTTTCAACGGCATCATTCTGCGTAGCATTAATCGCCAATACGCTATCTCGACATTCCAGCATCAACTCATCAATTTCGTGTAACAATTGTTTGTAAGCTAATTTGGATTGGACGAGCTCTTCATTAATAGGCGCTATAGCCTCCTCAGCTTGATCATGTTTCGCTTGTTGTTGATAAAATTGGCTCACTAACGCCGCGATCATGAGAAGGGTAATGGCAATATAGCCCCAGCCAAAAAACCAATAGACCATCAGAGCTATTGCAAAACTGAGTAACAAAATTGGCATCCACGCTAAACGTTCTTTCACAAGTACTCCGATAATCAAGAAATTGGATAACAACACTGATTGGATAATTTATCTTGTAAAAACATCACAAACTTATAACTGTTACCCGGTGGAATAATGTCAAACTGATGGGTTAATTGGCTGACTAAACTAAGGCCTCTGCCGTAAGGATTGTGACTTTGTGCTTCAAGTGTATGCAATTTCACAAAACCTGCACCACTGTCTTTGATTTGAACGGTTAACATATTGTCGCTCGCAGACCAGTTCAAACGTAAATTGACGAAATGTCGCTCATCGATAAGCTGCATACGACGTTCTTTTTCTTCGTAGTATTTTAAAAAACCTTCTGGTTCAGCTTTTAACTCACTCTCTAATTGCAGCACACCATGCTCTAACGCATTGACAAATAACTCGGTTAACACCGTGAATAAACGCTGTAAGGCTGTTAAAGGAACATTTTGGGCTTTCAATAAATCGATAGCTCTAGAGGGCAGATCAGATTGCGCTAACGTACCACCACGTAGCGTAAATTCAGCCTCAAAACCACCCGTTTGCGGTTGCAATAGTAGGGTATGATCATGTTGTTGCAGTAACGCCTTTACATCAATAAAACAAAAACTGATATCGTCTTGCGTATCAACATGATTAAACAGGTTGATAATATTTTTGATAGGCTTGTCTGATTGAAAGCTTATTAGATTTGGTATGGATTCTGGTTGTAGATAAGTGTTGTCGAGCAACTGGGTTTCAGTTAAGCCGTCACTATGAAAATAGATATACCCCATATTGGCTAAAGGTAAAGTGTGCAGATTAATACTGACTTGGGTACTATTTAAAATACCCATTGCCATGTGAGATGAAATGACTGTTGTTATAATTTTACCATCAGCGTCTAAACAAACGAGGGAAGGCATACCACCATTCCAAATCTCTACCTCTTTTTTCCAAGGATTAATTCTCAGTAAAATTGCAGCAACAAAACGATCATCTGGCAGAAGTCGATTAAGTACTTCATTAACTTCAAACACAATATTGGAGAGTGGCATTGCTTTTAATGATAACTGCTGGAATTTTTGTAGCATCGGCATTAAGGAAACTGCTGGCGCTAAACCATGTCCCATTGCATCTGCCAACAAAAAATACCAACTGCCATCGGCCCCCTGACAGCGTAAAATCGCATCACCGCTAAAGAGATCATGAGACTTAACCCAAGCAAAGATCGCTTTATTTTTCTGATTAAGGTCATAAAACATTGAATCAAACAAATGTCTGGCTAAGTTTTGTTGATGTTGTTCACTTTCCACCCAGTCTTCTAACTTTAAGCGCTGTTCATCAGAGAGTTGTTTAAGGCGACGCTGTGAAACTGCGTTAAGAATTTTTATCCACATTAACTCTAAATTGACAGGTTTAACGATGTAGTCATGGATACCTGCGTTATAAGCACTAAGAAAAAATTCGGGATCATCGTTGCCACTTGCCATAATAACCGAGGCGACTGTTTTGAGTTGATTTAGCTCAGGTAAAAGGGTAATGCCCTCGCCATCTGTTAACTGGTTATCTAAAATGATGATATCGAAATTAAATGAATCTTGTTGGATGAGACTTCTGGCAGCGGCTAATGTAAGGCAACTCGTAACTTGAACTCCTTTTAATTGCAAAAAATTCTTATAAAAAGCATTAAAGACAAAGTCATCTTCGATAACAAGCACTTTGAGTAATTGAGGATCGATGTTATCTGCCATAATGCAATTCATATCGCGCTCACATTGAGGATAAAAATATTCTGTAAAAATCAGTTTAATGTCTTAATTTCTATTAAGTTCTAGTTGAGGCAGTTGGTTTTTGCAAGATTGGCGCATTGTTTATTTATTCAGCAGAAAGACTAAGCTTTGCTCTGCGACGCAGACTAAGTGTGTATAAAGATCGGAAATATTCTCAGTTTTAGCTTCGCGTAAAGCCATCTCAAGCTCTTTAGCTGCAGCGCTAAGCACGACTAAGCCCAGCTGTAGCGCAGAACTTTTCAGGCTGTGGCTTAATAAACGTAAGCTGGTGAAGTCTTGCTCAGACCAAGCTTGTTGCAATTGTGCAATGGTTAAGGGCAGCTGCTCTGTAAAAAGCGATATCAGTTCATTTGCCAGCGCCTCCATATCAGGAAAGTTTTTATAACAGATCGCCGGCTGCCACAATTCACCAAGTGCAGCCTCTTCAATAGGCTCCTGGCGGTGACTATCCGATGTACTAGGCTCTAAAACAGTTAACTCTGTCAGTGATTTAGCTGTTTCCCTATCTGGGGTAAGTTGCAACAATCTAATTATCGCAGTCTTTAGAGCTGCCTGATTAAAGGGTTTAGCAAGATAGTCATCCATGCCTGATGCTAAACAACGCTGTCGATCTTCCAGCATAGCATTAGCCGTTAATGCTATGATGGGTACAGCCTGCCAGCATAAACCTGCCGCACCTTGCCGTATGAGTTGAGTAGCTTTATAACCATCCATTTTTGGCATCAGGCAATCCATAAGAACAAGGGAAATATCGTGGCTTGATGACTGTTTAAGCTTTGCTATGGCTTCAATACCATTTTCAGCTAAGATAACCTGACACCCCCATTGACGCAGATAAGTTGTCGCGATTTTGCGATTGACTTCGTTGTCTTCCACTAAGAGAATTTTCAGATTGTTGAAGCAGTTTTGTTGGCTTGAAGCTGCAGTAGATTTGATGACTTGTTGGGGGTTCCCCGTTGCTAACTGCAGCTTGACGGTAAAGGTACTTCCTTCCCCTAAGGTACTTACCACACTGATATCACCCGCCATAAGAGCAACCAGCTCTTGGCAGATAGCCAGCCCAAGCCCCGTGCCGCCATAGTGCCGAGTGGTTGAAACATCAGCTTGTGAAAATGCTTGGAACAAATGTGCTTGCTGCCGAGTATCCAAACCAATACCCGAATCGATAACCTGAAGTAGTAGCAGATTACTCAGATTATTTTGTTGTATATTAACCTTTAAAGTCACACCGCCTTGCTTGGTAAACTTTAGCGCATTTCCCATAAGATTAGTAACAATTTGCTTGATTCGTAATGGATCGCCTTTTAACCATAAAGCCTCTTTTATATTACTTTCATAATTCAAAGACAGCTGTTTTTGCTTAGCCAAATACTGAAAAGACTCCACAATTTCTTGCATTAACACATTTAAATTAAAATCAATCAGCTCTAAGTTGAGTTTACCAGCGCTAATTTTAGAAAAATCTAAAACATCATTAACTATCGCTAATAAGTTTTTTCCACTGCTCATTGCTGTCTGAATTTGTTGCTTAATATCCGGTGCCATCGGTTGCTGTAATACAATATCTAACATTCCGATCACACCATTTAAGGGCGTTCTAATTTCATGACTCATATTCGCCAAAAATGCTGCTTTTGCTGCCGCCGTTTGCTCGGCAGTTTCTTTCGCCTGCAATAGCTTCTCGGCAATGGCAACTTGCTGCGAAATATCCATTGCGGTTGCGTAAATATTGCCTGTGACAGGATCTCGGGCAAAATCCCATGCTAAATCTAAATAATAGCCAGAAGCCTGTCGGAATCGATTTTTAAGTGTCAAGCTTTGTTCATTGAGTAATTGCTTAAACAAGTTCTCAGTGTCATGCAAATCATCTGGGTGAATAAAGGCGGTTAAAGGTGTACTGTAAACATCATCTAAAGTAAAAAGGAGTTTTTCCAAAAATGCCGGATTTACTTTTATAAAGTAGCCTTTGGCATCCATGATACACATCAGGTTATCTGACAACGCAAAAAATCGATCTAACTCCTGTTGCGATTGCTGTAACTTTTGGTGTTGTAAACAGGCTCTGAGGCGATAACTGAAATGTTCACAAAGCTGACGCAGCTCATACTGAAAAATTGTCGGCAAATCATTATGCTTTATACACAATATGCCATAACCCGATAGCGTATATGCATATACTTTTCCGCTATCTAAAGTAGCGATCAGTTCGCCACTTGCTTGATTATAGTCAGTTAAACTAGCAGCGAATTGTGATAAGCCAGAATGACGAGGAAGCTCTTTTACTAATACGTAATCTTGGTAAAAGATCGGATCTATCTCGAACACCGCCACGGCTTTGCAGGCAAGTTTACGTAATAAAACCGGTAAAAATTGTTTAAATTGTGCTTCTAGACTTAATTCATGTCCGATGGACAACAGCAATTCCAGCAAGATATCACGCCATTGTTCTTGCAGCTGCTTTGGCATTTTAATGCTCCGAAAATAAGGCCACAACTGCTGTTTTATTGTAAAACTCTAAATAATCTTGGCCATTATTGGCAATTTCTCCTAACGTTAAAGCACCGACCATTGGTACCTGCTCTATGCTGACATTGTTAAGCTCACAATCAAATTGTTGCTCCATAAAAAGCACCCGAGAAATACAGTCTATAAATAACTGCCATTTGATTGGCGCTTTAGCAGGCATACTGGCTAGCGCTCGGTTTTTTGCCTCTGTCGCTGCTGCAGATAAGGACTCAAGATCGCCCGTGAGAATATGCACAAAACTGCCTTGTGGCACATCGCCAACACATACTAGCTGTTTATCTTTGGTGATAATGGGATCTCGAACAACTAACTCTGCATTGACTTTGGTAATACCAAAAGGAAAAGCTTTGGCTATTTCAAAAAAGTTTTCCTCAGTTATTGATAACTTGGCATGTTGCTTAATCACTTCTTGATAAACATCAAAGGCTGGCTGCCAGTTTAAACTAATGATGGTATTACCTGTTGATTCTGTAACACGATATGCTTCCGTTATGGGTTCCCAACCATGCGCAACACCCACTCCAGCCTTTTGTGCTGTCATGCCCAAAATTGCAATGTCTTGCTGTAGACCCGCATTAGTGATCACACAAGGACGTTGTTCCAAGGATAAAGAACCTGCCCCACCTCCAATAAAATTATTATCTAAGCCAAAATGATTAAAGAGTTGTTCAATCAATAGCGCACAGCCTTGCGCTAGCCCGTCAGTAAAAACCAACAAAGTATGCTCAGAATAAACTTCAGGAAAGTTTTGCTCTAAGGTATCAGTAAAATTCGCTTCTTGATTATGACCCAGTGGCAATGTTTGAATTTGTAATGGGATGGTTAGACCGACTAGGATTGCCCCTGTGGTTTGACAGTGTTTTTGGTTGATGATTTGTGGAAAGATCCCGCCAATAATTGGCTTAGTGAACGCGTGTAAAGAATTGTCTATTAGTTGTTTGCTCCAATCATTACCCTCAGGCAAGAAAACCAATACGGCTGTAACAGCAGAATTCAAGTCAAAATCAATCAGTGCCTGACTAAATGCAGAGAAGTCTGGACTATTCAAACAGATAATATGCATTGCAGCTTCCTTCTCGGGTTCACCAATTTGAAGATAGCTTAAATTTTAGACTTTGAGGCTATTAAATTATTTTTTGCATCGAAATAATACTGAGTTTGTGCGCTTGGACTTAACTATTGGATGATGTCTGGCTTAGTTAAATCATCCTTATTGGCAGATATCACTATGCCAGTACAAAATGTATTGTCTGCCTCCTTGGTAATAAGATGAAACCATTTTAGGGAGGGAATCTACAAATGAATTAGCACTTATTGTGTATCCATGGTGGCGAGAAAAGTTTTAATCTTGTTTATGTCGGCATCAGCTTGTATCATCAAAAGCCTAATTGCAGTTTGCATTTCCTCCTTAGCGCCTAATTTTACTGCGTTTTCTAAGGCTAAAGCACATTGAGCCAAGCCAGCGCAACCAACCTGCCCTGCACTGCCTTTAATGCTGTGCGCAAGATTTTGTAATAAAGAGAATTGCTCTAGCAAAGCGCAAGATTGCAGTTGCAACACTTTGTCATCCAGTGAGGTAATAAATAATTTGAGTAACTCAGGTGCAATAGTCACCAGAGGGCCAATTTGCTTTAAAAAAACCTCTGATGACCAGTCTGACATACCACTAACCTTGATGGTTTGTAAAAACGACTACCCGTATTTCATGCTAATAGAAGCTCACTGAAACTACAGTTAGCTGACTTGAAACAAACTAAAATACGCACAAACATTGCTAAAATTCTTTAAGGCATTGATTTAGCTAAAATTAGCCAAGTTATAAATCGTTGCCTCTAAAAAGTGTAGCTAAATTTTGCCATTCTGCCAGTAAGAAAGCCGTGATTAAAACATTGTAATTTAGGCTTTTTGTTCAACAGCGTCTTGTGTAAGTTTTAGATCAACTTCTAGCTCCGCTTTTTCCACAAAATATTCAGGTAGTTCAGCACGGATAGCTGGCGCTAATTGTCTAAAATCAGATACTTGCTTAACCAAATTGCCTTTACCACTAATCAGCTGATTTTCTGCCGCTTGATATGCAGATTGCGCGCTGTCTAAACCTCGTTTGACCTTTTCAAAGCTTGCTAAGAAGGTGTTTAACTTTTTAAAAACACTCTCAGCTTTACTCGCCAAAGCTGCGGTATGCTTGTTTTGATCTTCATAACGCCATAACTGTCTGACAATATTCAAGCTGGTGAGTAAAGTTGTCGGTGTTGCCACTAGGATATTATTTTCTATCGCTTGCATAAACAGGGTTTCATCTGCTTTTAAAGCTTCGACAAAAGCCGATTCGATAGGAATGAACATAAACACCATATCCGGCGAGTTTAACCCAGGTAAATTAAAATAATCTTTTGCTGATAGCTCTTTAATTCGATTAGAAATCGCCTGCACATGTTCCTTCAGGGCCAATAAGCGCTCCGCTTCTTGCTCAGAATTAACATAACGGCTGTAGGCATTCAGCGATACCTTAGCATCAATTACCAGATGTTTATTTTGGGGTAAGTACACAATAGCATCAGGGCGAAATTTTCCTTCATCCGTGGTAAAACTGACTTCCCGATCATAGTCTTTACCTTGCTGCAAACCGGCTCGATCTAACACATTTTCCAGTACAAGCTCTCCCCAGTTACCTTGCAATTTCTTCTGACCGCGTAACGCGGTAGATAACTCATGTGCTTCTTGGGTAATTTGTTGATTAAGCAGCTTAAGTGACGCTAACTCCTTCTTTAACTCGCCTTGCGCAGTGGTTTCTCGATGATGGATATCTTGTACCTCCTTTTTAAAGGCCTCCATCGATTGCTGAAATGGCGCCAGCACCGTATTTAACGTCGACTTGCTGCTCTCTTGTAAGCTCTGTGCTTTTGCCTCAAGAATATCATTAGACAGTGCTTTAAACTGTTCGACCAGTCGTTGTTTTTGTTGCTCAAACTGACTCAGTTCACGCTGATGACTGGCATCGCGTTCGCTTAAAAGGGTTTTTAATGCTGTTTGGTTATTCTGTAGCGTGTTGAATTCAACCTGTAACTGTTTGAGTTCCTGTTTGCTGCTGGCAAGTTCAAGCTGCAATCTTTTGGCATTACTCTCATTAAACTGGTTTTTCTCAACTAATTTACCTTCTTGAATTCGGTACTCGGTGAGCTGCTGTTGCTGTACATTTAACTGTTGTTGTAATGCTAGTAATTCTGTGGTGAGACGCTGTTGCTGAGGTTTCTGCAACAGCCTAAACAAGCCAAAACCCAAGAGAAACCCTAAGAGGCCTATCAATCCATTACCGATCAAAGTGCTTATTGCTAATGTTGCCATAGGTTACCTGTAATAAAATCTATACTTATGCTGCCCAAAGGCTGTTCTATCTTAAGGCAGTTAATAAAAACACCCTGCGCAAGATACTCATACCTTAATGATAAGACTATAAAAAAAAATCACCATACTGTATAAAAGACTATGTCCACTCATCAGGCAATAGGAATAAATAATGAAAAAGTCGGTTTTAGCCACTGTTACCACTCTTGCGCTAGGTATCATCGCAAATAACCCTTTGCTCGCAGTTACACCAAAAGCATTTGAACAAAGCCAAGTCATCACTACCGCGGCAGATTACGCTATTTTAAGTCCACGCGCTCGCATCACACCTGAAAATGAGATGCTCAATGACCGTTTACTTAATTTGTTGCCTGCTCTTATGGCGGAGCAAAATCTTGATATGTGGTTAGTGATTAATCGAGAAAAGGCGGAAGATCCGGTTTATTTTACCTTGGTCCCACAGCCCAGCTTTGCCGCTAGACGCACCACTATGCTGGTGTTTTACCGGCAAGCGGATGGCAGTGTTGAAAAGCTTACCGTGAATCGCTATCCCTTAGGCGCCCCCTATGCTCCGGCTTGGCAAGGTGGCAGCCTCACTGAGCAATGGCAAGCCTTAGGTGAGCTTATTGTCAGCAAAAATCCCAAACGTATCGGCATTAATATGTCGAACGACTGGCCTGTTGCTGATGGCTTAACGGCCTCATTGTATCAACAACTGACGCAAGTTCTCCCAGCAGACTGGCAAAGTAAATTAGTCTCTGCTGAAAATCTCGTGGTTCGTTGGTTAGAGCAACGTACCGAACAAGAACTCGCCGTATATCCACAAGCGGTTGCGCTTGCTCGAGGCGTGATTGCAGAAGGCTTTAGTAATAAAGTGATCACCCCGGGTGTCACCACCACAGACGATGTTGCGTGGTTTTTACGTGAGCGCTTTAGTGAGTTACAGCTACCTGTTTGGTTTATGCCCTATGTCAGCCTGCAACGACCAGGTACTGTGTGCGAAAAAGACACTGCATTTTGCGGAGAGTCAGGAGTCATTCAGCGTGGTGATATTTTGCATACTGACGTTGGGATCTGCTATCTAAAACTTTGTACCGATACCCAAGAAATGGCCTATGTGCTTAAGCCAACTGAACAAGACGCGCCTGCAGGTCTGAAAAAGGCGTTAGCAACGGGCAATCAGTGGCAGGATATCTTAACTGCACAATTTAAAACGGGTTTAACCGGCAATCAAATTCTTAGCGCAACGCAGCAGAAATCACGCGCAGCTGGAATTTTAAGTAGTACCTATACCCATCCTTTGGGTTTCTTTGGGCATGCTCCAGGTCCAACAATCGGCATGTGGGATAATCAGGGCCCTACCCCAGTGCAAGGTGATTGGCCACTTTATGCCAACACGGCCTATGCCATAGAAGGTAATATCAAGTTTGCGTTGCCTGAGTGGCAGCAACAATTAGTGCATATAAAGTTAGAACAAAGCGCATATTTTGACGGGCAAAAAGTGGTTTATTTAGCTGGCCGGCAAACGCAATGGCATTTGATCAAATAGCCTAAAGCATCCGTTATAACGTATGCGGTGAAAGACACCGTTGTTTGTTGAAGCTAGAATAAACAACGGTGTAATATGCTGTAATAATGGCTAAATAGATTGTTCTAACCAGTAGTTAACAGCAGAAAGTAATTCGTCAGGATGAAATTTAGCAATAAATTGATCAGCGCCCACTTTCTTCACCATTGCTTCGTTAAAAACGCCACTTAAAGAAGAGTGTAAAATGATATGTAACCCTCTCAGGGCCGGATCCGCCTTGATCTCCGCAGCCAAGGTGTAACCATCCATTCGTGGCATTTCGATATCCGAAATAAGCAAAGGAACCTGATGTAAAAAATCATCCCCCGCTTCAGCCGCTTTATTTTGTAACCATTGCAAAGCCTCTAATCCATCTTTAGCGAGGGTACTTTGAACATTGATGCTATCTAAAGCACGTTTAACTTGATTTCGAGCAACAACCGAGTCATCAGCAATCAACACGACAATTTTGGTCAAATCCAGTTTATTACTACGTGCTTTTACCGTTTCACTCACTTCCTCTTCGACAGGGATAATTTCAGAGAACACTTTTTCTACGTCAATTATTTGCACTAATTGTTTATCGAGCTCGGTCACCGCCGTCAAATAATGATTGCGACCTGCACCTTGTGGAGGGGGTTTGATTTGTTCCCAATTCATATTAACGATACGATCTACACCAGAGACTAAAAACCCTTGCACATGTCGGTTATATTCCGTAACGATAACAAAGGCTTTTTTAATATCATCGATGGGTCTGCCGGTTGTGGCTTGAGAAAGATCAACGACAATCACTGACTCGCCTCTCAATTGCGCAATGCCTTTTACACAGGCATGTGAGCCAGGCATTTCCGATAACTCTGGAGCCTGAATAACCTCACGTACTTTGAATACATTAATACCAAAAAGTTGCTGGCCATTTAGTCTAAACAACAACAATTCAAACCGATTTTGCCCGGCTAAATTGGTACGCTGATTGACCGTACTTAACAGGTTACTCATTGCCAATACCTCTAAACGAATACAATTACTATTTTTATACTTATGCTTCAATTAACCATAGCATAGTTTAACGTTATTAATTTGATCTTCTTTTTTAATTTTTCAGTCTGGTAGGCTTTGTTATAAAGGCAATTTGTCGTGGATTACCATAACTATCTCTATCTGCTTCTGACGGTAAAAATTGCCACTGTTGTTGCTGTGACGCAGCATACATAAGTACGAAGGCATCAATAATATCATCGGCTTTAGCATGCTTTTTGGGTACTTCACTCAACGCTTGCTCCAAGAGGTCGACATCTTGTGCAGCAAGTTCTTTTAGCAAGGTTAATCGTTCAGAGCGCCCTGCAACTGATGCTTTTGAAAATTGCATGGGTTGGCCAGCAAGACCTGCAAAAATAAGCTCGGGATGCGACTCAATGAAGTGGACTTTATGAGTGGGTAACTTATTTTGTTTAGCTAAAACTTCATCCAACTCTCTAATCTTAGGAAGGATATACCAACTTTGTATAGGGAAACGCTTGCCAGTAACTTGCTGATTAATTTGGCAGGCAGCAGTATAATTAGGGGCGTAAAGTGCCGCTTTACAAGGTACAGGGAAAATACTCGCAGCCCTTCCCGGTAAAAATTGTCGCGCTAGCTTGTCACAAAGGCGATAACCTTCGTTTGCATTTGGAAAACCTATTGGCATATCAATAAAGGCGAGCCCATCTTTGCTAATTAAAGCCTCTATACACGTGAGCCTCTCAAATAAATGATAGGTTAAGGTTGCATTATGCTTAATGAAAGCAAACCAACCATATTTACAGCCATCAATCCCAAGTAAATAATTAGGTTGCACGTACACTACCAATCGGTATTTCAGCAGTTAGCCGTTTCCAGGCAGCTAACAAAACTGGAGATTCAATGATGTCTTGTAGCTGATTGATATCCTCATCCGTTTTAGCTACTAAAAATTGCTTGGTCAAAAACAAGATAAAGGAAAGCTGTTCTACTGAATTGCCCTCAGGTGAAGGGGTATCTTGCCAAAGTAATACTTCACACAGCATTTCGTCATGCCCCCAGAGTGTCAGAATATAGGCACTCATTAAGGTACTGTTTAAAAATCCTGGTTGAATATGAATGTTTGCGTTGTATTCGTGTTCTTCTTGGCAAGCATAAACGCTTTCTATCAAACGCCCAATAGCGCTGAAAATAGCCGCGGAGAACACCATATCCTGCTCAGTGGTTGTTAAACTACTATAAGACGCCAATTTTTTAGCTAAAACCGCATGTTTAAAAGCAAATTCGTTAATTTGAATATGTGCATCGGGTGGCAGTTTTCCTGAAAACTCACGTTCAACACTATGCAAAATGACTATTGCCTCAATAAGCTTACTGCCTAATCGAAGCACAGCTTCCATAATGTTAGTAACGGGTCTGGCAAATCCCATAAATGCAGAGTTTGCCAAAGGCACTAACCTAGCAGACAAGGCTGGCTCGTGTTCGAGCAAGGATGCAACTTCTAACAAGTCTGCTTCAGGATTGTGTAAGATAACTCTAATTTGGTTAACTAAGTCTGGTAGTACTGGCAACCCCTGTAATTTGCCTAATTGTTCACGGCTGCTCTTTACGAAAGGCAAACGCTGTAAACGCTCAAGACAATGAAAAATTTCTTGGATGGCTTGTTCCGAAAAGGGTTTACCAACAATATGATGACTAAACTGTGATGCCCGAGTAACAATTTCCTCTGAGCTATCACCTGTTAAAAGGACTCTTACCGCCGCAGGACAAGCTTGCATTACTTGCCTCAGTACTTGTTCGCCATTTATACTCGGCATTTGATAATCACAAATGACCATATCAAGGCTGGGTAAAGTGCTTCCAACTTTATGCCAGTTTTCAGGCATCTCGCATCCTAAAAAAGTCCAAGTTGGTCTCAATCTTTTTGCCGTTCTAATCAATGCCTTTAGCATAAAAGCATCATCATCAATAAATAAAACATTAAAATTCATCTGTTATCTCCCGGGTTAACGTTTTGGAGTTAGCAGCGAGTAAAGCTAGATAATCTACTTCATCTAACGGTTTACTTAATAAAAAACCTTGAGCTTGATCACAAGCTAGCTTCTCTAGAATCGCTAACTGCTCAGCCGTTTCAACCCCCTCAACAACGACTTTTTGCTCCAAATCATGCGCCATACGGATAATATTTTGTAACATGGTTTGTGTGCTTAAATTACCGTCTAAATCAGTAATGAGTGAACGATCTATCTTTAAGGTATCAACGGGTAAACGGGTCAAATAGGCCAATGAAGAGTAGCCTGTTCCAAAATCATCAATAGCCAAACTAAATCCAGCATTTTTTAACAATGTTAATTTCTTACTATTACTCTCTAAATCATCCATAATAGCGCTTTCAGTGATTTCAAGTTGTAATAACGCTGGCGTGATGTCTTGTCGCTTTAATAGCGCCAAGGTCTCATCAATAAAGTCAAGTTTGCCCAGCTGTAAAACTGACATATTGACAGCCAAAGGTAAGATGTTAAGTCCTTGCTTTTGCCAAAGCGCTAAAAATTGCGCACTGCGCTTTAACACCCAGTTACCTAATTCAATAATTTGTCCATCTTGCTCTGCAATCGGAATAAACACAGCTGGTGAGATCTGTCCAAATTCTTTACTATGCCAACGCATTAATACTTCAGCACCGATAATCTGCTTAGTGGCGATATCCCATTTAGGTTGAAAAACCACAGTAAGTTCTTCCCGTTCAATAGCATGATATAAAGCTTCGCTTAGTTGTAGATGACGTTTGCGATTTGCTGTAAGGCTAGCACTGTAACGCATAAAAAAGTCCACACGGCCTTTGCTGTTTAATCGACTCGTCAGTAACACATTATTGAGAATCGCCTTACCAGATAAACCATCGTCGGGTGCAATGGCATAAGCAACAGTAAAACCTAATTGAATCATCTTCCCTTTAATCAACTGACGACCATCAACCCGTTGCACTAAACGTAAAATTTGTTCATGTAGATCAGGTTCTGATGTAAGGTTGGGGAACACAATAACAAATTGCTCATTAGCCAGATAAGCCAATTTGCCGTAATGCTCAATACCGGTTAACAATGAATCGGCCACATGCTCAAAAAGACCTTCTGCTTCATGAATACCAATAATATCGGCCATGAGATTAAAATCGCGGATCTGTAGTGAAACTACCGCAAAGGTGTCTTCAGCGTAGAGTAAATTGTCAATCTCTTGAATAAGCTGAGTTTGATTGAGCACCGAAGGTAAATTCACCGTACTGGAAACCAGTGGTGGTAACTCGTCAAATAACTGAATTCTAATCAGCTTAAAGTCAACATCATCTTTTTGGATAAAAAACTCATATTCTTGCGTTTTACGACTGGCCACAAGATGCGGTAACTTATGTTTTAGAAAGTCGTCCAAAGTTTGATTGACAAGGTCACTAAACAATTGGGTTAACTGAACGCCATTTAACTCCACTGCGGATAATTGTAATAATTGCTGTGCGGCAAAATTTGAACGAATAACTTCTCCCAGCGTATTTAACTCTAATAACGGCTCAGGGCTAGAAATTAAGAACTGAGTTCTAATCTGATCAGATCGGTTCAAGCGATATTTATTGAATGCATTTTCAACCTCAGTGACAAGTTGCGCGTCGTCCCAAGGTTTTTGCAAGAAGCGAAAAGCGATCCCCCCGTTGAGTAACGCAATAACTGCATTAAAATCTGCGTAGCCACTGAGAATCATACAAACGATATTCGGATAATGCTGGTGGATTTTATTTAAAAGCTCACCCCCATTAGTTTCTGGCATCCGATAATCTGAGATAACAACTTGACATGGTGTTACAGCCAAAAGCTGTAACGCCTGCTCGGCACTGTCTGCGGTTAGAACGTGAAAACCCGCTCGTCTTAACAAGCGCTCTAATGCTTTTAAAATGTATAATTCATCATCAACCAGCAGAATTCTATCCATAATAATGGCCTTTTATTTCGATAGTAAATCGGAAATAATATTGCTAAGTGTAGAGTTTTCAAAAGGTTTCGCTAATACAGCATCAGCACCAAGTGCTTTAGCTTTTTCAAGTTCGCTCTCAGCTAAACCTGAAATAATCACTACTTTCAAATTTATTAACTCTGGGGTTTGCCTAATAAAACTCAACACTTCAAATCCGTTTAAACCCGGCATATCGAGATCCAGAGTGATCAGATCAGGTTTAAGTTGCATTAACTTTACCCCTGCCTGAAAACCATCATCTGCCAAAGTAATATCATAGCCTTTACCATAAAGTGCGCGTTTTATTGCCGCACGAAAAGCCGGTTCATCGTCGATTATTAACAGTTTTGCAACGGTAGCCTGTGTCTCGTTTAGCAAAGCTTTTGGTAACGGCATTTTTTGTTGTTGTAAAAACGCCAAAAAATCGTCAAGTTGTACTCTATAATTGCCTCGCCCAGGCAACTTATGACCTTTTAGTTGGCCATTCGCTATCCAACGACTTACGGTTCTGTGATGTACGTCGCAGTATTCTGCTATCTCACCGGGTTTTAGCGTTTTCATTTAGGTAAATCTCTATGTCGCCATTTGATCTTTTGATTGTTATAGCATATAACTATAGCAAAAGACAAATAAGACAAATGGGAAATTGAGGATTGTTAGATGACAGCCGCTGAAAATAGGCCAACATTGCTTTGCGTAGATGATGAAGTGAGCATTCTCAAATCATTAACTCGGGTTTTTGCTGGGAGTAATGTTCGTCTACTGCAAGCAAATAGTGGTAAAGAGGCGTTAGTTTTTTTACAGCAGCAGCCCGTACATTTAATCATCAGTGATATGCGCATGCCGGAAATGACAGGCGCAGAGCTACTAGCACAAGCCGCTGTATTGCAACCAGATGCTTACCGCATTTTAATGACCGGTTACTCTGATTTAAGCTCGACTATTAGCGCCATCAATATCGGTAAAATTCATCGCTATGTGCAAAAACCTTGGGATAATAATGAGCTCTTAGATATCGTTGGCGAAGGCATTAAGTATTTTCAGCTCATCAGGAATAACAAACTTCTCACCCAGAAGATTGCAAGGCAAAACAAAGATTTACAAAAGCTAAATCACAATTTAGAAGAAGTCGTTCAGCAACGTACTTTACAGTTAAAAAAATTACTGAGGCAATTAAAATCAAATTTAGATACCTTGGATAAAGACCATAAAGCACTACTAGAAGTGCTTTACAATATTATTTCGATTAATCCACAGTTAAGTGGTGAATTTGCGCTTAAGGTTGCAAATACCAGTCGTTCGATAGCTAGGACGTTAGAGCTAAGCGTCAATCTTCAACAACAATGCTATCAAGCAGGATTATTCGCTGAGTTGGGTAAGGTTGGCCTACCCCATAATATTTTAGCCATGCCTTTTCATAAATTAGACAATAATGAACGTAATTTATACCTTTCCCATCCCCAGAATGCTGAGGACATTTTAATCCCCGCAGCCCATCTAGTCCCTGTGGCTGATATTATATCCCAGCAATACGAACGCTTTAATGGTTCAGGTGTACCAGCCCAGAAAATTGGCACGGACATCGTGCTTGGAGCAAGAATTGTCGCTGCGGCTCGAGATTATTGGAGCCATATTTTTCAGCGCTTGCACCCGCAAAAGTATTCGCCAACAGAAGCATTGGAGGCGATTAAGCGGCTAAGAGGCGCATTTTATGATCCACAAGTGGTAGATGCGTTAGCTAAAGTTGTCGCAGGCAGTAATCCAAGTGAGTTAGGCGCCCCCAAAGAATTTATTACTATTGCACAATTACAAGTTGGTATGGTACTAAAACAAAATTTATATAACGCAAAACAGATGCTGTTATTACCTAAGGGGCATGTTTTTAATGTGAGCTCTTTACAAAAACTCGCGCAATATCAGCGTAAACATAACGAGCAACTGCAATTAGTGATTGAGGGGCTATCAAAAGCAGCTCTAGAAGAAGAGGAATAACGATGCATGTTCGGACACTTAGAATAGAGCAACTGGATCAGCAATCTGATCTAAGTCTTGACCAGCATAATAATACAACTGCCAGTTTAGCCATTGCCTTTGGTGATGTCGCGGCAATAACCAGACTGAGCCAGCGCAGCGATCTCAACAAGATTGCGTCACATTGGTTGGCCGGTTCTTCTTGTTTGGGTTTTGCCGATTCGCAGGGTGTTAACATTACGACTTCGCAAAGTGTCACTGTGTTGTTAATTGATGATCCTACTGGCAATTACGGTATTGGCTCAGCGGAGTTTATTGGCGATATTAGACAACAAGCCAGTCAGGCTTTACAACAAGCAATGAACGCTGCCGGAAAAAGCCATGAACTGCCGAAATTAATCTGGACGCTGCAAGCACCTGGTCAGGAAGAGTTAGTACTGCAAGGGATTCAAGATCTGGTTGGTACAGAGGTTCCTATTTTTGGTGGAAGTACCGCTGATAATGATGTAACCGGTACATGGGTTCAATTTGATGGCAAATGCTTAGGTACAAATCGGATGATCTTCGCTGTTTTTTATCCATCCACCCCCTTGAGCAGTTATTTCAGCAGTGGTTATTTTAATACGCCCTATCATGGAACTGTGACGGCTATAGATAATCGTGTTATTCAGAGCATTGATCATCAACCAGCAGCAAAAGTTTATAATGAGTGGCTGCAACACGCCGGCAGTAATGCCTTAGCCTCTGGCAATATTTTGATGGAAAGTACCCTTTACCCGCTTGGCCGAGAAATTAAACGCGAACAGCATTTGCCGTTTTATTTACTTTCTCATCCCGCGAAAATGCACGATGACGGTAGCTTAACACTGTTTTCTGAGATGGCAGTAGGTGAACATATTTGGTTGATGCAAGGTAACAAAGATGATCTTATCGCTCGTGCGGGCGAAGTCGTGAGGACTGCCAAGCAAAGTTTGAATTTCCATTATAACACTGATGTAGCAGGTGCTATTATTGTTTATTGTGCAGGGTGTATGTTAGCGGTAAAGGAGAATTTAGTCGACGTTCACAAAGCAATAAAAGCCGAACTCGGGGATATCCCTTTTGTTGTTACCTTTACGTTTGGCGAACAAGGTTGCTTTATTGATGGTTCAAATCGACATGGTAACTTAATGATTTCAGCAGTACTACTTGGAGCAACTCATGCTTACAAATGAGCAGCTGCATGAAAAACTTTTGCAGCTTAGCTATGAAAAAAAACAACTAGAACGCTTTAAGTATCTAAATGAACTGATCTTAAGCGGTCTAAATGCTATTTTAAGTTCAGATAAGCATGATGAAATTTTTGAAAAACTGTTTGCTGTGATCCATGAAGTTATCCATTGTAAACATATTGTGTTGTTATTAGTCGATGACAGCAGGCAACAACTTGAACTGATTCGTACGACAAACGAACAACTCCCGTGTGAAACTATACCCTTAGCGGCAATTCAAAATCTCACTGAAAATACGCTTAATTTTTTCAATATTCAAAATTTACCTTGGTGGCAAAGCTATTTCTTTGATGCATTCAAATC
Organism: Alishewanella sp. d11; assembly: GCF_049390205.1. Taxonomy (GTDB): domain Bacteria; phylum Pseudomonadota; class Gammaproteobacteria; order Enterobacterales; family Alteromonadaceae; genus Alishewanella. The sequence continues at coordinate 3,201,387 of NZ_CP186547.1, read as the reverse complement.
GATAAACTCATTATTAAGTCATCCTTTTCATACGTCACAATCGCACTATGTTTTATTGTTACTCAGTGATAAAAGAGGTGCTTTTAGCTCCCACATACAAGAGTTACTTAGTTCTTTTACCAGCTTCGTTGCTAATACACTCACCCAAATAGAAACACGTAAACTTATTTCTGAACGAGATCAGTTATTACAACGTCAACGCCGTATTGAACAAAGCTTATTACAACAAGAAAAAATGGCTTCTTTAGGTCAACTTGCTGCAGGTGTAGCGCATGAACTTAATAACCCACTTGGCTTTATCTACAGCAATTTGAATACTTTGAAGGTTTATTTAGCAGACTTAGAACAGGCTTTTACAGCTCAAAAAGCTGCTGTTAAACCCACGCAAGCTATTGATGTTGATTTTTTATTACATGACGGCAAGGATTTAATTGATGAATCTTTAGAAGGTGCAAGAAGAGCCAGAGACATCATTAATAACCTACGTACATACGCCCATCCCGATGACTCATCCACCAGTAAAGTTCCGCTGAACCAACTGTTAGATAGCGCAGTACGAATTGCAAAAACGCAAATCAAACATAACTCCAGAGTAGAACTAAAGTTATGCCCCGAAAATCCATTTATACTGGCAAATGCAAATCAATTAAATCAAGTTATACTAAATTTAATCATTAACGCTAATCAAGCCGTGCCTGAAGGTAAGGGGCTAATCACTATTGCCTCAGGCATTATATCGAATAACTGTTTTTTTGATGTTATTGACAATGGCTGCGGTATTGCAGAAGACGTGCAATCAAAAATTTTTGAGCCCTTTTTTACCACTAAAGATGTTGGCGAAGGAACAGGCTTAGGTCTCTCACTCTCCAAGGCTATTATTGAGCAGCATCGCGGAGAAATTGAGCTACAGCAGTCTAGTTCGGCGGGGAGTACATTTAAGGTAACCCTCCCTAGGGTAACAATGTGACGTTAGATTTACGATTAACTTTGCTGGGTAAAGCCCCCACAGTCAAACGATTAAGATATTTCTTAATCCTCTCAGGTTTTGGATTATTTGCAAACCTGTTAAGCGTTAACTTACCTTTTATTATTCCCTTTTTAATTGGTAACGTTGTTTTTGTTACGTTACAACTGCGTTTTGGTAGTCTTTGGGCTTTATTGGGCTTAGTTGTGGTCATGTTACCTGTTAATGAACCTGTGTTCTGGTTCATTGCGCTAACACAATTCTTACTTGTCGCCGCACTATCATTTAGCAATAAAACAAATGTTTACCGTACTTTGCCGTTTTTTGTGCCCATGGTCGCTTTATTATTGTATTGGTTTGGACCTAGAGCATTGTTAGTCGACTGGCAACATTTTATGCTGGCAACCGCTCTTATTGTGATGTTATTTGCGCTTAATCTTCGAGCATCACAGTTTCTACTTGCCCTTTCCGCCTCGACTAAGTTTCAAAAAAAACAACATTTCCGCCAACAGCTCTCACAACGTATCGCGCTTTATAGCGCTATTCCTGGCTCCCTATTTATTGCGCTGATATTACACGCCGCCATTGTTTTGCACTTGGAATCTCAAGTGGAAGACTATGCAGTAACTCAAATCAAGCGAGATGCAGAACTCACCAGTTTACTTAAAAGTTATCAAAGCGCATTAGCACTTGCTGCAGAAATGCTTAACATAGCTGAGCCAACAGCCGTTTTAACAGAGTTAACAAAACAACGCCCCGAATTTATTTCTGCTTTGATAACCGATAAAAATGGCTTAGTGACCAACTTCTTCAAAGATGGATTGGAAAATGAACAGCTACAAGGCATCAATGTAAGTCATCGCTATTACTTTGCCTATCCTGCCGCAACAGGTAAACCTGTGATCACTGATAGTTTTCAAGGAAGCAAACTAGGAAATGACTACCTATTTGCATTAAGTCATCCCTTATTTAAACAAGATGAATTTGCTGGTGTAATCGAGATATCTGTCGCTTTAGAACGGCTACAACAAGTATTGCAACCCAGTCGCTTACCTTTGGAACAACGAATTTTAATTGATAGTGAAGGCCGAAAACTCTGGGCTGATAAAAATCCCTCAGGCATAGGCAGTATTATCGACGCTGAGCAATTAGTAACTGATTCAGATTACTTTTTGCTGTTAGCATACTTTGTCAACAGTATTCCCACCATGAAGTTCAGCCCATCCTATGATGCTTTAATTGTTGAGCATTACAACGAACTGACGGGGTGGCTGCACCAAGATAAAATCGCTACCACCATGTTTACCATGCGGTACCATGTATTCCTGATACTTGCCATGCTGCTATCCGTATTTATGCTGGAGTTTATCGCTTGGGCATCAGGCCGCTTTGCCCGAAGTTACACACAATCTTTAGAACACATCGCTAACTATGCTGTTAATTGGACGGCTGAAGATACTGCTGCGTTAAAGCCACCTACCTTAATGAGCAGCTCAATCGAATTTGAAACCGTTTTAAACAATCTTTATGAATTAAAACAACGCGTTATTGACTCACATCATCAATTATCAACCCTCTTAGCCTTAAGGACAGAGCTTAACACCGAACTTGAGAATAGAGTCGCTATTCGAACCGAAGAATTAAGAGCAGAACGTGATAAGGCACAACACTTAGCCAACGTCAAAAGTCGCTTTTTAGCCAATATGAGCCATGAAATCCGCACACCTATTACGGTGATTAAAGGGTTTAGTGAGCAACTGTTGCAAAGTCAGGATCTTGACGAGCATTTTAATTTTTCCCAACTTATCTTTAATAATACGCTGCACTTACAGCGCGTTATAGATGATATCTTGGACTCATCTAAAATTGATGAAGGTAAATTAACTTTGGTTAACGAGACCTTCAACTTGAAACAATTTTTAGAGGCGATATGGCAAAGTATCCAACCACTGGCAAGTAATAAAGGTATAAATCTTAACTTACATTATGAACTCTCAGAACAGTTACAGCTAAATGCCGACCCTTTTCGACTCCGCCAAATCCTGCATAATTTACTCTCTAATGCGATTAAATTCACCGCGACTGGCGCAGTCCAGATTTGCGTGACAGAACGTGCTGAGCAGCTCATCTTATCGGTGATCGATCAAGGTATAGGTCTGACTGAAGAGCAAATTAGCCAGTTATTCCAGGCTTTTCAACAAGCAGATAGCAGTACCAGCAGACGTTATGGCGGAACAGGTTTAGGTTTATATATCAGCCGGCATTTAGCCACTCTGATGGAGATGACTTTAGAGGTAAAGAGTTCACCCGGGATCGGCAGTATTTTTTCTATACTCATTCCAAAACAAAAAATCAGTGAGCAAACTACTGCGCCGACGCTGAACGCCGTTATACCTGATGCTAATGCCCAACTTCAAGGCCATATTCTGATTGTTGATGATGTACCGGATATCAGGTTGCTACTGGTTAACATGCTAAAAGATTCAGGGTTGCATTTTAAAACAGCTCAAAATGGACGAGAGGCCCTACAATTAGCCGCCATTGAAAAGTTTGATTTAATTTTAATGGATCAGCAGATGCCAGAAATGGATGGTATTACTGCCACCACAGAACTGCGACACCAAGGTTTCACCAAGCCGATTATTCGCTTAAGTGCTGATGTTTATGATATTCAATACACCCAGCAAGGCGCTGGGCTATTTGATGCCACCTTAGCTAAACCTATAACTAAAAAAGAACTTAGGTATTGTCTACAACAGTATCTGGCAACGGCTCGTGCTGAGCCTTTAAAACAGCCGGCTGCGGATGATGATGATGAAGAATTTGAGCAATTAAAAAACGACTATAAGCTAAGCTTGATTGCCAAAACAGCAGACTTGCAGCTGCTGTATGATAATGGACAATTTGTAGTACTCAGGCAAGAACTACACAAAATAAAAGGAACCAGTGCCTGTTTTGATTTTTACAACATTGCAGAGATGGCGACAACTTGTGAGACAGCACTAAAAAACAATAGCTTAACAAAGGAAATGTTTATTCAATTACTGCAAGTAATAAATGAATAGGATAAATAACACTCTAGGTGATACTTGCCATCTTGCCATGATGATCATCACTTAGAGGGCTAACTCGTTACAATTTAACCTTCCTCTGTAATTTGTTTATTTATTGCTGCTAAGACTTGTTCAGCTAATTGCTTTAACTCCGAATACGCAAGCGACAAATCTGGCTCAGCAACAGCATACTGTTGTTGAATACACAGTTGTTCTAAACTGCAGAAAGCATCGGCCAATTTGGCTGCGCCAATAAAACGACTGGAGGATTTTAACTTATGCGCCTCCTCGGCAACAACAATAATACTCTGCGCGAGCAACGCCTGTTCAATTTTATTAAGGCTATGTCGTAAACTCTCCGAATAGTCTTGTAGTATCTCAATGACAGACTCTTCCCCTACCGTTTCAGCTAACAATAACGGATCATAGAGTGCGGTTTCTGCCCTGTTAGAGGTTACTTCTTGGTTACTACTGGGCTTAATACCACCTTTAAAGGGCTCAGTTTTATTGTGACTTAACCAAGATTCAAGACAGGCTTTAAGCTGAGAAACGGGTAATGGTTTAACAAGGTAATCATCCATACCCATTTCTTTGCATCGACGCAATTCTTCAGGAACAATATTGGCGGTTAAGGCGATCACCGGTGTTCTTGGTCGGTCTGAGCCTAATTCTGCTTCACGAAAAGATTTAACAAACTGATAGCCATCCATATGTGGCATATGTAAGTCACTTAAAATTAAATCAAAACGTTGCATTCTGGTATAACTTAAGCCAACTAAACCATCTTCAGCCACTACCACTGTATAGCCAAGTCGTGTTAACTGCTGTTTGATGACTTTTTGGTTTGTACTATTATCTTCTAATACTAGAATACAGAAACGCTGTTGCGGAATTTCAGCTGCTAAGGTGTTTTTTTCAAACACCAAAGGTAGTTCGTGATCATAATAAGCTGCTGTTATCGCTTTAACTAACTGCGTTCGTTGCAACACATTGGCATCTATGTACACGGTATCAAGACTTGTTCTTCTCGCCTTTCGTCTTCTGCCCCGCCCAATAATCACAAAGCGACTATTAAAAGCATAATATTGTTTGATTTTATCAACGAGCGTTAAGGCATTACCCTTACACAACATAGTATCAAACACCCAAACCACTTTTTCGCTGAGTGTTTTTAAAAAGCTAATCTGTACATCACTGATCGATAGCCATTGTACTTTGGCACCATCAGCGAGTAGATAACTGGCATAGTCACTCAGTGTTTGCTGACTACTCTCACCCAAAATGATGATATTGATTTGATCTAAACTCTGCTCTTTGCATGTGTCCAGAGGCTGTCCCAATTTAATGGGTAAGTTGACGTTAAAGGTGCTGCCTACCCCAGGGGTAGATTGCGCAGTAATAACGCCATCCATTAAATGTACCAATTGCTGCGTAATCGCTAAACCTAAGCCGGTACCACCGTATTTCCTGCTTGTCGAATCATCAGCTTGGGTAAAAGGTTGAAATAACCGTGCAACAACTTCTGGTGCCATACCAATGCCATTATCGCTAATGGTAAAGTTTAGTAAACTGCTATCCTGTTGATTATCAAAGAGCTTAACAGCTAACCTCACCTGGCCAACTCGGTCAAGATTTGTCGAAAACTTAATGGCATTACTCAGTAAGTTCACAATAATCTGGCGTAACCTGTTGGGATCAAACCACAGGCTAGTCCCAATACTGGGGTCGATGTGATAGGTCAATTCAACTTGGTTTTTTAATGCTAGGTAATCCAACATGCTACAAATTTGCTCAATAACCGGCACTAACGCGCAAGGTTCTTTCACAATGTTCAGTTTACCAGCTTCCAGTTTTGAGAAGTCGAGAATATCGTCAATAATAGTTAATAAAGAATAAGCAGATTCACGCATTAGAGTGATACTTTCGGCCTGATTTAAATCCGTATTACTCTCTTCTAAAATATCTAACATGCCTATAACACCGTTCATCGGTGTCCGAATTTCATGACTCATATTGGCTAAGAAACTCGATTTAGTGGCCACTGCGCGCTCGGCTTGTTCCTTGGCTTGCGCCAACGCCAGTTGCATCTCTGTTTCCTCAGTAACGTCTTGAATATAACCATGCCAAACAATGGCACCATTATCTTGTTTTTCTGGGGTAGATTGCCCAGCTAACCAGCGATAATCATTGCCATTAGCTGCCAATCTAAATTTGAATTGCCACTGGGTTAATTGCTGAGCAGATTTCATAATTGAATCGTGAAGAAACGCATAATCTTCAGGATGTACATGGCTAAAAACTAAATCGCCTTTTATTGCCAGTTGATTTGCACTAAACCCAAGTAAGGTTTCTACTGCAGGGCCTACATAGGGGAAAATAATACTCTGATCTGGATTTAACTGAAATTGATATACCATACCCGGCACATTTTCAGCCAATTTGGTTAAGCGGCTTTTTAATGATTTTTCCGCAGTAATATCAATATTTATCCCATACAAACGTGCAGCTTGGTTGTTTGCCTCATGCTCAGCAATAACTCGACCTCGCGCCTGCACCCAAACCCAGTGGCCAGCTTTATGTTTTATTCTAAACTGGCTTTCATAAAAATCGACCACGCCTTCTAAATGCAATCTGACACTCTCGCGAGAAGCCTTTAGATCTGCAGGGTGCATATTCTGGCGCATCCAACTCAAGCTCAGCTCAGGTAATTCGGCTAGTTCATAACCTAGCATCTGTACCCATCGCGCGTTAACTTCTAATAATTCAGTCTGTAAATCGAGCGTCCAAGTACCAATTTCAGAAGCTTCAACAATATTATTTAATTGTTGTTGCACAGCACGTTGCTGCCTCTTGATTTGTGTTGCGTACACAAGTTGACCAATGGTGCTGGTTAACGGTCGCAGAAACTCGACGTCCTTCTCATGATAACCACTCAGCTTATTAGCCAGACCAATCATGGCTATCAGTTCACCATCAAAAAAAATCGGGATACCAAGATAAGTGTTTAAAGGAGGATGCCCGGTTGGTGTGCCACCCGCATGAGGATGGGTTGCCGGCTCATTAGCGATCATTACCTGTTTGTGCAATAACGTATAACCAAATAGCGTATTTAAATTACGAAATTCAAAACCACTTGGCGCATTTTCTGCGTAAAATTGCCGACTTGCCGTGTCCCAAGCTATATCGGTAATTGCGAAAGTTTTCAGATAAGGCATGCCGTAAGCATCATAAAGCACTTCACCAATAAAACCGTAACTACTATCGGTAATGCTCAAAATATCAATCAGTAAACTATCAAATGCTTTTCGTCTATCTTCTGCTAAAATAAATTCGGCTTGCACCCGAGTAATGCACTCGGTTAACAACTGTATTTTATGAATGTCTTGAATTTGTTCACTGATTAAATCAAATTCAAACTCAGCTGCAACAATGGCGGCTAAATCTTGCAAATGCATAAGCTCTGCGGCAGATAGTTTTCTGGGTACCACATCGATTACACAAAGCGTGCCAAGGACAAAACGCTGCTTCACCCTGATTTGTGCCCCTGCATAAAAACGAATAAAGGGACTATTGGTCACTAAGGGATTATCGACAAACCGCGGATCTAGCATAGCATCTTCAATGACTAAGATAGCTTCCTGGTTAATCGCATGCGCACAAAATGCATCCGCTCGCGCAGTTTCACACAATGAGGTACCCAGTTTTGAATGAAACCATTGAATATGTTCTGCAACCAGCGAAATTAAAACCACGGGCGTATGCAATAAGGACTGCGCTAAGCGTAAGATACGCGCATAGCGTGGATCATTCGTCACACTTTTTTCTCGTAATTGCGCAATAATCGCTAAACGCTGTAACTCTTCTTGTTCATTCCTAAACATGTTTAAACCCCTTCCTCTGCGGTTGCTGAGGACACAGCGCTGAACGAGAAATTCGCAGCAAAAGGAAAGTCAATGCGTATGGTAGTCCCTATGCCAACTTCACTTTGTAAACTAATTTGACCCTGGTGTTGCTGAATAACACTATATGCCATTGATAAACCTAAACCAGATCCAGCACCTACATCTTTAGTTGTGAAAAATGGCTCAAACACTTTAGGTAATACATCTGCGGGAATACCCGCACCATTGTCTTTGACAATTAAACTTAGTACCTGCTCTTGTTGTAGTAAATCAATCCAAATATCGCCTTTTTCAACCATAGCCTGTACAGAATTATTAAGAATATTCAGTAATACTTGGTTAATCTGCACAGGCTGACATTGGATAAAAGGGTCGGTGGCTGCATAATTCAAATGCAAATTAACCTTATATTTCAATTCATTACTCAGCATACTTAGGGTGCTGTCGATTATTTCGCGTAGGTCACAACTTTGCCAACTGGTGTTATCAACATGCGAAAAGACTTTTAAATTCTTAATAATAGTACTAACTCGACCAATACCTTCTAAACATTCTTGCAATAATGCTGGCGCATCTTCTTTCACAAAATCCACTTGAACGCGATTAAAAAAATCTTCTTTTAACTTTAGGATTATCTTGTCATCAACTTTATTCAGCAATTTATCTGAAAAGTCTAAGGCTTTGATTATCTTGTTCATATAATCATCTAGACTTTGCAAGTTGGAGTTTATAAATCCTAGAGGGTTATTAATTTCATGCGCCATGCCCGCTGCTAGCTGACCTATCGACGCCATTTTGTCGGCATGCAGTAATTGTGATTGGGTAGTTTTTAGTTGCTTTAACAGTAGTGCCTGTTCTTGATATTGCAGTTCAAGCTGCGCCGAGAGGTTTTTCTGTGCTTGCAAATAGCTAGCCTGCTCCGTAACATCCTGTAAAATAAGACAAAGCGTTCGTACTTCACCTTGCTCAACATCTAGCGGCACAATCTCAAGGTTCTGAAACATTAACGTCTCTTCACCGGTGATAGGCCTACTACTATTAAACTGAAAAATATGTGGGCGATGTTCCCAATAAGAAAAACTGCTGTTATTTAGCACAACAGCACTATTTAGTTTTTTCTTTAAAAAAACGGCTTGCTCTGGAAATAAATCAAGAATGGATTTACCGGTTGCGTCTTCAGTTAGGGCCAACCTGGCAGTAAAAAAATCATTCCAATACAGAATATGAAAACGGGTATCCAGTACACAAATACCTAAAGGTAATTTTTTAATTACATTGGTAAATGTCTCTGGAGAAATCATAGGTTACTCCAATAAACGTTGAATACTGGACAGTAAGGTTTCTACGGAACGTGGTTCTAAACAAATAATCACTTTTGAATCAAACTTAGAGCAGTCAACACTAAACTCAACCTCGAGTAACAATGTCGAAACCCAACGAAATTGATCTATGCCGTTATTAGTGACTTCCGGTGTATAAAGTGTTGGCATATTCAACTTGGCAGCTAGTTCAAGCTGTTCAGCAAAACCGGATAAACATGCGCCAGCCAAAATATTTGCCAGTTCAAGCACTAACTCCCGACCACTTGCTTCCGACAGCGGCAGATCATAACCCATGGCTTCGGCTAAGGCTTCGCAACCGTCTTTGGTTAAAATCGTCAGGGCTTCACCGTTAACCGTGCCCATAAAAGATTGCCGCGTAAACCAACAAGCATCATTCTGGCTAAGTAAAGCTGAAAATTCTGCTGGTGTTGCAGCAACAATTTTTGGAATAGATAAGGTAATTCGCGTTTCAATTAATCTAGCAAGGGCATTAGCAGCTTGCCCCATAGAAATATTCATTAATTCTTGTAGCGCATCTCGTTGCTCTTCATTAAGTAGCGCATTCATAATAACCCCACTTCAGAAAGCGCTTTATGCAATTCTGCAGCGACAAGCGGTTTTTTAAGAAAGCGAAACGCCCCCAATGAATTAACTAAGGCAACGGCTTCGGGTTGAATATCTGCACTAATCACAATGACGACGGTTTTTTCATGATGGTCACGTAAAGTACGCAACACCTGATAACCGTCCATTTCCGGCATTTGTAAGTCTAAAAACAGCACATCCGCTTTCCCTGCCTCCACTGCTAATAATGCTTCTTTACCATTAGTCGCTTCGTTAATTTCCGCATCCCAATGTTCAGGTAGGTTACGTCGAATCATTTTTCGTGATAGTGCAGAGTCATCTGCAATCGTTACAGGAATTGGCATACGCACCTCAAATTACAGAATATCAATGTCTCATATGTCTTATAATGGCTGCATATTATAATGCTGTCAAGTTGCACACCTTTTATTCACTTTTTTAATGACGATTAAGGTTGTGCAACTTGCGGCAGATAAAAATAATTTGCCTAAATGAAGAGAATATAAAGACTATTATGGTCGTATTCAGTATAGAGCTAAGTATGGTTCTAGCAAGGCTCTAATGTTAACTCTGGCTTTTAAACGTGCTGCTAGCAGGTATAGACCGCCCATTTTGCGGTGCAAAAAAATGGCATCAGCAGGTGGGCTATGCCAATAATTTTGTTGCATACTTAACGCCGTCCCCGCTTCTCGTACCCGTAATGCTAAATCACTGCTACCAAAATCAAAGGCACTGTTGTGCTGCAAGGGTTCGCAAGCTAACTGCACTAGCTGCAGTACTGCCTGTTGTTGCTGAGGTAAGATAGCCTGACTAAAAAAGCCGATACGGGTCAAGGCTGCAGCCATTGCTGGCTGATCTTGCTTTAATGCTGCAGAAAATAATTGACGATAGCCTTGGCTAAAATTATCACTGTATTGGCGACAGGCGCCAAAATCCAGTAACACCAATTGCTGAGTACTGAGGTTATATTGGTAGTTAGCAAAATTGGGATCGGTTTGGACGAGTTTAAACTCAAATAGCTCTCGAAACAGCAGTTCAAATAACAGGGTCATAACCCTATCACGTTCAACCTGAGTTAGATCGCCCAGCGCTTCAATCGGCTCGCCATCCACATAACTCATTACCAATATGTTAGCTGTACTCAGCGACATGTCCGGTTCAGGGATTAAAAAATGCGGATTTTTGGCTAAATGCTGGCGATAACGTTGCAAATAAGCGGCTTCCTGCAGATAGTCTGCTTCGGCTTTTAACTGGGTTTTAGCTTCTGCCAATAACTGTTGATAATCAACGCCTTTGGGAACCAAACCACTGATCCGAAGCAGCGTCGCCACGTTATCCACATCGCTGTCGATGCTCTCTTTGATACCAGGATACTGGATTTTTACGGCAAGGCGTTTGCCATTATCATGATAAGCCTGATGTACTTGACCAATCGACGCTGCAGCTAAAGGCACAAACGTAAAATCGCTAAAATGACGCTGCCAATTCTCACCCCATTCGGTTTTAAGCACCAAAGCCAGTTGCTTAACGGGCATGGGATTGGCACTGGCACGTAAGCGCGACAACAGATCAGCTAAAGCCGGTGGTAGCATATCCCCCGCATCCATCGACAACAGCTGCCCCACTTTCATTGCAGCGCCTCGCAAATGCGCCAACTGGTCGGCCACCCGTTTAGCATTTCCTGGGGTGAGCAACATGTCTTTTTTGGCCGGAATATTGCCTTTGGCCAATTGTCTCGCACCTTCCGCCAGCATACCACCGGCCACACGACTGGCTAAAGAAGCTAAACTACCAAAGCGTGATAAGCGGTTGGCAGGTACTTTAGAACTGGTATTGGGTTTAACATTGTTATTCGACATAACTTTCCATCAAGGTGCAAGAATAGCTATTTGTACGCGCTAGTAGGCTAACTAGTTTTGCATGTTATGGCATAACAGCGTATCGCTCGTTATTCGCCAAATCTTAAACCGCCGGCTCGAACCGTCTTGCGTGTTATGGCATTCACTAATACCGACCAATTCGGAACCACTAATGTCAGTTGCTTAGCTGCTCGGGTGATACCGGTGTAAATTAACTCACGACTTAATACAGAATTATCGCGTTCGGGTAGGATCATCACGGTGTGGCTGAACTCCGAACCCTGCGATTTATGCACCGTCATCGCAAACACGGTCTCTACTTCGGTTAAGCGGCTTGGTAAGATCCAACGTACCCGATCATCGCTGTCGATAAACACGGCACGTTTTTGGCCATCAATTGGCGAGATCAGCACCATACCCACATCGCCATTTCGTAAATTTAAGTTGTAATCATTGGCAGTAATCATCACCGGCCGTCCCTCATACCAACCGCGATCATGATTGGCTTTGGCTGCAGGTAGAAAACTCAAGCTGTTTTGTACTAACTCATTTAAGCCCTTAACGCCAAAAGGTCCCTCGCGAACTGGGGTTAATAATTGAAAACCTTGATAGGCTTTTAACACCGTGCGCGCCCAACTATCCATTTGTTCTGGCGTACAGCCCGCAACAGGCCGTGCTTGGATGGCTTGCCAATAGCCGGCAAACCCCTGCTGGCACAACTGTTTTAGCGCAGGAATGAGCGTCTCTTGCCAGCTCATTGGCGCAAGCGATTCCGCGGTTTGGTCTTGTGTGGCTAACAGCTGCAGATCCTGATAGCGACCGTTGTTAAATAGCGGGGTTAAAGCCGAAATATCGGCCTGATTGATAACCCTAGCCAAGGCGCCTATGCCACTTTGAGCAGTAAAACGTCGGCTTTCTCTTAACATCACCACATGTTGCAAATGCATAGGCCCATCGAGCTGGAGCAATGTCTTCGGAAGGGGCGCATCACTAAATTGTTGTAAGTAATTAAAGCTCGCTGACTGATAACCTCCCCTCTCAGCGCCCTCGCATAATTGCCCTAGTACTGCCCCTGCTTCGACGGAGGCTAATTGATCTTTATCACCTAAAAAAATCAAGCGCGCGGTTGGCGGTAAAGCCGCTAACAAGGCTTGCATTAACTCGATATCGACCATACTGGCTTCATCAACAATAAGCACATCCAAGGCTAAAGGCTTAGCGCGGTGATGCTTGAATTGTCGACTTGCTGCTTGCACGCCTAACAATTTATGCAAGGTTGAACTATCCGCACTTATTTGCGAAAGCGCCGGCTGCCATGCAGCAGGTAAGCTGTTTAAACTGGCCAACGCGCCCTGTATCGACTCTTTAAGGCGTGCTGCGGCTTTGCCGGTTGGCGCAGCCAGTTTAATCAGTAAGGGGCTGCCATGAGTCGCCAGTTGTAAACGTTGTAACAGCGCTAATAAACGCACCACCGTAAAGGTTTTACCCGTCCCCGGCCCACCGGTAATAATACTGAACTGGCTTCGTAACGTATTCGCGCAGGCCAGTTTTTGCCAATTAACCCGACCAAAGGCATTACTTTCTGCTGGCGATGTACTGGGCAAGGCAACAGAGGGAAAGAGTTCTTCTAGGTACTGCCTGAGTTCAGCCGACGCCGTAACGGTTAAAGCCTTAGCAAACATTAACTGACGTAAGTCAGTCGCAATAGTTTGCTCGTACGACCAATAACGGTACAAATACAATGCCTGTCGATGCAGCACCAAAGGCAACAGTGTGTCTGGTGACGAAAGGTGATCGGCCTCTAACACCACACCACTTTGTCGCAGAGCTTCTACTACATCGCTTAGCGTTAAGCCTGCTAATAAATCTGCTGGATTGGCGAGCGAATCGTCAAATGCACTGTCACCTCGAAAGGCTTTGGGTGCTAACACCAACGGTGAGGTTAAGAGTCTGTCTAAGGGTAAACACACATGCCCCGCGGCAACCTGCTGCGACACTAACGCAGCCAGCAATAAGGTTGTGCTATTAATCTGTGTTGGCGCGTCAGCAGACATCGCCTCAGCGTTTTGCCATAAAAAGCGTGCGAAAGCCACATCTAGCTGGCTCAGCCAGCCTGCTTGCTGCCATTGGGATAGTAAGGTCAATAGCGCTTGCGGCGAATAATCGGTGATAACCATTGGCTTATGCATCGGCTAGCTCCTTGCTCAGTGCTAACGGATCTGCTTGCGGTGCTTGGCTTAAATACTGCTCCAAATGTTCAATTAAACTGCGCGGCGGTTTATCAGTAAAAACGCCAGCCGTGCTGGCATGCTGACCACGCAAAAATAAGTACAAGACACCACCTACATGGCTATCGTAACAATACGCTGTGTTTAAACGCGCTTTTAACAGCTTATGTAACGCCAAGGTATACAACACATATTGCATATCATAACGACTGGCTAAAATCTTCTCGCGCATGGCATGTGAGCTATAGGCCTGATCATCTGGCCCAAGATAGTTCGACTTATAATCCACCACGTAATAGCGCCCTTGATGTTCAAACACTAAATCAATAAACCCCTTTAGCATACCGTTTAAATAGTTAGGTTGTAGCCGAGGCCTAGCGAAATTTGGCAGTACCTGTTGACTGACTAAATCATCTAACTGCGTGGCACTGACTTGATTCACGGCAAACCAAAATTCCGGCTCTGCTTTATACTGCTGCAATTGCGCCAAAGTAATACTGCCGCCATCTGGCAAAGCAAAGGGCGTTTTAAGGTAACTGGCTAACCAATTGTCTAATAACGGCTTAAGTGCTAACCAACTGCCATGTCGACACCGCTTAGCTAACAGCTGTGCGCGTAGCTGCGGGTTGTTCGCCACGGCCGCAAAACCTTCCTCCGCAACATCCTGCAATAAATTGTGTAAAAAGGTACCTGGCCCGGCGCCTCGCGGTAAGTGGTGCAAGCTTGCCTGTTCGGCAAGCTCTGCAGCAGGAGACGTGACTGGCAAAAGGTCTCGTTCGTTCTGGATGAGCTCAGCAGATCCCTCTGCTTGCTCTTCTAACAAAAGATCTTCTTTGGCACTCTCTGCTTGACGCATAGCACCATATTTTAAGGCTGAATAGCTCGCTACCCACCAAGGGGTAAAACGATGTCCTGTGGGCATCTGACGAGCCGAAAACACCGGTTGTGCCACTGCGGCTGCTGTAGGTTGATATAACTGTGGGCTAGCGTTAATAGGCAAAGGGGCTAAGCTGATAGCGGCGCGAGCAAATACCTGTGCTGCATGAGTGAGCAGGTCAGCAGGGTTTACTGCCTCACGTGCGCCAACCAGATAAGCCAGTGCACTCTGTTGCCACTCGCCCGTTGGGGCTAAACTTAGCCAGCAAGCAAACTTAGCTCGGGTCACTGCGACATAGAGTTTCCGGATATCTTCGCCTAATCGCTCTTGATCAGCTCGTTGTACTATAGCGGATTCAGCAACAATACTCTGACAAGGTTGGTCGGTAGCATCATGATAATTAAACACGGCATCTTGTTCGGAGATCGGCCGGCATAAACTGATAAAGGGTAAAAATACTAAGGGATATTCCAAACCTTTCGATTTATGAATCGTCACAATTTGTATCAGCTCGGCATCACTTTCCAACCTGACCACTTGTTCTGCTGCAGGTTGTGCCAGATTATCGCGCTGATATATATGTTCTTCTAGAAAACGCAGTAAGGCTTGCGGCCCTTCCAGTTTGGCTGAAGCCTGCTGTAAAAGTTCTGCCAGATGGAGCAGATCAGTTATGTAGCGCTCGCCAGCTACCGCAGCATGCTCCGCTTGCAATAACCGCTCGGCAATCTGAAAGTGCTGCAGCAATTGACGAATCATGGCCAACACACCCTGTTGCTGCCAACAAGCCGCAAATTGATAAAACTGCCCGACTCGGTTATCCCACTGCAGATCATCGTGTTGTAAGGTATCCAGTTCCGTTAACGACACCGCTAACAGTCGGGTATAGAGCGCATTCAGTAAGGCTTTTTTATCAGCAGGATCTGCGCACGCCATCAAAACGGTTAATAAGTCGCGGGCAACTTCGGTATCAAATACAGAGTTACGATCTGATAAATACACACTGGCTAAACCACGCTTTCTCAACTCACGCTGCATTAAATGCCCTTCGTGATGGGTAGCAACTAAAATAGCAATATCTTTGCTTTGTAGCGGGCGAAACTGAGCGACTTGGGTCTCTGTTGCGGGTTTCAGAAAGCCGGTTTTGCCCTTCGCAGCTTGAGTTAACAGTAGTGCAATGTAATCGCTGAAGGCGCTGGCCATACTTTGTCGATACAGCGTCTTGCTAATCGCTTTCTCTGCTACCCCCCCTTCTTGTAATTGCGGCAACGTTGCGGTCCAGCATTGTATTGCCTGCGTTAAGGGTTGCCCGTTTAGTTGTAAGGCTTCCGCTACGCCGTTTGCCCGCACGGCATGAAAAGGCACTTCGTTGCCTCTGGCGCCATTAAACAAAAAAGCTTTGGCTGGAGCATGTGCCTCGGCATGGGCGAAAATGGCATTTGCTCCTGCCACTAACGCCGTGGTGGAGCGGAAATTTACTTCCAAGGTAAAATGCCGTCCCGAAGTATCACGCCGTGCTTGCAGATAGGTAAAAATATCAGCGCCACGAAATGCATAAATAGCTTGTTTGGGATCGCCGATTAAAAATACAGCGAGATCTGCACGGTTTGCGGCAATCTGATAAACGGCATTAAAAATACTGTACTGGGCAGGATCGGTATCCTGAAACTCATCAATTAAGGCTACCGGATATTGCGTACGTAAAATACTCGCGAGCGCCGCGCCTTGTTCACTGCATACCGCACGGCGAGTCTGTTGAATAATATCGTCAAACCCTAACAAGGCCTCGCGCGCTAAGTGCTGCTCAAAGCGAGCTTTACACCAACTTACCGCGTGTTGCAGTAAACCTGACTTAATTTCAAGTGTTTGTAATAACAACTGTTGCAGAGCTAACAGTGCTTCAGGGTAATGGCTGACTAAAGCAGGCCCAGTGTAATGCGCCAAAAACTCGCTGCCGTAGTTTTTACAAAAGGTATCAGATAACTCTGGTAGCTGTTGGAGCGCTTGCTCTGGCGCTAACGCTACCCATGTTGCAAGGTTTGCAAAATCTTTACGGGCTTTTTTCGCATTGTGCGTGCGCGGCTTGGCAAACCAGTTATTCGCATCGGCGTTATCAATTAACTCAAAATAATCTGGTAACAAACCCTGCCACTCAGTATGCGCCTTGGTCAGCTGCTGTTCACGCGCAGCTTGAGCTTTTGTTAACAAGGTTGCCATGCAAAGGGGTTGCATCTCTGCGCTTGCCAGATCCCAAAGCCCAGTAATTTGCTCAAGAAGTTGCTCTGGTTTAACACAGAGTTTGGTGATCAGGGCATAATGTTCTGCGGTCAGAGGATAAAAGAAATTTCGCCAATAATCCCTCACCGCTTCTATTTTATAGGGCGCAAGATCGGTGACTAATTGCTGGCTAAATAAACTGCCGCTATTAAAAGCATGCTCACGCAGCACGGTTTGACACCAGCTGTGGATGGTTTTCACACTGGCTTCATCCATCGCTTCACTGGCCATTTGTAATAGATAACCGCATTCAGGCCAAAGCTCGGGAGCAAACTCGGCTTTTAAAGCACTTAAGAAAGCATCAGACTCCGCATTATCTGAACCCTGGCTGCGGAATACCACTGCGGCTTGAACGAGCCGCTTACGGATCCGATCTTTTAACTCCGCGGTGGCGGCTTTGGTAAAGGTCACCACTAGAATATCCGCCGGTAACAGCGGGCGATCACGGGTTGCAGGCGCGTGCAGTCTCGGTAGATGCGCTAAAATAAAACGCACATACAGCGCAGCGATAGTAAAGGTTTTGCCTGTTCCCGCACTGGCTTCAATCAGCACACTGCCGTTCAGGGGGAGCTGTAACGGCGTATCTAGCGCAATACTCATGCGGACTCTCCTGCTAACGCTTCGACACTGGCGGTTTGCAATAAACTGAAAAAAGGCTGATACAGACGCTGTGCATAATCGGTTAAATTATGCTGGAGTAAGCTGTTGCCATCGCTAAAATAGCGCGCCAGATAAGGTAATTTGTTAATTTGTCCGTCATTGTGCTGATCACCCAAATAGGCTTTATCTAACACCTCAGCGTTAAGGCCCTTCTCGCCCTGTTTCCACCACACTTCTGCTAGCGCTAAAGCCACCGGTAATGGCGTGGTTAACGCCTCGGCTAAGATTTGCATAAGTTGCTCTAATAATAGCTGTGCCTGTTGCTGTGCCAAGGCCGGTTCCTCGGCTAATGGGGCTAACGTCAACACCCCATCTTCGCCGATGATCACTGTCGTCACCCGCTCTGTTAATACCGCACTGGCAAATAGGTGCTTTAGGTAACCTGAGACGAGATTACGCCAGGTATAACTGACACTACGTGGTTTTTGCTCCGCCACTTTGCTGACCTTTAGCTCCAACTGCAGATAGCCAACAGGCCCTTGCTGATAAAGCCCAGTTAGCTCATCCGCTAACACATAAGTGAGCGACTGCTGCTGGCCACGCAGTTGAAAGTGCAATTCATAGCGTTTGGGCTTAACCAAGGCAGAAGGATCAGGACAATGCTGTTGGTAGTAATCAAAGATCGTGAGTACGGCGGCTTTACTCTGTGCCAGTACGTGATCAGCACCATGCTTGTATGGCAGATGGCCGCGCCGACGCAGTCGGTTAACACGTTCCTCTAGCAGTAGCTCCACTTCTGCCGTGGTTTGTAAAGTCGTTACAACTGGCGATGCGGGATGCTCATTTTGCTGCATCGCCTTGGCAAAGAGCAAAGTTTGCATTAATTCATCTTTGATTTGCCAAGCCGTTAAGCCATCACTACTAAAGGTTTCCGCATCAGCTTGCTCGTAGTCAGCCTCATTTAAAAAGACCCCTAAGCGGCGTCGAGCCAGCAACTGAGCTGGCTCCCGGATTAAGGTATTAAGGTCGGCCAATGCAAAGGCCGCTTCTGCAGAAAAATCCGCTAACACCGTAAACGCCGAATTGGTTGGCGCATTCTGTGGTAAGTGCGCTGCTGGCATTTGCGCCGCGGTATGAATGCTGAGCCATTCTTTGGCATAGCTAAAATAACGTGGCTCTTCTGCTAAAAAGTAACTGGCGGCAAAAGGTTGTAATCGGTGATTGAGGATCAGCTGCTCGATACTGGATTTACCCCAGATAGCGCTAAGATGGTCCAGTAATTGTCCTACCAGCACCGAAGGCGGCTGCTCACTGTTATCCTGCGCACTCATGCCGACCCAACTAATGTAGAACTGCTGTCTAGCCGAGAGCATGGCTTCTAAAAATAAATAGCGGTCATCTTCGCGTCTGGAGCGATCACCCGGCCGATAATGCTGCGCCATCAAGTCAAAGTCAGACTTAGGGCTAGCGCGCGGATAATCGCTATCATTCATACCCAGTAAGCAGATCCGTTTAAATGGGATGGCCCGCATTGGCATCAAGGTGGCAAAGTTAACGCTACCCGCCATAAAGCGCTGTTGTAGGTTAGGCTCATCTACGGCAGCTAACCAGACCTCTAGGACGATGTTATAGCGCAGCTCTGCCTGAAACTCCGCTTCCGTGGTACTGTTAACCCACTCATCTAAGGCATCACGCAGGCGATTTAATAATAAAAAGTCAGCGTCGCTATCCGGCAAAAATAATTGTTCCAATAACGCCAATAATAGGTGATACCACTGCTCTGGCGTACGACTTTGCGCCAGCGCTTGCCAGTAATCATCCAATACATGCAGCAGCTCAGTTAAGGCGCCGGCTGCCTGTGCTGCTAACCCTGTGACTTCGGCATAGGGCTCGACATCTTGCCAAAACGCCTGCTTCGCACCCGCAGCAACCGGTTCACCCGTGCCCACGGCAAAACCATATAGCATCCTGTTTACCGCAAACTGCCAACTGTTTTCACTATAGGGATAGTCCAGCCCTAAACTTAATCGATGCTGTGCATGTAAGCCCCAGCGCGCGCCCGCCGCTATACTCCATTGTTGTAACTGCTGAACTTGTAACTGAGTAAGGCCAAAACGGCGTTGCACGGCAGGTATATGCAGCAAATCGAAAATATCACTTTGTGTAAAACGTTGCTGCGGTGCCGTTAAAATAAGCTCCAGCGCCTGTAGCATCGGGGCGCGTTGCCGTAACCCTTGATCTGCCAAGGTATAAGGAATAAAACGCGGATCATCTTTGGCAAGACGCCCAAAAACCGCATCGATATAAGGTGCATAACTATTGATATCGGGCACCATCACCATAATATCGCGCGGTTGCAAGTGCGGATCTGCTGCAAAAGCCGCTAATAAATGGTCATGTAACACCTCGACTTCGCGTTGCGGGCTATGGCAGCGCTGTAACACTATAGAATCATCTGTGGCGGCAAGTGCTGGCCAAAGCTGTTGGCTCTCTGCTACCGGCCGTAAATTAAGAATATCGCTTTGTAGTTGCGTTAACAGGTAATCGGCGGGCATTTCATCAAAAAGATCAAAACGCAGATCGTTGAACGCTGCCGCTTTCAGGCTGGTTTCATCAAACTCGTCTAATAGTCGAATATAATCGCGCCCCTGCTTCCCCCAAGAGGCCAGCAAGGGTTGAGCAAATTGATGTAATTCCGCCTGACTGACCAAACTGGCTTGGCGCGGATTTTTTGCATTAAAACGCGGTTTAGCGTATTGATTAAGCAATTCACGGCCATCCACAATATCCGCCCAGTGGTATTTACAAGGGTTATGCACGCACAGTACGACCTGCGTCACGCCTTTTAAGGCATGCAATACCTCTAGGGTTTGCTTGGGTAGTGACGAAATACCAAATACCAAAATCCGTGGCGGGATCCCTGTTGGCCGTTGGCCAGTGGCCGAGAGTTTAGCGGCCTCTTGCAAAAAGCGTTGATGTAAGGCGGCACGGTTACTACAGATTTGCTCCGCACCAATATCTTGCACTAAGGCTTGCCATAAGGCGGCTTGCCAATGTTGTGCTTCGGGCAACGGCATGGCCTTACCATTTTGCAGTAAAACAGCTTCGCCACGGCTCCACGCCTCAAGCCAATCGGCGCGGTACACCTGATATTGGTCAAATAAATCGGCTAATTTATCACTTAGCTGGAAAGCTTTACGCTGATCAGGATCATGAGCGACATAACGTTGTAGCGCACTAAAAGCGGGGTTCTGCGCCATTAACTCGGGTAACAAGCGCATCAAGCGCCAGCGTAAGCGGCTTTTATCATAAGGAGATTGTTTGGGGATATCGGCACCCAGTACCGCGCGGTAAGCTCGCCATACCAAACGCGCTGGCAAGGTGACGTCCAGCATAGTGGCAATACCGGTATGGCTCGCTAAGGCTTGTTTTAACCATTGGGCAATACCGTTTGATTGCACCAAAATCATTTCTTCAGCTAAAGGGTCTAATGGATAAGTTGCTAATAGCTGTACGGCAAGATCGGTGAGATCTTCCAGCCGATGGCTGTGGGCAGCAATAAAACCGGGAGTGAGCATAACGTTACATCCTTTACCGAGATCCTGATAAGCCGTTAGCTGACATGATAGAGCGATAAGGTCAAGCTGTCAGACTGTATTTTTAACCAGTGTACACAAATCAGACCTAACGGTAAAAGGCACGCACCAATGTATAACCTAACGCCGTAAGCGCCAAGGATCCAAATAAATGACCGGCTGCAGTAGCAATAGCCTGATGAATTTTCTGTTCCAGCAGCATATGCAACACCTCGGCCGAAAAGGTCGAGAAGGTGGTTAAGCCACCTAAGAAGCCGGTCACAATCAATAACCGCCATTCCGGCGCCAACGTGGTTTGCTGTGCAAACCACGGCAACGCTAACCCGATCAGTAAACCGCCAAGTAAATTAGCCAGCAACGTCCCCAGAGGCATAACGGACCACACTGGATTTAAGGCTGAACCGAAGATCCAGCGCAGTACTGCACCAGCAGATGCGCCAAGACTGATCGCTAAGATTGAGGTTAACATGGATACTCCTTTTATCCGCCCTGGGGTTCCCACTTAGGCCAATAACTGTAATTCTGCCAGCTCTCGATATAAGGGACAAGCTTGTAGTAATTCACTGTGGCTGCCACAGGCAATCACTTGGCCCTTATCTAACACTACAATTCGATCAGCCGTCATCACCGTACTTAAGCGATGAGCAATAATCAAGGTCGTGCGATTTTGCATCGCCAGATCTAAGGCTTGCTTTACCGCGTGCTCGCTAGCAGCATCCAGCGCACTGGTCGCTTCGTCTAATAATAAGATCGGTCGATCAGCCAAAATGGCACGAGCAATCGCAATGCGCTGTTTCTGCCCGCCCGATAAGCGCACACCTCGTTCCCCTAATTGCGTAGCATAGCCATGAGTAAACTGTGTAATAAATTCATCCGCCCGAGCAGCAACACAGGCCGCTTTAACTTGCTCCAGACTGGCATCAGGCCGTCCATAGCGCACATTCTCAGTCACGGAGTCGGCAAATATCACTGCGTCTTGTGGCACTAAAGCAAATTGGTTACGTAGCGCTTGCGGTGATAAGGCGGTTAAGGCAATGTCATCAAGATAAATCTGGCCGCTGTTCACATCATAAAAACGTTGTAATAACTGAAATAAGGTACTTTTTCCCGCACCACTGGGGCCGACCAACGCGACTCTTTCGCCCGGATTTATCTGGAGGTTTACCTCTGTTAACACCTGCTGCTCTGTCGCTTGCGGATACGCAAAATTCACCGCCTCCAAACGTAAAGCGCCACTCACTTTTGTTGGTAAACTTACTGGTTGAAGGGGGGCGGTAATAGCTACCGGCATCGTAGCTAATTCAATTAAGCGCTCAGTCGCGCCAGCGGCACGCTGCACTTCGCCAATCACTTCACTGATGGTCGCAACCCCTCCTGCCACCATCACCGCATAGAATAAAAAGGCGGTAAGCTGGCCAGGACTGACTGTGCCATTAATCACACTCAATGCTCCAACATAGGCGACTAAGGTGATTGCCCCGATACTTAACAACATGACCGAGCCAATTAATAACGCTCGGTAAAAAATCCGACCTTTGGCTGCATTCATCACAGCCTCGATCTTCTGTCGAAAGACCTGCTCATCCGCGACTTCATGGCCATAAGATTGCACGGTATGAATTTCGTGTAAGCTTTGGTCGACGTGAGCACCGATATCGGCTAAACGATCCTGACTGTCGCGGGCTAACCGCCGAACTTTTTTGCCTAGCGTAAAAATGGGCACTAACACTAATGGCACAGCGATAAAGACCAAGGCCGTTAGTTTAAAGCTGGTCAACGCCATCATGATTAACCCACCGACTGCCGTCACCGCGGAGCGGAGCGCCATGGAGAAGCTAGATCCGACTACCGTTTGCAGTAAGGTTGTATCAGCGGTGAAACGCGAAATCACTTCACCCGTGCGAGTTTCACTGTAAAACGCCGGGGATAACCTAAGCATATGGGAATAAACCCGATTGCGAATATCCGCACTAACCCGCTCACCCAACCAACTCATAAAATAAAAACGTAGGAAGACCGCCACAGAAGCAACAAGCGTAATGCCTAATACCAAAAAGGTTAACTGATTAAGTCGGGCGGTATTGGCGGTGACAAAGCCTTCATCCACCAGAAGGCGAACGCCCTGCCCTAAGGCCAACCAAGCCAAAGAGCCAATCAATAAAAAGCTGACCGCAGCAGCCACTTGCAGTCGATACGGTTTCAAAAAACCGGCAATCCAAGGTAATACTGCCACCCGAGTGGCATCAGCAGCAAATAAAGACAAGCGGAACTCGCAGAATGAATGATTTAACCTGTTTAATTGTGCCGCTAATGCTCGATCACAAGCGTGATTGTAGTTTTTTTCGTGGGTAATACTTGAAAAATTGACTGGCAAATAATCCACTTAACAAAATGGACCTTGCGGTTAGCAAAACAACATTAAATTTGCAGCCACTGCCGCCGATAGCTTAGTACGGTCGGCATTGAGGAACCTTTCGTATGAGCAGCAAGCAGCAGTGTATTACCCCAGAATTAACCGCAGAGCTGCGATCTTTACATCGTATTATGCAGGCAATTGATATATTAGCGGATCATCCTGAATTAGCTGTTGTTGCCTACGGTAAAGTTTGGCGCTTTGTTGATATGCTTAAGGTGTCCATGCGCTATGCCTACTTAGCAAAATTGCATGGCTTTGATGTGGAGCCGTTCCGACGTTGGTATAACCGAGAAGCCGATATTTTTCAACGCCATGGCGTGCGTTGGCACAACGAATAACCGCTTAAGTTGGCATCTTTAATTAATAAAAGCTATTAAGATAGTCAATTTTAATCACTGTATAAACTGTCATTTAGGGTCTATAGTCTTAAACATCATTTTACGGCCTTACCGTAATAATATGTTTGCAACGACCCAACAGGAGTGACAGATGGACAACAACAATAACTCAGCAGGTAAATGCCCGGTAATGCACGGTGCCAATTCGGCAACTAGCAATAGCGTGATGAGCTGGTGGCCGAATGCCCTGAATTTGGACATCCTGCATCAACATGACCGCAAAACCAATCCCCTAGGCGACGACTTTAATTATGCCGAAGCATTTAAAACCCTCGATCTGGAAGCTGTTAAGACTGATCTGAAAAACCTAATGACGCAAAGCCAAGACTGGTGGCCTGCCGACTGGGGCCACTACGGTGGTTTATTTATCCGTATGGCGTGGCACAGTGCCGGTAGCTACCGTATCGCTGATGGCCGTGGCGGTGCTGGCACGGGTAACCAACGTTTTGCGCCGCTAAACAGCTGGCCAGATAACGGTAACCTAGACAAAGCCCGCCGCCTGCTGTGGCCAATTAAAAAGAAATATGGCAATAAGCTGTCTTGGGCCGATTTAATGATCTTGGCTGGTAATATGGCTTACGAATCAATGGGCTTTAAAACCTTTGGTTTTGCCGGTGGCCGCGAGGATATTTGGCATCCAGAGAAAGACACTTACTGGGGCTCTGAAAAAGCCTGGTTAGCCCCCTCAGGCAGCGAAGGTACTCGTTACTCTGGCGAGCGCGATTTAGAAAATCCTCTAGCTGCGGTGATGATGGGTCTGATTTATGTTAACCCTGAAGGCGTTGATGGCAAGCCAGATCCACTGAAAACTGCGCATGATGTGCGTGTCACCTTTGCCCGAATGGCCATGAACGATGAAGAAACCGTAGCATTAACCGCGGGCGGTCATACTGTAGGTAAAGCCCATGGTAATGGCAAAGCACAAAACTTAGGGCCAGAGCCAGAAGCGGCAGATATTGAAGAACAAGGCCTAGGTTGGAATAACCACAAAACCCGCGGTATTGGCCGTGATACGGTGACCAGCGGTATTGAAGGGGCTTGGACCAGTGAGCCGACCAAGTGGGATAATGGCTATTTTAAAATGCTGTTAGAACACGAGTGGGAGCTAACCAAGAGCCCAGCCGGTGCTTGGCAATGGCAGCCAGTAAACATTAAAGATGAAAACAAGCCGGTAGATGTAGAAGATGAATCTATCCGCTGTATGCCTATGATGACGGATGCAGACATGGCAATGAAAATGGACCCAGAATATCGCAAAATCTCAGAACGCTTTTATCGTGACCAAGCGTATTTTGAAGAGGTCTTTGCCCGCGCTTGGTTTAAGCTAACCCATCGTGATTTAGGCCCGAAAAGCCGCTATTTAGGGCCAGATGTGCCGGCCGAAGAGCTTATTTGGCAAGATCCCGTGCCAGCAGGTAACGCAGCACTAACCGAAAGCGATATTAGCGAGCTAAAAGCGCAAATACTGCAAAGTGGGTTAAGTGTAGGCGAACTGGTCGCCACCGCTTGGGATAGCGCCCGCACTTTCCGTGGTTCGGATTATCGCGGCGGTGCCAATGGTGCTCGCATTCGCCTAGCACCACAAAAAGACTGGGAAGGTAATGAGCCAGCCCGCTTACAAAAAGTCCTTGCTGTGCTAACAGCCATTCAAACTGGCTTTACAAAACCGGTTAGTATCGCCGACTTAATTGTACTGGGTGGCTCTGCCGCGGTTGAGCAAGCTGCCAAAGCAGCCGGTGTATCGATTAACGTACCCTTTACGCCTGGCCGAGGTGATGCCACACAGGAACAAACAGATGTTGAGTCTTTTGAGGTATTGGAACCGATCCATGATGCCTACCGCAATTTCCTGAAAAAGGATTATGTGGTGCAACCAGAAGAACTGATGCTGGATAAAAGCCAATTACTGGGCTTAACCGCACCAGAGATGACGGTATTAGTGGGCGGTATGCGGGTACTAGGGACAAACTTTGGCGGTAGCAGCCATGGCGTCTTTACCGATCAGGTTGGTGTATTAAGCAATGATTTCTTTGTTAACCTGACCGATATGGCTTTCAGCTGGAAACCCACTGGCCGTAATTCCTATCAGTTGGTAGAGCGTAGCACGGGCAACGTGAAATGGACCGCCACCCGAGTCGACTTAGTGTTTGGTTCAAACTCAGTATTACGCTCTTATGCTGAGGTGTATGCACAAGACGATAACAAAGAAAAATTTGTAAAAGACTTTGTAAAAGCTTTCGTCAAAGTCATGAACGCTGACCGCTTTGATGTAAAGTAGTATTACTGAAACTCAGTGAACAGTAAGCCTGTTTAAAAGCCCCTGTTGGGGCTTTTTTGCTGTTGGTAGAAAAATCACCTATAGGGAATTAAGGCTCAATCGCCAGCCCGACCAGTGGCTCACCCTGCGCTAATACCCCAAGCCGATATGTAGTCCCTGAGGTTAAATCTAATTGATACAGGATTGAAGCCGCCTCGTCCGACGTTGTCACCGCAAGCAATGCCAGATTAGTAAGATCCGAAATATCAAAAGACACCTGCTGCAAATTGGCAATACCCAAAGACCCCACGGTAAAGAGCTGCCCTGTATTGGGCGAAATCACCGGCTCAGTACCCTCCACCGAGCCTTGGGTCACCAAGGTACCCAGCGCTTGATCGATGGCGTAATTAGTAGTCAATTTTATGTCTTGTTGATTATAAGTATAAGCCGCAGCAACGATAGTGGGCTTAACACCCGCTTGACTGTCCGTTGCAGCATATTGCAGATCTGGATCGGTAAAAGCCAGTGCGCCGGTTTCAGGATGTAATCGCAGATTTTGCCCTGCAGCATTCACAACCCTAATCCGATCTGCCGCAGGATTAAAATCAAAACCGTATTGCGCATCTTGCAAGGTACCACTGGCTAAGCCAGTGCCAACAGCAGTAAGCTGCCCCGTTTCAGTATCTATGGTGTAGAGTTGACCTTTATTTGATAACGCAAATAAAACGCCATACGCCACACGATAATCGATACCAGTTAGACGCTCACCTTCGGCTAACCCCGTTAAGGGGGTTTGCGCTAATATATTATCCGGCTTGCTAGGGTTGATTTTGAGTAATTGTTGGCTCGCCGTAAGCAGCCAGAGCTGCTCATTACCTTTTAAGGTAGGCAAGGAACTGGCCGTTACTGGCAACACCAAGCTTGCTGTTAATATCACACTGGCCACAAGTGATAACTTCATAATAATTACCTTATTTTATCTACGTTATTGCCATACCTTAGCGTCTTAGCGCGAGTTCAGCAATAACACCACACTTATCGATTACAGCGGCAACAAGGCCGCGATAAGCCCTAGTAAGCCACCAAACACACCGCCCCAAATCACCAACCAGCCTAAATGCGCTCGGATCATGGTTTGAATAATCTCTTTCACTAACTCGGGAGTGAGTTCATCCAAACGTTGTTGCACGATATGTTCAATTTGCCCACTTAAGTTGTGCGACTGGGCTCCTTTGACTAATTGAGTCTGCAAACGCTGCTGAAATTCTGCGGTCTGCGTAATGTCTGCCAAGGCTAGTTTTAGCTTGGCAATAAAAGGTTCTTGCAAAGGCAGTAAAACTGCGGAGCCGCCAAACATGGCTAACATGCCACCAAAAGAAGACTGCTCCACTACTTTCAGTAAACCGGTAAACGCAGGTGATAAGTCGGTTTCTTCAATTACAGGCGTAAAGTCAAACTGCTGTTGGCTACTATTGTCGGCGACAAAGCGTTCGATATTTTGTGCATTAAAAAACTGTGTCATCACCAATTGCTGGATCCCCGCTTTAAACTCGCTAAAGCGTTCAGGAATGACACCCGAGCCATACAAAAAAGGCACTTTTTCAAATAGCATATGAATAGCAAGGGTATTGGTGATCGCGCCAGCCAGCGCAAATAACCCCACACTGAGTAAAATAGGTTGCTCGATACCCCATCCCACCAACACGAGCAATAATGCCACCCCATTTGTTAAAACATTTTTATTCATCAAGATAGCCCCAACTTCAGCTGAAATCACATAGGTGGTGCCATTGTAGGGGGAGCTTATGCAAGCCGCAACAATTCCGCCAGCGGGCGCTGGCGGTTTTTGGTCAGATAGCGCGATTCAGATCGCGTTTAGAAGAACCCCATCGGATTGATATCGTAGCTTACCAGCATGTTTTTCGTCTGCTGGTAATGATTTAACATCATCTTATGATTCTCCCGACCCACTCCCGATTTTTTATACCCGCCAAAGGCAGCATGTGCGGGATAGTGATGATAACAATTGGTCCAGACCCTACCCGCTTCTAAGCCTCGGCCCATCCGATAAGCCAAATTCATATCGCGCGTCCAAAGCCCTGCGCCTAAGCCAAATTCTGAATCATTTGCAATTGCCAAGGCTTCTGCCTCATCTTTAAAGGTTGTCACCGACACGACAGGGCCAAAGATCTCTTCCTGAAAGACCCGCATTTTATTATGCCCTTTAATTAACGTCGGCTGGATATAATAGCCTGCAGATAAATCATCATTGAGCTGCTCTTTGTCTCCCCCTAATAAAATCTCCGCGCCTTCTGCCCGACCAATCGTAAAATAGTGCATAATTTTATCAAATTGCTGTGCCGAAGCCTGCGCACCAACCATGGTATCCGTATCTAAAGGGTTACCTCTTTTAATCAACTTGGTACGTGCAATCACTTTTTTGATAAAACGTTCATAAATGCTTTCATGCACCAGCAGACGCGATGGACAAGTGCACACTTCACCTTGATTGAAAAAAGCCAAAACCACGCCTTCGATACACTTATCCAAGTAAGCATCTTCATGGTTAAATACATCAGGGAAATAGATATTGGGCGATTTTCCGCCCAACTCTACGGTAGAGGGAATGATGTTCTCAGCTGCGCACTTTAAGATATGCGAACCTGTTGGAGTCGAGCCGGTAAAAGCAATTTTAGCGATCCTTTTACTGGTCGCCAACGCCTCGCCCGCTTCACGACCAAAGCCATTGACCACATTGAGTACACCGGCTGGCAGGAGATCAGCAATTAACTCGACAAATTTTAAAATAGACCATGGTGTTTGTTCAGCGGGTTTTAGCACAACACAATTACCACTTGCCAAAGCCGGCGCCAGTTTCCACGCGGCCATCAACAGTGGAAAATTCCATGGAATAATTTGCCCTACCACGCCCAATGGCTCATGGAAATGATAAGCAACGGTATTTTGATCAATTTCACCGATAGAACCTTCTTGGGCGCGAATGGCCGCGGCAAAGTAGCGGAAATGATCGACCGCTAAGGGCACATCAGCATTGAGCGTTTCTCGCACGGCTTTACCGTTATCCCAGGTTTCTGCAATGGCCATCATTTCTAAGTTCTGCTCTAATCTGTCGGCCACTTTCAGTAAAATATTTGAGCGCTGCGTCACGGACATTTTTCCCCATGCATCTTTAGCTGCATGGGCGGCATCCAAGGCTAACTCGATATCCTCGGCTGTTGAACGCGGAATTTGACAAAAAACATTGCCCGTTACCGGAGAAATATTCTCAAAATACTGCCCTTTTACCGGCGCCAGCCATTGACCGTTGATAAAGTTAGCATATTGCGCTTTTACAGAAACGAGCGCATCTGGCTGACCTGGTTGTGCATAAATCATGGTGTCTACCTCGTGTTAAGGTTTAATTTATTGAGCCCACCGCATAAAAAGCCCATCATTATTTTGTACGTTATATATTCTAGACCAGCATACTTAACTGCCTAGGTAAAAAAGACTGTACTTTGGTCGCAGTAAGCGGATTAATGACATTGATTGTCAGTAACCGAATACCCTAGTAAACTAGTCAACCATTTTTGATAACAGTGAGTTTGGCATGCAGCCGCTAATCAACGAACAAAGCTATCGGCAATTACCAAGTGACTGCTATGCAGATTGCCAACCTACACCGGTGAAAACACCGCAATATCTGGCGTTTAATCAGACGCTAGCTGCCGAGCTTGGCTTACCTGAAACATTTTGGGGAACAGAGGCAGGTTTGGGTTTATTTAGCGGTAATCAATTACCTGATTGGGCTTCCCCTCTGGCTCAGGCTTATGCTGGTCATCAATTTGCTAACTATGTGCCGCGCTTGGGCGATGGTAGAGCGATTTTGCTAGCAGAGCTGCGAAATCAAGCAGGCCAGTTGCAGGATGTACAGTTAAAAGGCGCTGGCCGTACCCCTTTTTCTCGGGGTGGCGATGGCCGCTCTCCAATAGGGCCGGTGATTCGGGAATATCTGGTCAGTGAAGCCATGCATGCGCTTGGTGTACCAACAACGCGAGCTTTAGCCGCTGTATCTAGCGGTGAATGGGTACATCGAGACGAAGCTCTGCCAGGCGCCATTCTTACTCGGGTAGCCAGCAGCCATCTTCGAATAGGCACGATGCAATATGCGGCAAACCGACAAGACCCTAGCGTAATTAAAACGCTCGCAGACTATGTGATCAGTCGGCATTACCCGAGCTGCCACACTGCAGAAAACCCCTATTTAGCGCTACTGCAAAAAGTAATTGACCGACAAGCCGCCTTAGTTGCACAGTGGATGAGTCTTGGCTTTATTCATGGCGTAATGAATACCGATAATATGACGCTTAGTGGTGAAACTATTGATTATGGTCCTTGCGCTTTTATGGAAAGCTATAACCCCACACAGGTTTTTAGCTATATCGATCAACAAGGGCGCTATGCGTATAAAAATCAACCCGCCGTTGCACAGTGGAACTTAGCGCGTTTAGCTGAAGCACTGCTGACGTTGATTAATACCTCTCAAGAGCAGGCCATTGCCTTAGCGGTGGATAGCTTGAATCGATTCCCGGAAATTTATCAACACTACTGGCTAACGCATTTTGCCGCTAAGTTGGGGATCAGCGCTGCAGAGTCCACAGATAAACTCTTGATCGATGATTTTCTGACACTGTTAGCCGAGAGCGACAGTGATTTTACTCTGTCCTTTCGTGATTTAAGCTCGCCGCAACAGGGCTATTTATCGCAGCAAGTTGCCCCTGAACGCTGGCAAGCTTGGCAATCACGTTGGCAAGATCGGCTTAAAGCAGAAGAGCGTCTAGGCCAAGATCCTCTGGCCTTAATGAACAAAACGAATCCAGTGTTAATTCCGCGCAATCATCTGATTCAGCGCGTGATTGATAATGTCACGACCACAGGTGATTTAACCCTCTTTAATCAACTGCATCGTCTCTGGCAAACCCCTTACAGCGCGACCACAGAAAATGCGCCTTTCCAACAACCGGCAGTACCACAAGAACGCGTTTGCCAAACATTCTGTGGTACTTAAGCAGCCACTTAGCTGGTGATCCAACTGAGGTAGAGCGGGATGCCAATTAAGATATTAAAAGGAAAACTAATGCCCAGTGCCGCGAGTAACGCTAAACCGATATCCGCCTGAGGGATCGCGGCGCGAATGGCAGCAGGCGCCGCAATATAGGAGGCGCTTGCCATTAACGTTGCAAGAATTAAGGTGCTACCTTGTGGTAAACTTAAGAGTGCCGCTAAACCAATCCCCAATAGGGCGAGCAACGGCGGCATGCAAAACGCAAACAGCATTAAGCGCCAGTAACGCCAAGGTAAAGGTTGGCACACTCTGGCAGTGCACAAGCCCATTTCTAATAAAAACAAGGCCAGTAAGGTCTTAAAGCCGCCAAATAAGATCGGCGAGATCTGCGACAGTCCCTCTGAACCATATAAAGCCCCAATCAGCATGCCACCGACTAACAATAACACCCCGCGACTGGTCAAGGCTTCATGTAAAATGGCAAGACCGCTCGCTTTACTGCCATTTAAATAGCGATAAAGCCATAACATCACCACTATCGCCGGTAATTCTAATAAGACTAAATACAAGGTCGTTTGAGGCGACATTAATAAATTATGGCTGGCTGCGACGGCAAGCACTACGGCAAAAGTACCCGCACTTACTGAGCCATAATGCGCGGCGATACTGGCAGCATTGGCGCTGTCTAATTTAACAAACTGTCTTAATAAGGGGTAAAGCAGTAAAGGCAGTAAAGCACCTGCCAGTACAATGGCGCCTAATTCTGGCAATAAAGGTAACAAAGGCACCCCATGCAACGCCATGCCGCCTTTGAGACCAATGGTTAACATCAGTAAGATTGATAGGGTTTCATATATTGGCACTGGTACTTTTAAGTCTGACTTTACTAAGCCAGCAATTAGCCCCAAAGCAAAAAACATGATTACAACATCAGGCATTATCAGCTCCTTTAATTTGCCAAAGATCTTGCCTGCTTAGTCGCCTTTGTGCTAATTAATAATATTGCCAATAGATATAGATAATTATAAATGGATCAGCGCCACCTGAGTTTTCGTTTGTTACAAGTTTTTCGTCAAGTAGTACAAAGTGGCAGTGTGACTGCCGCTGCACGCATCTTGCATTTGACGCAACCCACGGTATCTTTGCAATTAAAAAAGCTGGGGGACATCATTGGTGAACCGCTGTTTGATTACCAGCAACAAAAATTACAACTCACCGCTGCGGGTGAACTACTCTACCAAACGGTACAGGATATTGATGAACGGATATCCGAATTCACTCAGCAATTAAGCCAGCAACGATCGGGTAGCAGTGGCAGTATTTCGTTGGCGGTAGTCAATACAGCGCAATATTTGCTACCACAGATCTTAGCCGCCTTTGATCAAGCTTACCCTGCCGTACAGGTGACCCTGCATATTGGTAACCGAGCGCGAATTTTAGAACGCTTCGAGCAGCAACAAGATCATCTCTATTTATTTAGCCACCCGCCGCGTGGTGATAAAGTCCACGCCCATTCTGTTGTAGCGAATCCACTCTATATTGTCGCGCCAAAAGATCATTGGGCAGCGAAAGCTGTTGCCTTGAATTTTAATCAATTAGGAAAGGAGCGCTTTTTACTACGTGAACCGGGCTCTGCGACCCGGATGACGTTTGATGCCTGGCTAAGTAGCCAAGCAATAGAACTGCGACATAGCATGCAAATGGAAACCAATGAAGCCATACGACTTAGTGTCGTTGCGGGATTAGGCCTAGCAGTATTATCTGCACATACCTTATCACCCTATCTGCGACAACAGCTTGCAGTGCTTAATGTAGCGGGCTTCCCGTTAAGAAGTCACTGGTATCTCGTGCAGCATAGTAATAAACGCTTACCGCAAGCCGCACTAAAACTACAACACTTTATTGAACAACATCTTCGTGGTTGGCAGGATCCGTTACAGCAGTGAAATAATGTGTTTTTTCTGTTAGAAACGCCGTAAGCCAGTGACTAAACGCCTCTGCCGTAAGCGGTTTAGAAAAATAGTAGCCCTGAACTTGTTGGCAACCCGCAGCTAAGACGCGACTTAAACCGGCTTGATTTTCTAAGCCTTCTGCGGTCACTTTTAAACCAAGACCCCGTGCCAGTCTAGTGGTAGCTTGGACAATCAACTCATCTTGTAAATTATGTTCAATATCTTTGATAAAGGCACGATCGATTTTAACCTCATGTACAGGTAAGCTTTTTAAATAGGCTAGCGAAGATTGTCCGGTACCAAAATCATCAATGGCCAATTGAATACCTGTGTCCTTTAATTGCTGCAAATTACCGATGGCTTTATTGGTATCTTGCATCACGGCACTTTCAGTTACTTCCAAGCTCAGTGCCGAAACAGGTACTTGCTTTGCGGTTAACCAAGCCAAAATTTTTGCGGGTAATTGCTCATCAAGCAGATCATCCGCCGATAAATTTACAGCAATACACAGATCTGGATGACTCGGTAACCAATTCGCTAACTGCGCAATCACGTTCTGTAACATCCAATGCGAAATTAAACTGATATTGCCAGATCGCTCCGCTAATAAAATAAATTCAATAGGAGAAATAAACCCTAACTCGGGGTGCTGCCAGCGAATTAAGGCTTCTGCACTGACGGCACGTTGTGCCACTATATCGACTTTAGGCTGGTAAACAATAAACAGCTGCCCACTAGTAAGAGCATGGGGTAAATCACGAATGATCGTCAGTTCACGTTGATGGCTCTCATCTTGACCGCTTTGATAAAGTGCCAGCGCAACACCTTGTTGTTTTGCTGAATTCAAAGCAATACCCAAACGTCTTAAAACCGTATTGACGTCCTCTTCAGCTTGCAGATAACGATAACCACCACAAACGAGTGACAAACTAATAATTGAGCCAGACAAGTCAAAAGGTCGGCTCAATTCTGCTAATAACAAAGCCACATCATCCTCGGTTAAACCAGAGGCAAGCACTAACAAAAACTCATCTGCGCCTAACCGAGCGGCGAAACGTATCTGGGTATTGTCCTGCAAACGTGTTGCTAGCTGTTGTAACAGCATATCGCCATTACTAAAACCAAAACTGGCATTAACATGCTTAAATTTGGCGATATTAAGTTGCAGTAATTGGCCTGAGGCTTCATTTAAAATCTGCGGTAAATGTTTATCTACCGCCAAGCGGTTACCAAGCCCCGTCAAAGGATCACGTTGCGCTTGCTGTTTTAGCTCGGTCTCACGTTGAAAGATGGCATTACGCATCACGGATAAGGTATTAGCGAGCAGCCCAATCTCTGCCAGCTTTACCGAAGGCGGCGCGATATTCGCGCCTTGACCAATAGCCGTGGCAAACTTAACCAATTTATCTAGAGGTCGAGTAACACTGCGTGTGTAAAAAAAAGCAATGACTAAGGCCAATGCAAGGCCAAGGCTAAATATTTGAAATAATTGACTACGCAAGCGTTGATAATTAGCCAACCAACGCTCATTAGGCAGATGTAAAAAAGCCCATAATTGCTGTTGTTGATCCAAAGAAAAGGTCTGTGCAATATAGTTTAGCGGTAAATCCGCAACAATTTTTTCATCGCTTAATACTGATTGTACTAACTGTTGTGTTACCGCTTGCTGTAAATCTTCACTGAGCGTCGAGCTAATAATAATGTCCTGAGCATAACTTTTCTGACTAAAACTAACATCCAGCCCAGTAATAGCTTGAATTTGTAACGCTAGCTGCGCATCAACAGCAAAACCCATTCCAACCCAGGCAATAACTTGCGGCGCGCGTACAGGAACCAATACAATTTGATAGGCGTCATTTTCTATACTGACAATATCGGCAAAAGCGCCTTGGCTTGCTTGAGCCTGTTGGAAACGTTGCTGCAACGTCGTGTCATCGGCTATAGGTAAAGTTGAGGCAAGCAGGCGTCCATCTAATGAGAATAACAGCGCCAGATCAGCATTAATTCTAGCACCATGATTGTCCAACACACTTTGAATGGTAGCTTGCTCTGCCGTAGCCACAGCCTGCCGAAAACCAAAATCAGCGGCTAATAGTCGCACACTACTAGTTAACTGATCACTACGTACCTGTAAGGTTTGTCTAAAGACATTAGTGGCAACTTTGAGAATTTGTCGAGCTTGTTGTTCACTGTCCTGGCGCATGGTATTCAGTGTCGCGTAACCCGTTACCAGTGCTAAGAATAATAGCAATGCGACTAACAAAAAGGTTAACTGGCTGCGCAGTGAACTCAACATCAACTCTACCTTATCAAACCATCTCAGACTTTAGCGCAAAGCAAGACTTAACGTGCCTAATGTGGCGCTATAATTACCTACCCTAGGTGAGGTTAGCATGCCTCTCATTGACCTAAGAGGCAATTATTATTCATTATTAACGCTTAAAACGATGCACTAAATCAGCCAGATCATCTGATACTGCTTTTAGCTGACTAAGAGCGTTAGCTGCTTGATTAGCCGCTTGAGTGCTCTGCTCCGCTAATGCAGAAATACTCACCACCTGCCGGTTAATGTCATCCGCTACATGAGCTTGCTCTTCCACAGCCGCAGCCATTTGTGTTGACATATTCGCAATATGATTCACCGAAGATTTGATACCAGTAAGCATTTCACCACTTTCTAGCACTTTTTGTAAACCCGCATCAGCATCATTAGCGCCTTGTTCAGCCACCAGTACCGCAGTGCCGGCTCTGGCGGTCAGTTCAGCCACGATGCCATAAATGTCTTTGGTTGACTGTTGTGTCCGCTGCGCCAAATTACGCACCTCTTCTGCCACCACAGCAAAGCCCCGACCTTGTTCGCCAGCGCGAGCCGCTTCAATAGCCGCGTTTAACGCCAGTAAGTTGGTTTGATCTGCAATCTGTTCAATCAATTCTGCCGCAGTGGCAATCTTACCGGTTTGTTCAGACACATCCGTCACCGAACGACCAATACTCGCCACCGTATCCCGTAATTTTTCAATTGAATTTCGGGTCACTTCAGCAATTTGATTGCCTTTTGTTGCCAAATGATTGGCTTTATCGGCTTGAGTTGCGGTATCGCTGACATGGTGGGCCACTTCTGCAATGGTTGTACTCATTTGATTCATGGCAGTGGCGACTTGCATTGTTTCAGCTTGTTGACGATCGATTTCCGTGGTCGCGCCCTTCATTAACGCTAAGCCACGTTCAGAGTAATCCGCGACACTCTGCGCCGCATGTTCAATCCGCGTTAACATTGTCGACAAATGCGCCCGCTCACTTAAAATGCTGACTTTTAATGCGCCAGAAACAGAATGGTCATCTGTATAACTTTGCACAGCGAGCATATCTTTAAACGCACCAGGCAGTAGAATATCTAATTCACTAAACAGCTTTTGCCGACGCAGTTGGAAAAACAGCACTAAGCTGATTAAACCTGTTATAGCAACCCATTGCGCCACGGCCAAACTCACCCAAAACCAGGCCGCCAAAAACAGCAACACAGTGACGAGACTAATAAGCACGGCGGCGTCCGGCAGTGTCCGTGTTTGTCCACCAGCATTAATTTTTTGGTATAGCTTTTCAGCACGGGCGACATCCTGCTCTTTAGGGCAAGTGCGAACCGATTCGTAACCAACAATTTGGCCTTTTTCGCTAATCGGCATCACATAGGCATCCACCCAATAATAATCACCATTTTTACAGCGATTCTTCACCAAGCCCATCCAAGACTTACCTTGTTTAAGATAAGACCACATATTGGCATAGGCAGCAGGCGGCATATCTGGATGACGCACTATATTATGAGGCTGGCCAATTAGCTCCGTTTTACTATAACCACTTATTGCAACAAAGGCGTCATTACAATCTGTAATAATACCTTTAGTGTCGGTTACCGAAATAAGTCTCTGTTCTGGTTTAAAGGTTCTACGTTGATTCGTGACCGGCAAGTTTTTTCTCATTTTTTCAACCTTTACGCAGTCTTTGGCTGCAAGCCTATTACTACCTATTAATGCTATGGCCATGGAACGCAATTTTTCGTCACAGCGTCCACACATTTGCTATAACGCCTTAATAGCGACATCTCATAGCACTCTTACATTTATATCTAATTCAATATCATAGCAGAAATATTATAGGTACACCTGTTATAACAGCAAGTCTGTTGAATTCAACCTGTGCGCATCGGAGTAATTACGATACTATTATCTACTTAAACGTCATAACTCAGCACACGTGCCAGCTCGCTATTAGTAAGCTCTATTTATATACAAGGTTAGATATGGATACTTTACCGTCTTTGTATTTTTATGATTTTGAAACTTGGGGAGTAGATCCAAAACGCGATCGTCCAGCCCAATTTGCCGGCATTAGAACCGATTTAGAGCTGAATATTATTAGCGAGCCCGATATGTGGTATTGCCAATTAGCCAATGATTATTTGCCACACCCAGCAGCAGCCTTAATCACCGGTTTAACCCCCCAACTCTGTAATAAGAAAGGCTTACCTGAAACCGAATTTATGCAGAATATTTTGGCCGCGTTTAGCCAACCTAATACTTGTGTACTCGGTTATAACAGTTTGCGCTTTGATGACGAGGTAACGCGTTACAGCTTATACCGTAATTTTTATGAGCCCTACGGCCGTGAATGGCAGCATGGTAATAGCCGCTGGGACTTAATTGATGTGATTCGCGCCTGTTATGCCCTAAGGCCAGCAGGTATCATTTGGCCACTAAAAGAAGACGGCAGTCCAAGCTTCAGATTAGAAGACTTAACCAAGATAAATGGTTTAGCCCATGCAAACGCTCACGATGCCCTGGCTGATGTCTACGCAACGATTAGCATGGCAAAGCTTGTTAAAACACAACAGCCGAAGTTATTTGCTTACTTATTCGAACTAAGAAAAAAACAAAAAGTCAGTGAGCTGATTGATGTGGCAGGTTTAACCCCGTTGGTTCATGTCTCGTCCAAATTTCCTGCAATACAAGGTTGTGTCAGTTGGATAGTGCCTTTGGCTTTTCATCCAACGAATAAAAATGCGGTAATTTGTTATAACTTACAGCATGATCCAACGCCATTACTGGACGATGATCTTGAGACCTTACAGAGAAAACTGTTCCAAAAAACCGCCGATTTAGCTGAGGGGGAACAACGCCTTGGCTTAAAGCTACTACATCTGAATAAATGCCCGGTTCTCGCTAATGCTAAAACCTTAACCGTAGAACGTGCTACAGAATTAGGTATTGATCGCTCCACCTGTCTGCGTCATTTAGAATGGTTTAAACAACACCGTGAGGTACAACAAAAAGTACTTGCGCTATATGACCAGCAAGCGGCATTTGCAGCAGAGACGAACCCTGATTATCAACTCTACGCAGGGTTTATTAATGAAGCAGATAAGCAAAAAATGCAGCTCCTGCATCAACAAGACCCTCTGCTGCTAGCAGCCGAGCCACCGGTGTTTAGCGATGAGCGATTAAATCGTCTGCTGTTTTTATACCGCGCAAGGAATTATCCTTTGACACTGACGGACAGTGAATTACAAAAATGGCAACGTTATCGCACCGATAAGTTAATGCAAGGTGTGGATAACCCTAATTTAACTTTTGAGCAGTTTAGCCTAGCCTTGGAAAATTTGGCGCATCAACACAGTGACGATGAGCGCAAATTGGCCATTTTGAAAGCACTTTATCACTATGCGACCACGCTTTAGCTAACGGGTCATTTAAGGCTAAAAAGGCATTATGCTATAATGCCTTTTTGTATTTATCGGAACAAATTATGGCACTTAAAGCCACAGTGTTTAAAGTTCAATTACAAATTGCCGACATGGATCGGCATTATTATGCTGATCACAGCTTGACCTTAGCGCAACATCCTTCAGAAAATAATGCTCGCATGATGGTACGCTTGCTGGCTTTTGCGCTCAATGCCAGTGAAAACTTACACTTTACTAAAGGCTTAAGTAGCGAAGAAGAACAAGCTGAACTGTGGGAGCTGACGCTAGAGGGTACCATTGCGTTATGGGTAGAATTTGGTCAAGCCGATGAAAAGTGGCTACGCAAAGCCTGTAACAGAGCACAGCAAGTACAGTTATTTTGCTATGGCGGACGGGTTGTGCCCATTTGGTGGAAACAACATAGTGCTGCCCTCGCCCGTTATCAAAACCTCAGTATCCTCGACATTCCTGAAGACGCTGTTAACGCCATGGCTACCATGGTAAACCGTAATATGAGTTTGCAATGTAATATCAGCGAAGGACAAATATGGCTGTCCGACACTCAACAAAGTGTGTTAATTGAACCGGTCAAACTTAAGTAAACTATTGTCACTTCAAATAAAATCAGTTTATACCATCACCCGAGAAAAACACTGAACAGGTGATGGTATTAGTATCATGGGTTAGCTTAACCGAGGATCACTCTCTGCTATGGCACTTTGTTGTTGATTATTTTTTACAAAGGCCAACAAGGCTGGATAATCCTCTAACTCCAACAGCTCTCGGAACAATATCCAATCTAATAAGCAATAAAGCGACATCGCAATATAATTCCAGTCACTAAATTCTTGATTCGCGGCTTGCTGTTCTAACACAAAGAGTGAAGCGGCAATACGCTCTTTTTGTGCATTGAAAAATAAACGATCTTCGCTAGTATCCAATCCGCTTCGCTGACAGAGAAATAACGAAACCAACGAATCGTTCACCGCGTTAATCACGGTGAGCTGATTTTCTTGGTACCAGCTTAGAGGCGTTAATTGAAGCTGTGCAGCTAGAAAGCGGTAGATGACGCCAGAGTCAAAAATAACCTTACCATCGTGTTCGAACATAGGGATCTTTAAGGTTGGATTTAAGGCCAGTAATTGCTGTCGATCCGCCTCGGCAAAGATCTGCATATTCACAAACTCATAAGAATGATTAGCAAGTAATAGACGAAGACGTCTGACATAGGGTGACGTTTGTGAGCCGTAAAGTTTCATAGCACTCCTTAAAGCAGGTCAACTACCGTTTTTAAAATTAACAAAATGCGCAAATAAACAAAAAAATACGCAATTTTCTTGGCACAACATTGCCAAGCTATGCAACTTTATTGCATAATCATCACGCTTCATTTTTGCTTTATAAGCTTTTCTGCCCACGCCTTGCGTGGGCTTTTTATTTTGCGTCGTTAACTAGCTGGTTTTATCATCTTGGCCAATCCGACTCGCTACAGCGCCGGTTTGTTCTTTGTATTTGGCATCCGTTCTCTTGTTATAGGGACGATCGGCTGGCCCTGTCATTAGCTCAAAGTTTAGGGCACCAATTTTCATCTGCGGCCTTAAGGCTAAGGGCAATTTACCACTATTATAAAATTCCAGCACAATATTGCCCGACCAACCCGGATCGATCCGATGCGCGGTAACATGCACCATTAAACCCAGCCGAGCTAAAGATGAGCGACCATCTAACCAGCCAACAATGTCTGCCGGTAAAGTGACTGACTCTAACGTCACGCCCAAGGCTAATTCTGCTGGGTGCAAGATAAAAACGCCGTCTTCGGCGAGTACAATTTCATCACTCATTACGGAATTTAGCGCGGCATCAACCTCGGCTCGCGGGCCACTTAAATCAATAAAGGGTGCGGCATGCGCCTGAAAAACGCGAAATTTATTGCCTAA
The DNA here is from genome assembly GCF_049390205.1 of Alishewanella sp. d11. Classification (GTDB taxonomy): domain Bacteria; phylum Pseudomonadota; class Gammaproteobacteria; order Enterobacterales; family Alteromonadaceae; genus Alishewanella. The sequence continues at coordinate 3,160,362 of NZ_CP186547.1, read as the reverse complement.
ACGGATATCCACACTGACCCCACTGATCATATCAGCGTCAGGTTGCGGGGTAATCCGTATTTTGTCTTCCGCCAGATAGCGTTCAATATCGCGGTCACATAATCTCATTTTTAGTCATCCGTTATTATAATCTCTACCGCAACAGGCTGCGGTAGCTCGCCACTTAAACGCTGTAACAGCGTCCGGCTAATATTTTCGTAAAGGTCTTTCAGCTGCACATCGCCTGCCGATAATGCTACGCCATTATCGGCTTGTAAGCGAATAGTCCCTTGCAAAGGTAGTTGTCCCAGCACCGCTACGTTATGGCGCTGTGCTAATGTTAATCCTCCAGCAGAGCCAAACACATCATCATGGTTGCCACAGCTTGGACAAAGATAGAAACTCATATTTTCAACCAATCCCAACAACGGAATTTGTACCTGATTGAACATGGCAATGGCTTTTTGGGCATCGGCTAACGCCAGATCTTGCGGTGTCGTCACAACCACTGCGCCGGTTACTGGCAATTTTTGCGATAAGGTCAATTGAATATCACCAGTACCCGGTGGCATATCGATTAACAAGACATCCAATTCTGGCCAAAGCGTTTCATTAAGCAATTGCAAAAGTGCCTGACTGGCCATGGGACCGCGCCAGACAGAAGCCTGAGCTGGGTCCACTAAGAAACCAATAGATTGCAAGGTCACGCCATGGCGCGTCAATGGCAGCATCAGTTTATTATCGGGCGAGGTGACTTTTTCACCTTGCAAAGCAAAAAGTGTTGGCACTGAGGGCCCGTAAATATCGGCATCTAATAAACCGGTACGCACGCCTAAAGCAGCGAGCGCCATGGCTAAATTTGCCGCTGTCGTAGACTTACCTACCCCACCTTTGCCAGACGCGACCAAGATAATCGTTTGAATCTGTTTAAAGGCTGGCTCTCGAAGCCGGAGCATATCAATTTGCCGAGCTACATGATCCTGCTCGGCAACCTTTGCTGGCGTGTCGACAGTAGAAGCTAGCCCGTTTTTCACCTGTGCTGTTGCTGATTTTTTCAGCCAATTAAACATTATTACTCCAAAACGTTGCTACACACGCAATTTATCTGGCAAATGTACTTTGCCGGATGCGATTTTACGGTGGCTATAGTATCATTACATCACATATTTTCAGTTATTTATGCAAGAGCTATTATCAATGTCAATACGGAAAATCTTGATCACCAGCGCCCTACCTTATGCTAACGGCCCAATCCATCTCGGCCATTTACTGGAATATATCCAAACCGACATTTGGTCGCGTTTTCAAAAAGCTCGTGGCCATGAATGTTACTACGTTTGTGCCGATGATGCGCATGGCACCCCCATTATGCTCAAAGCGCAACAGCAAGGGATCAGTCCAGAGCAGATGATTGCCCAGACCAAAATCGAGCATATGGCCGATTTTGCTGACTTTGCGATTGCATTTGATAACTATCATTCAACCCATAGTGCTGAAAACCGTTTTTTCGCCGAGCAAATTTATAACCGCTTAAATGCGGCCGGCCATATCAAACGCAAGACCATCAGTCAGTTGTACGATCCACAAAAAGAGATGTTTTTGCCGGATCGCTTTGTGAAAGGTGACTGTCCTAAATGTGGCGCCTTAGATCAAAACGGTGATAGTTGTGATGTTTGTGGCGCGACTTATAGCCCAACAGAAGTAAAGAATCCGCGCTCTGTGGTATCAGGCGCAACGCCGGTGTTAAAAGATAGCGAGCATTATTTCTTCGATTTGCCTGCTTTTGCTGAAATGCTGCAAGAGTGGACCCGCAGTGGTGCACTGCAAGAGGAAATGGCGAATAAACTGCAAGAGTGGTTTAAAGATGGCTTGCAAATGTGGGACATTAGCCGTGATGCACCTTACTTTGGTTTTGAGATACCCGATGCACCAGGCAAGTTCTTTTATGTCTGGTTAGACGCGCCTATTGGCTATCTGGCCAGCTTTAAGAATTTATGCGACAAAACCGGTATCGACTTTGACAGCTTTTGGGCCAAAGACGCTGAGGCTGAAATTTACCATTTCATCGGTAAAGACATTATTTATTTCCACAGCTTATTTTGGCCAGCGATGCTACACGGCGCAGGCTATCGTAAACCTAATGCCATTTTTGCGCATGGTTTTGTCACCGTCAATGGCGCAAAAATGTCGAAGTCACGGGGTACCTTTATCAAAGCCCGGACTTATCTAGAGCATTTAGATCCAGAATATTTGCGCTATTATTTCGCCTCAAAGCTTACCAGTGGTATCACAGATTTAGATCTCAACTTAGACGATTTCACGCAAAAGGTAAACGCGGATCTAGTCGGTAAAGTTGTTAATATTGCCAGTCGTTGTGCGGGTTTTATTAGTAAACGCTTTGCTGGTCAGCTGTCTGCCAATTTAGCCGAACCGGCGCTTTTTGCCGATTTTATCAAGGCAGGTGACAGCATAGCGCAAAGCTATGAGCAACGTGAATTTGCCAAGGCCATTCGCGATATCATGGCGCTAGCAGATAAGGCCAATCAATATATTGATGCTAAAGCGCCTTGGGTATTGGTTAAGGATGAAGCAAAGCAAACGGAAGCACATGACGTTTGCTCAATGGGCTTGAATTTATTCCGCGTGTTAATGCACTATCTTAAACCGGTATTACCCAAGATGGCGGCCGATACCGAAGCATTTTTAAATACAGAGCTGCTCTGGGCTAATTTTGAATCGCCCCTACTAAATCATGCGATTAATCCTTTTAAAGCCTTGATGCAACGCGTTGATCCATTAAAAGTACAAGCGATGGTCACGGCCTCTCTAGAAAACTTACAACCGACTGTCGACAGTGTGGACACTAACTCTAAGACGACTCATCAAGACAGTAGCGACTCGGGCGAAGCTGCTATGGATCGCGATCCTATCAGCGAGACAATTAGCATTGATGATTTTCTTAAAGTCGATTTACGCATAGCAAAAATCATTGCCGCGAGCGCAGTAGAAGGTGCAGATAAACTAGTGCAACTCACTTTAGATATCGGGGCGGGTGAAACTAGACAAGTTTTTGCTGGCATTAAAGCCGCCTATAGCCCAGAGAGTTTAATTGGCAGACAAACTGTTATGGTGGCGAACTTAGCTCCGCGTAAAATGCGCTTTGGCTTATCCGAAGGGATGGTTCTGGCCGCAGGTCCCGGTGGTAGTGACATTTTCCTGTTAAGTCCAGACAACGGCGCTACTCCCGGTATGCGGGTAAAATAATGTGATTATGCAAGCTATCTTGAAACAGATAGCGGCTAAATACTGTTAGGGTTAATCGGTAAGAGGTTACAGGATGTCATCACCGTTTCGCAGTTTTTCATCATTATTCTCCACGACGCTCATTATGGTGCTTGGTGCGGGCTTACTGACGACTTACCTTGGCCTTTCCTTAGCGAGGGATGGTGTTGCACAACTGTGGATCGGTGCCATGATGTCTGCTTACTACTTTGGACTTGTTGTAGGGTCTAAAGTGGGCCATCGCTTAATTGCTAGAGTTGGGCATATTCGAACCTTTGTAGCCAGTGCCGGGATCGTCACCGCCTCGGCGCTCGGTCATGCCCTAACAGACGTATTAGAAATTTGGTTAGTGTTAAGACTCATAGTCGGTACTGGCATGATGTGCCAATACATGGTGCTGGAGAGTTGGCTAAATGAACAAGCAGAAAGTAATCAGCGAGGTACCGTATTTGCAGGTTATATGATTGTCTCTTATCTCGGGATGATTGGTGGCCAAACGCTGTTATCATTTTTTCCTGAATTAGGATTACAACCCTTACTCTTAGTTGGGATCTGTTATGCCTTGTGTATAGTGCCAATTGCCCTAACCCGTCGTATTCACCCACAACCGCTGCACCCAGCTCCCCTGAAAATACTGACGTTTTGGCGTAAAGTACCACAATCACTGACGACTATCCTAATTGCTGGCGGTATCTCAGGGTCGTTTTATGGTTTAGCACCCGCTTTTGCAGCAGGTACAGGGTTAAGCAATGCCGAGGTCGCGACCTTTATGTCCGTGACCATTCTGGCGGGGTTACTCTCGCAATGGCCAATGGGCAAGTTATCTGATCGGATCCCGCGCAGTCGCTTGCTACGTTTTAATAGTGCCGTGCTAGGGCTACTAGTATTGACAATTTCTTTGCTACCACTAACAGGATGGATCTTGTTATTAATGACCTTTTGCTTTGGTATTCTCGCTTTTACGCTTTATCCATTAGCAACAGCTCTTGCCAATCAGAATATAGAACAAAACGAACGTGTCGCGTTGTCGGCGACGATCTTACTCACCTTTGGTATTGGTGCCACACTTGGCCCGCTACTTGCGTCCTTTTTAATGCAATTATTGGGTAACACTATGCTGTATTTATATATGGCGGTGTGTTGTCTCATTCTGTTTTTGCGTCTTACCCAAGTTAATTACAATCAAAAAATCGCTAAAAAACTGTTAGCGCAACAACAGTCATCAGATTATCAAGTCGCCTCAGGGGATTTAGTTTCTTCGCCCTTAGGTGCCGCCCTCGATCCGAGGGTAGATGAAGAGCTGGTACAACAACAAATGCGTGATGAACCTAGTAGTGAGCTGGATCCCTCCACCACAGCGCAAGCTGAGACCAAGGATACGGTGCAAAGCAACGCAGACCAATCATTTGAGCACGTTGAGCATGTTGAGCATGTTGAGCATGTTGAGCACGAAAACGACACAGCTGCGAAAACGTCAAGCCATACTACCAAAGAAACTTAAATCAGCACTCCTCTTGCCCTAGCCACAAGTACTACTTTTTGGCTAGGGCAATGATCAAGCAACAAAGTGCTTCATTAATTTTGTAGCATTGCCGCTTTATTCCATAAATTTTGATTTTTCTGGTTTATAAAGTATTCGTCTGGGTGCCAGCAACGCGGTAACAAAGGCGAGCTCATGCGCTCTTCAAAGTTATACACCAGCTTGCGCATAATTTCTAATAAGCGTTCTTCAGGAATAAATTCTAGCTTACGCCTAGCCTGCGGAAAGTACAGGTTATTCTCCGCACTGATCACGCAACCTCGCGCTGAAGCTTGATAGGTTAAACTGTAAGTTACAATACGGCAGATGGGCTTTTTAAGTTCAGGTGGATAGAGTCCTGTGACAATGGCGTACTCATAGCGCTCCATATCATGGCCATCCGAGTCTTTCGGTATATAAGGCACACCATAGCCTTGTGGAAACATGCCAACAATACGTAAAAATGCCACCACAGCCTGTTGATCTAACTTCGCTTGCTCAGCGCTTTTCTCTAAAGCCAAAGCCGCTTTCGGTAAATCTTCATAATTGTAAACCAACTTGGTTGAGAGAATCATCGAAGTATAAATTTGCGGAATTTTTAGTATGTTACCAAGCTCACTGGCAGGGCGAGCAGCTTGTTTAATTAAAGCAATAATCAGTTCCCGTTTTTCAATTTCAGTTTGTAAAAAACGATCACGTTCTTCTTTATCACGCCCCATATAGCGGCCTGTACCAAGTGCTTCCTGCACATAACTTAAGGTCGCATTATAATTTGCCTGCAAATAAGTAATACGCTCCTGCGCATCTAATTCACGAAACTCATCAAAAGTCCCCTCTGGCCCCTTTAAGATGGCTAAACAACTAGGATGACTGCGGCCAATATCCTGCAAGATAGCAGCCATCAGTACGGGTACATGCACATCATCACGATAAGGATGGTATTCAGTGTCATCGTGATAGTGCAGATGCTTGCTTTGCTGAAAACGGTCAATAATAAAAGGATTATCAATTAAACCATCCAACACTAAACGATCCAGAAAACGAATACTTAATATCGCTTTGTATAAATGCCGAGCTTTTTGATTTTCTTTTTGAATATTTTTACCCCGCGTAGGGCAAATTAGCTGAATAGTCCCGAGCATTTTTGCTGAATAGCTATTTGTTTCCGTAAAAGTGTCACCTTGACACAGGGATAAAATATCCCGGCATAATTGTTGTAGCGCCTGAAAACGTAAAAAATTATTCTCTTCAATCTCTTCTTCTAAAGTTTTTTGTTGGGCTTCTGCCAAACGTAAATTACGCGTAATTGCAGCCTGATTCGCCTTACTGGATTGTTGCTGACGATTCTCGAATAGAAACAGTTGCTGCTGTGCATTAGCTAGCTGTTGTTGTCTTTGCTCTTGCCCAGCAAACCAGCTTACTGCCTGCTCATAAATAGAATCTTGTAGCGCGCTATTGTGATAAATACGCTCAATAAGCCGTTGTACTACTTTTGCATAAGCGGCTTTACCAAAACTTAGTGCCATGCTTTTGAATATCCTTAAAAAATTAAATCGAAAAATCCAACACTAACTTACCTATGGTTTGATTAGCGCTAAGTAAAGCATGCGCCGCCTCAGCTTCAGTGATTGCAAATTGCCGATCAATAACTGGGGTAATTTCGGCTTGTTCTAGCGCATGAGCAAAGTCGTCTTGGAAATCAGCCGTTAATTTAGCTTTATAGGCAGCATCACGATTGCGTAATGTTGAGCAGAGCATTCGACCCCGCTTTCGAAACAGCAATGATAAATCAAACTCGGGGATAAAACGACCTCCCATCATGGCATAAATAACAATCATACCATCCATTGCGAGTATCTTTATATCTTCTGCGAGATAATGCCCTACAACTGGGTCAAGAATCAGATTTACTCCCTGTGGCCAAAACCGAGTTAATGACTCTGCAAAAGGCTGCTCACGATAATTAATTGCAAGATCCGCACCCAAAGCAAGACAGGCTGCCACTTTCTCTGCCGAACCTACGGTCACTGCCACGTCTAGACCTTTGGCTTTAGCTAATTGAATAGCAGCAGTGCCTACTCCACTCGCCCCAGCGTGAATTAATACGCGTTGACCAGCGGTGGCCTGCCCGATAGTAAAAAGCAGTTGGTAAGCGGTTAAAAAGGTTTCTGCTGTTGCTGCAGCTTGCTGCATCGACCAGTTACTAGGCACCGGCATTGCCTGTGCAGCAGGGAGTAATACATATTCGGCATAACCTCCCCCGTTAACCAAGCCAAAAACACGCTGTCCGACATAATGTTGTAAGCTGGGATCGCCCACAGCGACAACAGTCCCCGCGGCTTCAAGCCCCAGAATGTCGCTATCCCCTGCGGGGGGTGGATACAAACCCTGACGCTGCATCAGATCTGCACGGTTGATACCGCAAGCGGCCACTTTTAGTAATAACTGCCCTGCTGTAGGAACGGGTACCGGTAAGTGCTGTAAATGCAGCGTACTCTGCTTGCCTGGGGCTGCCACGACCACGGCTTGCATTTGCTGGGGAATAGAATGATTCATAGACGCCTTTCTGTCTTTCGCACGAATTTACTTTAGCTTTGGCTGGCTCTTCTCTAAAATGCAACATTTAGTCTAGCACAGCGTATTTCAGAACATGAATAAATCCCCAAATTTGCCAGCCATCATATTACAAGAAGGCCGCGAAAAAGCACTTAACCGTCGTCACCCATGGTTGTTTTCTAATGCCATAGACAAAGTTATCAATACCCCGAATCGTGGCGATACCGTTGAAGTCTTAAGTAGTAAAGGCCAATGGTTGGCTCGAGCGGCTTATTCACCCAGCTCCCAAATCCGCGCCAGAATTTGGACCTTTAATGAAGCAGAAACTATCGATCTAGACTTTTTCGTGCATAAAATCAGCCGCGCTTGGCAATTACGGCAGAGCCTTTTTAACGAGCAAGACACCAATGGTATCAGAGTGATTGCCGCAGAGTCTGACGATTTACCGGGTGTCACCATTGATAAATATCAAGATGTACTGGTAGTACAACTGCTGTCTGCCGGTGCTGATGCCAAACGCTCACTCATTGTGAAAGCTTTACAACAGGTCTTCCCTGCACACGGTATTTATGAGCGCTCCGACGTGGATGTCCGCAAAAAAGAAGGATTAAAACCTGTTACGGGCTGGTTACATTTACCCAAAGAGACAGGCGAAGTACTGATTAAAGAACATGGCATGTCTTTGCTGGTGGATATCATTCAAGGTCACAAAACCGGTTTTTATCTTGATCAACGCGCCAGCCGCGCAGCCGTGAAGCGCTTTGCTCAGGACGCGGACGTTTTGAACTGTTTCAGCTACACCGGCACCTTTGCGGTAGCAGCGTTAACCGGGGGCGCTCGTCATGTCACCAACGTCGATATGTCAGAATTAGCCTTAACAACTGCAACCCGAAATGCAGAGCTCAATCAACTTGATCTGAGTAAATTAACCAATATCAAAGCGGATGTCTTTAAACTACTGCGCCAATATCAAGAGCAAGGTAAGCAGTTTGATCTCATTATTCTGGACCCACCAAAGTTCGCGGAAAATAAGTCGCAACTAAATAGCGCTTGCCGAGGTTACAAAGATATTAATCGTGTCGCCATGCAACTGGTTAAGCCGGGCGGTTTATTATTTACCTTTTCTTGCTCCGGTTTAATGGAAGAAGCCTTGTTTCAAAAGGTAGTTGCGGATGCTGCTTTGGATGCACGGCGCGACTGTCTGTTTATTGAACGCTTACAACAAGACAGTGATCATCCTGTTGCCAGCTTTTTCCCAGAAGGCTATTACCTGAAAGGACTGATCTGTAAAATTTACTAATAAAAGCGCCAGCCTTACGCTGGCGTTGCTTTTCATGCCAAGATGGCAGGCAGATACAGGAGCGGCTTTAATTCAATTCAACAAAAGCCAAGCCTAAGTTGTAGCAGGCTTCATTGTCTTGACTACAGCGCATAACCTTTGCGGTGGCATCGAGCGGTGCTACGCTGGCATTCGGTGATTCTAACCTTACCCGCACTAAGAGTCCCATTTCCACAGGCTCATCAATTTCAACCGACATGCCTGATGCACTCAGATCCCGACACACGCCATCGATAACGCGGGCAGCTTCTGGATCATTAATCATCAACTTCACATCTGCATTCACCATCATCCGATAGAAATGTCGATTGTCTCCACGATTCAGCATAATCACTCCTTTTTTAGGCAACCTACTTTATCTTAGCAAGCTGGTTGAATGCTGCAACAAGATTATTTTAGCTCCTGCACCGCATTAAGGATCCTTTTAAGTGATATCGGATACGGCGTACCTAATTGCTGAGCATGCTGCGACACCCTAAGCTCTTGTAACATCCAACGAATTGCTGATACCTCTTCCGGTACCGGTTGGCCAGCAAACTTACCTAACAGCTGGGTATAGGCTGTCTCGGCTTTTTGATATTCGTGCATTAATAAGCGATCACGGTTTGGATCAACAGGCAGTTTTTCCAAGCGTTTTAACATGGCCGCTAAATAACGCTGAATATCCTCTAGCTTATTGGCACCATGAGTACTGACAAAGCCTTTAAAAATCAGCTGCTCCAGCTGTGCTTTGACATCGGCTTGCGCCTGATAATGCGCTAAGTCTACCTTCCCCTTCAAGCGCTTTTGAATATCATGGTACAGCGTTAAAATGGCTTCGACTTTCAAGGCAATCTGTCTTACCTGCTCACCTAAATTGGCGCGCAGCTGCTCACGTACCATCTGAAAACGCTCAGCATCTTGCACGGGCAGCGACTGAGTTATAAGCTCATCCGTTGCCGCCGCGATACAATCATCAATCAAATCCAGTACCTTACCAAAAGGGTTAAAGTACAAGCCTAACTTGGCTTTATTCGGAAGGGATTCTTGCAAATACTTAACCGGAGATGGCACATTTAATAATAATAAACGCCGCAAACCTTTAATATGTGCTTGCTCTGCTCGCTGTGGATTATCCAGTAGACGAATAGCGACACTCTTGCCTTCATCAATCAGCGCTGGAAAGGCTTTAATTTCAAAACCGGCTTGCACTTTGATATATTCTTTAGGTAACTCACCAAAGCTCCACTCGGTTAACGCCGTTTGTTCAATCCCCTGCTCTGCGACTTCACTTAAACTCTGTTGTACTGCCCCTTGCAGTTGTTGCTTGAGTAAGCGTAATGAGCGGCCTTGCGCGACTAAGTTATGTTCATCCAGAATTTTAAAATTCATTTTTAAGTGCGCTGGCAAGCTGGTGAGATCCCATGCATCTTCTGGGATGGTGACACCCGACATCCGTTTTAACTTAGCTGTCAATGCTTCGAGTAAGGGGATCTCACTGGGTTCAAGACTCTGCAAAACCGCGTCTGCATAATTTGGCGCGGGCACAAAGTTACGCCGATATTGCTTTGGCAAAGATTTAATCAGCGCCACTAACAAGTCATGCCGCAGTGCCGGTATTAACCAATCAAATCCACGGTCTTCTAACTGATTAAGTAATGCCAACGGAATTAATACACTGATCCCATCATCTGGCTCGCCCGGGGCAAAATGGTAAGCCAATGGCAACGTCAGGTTACCCTGTAGCCAGGTTTCTGGAAACTTGGCTGCGGTGATATCAGAGGCATCGCGCTGATATAGCGTCTCGGGGTCAAAATTTAGAAAATCAGGCTGTTGCTGACGTTGTTTTTTCCACCATTTACTAAAATCGATACGATTGTTGGCCCAAACGGGGAGCCGTTCGGCATAAAACGCCGCTAGCGCGTCATCATCAATCAGAATATCGCGCCGCCTAGATTTTTCTTCTAAGTTTTGTACTTGCGCAATTAATTGCTGATTATGCGCTAAAAAGGCTTCGTTCAAGCCAAGCTCACCGTTGACGAGGGCTTCGCGGATAAAAATGTGATGTGATACCGCCTCATCAATTTTGCTATAGAGCACGGGGCGCTTACCGACAATAATAACGCCATACAGTGAGACTTGTTCAAAGGCGACCACTGCGCCTTTTTTCTTTTCCCAATGCGGTTCACTGTAGCTACGATTCACTAAATGTAATGCCAGTGGCTCTACCCATTCAGGCTCAATTTTTGCCAAGGTTCTGGCATATAAGCGACTGGTTTCTACCCATTCTGCCGCCATAACCCATTTCGGTTTGCGTTTAAACAGATGGCTACCAGGAAAAGCGTAAAAGCGGGTTTGCCGTGGCCCTAAATAATCGGCGTCACTATCACGACAGCCAATTTGCCCCAGTAAACCGGTTAAAATGGCGCTGTGTAACGCCTGATAGCTTGGTGCAGACGCATTGATTTTAAGCTGCTGCTCTTGGGCAAGCTGAGTGAGTTGCGCAACGAGATCTTGCCATTCTCTGACCCGCAAATAGTTTAAACACTCTTGCTTACAAAGCCGGCGGAATTGGTTATTACTGAGTAGCTCTTGTTGCTGCTGTAGGTAATCCCACAGTTTTAGCCAGCTGGCAAAGTCAGAATCGACATCAGCAAAGCGTCCATGTAGCTCGTCTGCTTTTTGCTGTTTATCTAAAGGCCGTTCACGGGGGTCTTGAATAGACAAAGCCGCCACTATCACCAGACTTTCTTTAAGTGCGCCTGTTTCACTGGCTGCTATGACCATCCGCGCTAAGCGAGGGTCGATGGGTAAGCGCGTCAGCTGCCGGCCAAGTGCGGTTAAGCGCAACGTTGCTTTACCACTGAGTTTTTCTACGGCACTTAACTCTTCTAATAATTTAATACCATCATTAATAAAACGGCTATCGGGTTTTTGTAAAAACGGAAAGGAGGCAATATCGCCCAGTCCTAGCGCCAACATTTGCAAAATCACCGACGCGAGATTGGTTCTCAGAATTTCCGGATCGGTAAATTCTGAGCGGCTTAAAAAATCCTCTTCGCTGTACAAGCGAATACAAATACCGGCGGCAACACGACCGCAACGGCCTTTTCGCTGATTGGCACTGGCTTGGCTAATCGCTTCTATCGGTAATTGTTGTACTTTCGAACGATAACTGTAGCGAGATAAACGTGCAGTTCCAGGATCAATAACATAGCGAATACCCGGTACGGTGAGCGAGGTCTCTGCCACATTGGTGGCGAGCACGATGCGGCGACCGGCATGACTTTGAAAAATCCGATTTTGCTCTGTCGCACTTAAGCGCGCATACAAAGGCAAGACTTCGGTATGCGGGAGTTTGAGTTTTTCCAAGGCATCGGCGGTATCACGAATTTCCCGCTCACCATTTAAAAAGATTAAAATATCACCCGGTGGCTCACGATAGAGTTCTTCTACAGCATCAAAAATGCCCTGTAGTTGATCCGCATCTTTATCATCTAACTCACTGTAGGGCCGATAACGGGTTTCTACTGGATAAGTACGACCAGACACTTCGACGATAGGTGCATCAAAAAAATGCTTGGAAAATCGTTCAGGATCGATGGTCGCAGAGGTAATGATAACTTTTAGATCAGGTCTTTTCGGTAGTAACTGTTTTAAATAACCTAACAAGAAGTCAATATTCAGGCTACGTTCGTGGGCTTCATCAATAATCAGGGTGTCGTACTGATTTAAAAATTTATCCTGCTGCATTTCGGTGAGCAAAATACCATCGGTCATCAACTTCACTAAGGTTTGTTGATTTGTTTGATCGCCAAAGCGAATTTTATAACCGACCTGCTGGCCCACCTGACAATTCAGCTCCTCCGCCAAACGTGCACAGACACTGCGCGCCGCAAGGCGGCGAGGCTGCGTATGACCAATAGTCCCAGCCACGCCGCGACCTAGTTCAAGACATATTTTGGGGATCTGAGTGGTTTTGCCTGAACCGGTTTCACCAGCAATAATCACAACTTGATGTGCAGCAATGGCGGCTTTAATGTCGTCTTTTTTTGCCACTACCGGCAGTTCTGCTGGATAGTTTAATGCGGGAACGGCTGCCAGACGACTTTGCCGCAGCGCGATGGAGCGCGCTTGCTCAGCCGCAAGACGTGGCATTACGTGTTGTTGTTCAGCGGCCGTAGCGGTTTTAAGTTGATTGAGTTTGCGACGCAGCTTAAATTGATCTTGCAGTAAACAACTGCCAAGCTTGGTATAAAGTTCGTTTAGAGAAAGAGAAGCTGTAGCAGACAAAATAACGCCCTCGGATTTCAGAGGGCGCAATGCTACCAAGGAACCCGAGCTAAGGCTAGCCTACCTTGCCGTAATGTGAGTGCAGTTCTTTGTCAATAGCGGCTAACACATCTGTACGCGAGATAATTCCGAGTAAATAGCCATCGTCATCCACCACAGGATAGAGCTTCGGCTTGGCTTTTAACATGGTCTGCGCTAAGTCAATAATGCCGTCGTAATCTTTCACCGTAATCACGGCAGTTTGCATCACATCAGCGACGCTTGATGCTTGCTGGTCGTGATAAGTGGACATCAACATCCGCGCCAAACAATCTTGCTCTGAAATAAAACCGATGATCTTACGTTTATTATCAATCACCGGGCCACCCGTTTGCCGCCCTTTGATCAAGCGTTCGACCGCTAACTCTACCGGCATGTCTAGCTCAAAGGTAACCGGGTGACGATTCATATAGTCTGCAACTTTTAATAGATCCATAAGCTACTCTCCCCCAAATACTCAGCTTAAGCATAGTCTAAGCGGGCGAATTTGCTGCAGATTTAGCAGACTAGTTTTGATTTTTATCACTAAAAATCTCTACTTTTAATGGGGTTTGACTGCCACGCTTAGCCCGATACATACCCTCAGTATTAAAGGCCCAACTTAACTGCCCTGCCGCATCCACCACAATCACCCCACCCGTGCCGCCGACGGTTGCCAGTTCAGCGATAACTTCCGTGGCGGCCTCTGCGGCGGTTTTACCTTGGTACTTTACTCTGGCACAAATATCGCTGGCGACCTGATAACGAATAAAATACTCGCCATGCCCCGTAGCGGATACGGCACAACTGCTATTATCCGCAAAATTACCCGCACCAATCACCGGCGCATCGCCGATACGGCCATAACGCTTGGCGGTCATACCACCGGTTGAGGTTGCCGCTGCTAAATTACCCGAGCGATCGATGGCCACCGCTCCCACAGTCCCCATACGCCAGTTTGGTTCAAACGGCAGGCTTGCCTGATGAGGTTGTGGCGCTAACGCCTGTCTAGCACGTTGTAACGCCTCAAAACGAAACTCCGTATTGTAATACGTATTGGGTACGCGGGCTAAATTAAGGGTATCGGCAAAGGCTTCAGCGCCAGCGCCCGCTAACATGACATGCTCAGATTGTTCCATTACGGCTCTTGCCAATAAAATCGGATTTTTAATGGTGGTTACCCCTGCCACGGCGCCGGCATTACGATCTTGTCCTTGCATAATAGAAGCATCAAGCTCATGCGTTGCATCAAAGGTATATACCGCCCCTTTACCGGCGTTAAACAAGGGAGAGTCTTCCAACACCATAACGGCTCGAGTTACCGCATCCAAGCTACTGCCGCCTTGTTCTAGCACCGCATAACCTTGGGTTATAGCCTCAGTTAGAGCGGCTTCATAAGCTTGTTGTTGCGATGCAGTCATCTTTGCTTGATTAATAGTACCGGCACCACCATGGATAGCGATTCCTATCGGCTTGTCAGCCAGCACCATTTGGGGAAAAGCTAATGCTGCGAAAGCTGATAAGATACTGGCTAAGGCGATTTTTTTCATATATTTCATCCTGTTTGCGACGCGTAATGATTGAACCTTTGTACGCGATTAGCGCATCTGAAGCAACGCTAGTAAACGACTGATCCGTTAGTTAACGTGTTTCTTGCGTTAGATCAAAAGCCTTATATTTTATCGCACTACACTAGGGCCTGTTGTTATACGTGCTTTGCAACAGCGTTAACCTGACGCTTTGGCGCCCTCTCTGTGGCGCCTTTTTTTATAGGTGAATTTTTATAGGCAGCATGCCTGCTAAATGCTATGTTTCTGTCTGATAGTTGACGATTTTCTCGCCTTGGAGAATGCTTAATGCCCTGCTGTGATTTACGCGCTTTCACTATACTATGTGTATTGGTATTGTCCTTTACCCCAAACGCGCAAAGCATGACTAAAAACCCGCCACCACAAACACCAGCAACCGCAGGCGCCGTTGCCAGTCCAGATCGCTATGGTGCAGAAGTCGCAGCGGCTATCTTGCAACAAGGCGGTAACGCGGTAGATGCCGCGGTTGCTACGGCTTTTGCTTTAGCTGTAACCTACCCTGAAGCTGGCAATATTGGTGGCGGGGGCTTTATGACCTTGTGGTTTAATAACAAGGCTTACTTTTTAGATTATCGAGAGATTGCGCCAGCCAAAGCCCACCGCGAGATGTATTTAAATCAGGAAGGAGAAGTGATTAATGAGCTCAGCCTGATTGGGCATTTAGCATCAGGCGTGCCAGGTACTGTGATGGGGTTATGGCAAGCACATCAACAATTCGGTACTAAAAGCTGGGCTGAGTTAATTGCACCGGCAATTCGACTGGCAGAAGACGGTTATCTGGTTCCAGACAAAACCTATCTCTACGATCGCAATGTATTTGGCCGTTTTGCCGGTAAAACCAATTTTGCGGAATATTTCGCTGCGCTGCAGCCAGGTAATATCTTTAAACAACCGCAGCTAGCCGCCACACTCAAACGGATAGCCGCTAAAGGCCCTACTGACTTCTACGAAGGCGAAACCGCACAGCTAATTTTAGCTGAAATGACTCGCGGCCAGGGGCTAATCACAGCAGAAGATCTTCGAAATTATCAAGCCGTGTGGCGCAATCCGCTAATAACAAATTATCGAGATATGCAGCTAATTACAGTAGCTCCTCCCAGCTCAGGTGGCATAGCCCTTAATCAATTCTTAGCATTAAAAGAACATAACCGTGAGCATTTTGACGGCCTCAAGCATAACTCCGCGCAATATGTCCACTTAATTGCTGAGATAGCAAAACGGGTATTCGCTGATCGCGCAGATTATTTAGGCGATCCAGATTTTACAGCAGTCCCGCAGCAGCAATTACTCGCCCCAGATTACTTAGCCAGACGGGCGCAAGAGATTAATCCTAAGGCCATTTCTGCCACGGCGATGATAAAACCAGGGCTGGAGTCAGAACAAACGACGCATTTTTCCATTGTGGATAAAGCTGGCAATGCCGTATCCAACACCTACACGCTCAATTTAGATTATGGCAGTGGCGTAGTGGTCAGCGGCGCTGGCTTTTTACTGAATAACGAGATGGATGATTTTTCCGCCAAGGCCGGCGTACCCAATGCTTTTGGCGTTATTGGCAATGATGCCAACGCGATCGCTCCAGGTAAACGCATGCTGTCCTCGATGACGCCAACTATCCTATTAAAAGCTGGCAAGTTGGAGCTGGTGATCGGCACACCGGGGGGATCCACTATTTTCAGCAGCATTTTCCAAGTTATCAATAATTTATATGATTTCAACATGACAGCGCAACAAGCTGTGGCCGCACCCCGTTTTCATCATCAGTTATTACCACAGGATCAAATTCGCATTGAGCCTTACCACGCCTTAACTACAGAGGTACAACAACATTTACAACAAATGGGCTATCAAATACATATGCCCGATTGGAATTTAGGTGATATCCAACTGATTAAAATGGAAGCAGGTCAAGCTATTCCAGCCAGTGATCCGCGAGGTCGAGGTGTGGCACTGCGGGTGGATTAAGCTATCAAGCAGCTTAGTACTAAAGCCTTATTGCGCCAGCGCCTTATCTTAAGGATAGTAGTTTCACCTTGTCTAAGCATGAATATTCACTAATGGATTTACAAGCCAACCGTATCATTACACACCTGATTCGCCATGCTGTTTTAATAAGCATGGCGGTTAGCTGCAGCCCAGTCTTCAGTCAAATTGATCATGATACCAAACCACTACCTGCGCTTAATCTTGCGCAACCCATTACCCTGTCAGGACTGTCTTCTGGTGCTTATATGGCAGGACAATATCATCAGGCTTTTGCCGAGGAGGTGATTGGCGTCGCCATGATTGCGGCAGGTCCGGTGTATTGTGCTCAAAATAACTTTCAACACGCTTTAACGCATTGCTTGGCTAATCCTCAGGCTAAACCTAATTTAGCCGAGATTGAACAAACGCTAACAGCACTGCGTGGCCAAGGCTTACTGGCACCAGTTAGTGCTCTCGCCAAGAGCAGAGTGTGGATCTTTAGCGGCAGTGCCGACCAAACCGTTTCCAGTGAGGTCAGTGCGGCGCTCGCGGCACAATATGCCAACTGGATTGAGCCGGAGCAGTTAATGTTTGTCAACGAATATGCTTTTGCACATCACTTCCCGACAGCTTTACCCGATTTAACAGCTTGTGATCGTTCAGAGCCGCCCTTTTTGGCGAGCTGTAATTTTGATGCCGCAGGCAAATTACTTAGTCATTTACTCAATACAACGCTGACAGCAGCTACATCACTCAGTGGTCAGTTATATCGAATTAATCAACACCAGCTGGCGCCAGCAAGCAAGGGACAATTAGCTGAATTGGGTTATGCCTATATTCCCGCCAGCTGTCAGCAAGGAGCCGCTTGTCAATTACATGTTAGCTTTCATGGCTGTCGGCAAGATGCCAGCCAAGTCGGCGAAGCCTATGTCACTAACACCGGTTTAAACCACTATGCTGATGCAAATCAGTTAGTCATTCTGTACCCGCAGATCACCCCAAGTCCATTTAATCCCTTAGGCTGTTGGGATTGGTGGGGTTACAGCGGTGCTAACTACTTAAGTAAGACGGGCGCGCAGTTGCAGGCGGTCAAACAGTTGATTGATGCGCTTCGCTAAAAGCTCAACATTCGCAGCGGTTTAACCCGCTGCTGATTCGAGCAATAATTGCTCTAAACAATGTTCTTGAATACCATAAAACAGCTTTAATGCTTGGATCTGCTGTAATACAGCCGTGTTATCTTTCGGTTTGGCTCGCCGCACCGCTAAAATCATTTTATTTTTACTAGTATGCTCTAAAGAAATAAATTCAAACACTTTGGTATCGTAACCATTCGCTTCCAGCAACAGTGCTCTTAAGCTATCGGTCAACATCTCTGCCTCTTGCCCTAAATGGATGCCATGTTGCAACATCGGCGCCAGCACGGCAGGCAACTGTACCTGAGGCCGAATTTGCTTATGGCAACACGGCGAACACATAATAATTTCAGCCCCTGTTCGAATACCCATATGCAACGCGTAATCTGTCGCGGTATCACAGGCATGCAAGGCCACCATGACGTTGATCCCCCGAGCTTTGAAATGCTTCACATCGCCTTGTTCAAATTGGATCCCAGCTAACTGCAAATTGCTCGCGGTTTGGTTACATAAATCGACCAGATGCTGGCGCAGTTCAACCCCCGTAACATTAACAGCTAGACCCAAGCTATGATTAAAATAATCATGCATGGCAAAGGTTAAATATGCCTTGCCTGAACCAAAATCTGCCACATGTAATTGTTCACGCGTCGCTAAACCGGTTTCTTTCACTGCATTGGCGAGGATTTCAATAAATTTATTAATCTGCTTCCATTTATTCGACATAGCAGGAATGATTTGCTGTTGTTGATCAGTTATGCCCAATGCCGTTAAAAAAGGCCGCGTTTGTTCAACAAAGCGTTGTTTTTGTCGATTATGAGCATTCACAGCTGGCGTAGCTGGCTTACTCGCATCGGCTTGGTTGGTGATTTTTTTGGCGTTTAACAAGAACCTACCTTTCTTGCTTTGACTTAACTGAACGGTTTGATTTTCACTTTGTAAGTTAGCCTGTAGAAAATCATGCTCTAGCAAACATAAGATTACCGGCTGCGCTTCTGTCACGGTTAAGTTCTTAGTGATATGATTGGTTTTATACTGATATAAAAATTTTAACTGCCAAACTCCTTTTAAAAGCACAGGGCTGATCTCCAACCGCTGTAATGCAGTTTCAGCCCCTTGGTACTTACTTAAAATCAGTTTTTGTAATTGCTGCGTTAAAAGCGCCTGCTCTAACAATGTCACAAATTGCTGAAAACTGGCTTGCTGCAAGTTTGGCTTAATAGCAGCCATTTGACTCTCTCCTAAAGTATCGGTGCCATTAAATGGGCACCACGCGCTATCGCTCTTTGCCACCAATAACGTGCTTTAAGTTCTGAACGACTCATCATCCGAGAATGTGAAAAATCAGCTAAGAACTGTTGCTCTAGCTGCTTATTCATTGCTTCATCAAGCATGAGTGCCGTTATTTCAAAGTTTAAACGAAAAGAACGGTTATCCAAATTGACAGTTCCCACGGCACTTAAGCGCTCATCAACCAGAAAACTTTTAGCATGCAAAAAACCTTTATGGTATCGATAGATTTTTACACCGGCATCTAATAACGGACCAATAAAGGCATAAGCCGCTTGTGTGACTAACAGATTATCTGTTTGCTCGGGGATTAACACACGAACATCAACTCCCCGCAACGCCGCAAGCTTTAACGCTGCTAGCGTGCCTTCGTCTGGCACAAAATAAGGACTAGCAATCCAAATTCGCTGCGCCGCCGTGTGCAAGGCATGCTGCATCATTAAACTGGCCGTTTCAAAACGATCGGCTGGCCCAGACGGCAAAATAAGAATAGGTATATTACCTTGCTCTGCGGCCTGCACCTGCCAATGAAGTGCAGGGATCGTTTCAGTACTCCAATACCAATCTTCAACAAAGGATAATTGTAAAGCCAATACGGCTGGCCCGCTCAGTTTCAGATGGGTATCACGCCAAGCACCGTAACGAGGATCTTCACCTAAGTATTCATCACCGACATTAAGTCCCCCTAACCAACCGGTGTAGCCATCGGTAATCACAATTTTGCGATGATTACGAAAATTTAGCTGAAAGCGGTTACCAGGTCCTTTTGTAGAGTGAAAAGGCCGTACTCTTACCCCTGCAGACGCCAGTGCTGAGGTATAACGATGTGGTAGCCGATAGCTACCAATTTCATCATACAAAAAATAAACCGCCACACCTTGTTGCGCTTTCTGTATTAATAATTGCTGTAACTGACGGCCGAGATTATCGTCTCTAACAATATAAAACTGTACCAAAACATAGTCTTTCGCTGCCGCAATACCCGCAAAAATACTGGCAAAGGTCGCTTGTCCATCAATTAAGAGTTCAGCATTATTGCCAGTTAAAAACGGCATCTTCGCTAATCGCTCAACCGCCTGCAGGCTGCCTCTTTCTCGTTCCGTATGTAAAATAAAAGGCTCTGCACCAGAAGCTTTTAGTTGGTGTTTAATAAATAAATCGCTGTCTGTTTCCTGCCTTGAGATCACATAGCCTTGAAAACGACTACGGCCAAAGATCCAGTAGGCAGGCACAGCGACATAGGGAAAGGTATTTAAAGACACGATCCAAGCGATACTGCCTTGAGCGGTTCGTGAAGACATCAAGGCATCTAAAGAGGAAAATAAACCTGATAAATGAAACATAGCCAGTAACAACAACAGCAAACGCCGTTTTTTACTGGGGCCAACGACAACGCCCGAGGCCAGAAGACCAGACTTAGCAAAAGCTTGCTGCAATAGGCGGCGAACTCTTAGCATTTCAAAAACAATACAAAGGCAGTGTAACTAAGCACTGCGTGCCAAATCGATATCCACTTCCAATAGCTGCGCTCTATTCCGTAATACACGAATAACCGCATTTTTCGCTAGTAATTTACCTGCTAAGGTTTCACCAGAGGCTAATAGCAGACATTCTATGCATTCAAGATCAGAAGCAACGACTAATGCCGTTAGCTGATCATTACCTTGTAACTGAACTAACTGATACGCCCCGATATCTTGTTGACGTTGGGTAGCGAAATACCAGCTTTTGTGCGCGGTAAGCTGACGAAAACGATTGGCAAGCGCGTGAAAGCAGAATTCCAAACATTCAGCATCATTAGCAATCAAAGGCTGCAAAACGTCTTGGATACGCCAAAAAGTTTCAGCTTCCGCAATCGAAAAAGGCTGATTAAGCACTTTTTCATTAAGCATTGCCCCAGTTAGCTCAGAAGTAAACTGCACCGTATCATCAAGGTTAAGTACAAGACGATCTTTAATTGGGCAATACTGCCATGTCCATTGCTCCGACGGTATCAACATCTTACTTGCTATTCTCCTTTGAGCTAACAACGTGTGATTAATATAAGCACTATAGCATGCTGCTCATATTTTAAAAGCTGATTAGTAGTAAATCTCTCTGTTATAAGCTATTTACAATAGATGTAATCAGTTTGGGGCCATGATAAATAAAGCCTGTATACACTTGCAGTAAATCCGCACCGGCAGCAAGTTTTGCCTGCGCTGAAGCACTGTCATTGATGCCACCTACGCCAATAATGGGTAAATCAGGACCTACAGCCAGACGCAGCTGTTTAATCACTTCAGTACTTTTTTGTTGTACTGGAAGTCCACTTAGGCCGCCCGCTTCCTCTGCATGTTGCTGACCAGCTACCCGACTTCTGTCAAGGGTGGTATTGGTGGCAATCACGCCATCCATTTTGCTACTCATAAGCGAATCGGCAACTTGTTCAATGGCAATCTGATCCATATCTGGGGCAATTTTCACAAAAACCGGCACATATTTATCGTATTTGGCTTCCAGCTCTAGCTGTTCATTTTTTACTGAATTTAATAAATCTAATAACGCGGCACCAAACTGTAAATCTCTTAGCCCTGGTGTATTAGGAGAAGAAATATTCACCGTAATATAACTGGCGTAAGGGTAAACTTTACGCATGCAATGGATATAATCGTCTTTACCTTGTTCGTTTGGGGTATCTTTATTTTTACCAATATTAATACCTAACACCCCTTTAAACTGGCTATGCTTTACATTGTTTACTAAATAATCGACACCCTTGTTATTAAAACCCATCCGATTAATCAGAGCTTCTGACTGCGGCAGTCTAAACATGCGGGGTTTATCGTTACCCGCTTGCGGTCTGGGTGTAACAGTACCGACTTCAATAAAACCAAACCCCATTTGCGCGAAAGCACGAATACAATCGGCATTTTTGTCCAAGCCTGCCGCTAAACCAAGCGGATTTGGAAAGGTAATGCCAGCGATAGTCTTGGGCTTACTAACCAAAGGCTCACGCCATAACAGAGCGGCTGGGGTATTAGCCAAATGTTTTAAACTGGCTAAAGCAAAATCATGCGAGCGCTCAGCATCACAATTGAAAAGAACATTTCTGGCTAATGAATAAAACATGGCAGACCTTAAAATAAAATACCCCAAAACTCCGCTGGAAAGAGGTTACAGCACCATGCACTGTAACCTGTATCCCACACGGTTGTCACTTGGGGTATTGTAATAAGTTTAAGCTAAAAACAACAGCATCAAACAGATTGGCTTAACAACATAAGTTCACGCATCGCCACAGAAAACTTCGCAAACTCGTGGCTTTGTGTTGTTTTAAACTCCGCCAGCATTAAACGCCAACGCTCTACTAAACTATGATGTTGCTCCAACCAATTGTTGATAATGTCATCGGCCACGCAAACATTACCACAACTTTTCACTACCACGGCCGTTAAACCACGCTGTTGCCAATCCAACTCTTCGCGATAAGAGGCGCGAGCTAAAGCTTGCCAATGGTTAGCTACAGGTTGACGCGTAATTTGCTCTAGGAACCAATGCAGTTCAAGCTTGTCACCTAACTTAAAGTAAATCTCAGCAACCATAGCTAACGGCGTTTTATGACTGTCTGCAACCTGAGCAATATCCATCACTGAGAATACGGTACTCAGTTGACTTAAGTAAACCGCCACAGCTGCAGGGATGCCTTGCTCAACTAAGGTATTGCTCTTTTCAGTCAATTCCTGCATTTCACGTTCAGCAACGTACTTTTCCAGATCACGGCAAATTTCAACATAAGCCGGTTTAAAGAAAGCAACTGTTTGCTCAATATTTAACGTTCTGTCGCGGTGACGCACAAACCAACGCGTTGCCCGGCGCATAGTGCGACGCAGTTGGAATAACACACGACTTTGCAGTGCGGCTGGGATCTGATTATCGAGTTGTTCCAGCTGTTCCCAGTAATGCTCGACATCAAACAATTCACGTACAACCGCATAACAAATGGCAACTTCTGCGGCATTGGCGCCGGTTTCTTCAAACATGCGCTGCACAAAATTCGGTCCCATCTCGTTTACCAGCATATTCGCCAATTTAGTGGCAATTATTTCGGCTTTTAACGGGTGCTGGCTGATCTCATTGCTAAATTTCTTTTGTAATACCGTGGGGAAGGCTCCCGTCAATAACTGCTGGAAATAGCTATTATCAGAGACGTCTGCCGTCACTAAACGCTCTTTTAATACCATTTTTCCGTAGGCGGTTAAAATAGCCAGCTCAGGTCGAGTTAAGCCCATGTTCTTAGCCATACGATCAGCGAGTTCATCGTCAGAAGGTAAAAACTCTAACTCACGATTCAACTTACCGTCTTTTTCTAATGCATGGATAAAGCGGGTGTATTCCTTAATTTGCTCCGAACCCAATAAGGAAGACAAACTAATGCTTTGTGTTTGGCGATAACAATCTTCAATAACAATCTCGGCTACGTCATCTGTCATATCATTTAGCAGTTTATTACGCTGCTTCAATGTCAAGTCGCCGCCAGTAACCAAGGCGTTCAACAAGATTTTGATATTAACTTCATTATCCGAACAGGTTACCCCACCGACGTTATCCACAAAATCGGTATTCAGTCGACCACCGTTAGCGGCATACTCAATACGACCACGTTGCGTGGCACCAAGGTTACCCCCTTCACCAAAGATTTTTGCGCCTAATTCACGCCCATTTACGCGCAGCGCTTCTGAACCACGATCGCCGACTTCAGCATGACTTTCGTTGCTACCTTTAACATAAGTCCCGATACCACCGTTCCATAATAAGTCTACCGGCATCATTAAGGCTTCACGAATTAATTCATTCGGTGTCATTGACGACTTGCTGGTTCCAAGCATTTCTTTCATTTGTGGACTTAGCTTAATCGACTTGGCTGAGCGCGCGAAGATCCCACCACCCTCTGAAATTAAGGATTTATCATAATCATCCCAAGTAGAGGTGGGTAAATTAAACAAACGCTCACGCTCTGGATAGGAACGTGCAGCATCTGGGTTAGGATCTACAAAGATGTGTAAGTGGTTAAAAGCAACTTGTAAACGGATATGCTTAGACAGTAGCATACCGTTACCAAATACATCACCGGCCATATCACCAATACCAACGCAGGTAAAATCGGTAGTTTGGCAATCAATACCGATTTCGCGGAAGTGCCGCTTCACCGACTCCCAACCACCACGTGCAGTAATACCCATTTTCTTGTGGTCATAACCGTTTGAACCACCAGAAGCAAAGGCATCACCCAACCAGAAGTTATACTCTTCTGAAATGCCATTGGAAATATCAGAGAAGGTTGCAGTACCTTTGTCGGCTGCAACCACTAAATAGGGATCATCTTCATCTAAGCGCACAACATCCGTCGGCGGTACGATAGCACCTTGTACGATATTATCTGTAACGTCTAATAAACCACGGATAAAGGTACGGTAGCAGGCTTTACCTTCATTAATAAAGGCTTCGCGCCCACCGGTTTCTGGCAGCTTTTTACAAACAAAACCGCCTTTCGCACCAGAAGGTACAATCACGGTATTTTTAACTTGCTGGGCTTTGACTAAGCCTAAAACTTCTGTTCGGAAATCTTCACGGCGATCAGACCAACGTAAGCCACCGCGCGCTACTTTACCAAACCGCAAGTGAACACCCTCGACACGCGGTGAATAAACGAATATTTCGAACATTGGCATCGGCAACGGCATTTCAGGGATTAAATTAGGTTTAATCTTGAATGAAATATATGGCTTATCGCTGCCATCTGCAGCCTTTTGATAAAAGTTCGTGCGCACCGTCGCGTTAATCATATCAACAAAACGACGAATGATCCGATCATCATCAAGGTTCGCCACATTTTCAAGCTGTGCAGCAATTTGCTCTTCAAGCTTTTCAATAGACTTTGCCGTAGCGCGCGATTTCGGCGCAAACTTCATACTAAACAGTTGAACTAACAGCGCTGCTAAAGTTGCATAACGAGCAAAGGTATTTTCGACATAGCTCTGGCTAAAGGTACTACCGATCTGGCGCTTATATTTAGCATAAGCGCGTAAAATGGACACTTCACGACCGGTTAAACCAGCACCTAAAATTAAACGGTTAAAGCCATCATCTTCTAGTTGACCTAACCACACCTTAGTTAAGGAGTCTTGGAAGCCTTGTTGGGCAACCACAAAGTCAGCAGGTAGCTCACCGGTTAGCTCCATAGTGAAATTCAAAATCCAGCTTACTGAGCCACTTGGGCACTTCACCGCATAAGGTGTTTCACCAATAACCCGTAAACCAAAGTTTTCCAGCATCGGCAGTACGTCAGATAGATGGATTGGGTGGTCTTTATGGAAAAGATTTAACCGAACAGCTTTGCTGTCTTTGCCTTCTTCTTGCGGGCGATAAAACAGCATTTCTAACTTATGCTCTTCATTTAACGCTTCTAACTTACCGATATCGACCAAAGCATCACTTGGCAACATATCTTCTTTGTAAGCGCGCGGAAACGCATTCACATATTTACGGCTTAAATCACGACCACGCGCTTCACCATAAATGCCGATTAACGCACTCTCCAGTTTATCTTCCCAGGTACGAGCCGCTTCAACCAGATTCTTTTCAATGTCTTTCACGTTATACTCAACTTGGCTATCGTTGATACGCACCAGATAATGGGTGCGCGCCAACACAGATTCAGAGAAATAGGTAGTAAATTCAACAGGCTCTGTTGCGCCAAGAGCCTGAGCTAAAAGGGCTTGAGTGTCTTTGCGAAGCTGAGTGTTGTAACGCTCACGAGGCACATACACCATTGCTGTGACAAAGCGTCCAAAAGTATCTTCACGAATAAACAGCCGAGTCATATCACGTTCCTGCATCTGCAGTACGCCCATACTTACATCAAGTAATTCATCTACATTAGCCTGAATCAACTCATCTCTTGGGTAAGTTTCGAGAATATTCAATAAAGCTTTATAAGCATGGGTGCCTTCTGCAAACTCAGAGCGGTTCATTACCTGTTGCAGCTTACTTTTTAGCAGTGGAATGTCTGCTGCGCTGTTGTTATATAAACTGGCCGAGTACAAACCAATAAAGCGATCTTCACCAATCACTTTTCCGCTCTTATCAAACCGTTTAATCCCGATATAGTCAATGTAAGCGGGACGGTGAACGCGCGATTTATTATTTGTTTTAGTCAAGATTAGCAAGGAGTTACTTAATGCTTGGATACGACCGCGTTCCGGCAACTCAGACAACATCAGATCCCGAGGCTCAGAGCGGCGCATTAAACCAAGGGCACTGTCTTTTTGAGCAACGATCTGATAATCGCCTTTTACCGGGTTAATGTCGTAACTGCGATAACCGAGTAAGGTGAAATTATCTTTAACCAGCCAATTAAGGAAATCCGTTACTTCAGCGATATCTTCTTTACTGGCTTTGCCTGCCGTTTTAGGAAGTGACTGGATAACATCTAACAGTTTTTGACGCGCTGGCTGCCAATCTTGCACCGCTAAGGACACATCCTCCATCACAGAGAGCAATTCGGCTTTTAACGCCTCAATTGCGCTAGCGTCTGTCATCCGGTCAATTTCAATATGAAAAACCGTTTGTTGATTGGTTGCATCACTTAAACGACCTAATTTGGCAAAATCTAGAATATTGCCTTTTTCGTCGCGCTTTGTCTGCAACGGATAGTGCAATAATAAATGCGCAGTTATGTTGTGACGGGTTAGTGCAATCCGCACCGAGTCGACAAGAAAGGGCATATCCTGCACAACTATTTCAACAATAGTATGTTTCGACTCCCAACCGTGCCGAGCGATCTCCGGATTAAACACTCTGATCCGCGCAGCAGGCTCTGCATGCTGGTTAAAGGTTTGCCATAAACTTAATGCCGCCCCATAAAGATCGCTGTCATTTCGACCAACAAGATCTTCATTAGAAATATTTCCATATAGAGTATGAGCAAATTTTTCAACCAATGGCATTTGTTCTTTTACTTTTTGCTTGATTAACTTGCTGACGTTCTGTAGTAAAACTGAGGTAAGACCATCTATCTTTGTCATTATTGCATCCTTTTATCAATCACTGCTAAACACAGGATCCACAAAATGTAGAGGGGATGTTGCAGCTGCGCAGTGTAGTAATTATTGTAGCGCTTTTGAAGCGATATTTCTGGCTTTTATGCTGGTTATACCAGTGGTTATTAGGCTTGATTTGCCTGAATATTCAGGCCTCATAAATAGAAAATGGCCAAACGGCCATTTTCTATTCTTTTCTATGCATAAATATGATGAAAAAAAATTTTGGTAATTTTACAAAAAATTACGTTAATTATTTTTTCGCCAGAAAAAACTGGCCAGCGCAGGTAATACGACTATCGCGCCCAACATGTTGACGATAAACATAAAGGTCAACAGAATGCCCATATCAACTTGGAACTTCAGCGCTGAAAACACCCATGTACTGACACCAATCGCTAAAGTAATACCGGTGAAAAGCACAGCACTGCCCCGCTCTTTTAATGCTTCAAAATAGGCTTGACGAATTGGCATACCCTCACGTAACTGTTGACTCATAGTCGATAAAATATAAATACCGTAATCAACACCAATGCCCACACCCAAAGCGATTACCGGTAAGGTAGATACCGTTAACCCTATTTCCAATTTAGTCATCAAGGCAGTAGCTAAAACCGATACCACATACAAAGGAATCACCACTGCTGCTGTAGCTCTGACTGAGCGGAAGCTGAGTAAACATAACACAATAACAGCAGAGTACACATACCACATCATGGGTTGCTGCGCAGCACTTACTGCTTCATTCGTCGCGGCCATCACACCAGCAGGTCCTGTTGCTAATGCAAAGGTGGTATGTTCATCACCTAACTCAGCGCCATATTGCTTAACCGCAGCGACAACACGCTCAATAGTTTCCGCTTTATGATCTTCTAAAAACAGCATAACAGGCATTACAGAACAATCTGCGTTTAATAAACCGGTGCTCGTTTCTACCCGAGAGGAAGCTTGAACCAAGCTTTGCGTATTGCGAGGCAACACTCGCCATTTTGGGTTGCCCTCATTGTAAGCTGCGTTAATCACTTTCGATACGGAGGAAAGTGATACCGCAGACTGTACGCCTGGCACGTTCTCCATCAACCACTGAAATTGATCAATACGATCCATAATATCATGGCTGGTACAAGCGCTAGGAATGGTCTCTACCATCACGTTGATAAAATCTACCGAAATTGCGAAGCGTTCAGTAATTAATTTGGTATCAAGGTTATAACG
This sequence comes from Alishewanella sp. d11, assembly GCF_049390205.1. Classification (GTDB taxonomy): domain Bacteria; phylum Pseudomonadota; class Gammaproteobacteria; order Enterobacterales; family Alteromonadaceae; genus Alishewanella. Next base: position 3,132,121 of record NZ_CP186547.1, on the reverse strand, counting down.
TGAATCTTCATGTAATGCCGGCGCGCCCTCATGCAAATCCCCTATTTTCAGCTGCTGGCTTTGGATATAACCAACAGCAAACAAGGCTGCCGTAGCTAATAAAATAACAGTGGCATATTTGCGGGTAGCAAAAGCTGACAGCGCAAACCAAATTTTATCAGCTTTCACATTCGGAGCGGCAACACGCTGCTTATATTTGTCACTAAATTTGACATAAGACATCAATACCGGCAGTAATATTAAATTGGTTAAGATGATGACTGCCACACCTAAGCTGGCGGTAATGGCAAGCTCTCGAATAACACCAATTTCAATGATTAATAACGTTAAAAAGCCCACAGTATCAGAAAGTAAGGCCACACCACCTGGCACCAACAACTTGCGGAAACTGGTTTGTGCAGCGGTTTTAGCATCCATACCACCAGCAACCCTTTTGCCGGTTGAGTTAATCATTTGCACGCCATGACTCACGCCAATCGCAAAGACTAAAAACGGTACTAAAATCGACATAGGATCGATACCAAAACCTAATACCGTCAATAAGCCCATTTGCCAGATTACTGCAATTAACGAACAGGCAATTGGCAAGATAGTGAGCATCATGGAGCCAGAAAACAGGAATACCATGACTGTGGTAATAAGGATGGCAATACCAAAAAACAGCACGACCCCTTTGGCACCATCGGCAACATCACCAACCATTTTAGCGAAACCGATAATGTGCACACTTAATTGTTCAGTCTGGTACTTTGCCCGAATATCATTTTCAAGCGTGGCAGCAAAAGCAATGGTATCAATTGGCAGATTCGTTTCTGGATCAATCTCTAATAACGATGCCGTTATCATGGCACAGCTGTAATCATCTGAGACCATCCGACCAATCACACCGGCTTTTTCGGCATTTTCTTTAACCCGCGCCAGTCCCTGAGCATCAGCCTTAAAATCTGCGGGGATAACTGGGCCACCGGCAAAACCATCTTCTACGACTTCAATAAAGCGGGTACTTGGACTAAATAACGATTTAACTAATACTCTTTCTACCCCAGGGGTGAAAATCACATCATCATGTGCTCGACGAAAACTGTCAAAAAAACCCGCATTGAAAATATCCCCATTCGCATCACACATGGCAATCAGAATATTATTTGCGCCACCAAAGTCCTCTGCATGCTTAAGATAGGTTTGCATATATTCATGTTTAAGAGGAATATTCTTACTAAAAGCAGCATCAAGTTTAATATCCGTAGCTCGCCATAGTAAAACTAGCGTTGTAATAGCAAAAATAACCATAACCGCTAAGCGATGCCGGAACAGACTGTACTCAAATTTATTTACCAGCCAATTAATACTCATATTATTCAGACTTACCTATCGAAGTTGTTCTAACACCGCTTTCTGTCACCAGCAATAAGCGGTCTGCCAAGGGCAACACATTTAAGATCGCTCGACCATCGGCCTGCTCTAAGTACTGAAAGCTTTGACCATCATCAGTACTCCGTAATAAAGTGCCGGCATTACCTGTTACATATAACTGACCATTTACATCCTCGGCTATACTGCTTAAGGAAGCTGACACGGGTATTGTAATATTTTGCCAACTTAGACCATCATCAGTGCTGCGAAAAAGATTACCGCGTAAGCCTGCAACTAACAGAGTGTTTTGTTGTGTTCGATGCACATCAAAAAGCGAGCCATTATAAAAGGCTTCCAACCGTTGCCAGCTGTTACCCGCATCTTCACTTAAGGCAATAAAACCCGCTTCACCCACCATATAAATTTGTTGCCCATTTACCATTAAGCGATTGAAATGGGGTAACACAGATTCACGTTCTAATAAATACGCTTCTGGATCCATCTCGGCTAATTCTGCCAGATATTCCTGATCCTCTGCTGCAGCGAGAGATAAGTGAAAAGTCGACTGCCAATTTGCACCACCATCAGTGGTGGTGTAAAACATGCCATAAGCACCAACAGCAATACCTTGCTCACGGTTAAAAAAGTAAACATCCATCAAGGGTTTATCCATTGCAGGGATAAATTGTTGGATTTGCCAGTTTTGGCCGCCATCTTGGGTATGCAAGATGGTTGCATCATGTCCAACTGCCCAACCGTATTGCTCATCAATAAAATAAACTGCCGTCAGAAGTGATTGCACGGGTACCTTGACTTGTTGCCAGGTATTGCCCTCTGAACTGATCATGATTTGACCACGTTCACCGACAATGGCATAACCTTGATCAGCTACTGGAACGATATCAGTAAATAAAGCGCGTTCAGCTAAAGGAACCATAAATGCCGCTTTTGGTAAAACATCCAGGGGCTCAGCTATTTCAAGGCTAAGCACTGAACTGCTATGCGTCAGCAACAAGGTGGAAAGACATAAGGCAGAAAACTTGTAATACATTAGTTCGGCACACTCAAATTATTGTAGGGTTTAAACAATTCCTGACTAAAAAAAAGGCTGGCCAGACGCCAGCCTTGTAGCAGGTTAAAAATTAACGAGTACCCTCACGACGTAATGAAGCTGGTGTAAAATCGTTATCAGATAACGTTACTGAAAAGTCATACATCTTATCTTCATTATCCAAACCGATAGCAATATAACGGCGTGAATTTAGATCGTGATAAACCTCAAGGGTACTCCAATGGGTCGGCACTTCGTAGTAATTCAGACCATGAGCAACTGCAACACGATATAAATCACCACGGTTATCATATAAATCGGCTACGTGGATCTGCCAGCTATCTTCGTCAATAAAGAACACGCGTTTGCCATAAACGTGACGAGTGCCCTCTTTTAACGTTGCCTCAACGACCCAAACACGATGCTTTTCGTAACGAACGTGTTCTGGGTTAATATGACCAGGCATCAAAATATCAGAATACTTCAAACTATTGCTGTGCAATTTATAATCATTGTAAGCAATATACATTTCGCGTTTGCCTTTGAGCTCCCAATTATAGCGATCTGGAGAGCCGTTAAACATATCGAAGTCATCTGTGGTACGTAATCCATCAGATGCAGTACCTGGCGCATCATAGGCTACGTTTGGTGCACGACGCACACGACGTTGGCCAGTATTATAGGTCCATGCCTGACGCGGTGTAGCAACTTGATCCATGGTTTCATGCACTAACAAAGCTGTACCGGCTAGACGCGCTGGCGAAGTTACGCTTTGCTTAAAACGGAACAGAATGTTTTCAGCTTCTAACGCAGCAGGCGTGGCATCAGGATGTGAGTACTTAAACATAATTTGTTCATCAAAACCAATGATAGTATAAGCACCAGCAGCGGTTGGTGCTGCTTGACCACCATTACGGCTAGCAGCCACACCACGGTAACGCACTGTATGGTTCCAAATCGCCTCTAAACCATTACTTGGAATAGGGAATGGAATACCAATAGCCGCGTTACGCAGACCATTGCCGCCTTCGATTAACTCAGCCTCTGCAGCAATTTTCTTGGTCGCATCATAAAAATATTGCGGAAATGATGCACTGCGACGAGTTGGGTAAATATTCATTTTAAAAGTGTCAGGATACAAATCAAACAAGGCAATTTGACCTGGGCTCAGAAAGTTACGGTACTGATCAAGATTTGCTTTGGTGATGGTAAATAGAATCTTATCATCAGCAAACGGATTGGGATGATGATCACCAGGTGTATAGCCAGCAGGTGCAGCTTGAATGCCCCCGGTCCATTCTGGGATAGTGCCCGCCGCATTTCCAGCGCGTTCAGCACCAATTGGCGTTAAATCCTTACCTAAACGGGCTACTTGATCAGCAGGTAACTTAGCCAATGCATTACAACTGAACACCAGCGCAACAGCTGATGCTAACAGGGTGAGTTTTTTCATAATTCGTGCTCGTCCCTTAAATAGAGTATTTAATGTTGAAAGATATGAAATCACGGTCAGCGGTATTGTTAGTTGTGCCTACACCACCCCAGAACCAGTTATAACTAAGCTCTCCAGACCATTTGTTTAAGTAGTCAAAAGACACAGCATAAGATGCCGACTTACGATCTTCTACAAACATAAACAACGGATCGGGTGTGATACCATTAACATCGTGAGAAAATATCAACCGCTGCGATAAATTTACACCGGCAAAGACGTTATTGTAATCCGCTTTCGCTAAAATTCGATAACCCCAAGCTGATGCTGTTGGAAATGGATTCGTTTCTGCACCATTTGACAAGCCCGTGTGCAGACCTTGAGAGGGTCCATTGGCACCAATCAAAGGTGCACCACTACGATCCGTGTTTGGGCCATTTAAACGTAATACGTCTTGTGCAGGCATATTATTGATTCTTACCACACCTACCTCACCTAGCATAGTGAAGTTATCCGCGCCTAGACTAGGTCCAAACAAATGGGTAAACGTCATTTGTGCTTGAGCGGTGTTACGTAAAATGTAGCCTTGCGCGTAATCACCCGGCGTGGCTTTGGTACCGATAAAACGACCCACTTGAGAAATGCCAGCTAAATCGGGACGAATTCCAGCAATAGCAAGCTGCTCAGGCATACCAGCATAAAGAATCTCAACGTCATCAATTTGTAGAGGCTCATCCTGACGGAAAGAAAATTCACCCGCCACAGAGGTCGTACCTAAGTTGGTGTTAAAGCTAAGGCCATATAGTTTGATATCTTCAGGGTATTCTAAAATACCTTTGGAAAAGGCACGTAAGTTTTGAACATTATCCTTAGTCAAATTGCCTGCGTTTTGAACTAAATAACCAATGTCAGCTTGGATTGCAGGAGAACGGAAGTCTGAAGCAATACCCGAAATCACCGGCACACGGCTATGGTAATTCATATAATATACGCCGAACTCGGTTTCTCCAAGGTCTGCAGCAAAATACTCAAACTTAATACCGTATTGTCCGCCATCATCAGGTTTTAATTCGCCAGCATCGCCAAAGGGTCTTAACGCTACTTTAGTAGGGTAACCCAAATACATTTGTGCCGCTTGAGCAGGAGAAACTTGCCCAGCACCTACAGCAGAACCTAAAGCATTCAGATTAGCGAGTAAGTGGGCAAGATCGATATCTGGATTACCCGAAAAACCTAACTGAATATTCTGGGCAAAACCACCACGACCAGCGAAATCATTTGTCGAGAAATAGGTACCTGGCGGGGGTAAATAGCTCTCTTGCCAGGAGTATTGATAAAATAATTCCGTAGAAAGGTTTTCAGTTAAACCAATTGAAATTGTTGCCATGCCAGTTGGAATAAAGGCTTCTTTTAAATCCGCACCCGGAGCACGTAAAATACCAACGTCAACTGGCGTAATATTGATACCATGAGGGATAAAAGTACTCTCACCCCAGCTTAATACCTGATTACCCAAACGAACAGTAACCGGATTCATGCCATCATTAAAAGCAAAATTGCCGTAAATAAACGCATCTAATAAACGGATATCTTTACAAGCAAGTTCGCTAGAACGCTTATCTTCACAAGGATCGACTCTTTGACCACTTAACGGATTGCTGTAGGCGAATTTTCCATCATTTAATGCCGTGTCGTAAAAATACATAAATCGGCCGAAAAAGCCAATGTTGTCTTTGGTGACAGACACTTCATGTAAACCTTTAAACAGGCTACTAAACATATCACCACGATCAAAATTTAAATTACCTGCATCACCATTACTGGAGTAAGCACCAGGCTGCGCCCAAATGTCAGCAGATGGATAAATGATATTGTTAGTACCTGCATTGTATCCCGTCCAATTAAAACGAGGATGGTTTACTTTGGCTATAGTATCCCAGTTACGATCTTCTGCACGCCAACTGGCACCATAAGAAAATGTAGAATCGATCTCAACCTTAACATCGCCAAAGTCAAATGAAGCTGCCTGAGCAGGCACGTAAGCCAGCGCCAGCAATGCGGCAGTAACACCAGCAGCTAACGGGCTTATCGCAAAGCGGTTTGGCCTTTTATTCATGTTGTTGTCTCCCCCCCTGTCAAAACAGGTAGTTGTCTGTTTTTTTTAGTTATAGATCTGTCTTGCTTACAGCTGCAACACAGACTCTTGCGATAAAATAATTACATCATTTGCCAGTGTTAGCAAGGCTTGGCATAGCGTAAATCTGTTGATTTTTATTCATTTTTTAGCATTTAAAGACTTTATATCGGACTTCAATGCACACAGCAGTTTGACCTGTCAGGACAGACCAGAGAGCATTAGCACTAAGCTAATGAAATTAAAGGCCAAACCAGACGATAATGCAAGCTTATGTTTCAATCTACCGTTTAAAGTATATACTCTAACTAATTTTCTCTAACCTCAAAAATTCTCCATTCTCGGTAAGAGATAAACGAAATCGTCCTCGAATCCCTACCTGACTCATAAATGGCTGAAAATGTCGAAAAGCGAGCTGAACTCGCTCGCCACTGTCGGCAGTAAAAATCACGTAACGAGCCTCGCCACGATAAAATTGCTGACATTTTTCAGCAGAGATAAAACCACTAAACAGATATTGGCGGTTCATAACAGGCTTTTACTAACCTTCTCATAAACATCATTTGACAGTGCAGGTTGCAAAGCAAGTTTTTGCAATAACCCCAACAAGATCTGTTGCCTTAAGGGATCATAGCGCTGCCAAGATAACAGCGGTGTTATCAAGCGAGCTGCCAATTGCGGGTTAATGGCGTCTAACCGCCCCACTACCTGCGCTAATAATTGGTAACCACGGCCATCCGCTCGATGAAATTGCAGCGGATTACGTACTGAGAACGCACCGAAGACAGCTCGAACACGATTAGGATTTTTCCAACTAAATAAAGGATGTTCAGTTAAATGCTCTAACTGCTCAAATACCGCCTCTGTCGGTGTGGCGGCAACCAAGTTAAAATATTTATCCATTACTTGAACATTATGTTGGAAGCGTTCCGCAAAATCGGCCAATAACGCCTCACTGCAGGTTAAACCCGCATCTTGAGACGCTTTCAATGCAGCGAGTAAGTCCGTCATATTATCAGCACTTGTATAGTGTTGCTTTACCCAATCTTCTCCCTGCGCAGTCCAAGCTAAATAATGCAAGCAGCGCGCTTTTAATGCGCGCAATGCAACACCGCGTTCTTCATATACATAATCCACTTTACCCAGTTGTAGATAACAATTGGCAAACTCAGCAGAAAGTATGTTAGCCAGTTGCTTTGTTAAAAAAGTTAACGTTTGTAACAAAGGATCTACTGGGATTTCTGCATATTGCTCTACCAATGAATCAAACTCAGGTAAGGTTAATAATTCTGCGGTTAATGCCAAATCTGCCAATGGCTGTTGCAACCATTGCTTAAACAACTCCACCAATTCAACCGGTAAGATTGGCATGACATTCGCTGCCACAGCTTGCTTAATCAGCAAACTCCAATACTGCTGCATGGCATCCCAGCGTGCAAAACCGTTTGTTGCCCTACCCGCAATAGCTAATAGCGAGCGCGCATCATAATCAGTAACCAACTTAACGGGTGCAGAAAAGTCCTCTAACCAGACAACCAAGGGCTGCTCAACACAATGTTCAATACTAAATACTTGCTCTGACTCTGATAACACCAATAACTGCTGCTGACGCTGGTCGGAATTAGGGTAGATCAGTTCAATACTTACCGGTATCACTAAAGGCTGTTTTATAGCTTGATCTGTAGTAGCTGGAGTATATTGGCTCAGTGTCAACGTTAAACACGCTTTTGTACTGTCATAATGTTCTTTCACAGTTAAAACAGGAGTACCTGATTGACTATACCAACGCCGAAATTGACTTAAGTCGACGCCATTCGCATCTTGCATCGCTTGCACATAATCATCACAGGTTACTGCTTGGCCATCATGCCGATCCAAATAACAGGCTAAGCCTGCATTAAAGCCAGCTTTACCCAAAAGTGTTTGTAGCATTCGAATCACTTCTGCGCCTTTATCATACACAGTTACGGTATAAAAATTATTCATCTCCAACACTTGAGCAGGCCGGATGGGATGGGCCATTGGACTCGCATCTTCAGCAAATTGCGCTGTTCGAATAAGTTTAACAGCATCAATACGATTTAGCGTGGCAGAGCCCATATCCGCACTAAATTCTTGATCCCGAAATACGGTTAAGCCTTCTTTTAAACTTAATTGAAACCAGTCCCGACACGTAACCCGATTACCTGTCCAGTTATGGAAATACTCATGACCAATAATTGACTCAATATTAAAAAAATCCTGATCTGTTGCGCAGCGCTCATCGGCTAAAACATATTTACTGTTAAATATATTTAAGCCTTTATTTTCCATCGCCCCCATATTGAAGAAATCGACAGCCACAACCATGTAGCGATCTAAATCATATTCCAAGCCAAAACGCTGCTCATCCCAGCGCATAGCTCTTTTTAACGCAGCCATCGCAAATTGACTGCGTGATAACGCCCCTTTTTGTACGTAAAACTCTAGTGATATTTGCCGACCTGAGGCTGTTGTAAATGGTTCAGTTAAACAGTCAAAATCCCCTGCGACCAGGGCAAACAAATAAGCAGGCTTAGGAAAGGGATCTTGCCAAGTTGTTTTAGTTCGGCCATCGGCAAGGAGAGTTTCGCTAAGCTTATTACCATTAGAGAGTAAGAAAGGTAATTGAGTACTATCCACAATAATCGTTGTCGTAAAAACGGATAAAACATCAGGTCTATCTGGGTAATAGGTTATACGACGAAATCCTTCCGCTTCACATTGGGTACAGTACACCCCCTCAGCCAAATATAACCCCTCTAATGCACTGTTTTCTTCAGGGTTGAGCTCGGTGATAACCTCCAGTACCCCCTGCTCGCCAGGATTAGCGATCTCTAAACGCTCATCATTAAGGCTATACTGCTCAGGTGTTAACAGCTGACCATTTAAACTCAGACTGATTAAGTTAAGCTGTTGCCCATCCAAAATCATGGCACCCGCTTGGCTTCGCTGAAAAGTTAAAGTGCTAGTTACGCGAGTATTACGAGGCGCTAATTCGAAAATCAAATCAGTCTTACTTATTAAAAAACTGGGCGGTTGATAATCAGCTAAACGTTTAGCTTCACGAATCGTTGCAATTGTCATATCGCTCTCACATCAGAAAAAAAGTTAGAATCAACAGTGTGGCTCAAATTCAAGCGTTTAATGGAAAAAGCCTGATTGGCATCAGGCTTTTTCCTTGTTTTGTATATAACCTTTTAGCTACCTTTTACAATCGGTATCTCAGCAGAAACGCTATCAGGTGGTGTCAGCTTAAGTATTTTAATGCCCAAATAAGCATAGATAACCGCTAAAACTGGATTAATCAAATTAAAGAATGCAAACACAAAATAATCTAATGGATTAACATTTAATACGCCATGCATATAAGCACCACAGGTATTCCAAGGAATCAAAGGACTTGTTATGGTGCCGCCATCCTCCAGCGCGCGCGATAAATTAACCGGTGCTAAGTTGCGCTTTTTATATTCCTCTTTGTACATGCGCCCTGGCATAACAATAGACATATACTGATCCGCCGTTAAAATGTTGGTTGCCAAACAGGTCGCCATAGTACTCGTGATCAAAGAACCGGTACTGCGGGCAAAAGCTAAGATAGTTTCCACAAACTTGCGCAATAGACCAATATGTTCAACGACTGCACCGAACATCATCGCAGAGAAAATTAACCAAATGGTATTGAGCATGCTCGCCATGCCACCACCACTCAATAGACTATCGATATCGTCATTTCCCGTACTAATACTAAAACCAGCAAACAACGTTTGCCAAACCAGCTTAAACACCGCTACAGCTGCAGGCAGCTGATCATCAGCCATGCTTTTTACAAGTTCAGGTTGAAATAATATTGCCCAGATACCACCAAGCAAAGCACCAATAAAAACGGTTGGAAAAGCCGGCACTTTTTTAATTGCCATTACAAGCAATACCACAAGAGGCACTAAAGTCCACAAACTAATTGAAAACTGTTGTTTTAACATAGTGCTAATCGTATTGATATGTTCTAAATCAGCACTCACATTGCTATTAAAGCCAATTAATAAAAAAGCAATTAGCGCCAACACAATACTAGGAATGGTGGTCCATAACATGTGTCGAATATGATCAAATAAATCTGCCCCCGCCACTGCTGGGGCTAAATTAGTTGTCTCACTAAGGGGTGATATTTTATCCCCAAAGTAAGCACCGGAAACTATAGCACCTGCTGTAATAGCAGGTGATAAACCGAGTCCTGTTGCTACACCAATCAAGGCTACCCCAATAGTGGCAGCGGTAGTCCAGCTACTGCCTATACTCATCGCCACTATGGCACAAAGTAAACAACTTGCTGCGTAAAACCAACTCGGACTAAGCAGTTGTAAACCAAAATAAATAAGGGTGGGCACGGTACCAGATAACAACCATGTACCAATAAGTGCGCCCACAGCGAGTAGAATAAGCACCGCAGCAAGAGACAAGGATATACCTTTCACCATGGCTCGTTCGATACTGTGCCAATCATGTCCATTTTTCAAACCAATGATCACCGCGACTGCTGCAGCCACAAATAAGGCTATTTGATTTGGTCCATAAGAAGAATCATCTTTAAATAAGATTACTGATGCCGCTAATAAAGTAATTAGCACCAGCATGGGGAGTAAAGCGTCTAAGAGACTTGGCTGTTTCGGTTCCGATCGTTGCATTATCATATTCCTTGGTTACTTGCCGATAATGGCACTAAAAAGATCGAGTACACCGATCAAATTTAAAAAGACAATAATCACGGCTACTGGCGTAATCCAACGAATCGCAAATCGCCAAATCTGGTAGCCACTGCGGCTGCTTGCCAACTCTTCTGCACTGACTTTTTCAGGCATGATCCAGCCAACAAAAATGGCTATAAAGAGACCACCAATAGGTAACATAATGGCTGAAGTGAGATAGTCTTTTAATTCAAAAAAGCTTTTTATTTCTTTACCTAATAGTGTCCATTCAAACGTTGCCCAGCTGGCACCGGCAAACGAAAATACGGTAAGCAAACCTAGCAACCAAAGCGATATGCCAGTAAATAAAGTAGCGTTACGCCTTTGCATGCCTTTGGTTTCAACTAACCACGCAACCGTAGACTCGATCATCGCTATTGCAGAAGTGAAAGCAGCAAATACCAACATCACAAAAAATAAAGTACCAAAAAAAGTGCCAAATGGCATGCTGCCAAAAGCGATTGGTAAGGTCACAAAAATTAAGCCGGGGCCTTCTCCCGGTGTCAGGCCATATCCAAATACTAAAGGAAAAATCGCCATACCTGCTAATAACGCTACAGCCGTATCACACAAAGCAATAAACATAGAGGTTTTAGCAATAGAGACATTATTTGGTAAATAAGCTCCGTAAATAATCATGGCGCCAGAGGCTAAACTTAAACTAAAAAAAGCATGCCCTAATGCTAATAGCACGCCATTCATAGTTAATTTAGAAAAGTCCGGTTTAAACATAAAATCCACGGCTTGCAAAAAGGCCCCATTTAAACCTGAGTAAATCGCCATCAGTAGTAACAACACAAATAAAGAAGGCATTAAATAGTTAACCGCCTTCTCCAAGCCTTTATGTACGCCTTTACCAACAACGAAAACCGTAACAATCAGAATAATGGCTGACCAGCTCATCAATGAAATTGGATTTGCAATAAAACTCCCAAATTCTGCCCCCACCTCAGCTGCGGGCATACCGACAAAGGCACCACTGGCCGTTTTAAACACGTAAAATAACGCCCAGCCAGCGATGACGGCATAAAAGGATAGAATAAGGTAACTGGCAGCTAAACCGCTCCAACCCGCTATTTGCCAACGGGTACTAGCCTTTGCCTCTAAAGCAAGCGTTTTCACTGAGTGACCTGGGCTTTGTCTACCCCGCCGACCAATCAGCACTTCCGACATCATTACCGGAATACCAATTAAAAAAATACAGAGCAAATAAACCAAAACGAAAGCACCGCCGCCGTTTTCCCCCATGATATAAGGAAATTTCCAGATATTACCAAGGCCGACTGCGGCACCTGTAGCAGCGAGTATAAAAGCTAAGCGGCTTGACCAAAGGCCATGCACCGATTGACGTGTTCCCGACATAAAAAGCCTTTTATAATTATTATGTTGTAATTATTAATAAAGGCGGTAATAACCGCCTTTTCTACCAAGCCATTAATTGGCTAGTGTTTTGCTACACGATTATGCTGCAACAAATCCGAGGTAATATGTGCAGCTTCTTCTAAAAATGGGTCTAATTTAGTTAAGAGTTCAGGGGCATCATCCACAGAGGTAACCACAGGTAAACCTAAACGCTGCAAACGCTCATTAGTCCGGTTTAGTGCACGTGCTTCATCTTTCTCTCGTTTAGCAATGCGTTCTGCTTTATTTAAAGAAACACTTTTTTCATCTTTATATTGCTGATATTCAGCAATATCACTCATGAGGTACTTAAACTCCGTTTCCTTTGCAATACGTTGCTGATGTTTCTCAAGTAACAACGGAACGCTTTGTTTGATTTCTTGTTGCTGTTCATGCTGAGCTGGTGCAATGGCATCCCAAGGTAAAGCATAATCTTCTTTACTCTCGCCCCACTCGGCTGGGTCAATGGCAGATGGGAAACTAATATCTGGAATAACCCCTTTATGCTGAGTGCTACCGCCATTTATACGATAAAACTTAGCCATAGTGTATTGGACGCTACCTAATTCCTGCTCAAAGCGATCATAAATACGCCCAATACCTCTATGCTGTTGAACCGTGCCCTTACCAAAGGTTTGCTCACCAATAATGAGCGCTCGACCATAATCTTGCATTGCAGCCGCAAAAATTTCAGACGCAGAAGCACTATAGCGATCAACCATCACAGTTAATGGACCATCATAATATGATATCCCGTCACTATCTCCATTTAAGCTAATTCGATTATTACCAGAACGAATTTGTACGACCGGCCCTCGGTCAATAAAAAGGCCGGTTAATAATGTTGCTTCTTGTAGAGAGCCGCCGCCATTGCCGCGCAAATCAATAATTAAGGCTTCAACTTTTTGCTCATTTGCCTCAACTAATAACGCTTTAACATCCTCAGACAGATTGTTATAAAAACCAGGAATATTAATGACACCGATCTTGCTCTGCAGTTGACCTAATTTAGGTTCAAGCACTTCAAATTTCGCCGCGCGATCTTCAAGACGAATTTTGTCACGTACAATTTCAACTACCTGCGTCTGACTGCTAGCCTCGCTGCCACCTAGTACTTGTAACCGAACCTTGCTGCCTTTTGGGCCTTTTATCAAATCGACAACATCATCTAAACGCCAACCTACTACATCAACAAAATCTTTAGCATCCTGCGCCACACCGACAATTCGATCTTTCGGTTTTAGACGTTGGGTTAAATCTGCAGGACCACCAGGTACTAGACTTTGAATGACGGTATAGTCTTCATCTGCGCGTAAAACCGCACCAATACCTTCAAGTTGTAGATTCATTTCCTGCTGAAAGCGTTCTGCATTACGTGGAGAAAGATAAGAGGTATGCGCTTCTATTGCACGGCCAAACGAGTTCATGATGACTTGAAAAACATCTTCACTTTTGGTTTGTACCATGCGTTTTTGGGTATTACGGTAGCGTTTGACCAGAATATCTTTAGCTTCTGCCAACGTTTTGCCGGTAAGCTTGAGATTTAATAAATCAAATTTAACCCTTTGCCGCCAAAGCTCGTCTAACTCTTGTTGATTAGCGGGCCACTCGGCATCTTCACGATCGTAGTAGTAACGATCTTCGACATCAAAATTATGCTCTTGTTCTAACACACTTATCGCATAGTCAAAACGTTCAAACCGGCGTTTCTGTGCCAAATTAAACATCTCGAAGGCAAAATCTAGATTACCGCCATTGATACTTTCATCAAACTGTAAGCGATAGCGCTGGAATTTCGCGACATCAGCAGCCAACAAATGATTACGAGAAAAATCGAGATTTTTTAAATAAAGATCAAAGATTCGCCCTGATAGCTCGTCATTTAATTGCACAGGTAAATAATGCGAGCGGGTAAAAGTAGCCGCAACTCTTTTGCTAGCTGTGGCGTGTTCTAGTGATTGATTAATCACAGGCAAAGTACTTATATCTACCGCAGGAGTAGTTTGGGCATTAATGCCTAACGCTAAAAATAAACTTACAGCTATCAAGGAAAATTTCTTCATAACACTCTCGATATACGTCAAACCTGATACAGGCTCTCCTGACGCGTTTTGATGACCATACCAGACCCCAATTCAACTGTAACATCTGGAAGATTAACCTCTCGGATAGTTGCAGGCATTGGAGTAAGACCTAACTTCACCAGTACTTTCTTGCCTACCGCCAACTGCGATGCATCAATCATTGTCAGACTTACTTGCTCTGCTGACTTGTCTGCTTTCACATTGGCTGTTTTTGGTGTCACAGCAGGCTTATCTGACTTAGAACCTTTAATACCGTTTTTGTTCGGCTTTTTTTTCTCAGTTGTTGTTACTATAGACTTTACGGCTTGTTGCTTAGCTCGCTGTTCTTGGTTTTTTATCTTACGTTTCTCAGCGGCTTTTTGTTTACTTTCTGCCAGTAATTTAGCTGCATGCTCAGCTTGTTGCGCATCAATAACCTCAGCTGGCTGCCCCTCTAAATCTACGCGAGCAACGCCTTCTTTGGTTGCATCTAAATAACGCCAACTTGAAGTATAAACCCGTAAAGCCTGACGCAACTGCGTTTTACTCAGCTGGCTGTTTTCATCTAAACGCTGTGCCAAGTCCTGAAAGATACCTACTTTCAGAGGTTTAACATTTTCATCAGCGGCGAAACATAAGGGATATTGCTTAACCAAATAAGCAAGAATCTCTTTGACATTAGCAGGTTTTACCGTTTCCGCAGCAGGTAAAACGGGTGTTTCAGCCGTATCAGTAATGGGAGTTGTCATTAAGGGTTCACTCTTCTTCGTCGTCTTCAGCAGGCATGTCCGTCATGCCTTCATCTATTTGTTGTTGGATATAGGCTAATGCCCAGCTTATTAACTCGTCTTCATCGACATCTAACAGCACGGTATCACCGCGTAGTTGTTCCCATAGCATCGGCATTAAATATCCGATTTCTGCTGATGTCAGGGTATCTGGCAGGGCTTCCCAGACTGCATGCACAATACCATTGAATTTATCGGCAACCAGTTCTTCATCACCATCCCAATCGCCGATTTCTGTTATTTGTAGCAGGTAATCTTGTACAGAGAGCAAGTCTTTCATGCTATGTTTAATAACCTTTGTTCAAATAAATGCACTAACTTGGCAAGCGCAGTTTCATCAGTGTGATCAAAACGGTTAAGTAGTGGACTATCAATATCCAATACCGCGATGATTTGCCCGTTGTGCCTAACTGGGAGAACAATCTCTGAATTACTCGCTGCATCGCAAGCGATGTGTCCAGGAAACTCATGTACATCTGCCACACGCTGAATCTCTCCTGTGGCGACACAGGTTCCGCACACGCCTTTACCAACAGGTATGCGAACGCAGGCAACTTGCCCTTGAAAGGGACCAAGCACCAGTTCACCATTGCGCATAATATAAAAGCCTGCCCAATTCAGATCTGGTAAAGAATTAAAAAGTAGAGCACTTAGATTTGCCATATTGGCGATCATATCAGTCTCATGCTCTAACAGTGCTTTCGCCTGTTCTAACAGTAATGGGTAAACTTGGTTTTTCTCGATCGACATGTTATCTACAGATTGAAGTATTACTAAAGCCTACTACATTACTTGTTTTAAGGCCTAATTTAAACCCTTTTTAGCGTAAACACAGGCGCTCTGACCGAAGTTTCCTGTCTTTAACAGCGGTTTGCTGTTAATTTCAGCAAGTTTTAACACCTGACTTGTACAGGCCCGCTTAAGCATGCAGACAGTGGTCATGTCGGCTTGTTAAAAGTTAAAGGATTAGCGGGGTACAATAGCTGTTCAGCTTGTGTTTGCAAACTAAAGCGTCGAGTATCTTTAAAAGGAAGCTTCATAAACCCTCCCACCCCCTCACCGCTGATTAAGTATACTTTTGCTAAAATACTATCAAGCAAATCACTAAAATTTTGTTCTGCAGCAGCATCGAGTAAGCGATAGTAACTATGAATTTTCATGTAGAGTGGGGTTACTTCAAAAATGATACAGCCTGTGTGACGAATCAAATTCAATTTAGCTATGTCATCCATAATGGCATCGGGTAATACCAGTTGCTCATCGGGATCCTTGCCATCTTCAAAATAAGAATGCTGTTTACTTGCTTCTTCAAGACTTAGAACAGGCGCTAGTTGATAGGGGATCTTCGCACTACGAGGCGCAGTAAAAGGAACTGACTCAGCGTCACGGCTAATATGAATAGTATTGCGAGCATTAAATAAACATGCTTTAAAAATACCGACTTTGCTAATAGCTCGCGCTAGCGTCACTACATTATTAACGGCTAATGCGAAAGCACGCTGTAATGTCGAATCATATAAATTTAAACTACTATCAATAAAAATACCCTGTTGCTGCCAATGAATTGCTAAACCACCTACAACGGGATAACGTGCTAACCGACTCACTGCTGCAATAAAAGCCTTCTCGGTTTCGCCCATACCTTCAAGATAATTTTTGTAATAACGTTCTAATTGCACGTCATCAACATAAGCAATATCCATTTCTTCATTATGTTCTCGTAAAAATGATTTACGTGAGGAATAGACGACGGTGTCAAGCTCGCGCTGTTCCGGACTTACCCAAACAGGCAACAGCGGTTGATCATCAAATAAGACTAAATCAGGCAGAACTAGACGTTGTAAGCGGGACATCTGTTTTAAAAAATAGTCGCCTGCTTGTTGGCGCAAGGTCAGATCATCGGATAACATGCTATCTAATATGGTGGCAAACTCAAGCGGTAGCCCTAAGCTTCGTGCTGGTATGGCTTTTCGACCAAAACGACTTGGCTGGCCTGAGGCAAGCGCATATAACGTACTAGCAACTCCTTGCTCATCAAAACGCGGACTGGATAATTGCCCAGAACGTTGCTCTGGGCCGATAAAATAAATATCTCCCATCCTAGCATTGGAATGCTGTAAATCAGCAGACATTAGCTGCATAACATTCGTCGATAGGTAATGACCCGCTGCATCTAACTGCGCGAATACCGATGATCCCCAATCTATTAAGCTGATACGCCCTGTGGATTCATCAAAAACGAGATTTGACGGTTTAATATCGCCGTGTACTATGGGTAAAGACTCACCGTCTTTTATATGCCCTCTCAAATGCAAGAGCAGTTCTGCTAATTGACAGGCAATATCCATCAGCAGCTTAATTGGTAAACGCCCGTGTTTTAAACTAAATTGCTCTAAATCGATCCCCGGCGCTCTGGCCATCATTAAGATACCCTGCTTACGAACAACCTGATAGGTAATATAAGCAGGCACTGAAGGATGCTGTACTTGGGATAACATAAAAGCTTCGTCCGCTAAACGCTCCTGTATATGTTGTGGTAAGTTAATTCTGGAAAACTTAAACACATAACATTGCTTATCAACGCCATAGCCTTCGAAGGCAAAACCATAGGCGCCTTTACCTAATAAACTGATATCGCGATAACCGAGCTTTTCTAATTCTTCGATACACAAAGCTACCCAATCTTTTAATTTTTTGGCGTCATTGGTATTAAGCAAATAAATAGATTGCTCTTCAGGAATGTAAAAATTACGCAGGTTACGCTCTTGCATTACAACTCCGGTAAGCAGCTACTGATATAGGCTTTTGCAGTCACAGCAAAAAACCTCAAAGAACATCTGAGATGTGATGACAATCTTCTGATTGTTTTAATAATAGTAAAGCTACCATAGCTATTTAGTATCAGCAATTAGCCGAGTAGCTATGTTCTTTACGAACTAACTTTGAGATGGAGTCGAAAGAAATAGCAGCCAATAAAAAAGCCCCACTTTTTCGAGTAGGGCTTTTCTATTGAATGAGGTGCCTGGCGGTGTGCTACTCTCGCATGGCGAATGCCACACTACCATCGTCGCAGCTGCGTTTCACTTCTGAGTTCGGAATGGGTTCAGGTGGTTCCACAGCGCTATTGCCACCAGGCAAAAACGTGTCAGGAACAACGTTTTAACGCACTTTAGTGCGGCCCGCTTGCGGGTCAAATGCATGGATGCATTTGATAAAAAATTGTCGTTCCATCTTTAATCTAGCAAGCTGATTAGGTTACTCACAACCTTCTTCTAAAACATCTTGGGCGTTGTATGGTTAAGCCTCTCGGGCAATTAGTATGAGTTAGCTTAACGTGTCACCACGCTTCCACACCTCACCTATCAACGTTGTGGTCTCCAACGACCCTTTAGTAGGCTTAAAGCCTAAGGGATGACTCATCTTGTGGCCGGCTTCCCGCTTAGATGCTTTCAGCGGTTATCCGTTCCGAACGTAGCTACCGGGCAGTGCCATTGGCATGACAACCCGAACACCAGCGGTTCGTTCACTCCGGTCCTCTCGTACTAGGAGCAACTCCACTCAATCATCCAACGCCCACGGCAGATAGGAATAAACTGTCTCACGACGTTCTAAACCCAGCTCGCGTACCACTTTAAATGGCGAACAGCCATACCCTTGGGGCCAACTTCAGCCCCAGGATGTGATGAGCCGACATCGAGGTGCCAAACAAACACCGCCGTCGATATGAACTCTTGGGCGGTATCAGCCTGTTATCCCCGGAGTACCTTTTATCCGTTGAGCGATGGCCTTCCATACAGAACCACCGGATCACTATGACCTACTTTCGTACCTGCTCGACGTGTCTGTCTCGCAGTTAAGCTGGCTTCTACCATTACACTAACCGTACGATGTCCGACCGTACTTAGCCAACCTTCGTGCTCCTCCGTTACTCTTTAGGAGGAGACCGCCCCAGTCAAACTACCCACCAGACACTGTCCGCAATCCCGATTCAGGGACTACGTTAGAACATCAAACATACAAGGGTGGTATTTCAAGGACGGCTCCACCAGGACTAGCGTCCCAGCTTCAAAGCCTCCCACCTATCCTACACATGTAGGGTCAATGTTCAGTGCCAAGCTATAGTAAAGGTTCACGGGGTCTTTCCGTCTAGCCGCGGGTATACGGCATCTTCACCGCAATTTCAATTTCACTGAGTCTCGGCTGGAGACAGCCTGGCCATCATTACACCATTCGTGCAGGTCGGAACTTACCCGACAAGGAATTTCGCTACCTTAGGACCGTTATAGTTACGGCCGCCGTT
This sequence comes from Alishewanella sp. d11, assembly GCF_049390205.1. Lineage (GTDB taxonomy): Bacteria > Pseudomonadota > Gammaproteobacteria > Enterobacterales > Alteromonadaceae > Alishewanella. The sequence continues at coordinate 3,112,836 of NZ_CP186547.1, read as the reverse complement.
TACCGGGGCTTCGATCAAGAGCTTCGCTTGCGCTAACCCCATCAATTAACCTTCCGGCACCGGGCAGGTGTCACACCCTATACGTCCTCTTACGAGTTTGCAGAGTGCTGTGTTTTTAATAAACAGTTGCAGCCAGCTGGTCACTGCGACTCTCACGTGCTTACTGCGCAAGGCATTCACACACAAGAGCGTACCTTCTCCCGAAGTTACGGTACTATTTTGCCTAGTTCCTTCAGCCGAGTTCTCTCAAGCGCCTTGGTATGCTCTACCTGACCACCTGTGTCGGTTTAGGGTACGGTCACCAATACCTGAAGCTTAGAGGCTTTTCCTGGAAGCAGAGCGTCAGCAACTTCGTCACCGTAGTGACTCGTCTCGTGTCTCAGTCTTAGAGAAGCGGATTTTCCTACCCCTCCAACCTACGCACTTTCACGCGGACTACCAACGCCGCGCTTGCCTAGCTTTCTCCGTCCCCCCATCGCAGTATTGGCCGGTACAGGAATATTAACCTGTTTCCCATCGACTACGCCTTTCAGCCTCGCCTTAGGAGCCGACTCACCCTACCCTGATTAGCATGGGATAGGAACCCTTGGTCTTTCGGCGGGGAAGTTTTTCACTCCCCTTATCGTTACTCATGTCAGCATTCGCACTTCTGATACCTCCAGCATCCTTCTCAAGACACCTTCGCAGGCTTACAGAACGCTCCTCTACCACTCACACTTAGTGTGAATCCGCAGCTTCGGTGGATGATTTTAGCCCCGTTACATCTTCCGCGCAGGCCGACTCGACTAGTGAGCTATTACGCTTTCTTTAAAGGGTGGCTGCTTCTAAGCCAACCTCCTAGCTGTCTATGCCTTCCCACATCGTTTTCCACTTAATCATCACTTTGGGACTTAGCTGTCGGTCAGGGTTGTTTCCCTTTTCACGACGGACGTTAGCACCCTCCGTGAGTCTCCCGAGTAGTAATCATTGGAATTCGGAGTTTGCATGGGGTTGGTAAGTCGGGATGACCCCTAGCCCAAACAGTGCTCTACCCCCAATGGTATTCGCTCGAGGCGCTACCTAAATAGCTTTCGAGGAGAACCAGATATCTCCGAGCTTGATTAGCCTTTCACTCCGATCCACAAGTCATCCCCTACTTTTTCAACAGTAGTGGGTTCGGTCCTCCAGTTAGTGTTACCCAACCTTCAACCTGCTCATGGATAGATCGCCCGGTTTCGGGTCTACACCCTGCAACTATTCGCCCAGTTAAGACTCGGTTTCCCTACGGCTCCCCTATTCGGTTAACCTCGCTACAGAATGTAAGTCGCTGACCCATTATACAAAAGGTACGCAGTCACCCAACAACGTGGGCTCCCACTGCTTGTACGTACACGGTTTCAGGTTCTATTTCACTCCCCTTACAGGGGTTCTTTCGCCTTTCCCTCACGGTACTGGTTCACTATCGGTCAGTCAGGAGTATTTAGCCTTGGAGGATGGATTCCCCCCATGTTCAAACAGGATACCACGTGTCCCGTCCTACTCGTTTTCACTATAAAGGTGTTGTCGTGTACGGGGCTATCACCCTGTATCGCTCAGCTTTCCAGATGATTCCACTAACACCAATCTAGCTTAAGGGCTAGTCCGCGTTCGCTCGCCGCTACTAACGGAATCTCGGTTGATTTCTTTTCCTCGGGGTACTTAGATGTTTCAGTTCTCCCGGTTTGCCTCGTTACACTATGTATTCATGTAACGATAGTGCATAAATGCACTGGGTTTCCCCATTCGGACATCTACGGATTAGCGCCTCTTACCGGCTCCCCGTAGCTTTTCGCAGGTTAGTACGTCCTTCATCGCCTCTGACTGCCAAGGCATCCACCGTGTACGCTTAGTCACTTAACCATACAACCCCAAAATGTCTTGAAGTGCAGGTGTGAGCAAGGTATACAATATATGTATCCTTGATTTGTTTCTTTTTACATCAGCTTGCCAAATTGTTAAAGAGCAGTTTGAGATAAACTCAAATAGAAAAACTTAACTGTCTTAAGCGTTTATATTTGAATTTTAGGAGCAATCAATTACCTTGATTTGTCGGTCTTACGTGCAAAATTAGTGGTGGAGTTAAGCGGGATCGAACCGCTGACCTCCTGCGTGCAAGGCAGGCGCTCTCCCAGCTGAGCTATAACCCCATTTAATATGGTACATTCGTTGTCAGGCTAGGCGCAGTGAACCGTAGCATACTTACAGTATGTGAGGTTTGCTGCAACAAAGCTTGGCGGCGAATTGGTTGGTCTGAGTAGACTCGAACTACCGACCTCACCCTTATCAGGGGTGCGCTCTAACCACCTGAGCTACAGACCAATTGTAAAAAACCTTTGCTCTATCTCATGCAATCAATCATCTGTGTGAACACTTATAACTCATTCGATATAGGTAAGGAGGTGATCCAACCGCAGGTTCCCCTACGGTTACCTTGTTACGACTTCACCCCAGTCATGAATCACAAAGTGGTAAGCGCCCTCCCGAAGGTTAAGCTACCTACTTCTTTTGCAACCCACTCCCATGGTGTGACGGGCGGTGTGTACAAGGCCCGGGAACGTATTCACCGCAACATTCTGATTTGCGATTACTAGCGATTCCGACTTCATGGAGTCGAGTTGCAGACTCCAATCCGGACTACGATACGCTTTAAGAGATCCGCTCACTGTCGCCAGCTTGCCTCCCTCTGTACGTACCATTGTAGCACGTGTGTAGCCCTACTCGTAAGGGATGATGACTTGACGTCGTCCCCACCTTCCTCCGGTTTATCACCGGCAGTCTCCCTAGAGTTCCCACCATTACGTGCTGGCAACTAAGGATAAGGGTTGCGCTCGTTGCGGGACTTAACCCAACATTTCACAACACGAGCTGACGACAGCCATGCAGCACCTGTCTTACAGTTCCCGAAGGCACAAACACATCTCTGCGTTCTTCTGTAGATGTCAAGAGTAGGTAAGGTTCTTCGCGTTGCGTCGAATTAAACCACATGCTCCACCGCTTGTGCGGGCCCCCGTCAATTCATTTGAGTTTTAATCTTGCGACCGTACTCCCAGGCGGTCTACTTAATGCGTTAGCTGCGATACTCAAAGTACAAGACCTCGAACATCTAGTAGACATCGTTTACGGCGTGGACTACCAGGGTATCTAATCCTGTTTGCTCCCCACGCTTTCGCACCTGAGCGTCAGTATCGTGCCAGAAACCGCCTTCGCCACTGGTATTCCTCCAAATCTCTACGCATTTCACCGCTACACTTGGAATTCTACCCCCCTCTCACGTACTCTAGCTTTTCAGTATCGGATGCAATTCCCAGGTTGAGCCCGGGGCTTTCACATCCGACTTAAAAAGCCGCCTGCGTGCGCTTTACGCCCAGTAATTCCGATTAACGCTTGCACCCTCCGTATTACCGCGGCTGCTGGCACGGAGTTAGCCGGTGCTTCTTCTGTGGGTAACGTCAAAGATTGTTACTATTAACAACAACCTCTTCCTCCCCACTGAAAGTGCTTTACAACCCGAAGGCCTTCTTCACACACGCGGCATGGCTGGATCAGGCTTGCGCCCATTGTCCAATATTCCCCACTGCTGCCTCCCGTAGGAGTCTGGGCCGTGTCTCAGTCCCAGTGTGGCTGATCATCCTCTCAAACCAGCTAGGGATCGTCGCCTTGGTGAGCCATTACCCCACCAACTAGCTAATCCCACGTAGGCGCATCCGATAGCATATGGCCCGAAGGTCCCATACTTTGGTCCGTAGACATTATGCGGTATTAACAGTCGTTTCCAACTGGTATCCCCCTCTATCGGGCAGCTCCCTACGCATTACTCACCCGTCCGCCGCTAAATCAGGTAGCAAGCTACCCTCATCCGCTCGACTTGCATGTGTTAGGCCTGCCGCCAGCGTTCAATCTGAGCCATGATCAAACTCTTCAATTAAAGTTCTTTCTGTCACCGAAGTGACGCTCAGTATTACTGACTAAATTTCTTTGGTCACTACTGATTAATTTCATTTCGAAATCATCACAAGTGCCCACACAGATAATTGATTGCTAATTGTTAAAGAGCGTGCTTCTTATAAGAAGCGAGGCTTTCACCTCAGGATTCTCACGAACCGTATTCTTTCAAACCTTGACTTCGTTACCGTTGTCGCCGTCTGTGGATGCGCATTATAGGGAGTTTAAATCAGGCTGCAAGCAAAAATTCTAAAATAAAGTTCGTTTGATTGTTTTTTGCACTACCTACTACTTTGTTGACTAATAATGCATCAAAAATCAGTATTAAGGCGCCTTATAGCTAGCGGAAAGCTTCCGATTATTATATTCAGCCACCATTTGCTGCATTTGAAATTCATCATATGGCTGCAGATTACTCAAAATCATCCGTTTTTCTCCCTTGCCGATTTGCTTCCCTGCTTCGCTTAAAATAAAACTTAATGTCACATTACCTCTTTTACCTTCTACTTCTAATTTACTCGCCGCTAAGTTTAGCTTTGGTTTTGAAATAGGTAACTGTTCAAAAGAGAGTGTCATGCTTTCATAGATCACTAGAGGCCGCAGCGGATGGATCATAACGCCCTGCTCTGCCATCAGCGGTTGTAATATATGAGGGAAATTTTGCCCTGAAAATTGCACGTAGTCCTGAAACAACGGTTCAATGACTTCAAGGTCATGGCTGTGTTCACCAGAAAAGTCTATGGTTAAATAGACTTTGCCTAGCTCATCACAAACTTGTATTTGATTAGTCGCTACTCTGCAGTGTAATAAGGTATCAGCATTGACCATACCAGAAAACTGACAACGTAACTGTTGGCTGACACCATAACGAGTTAATAAGTAGCTAAAGAGCAAATCGCCAGGCACACAAAAGCGTTTAGCATCTACATCATGAATAGGATTAAAATCACCGGCGATTTGCTTGGCAAATTTACAAGAATGCTCTCGGCTAAAACTAAAAGCTTCACCGTGGCGGCTGACAAAAGCATCTAATAACATTAACTTAATACTCTACTTATTCAAAAGGGTTTCTATTCTAGCTCAATTCAGGCAACAGATGGTCTAGCCAGTGGAAAAGTATGTTGAGCATCAGGTCCTTTCCGTCTTGAAATAAATAACGCATTGCCACCTATTTTTTTGGCTTCACATTTTGCTGCGGTGGATAGAGCAGCAACATCATGGTGATTTTGACATTGCAAAGGATCTGGTAGTGCAACCCCAATCGCTAGCGACAATATTGGATAGAAGCAAGATTCACCAGAACGATTTTGCGCGGTGATCCCTCCATTTTGGGCATCTGTATAAGCATAAAAAGCTGGAACTCTTGCCGCAAACTCTAATAAGATCTGTCGACAAATGGGCTCTATTGTTTCTGCAGCAGAAATTAGTACAAAGTCATCGCCACCGATATGACCTACAAAATGGTCTTCACCCGCTGCATGCTGCTGAATAATCTCAGCTAATAATTGTAAAACAGCATCGCCTTTACTGTAGCCGTATATATCATTAAAAGGTTTAAAGTGATTTAAATCTAAATAAGCAACCGCAAATGCCACGGACTTAGCTAATAAACTATCAATTTCACGATAAATTGGGACATTACCCGGTAAAAAAGTTAATGGATTTGCATAACGAGCATGTTGCAACTTATGCTCACTCACCCTTTTTAAAAGCTGCCGCACAGAACCTATCCCCAAATAGCGTCCTTGCCGAGAAATAATGAAGTACCAACTTGCCGCATTATACTCATCTTCAGCCACGATTTTACTAACCTCATCAAGCGTTTTGTCAGCTTCAACAATAACCGCTTTCGTATTCATAATCTGTGCAACAGTTTTTTTTTCGTTTAGGGCACGACCAAAAGGTTGTGAAAAAAGTGCTTGTAATTCGGCGCGACAGATTAATCCAACAGCAATGTCACCTTCTACAACGGCTAGACTTTGCCAAGCTGGATTAAGCCGAAACATCTCAGAAACAGCGAAAGCAAGAGTATTAAAAGATATAGTTGGCATTTGAACCGCCAAATGCTCTATGCGATCTTGAACAGTATTTGCCGGTAATTCTGGTCGTAACCAATTTCTAGCGTTAAATGGTTTAAACTCAGCGTGTGGTCGCCCCAATAAATACCCTTGGGCCAAATCAGCACCCAGCTCTCGACACAACACCAATTCTTCCTGAGTTTCGATACCTTCTGCAACAATCAGAGCTCCCGTTGCTTTGGCTAAACGAATGATATTTTGTACAAAGGCTTTTTTTGTCTGATCACGATGCACTTCACTTATAAAGTAACGATCGATTTTCACAATATCGGGTTGTAATTCTGACCATAGTTTTAATCCGGAAAAGCCACTACCAAGATCATCTATGGCAATTTGGAAGCCTAATTGACGATAGTGATGCACAGCTTTAATAAGTAAGGTGGCATCTTCAACTTGATATTGCTCTGAAATCTCAATGACAACTCTCGCCGGATCAAGACCTGCATCCTGTAACATGCGTTTAGTTAAACCACTCGGATGATCGGCAGTAAGCAATAGTAATGGGTTAACATTCAAAAAAAGCTTGCCATGTGCCCCTGCACGAGCAAATGCCTCAATACTTAATTCGCGACAGAGCATCTCCAACTGTTCTAGCGCCTTACACGCTAAGGCAGCTTTGAATAATTGTATCGGTGAATGCAAAGGACTATCAGAAGGCCCACGTATCAAAGCCTCATAACCAATAACCTTAGCGTCTGCCAAAGAGATGATTGGCTGAAATAGCGGCTGTAACGCTTTGTGTTGAAGAATATGCTGTAACTCTGTGCAAGAGTGTTCAGAAATTGCCATCTGTCAGTTCCTGTATTTTTAACAGCAGGAGCATAAGACAAGTACATGACATTATTATGACTTTAAAAATACAACGGCCATTAAAAAAAGTGCTTGATTTTCATCCAGTATACAACTACTGTATATCCATACACTGTATTTATAAACAGCTAGAGGTTGCTATGTTGATTCATGACTACACCACTTCATTAGAACAAAAAATGCAACAAACCAGTCCAGTAAAGCGTTTTACCACTAATGAAACTCATCTTAATACAGACAAAATTAAGGCTGAACAGCAATTACTGAAGCTACTACAGCAATACCGACATACAACAGGCTGGATTGTGCTGGTTGACCCCGTCGTAAAACCGAACAAGACGTTCTGGCAGGCGGCTGATTTACCAACAAATAGAATACTAGTAATTTATCAGCAACAAATTAAAAATATCAAAAACATACTCAGCCAAGCTATTTGTAATAGTAGCTGTAAGGTCGTCATTAATTGCGCGCCTCTACAAGAGCATGATCTGACTAATTTGACTGAGTTTGCACTGACACAGCAAACGCAATTTTACAGTTTTCAGCAAGACTTTTATGCTGCACATTAAAGTAGCAGTTGCAATCTAGTTAGCAACTAATGGTTAGTAAGCCATGCATGCTTTAACATACAATATGTAATTAATAACTTTAACTAAGATGACTCAATGATGAATTGTTATTGCTGCTCTGGCAAAAGCTTTACTGAGTGCTGCGCACCTTACCTTTCTGGCGTTAGTTCGCCTGACAGCTGTGAAGCATTAATGCGCTCTCGCTTCAGTGCTTATTGTTTGGCCGATACGGTTTATTTACTTAAAACACATCACCCCTCAATGCACACTTCAACTATTGCAGATGAAATCACTGAGTTTGCAAAGCGTGTGCATTTTTGTGGGCTTAGCGTAAAGTCGGCCACGCAATGTAATGAAAAAGGACAGGTTCACTTTATAGCCTACTTTTTACATGAACAAAAATTAGATGTTATTGCAGAAGTTTCAGATTTTATTTTTGAAGATAATCGGTGGTATTATAGCAGTGGCAAGCTGCAGCCAACAGTACCTATAAAAGTGGGCCGTAATGATCACTGCCCTTGTGGCAGTGGAAAGAAATCCAAACAATGTGCTACACACCTAGCAAGTGGTCAACAAACCGACGCTTTGTTAAAACTTGTTGAGAAAGCACAATTTTAGTCTCCCAATGTCATTTCGACTCTACTCACCAGTACTTAATTAAATTAATTCGCAATATCATTGTTTAGTTGCTGCAAGATCTCATATAAAGCCGCTTCATCCGTTGCCGCAACCAGCTCCGTTGCTGGAACGCGTTTTCGTAAACAATGGCTATCTAAACCTGCTAACAATTGACTATCCAGTTTTTTTGCATCGTCTTGCAATACCCAAGGTGCAGGATTCAGCTCAATTTGCAATTTTAACTGCGCCAAACTTAGCGAAGCCGCCACACTGTATTTCTGCCATAGACCACTATCGGACTGCTGTATCGCAAAGCTCCTGCGTCTTGTCACGGCTAATTGCTGATACAAATTGGTATCGGGTAAAGGCTGACTAGCTTGTGGTGTATAAAAAGCAGCCATCTCCTCAACCGCAGGTGAAAGTACCGCCAGCCATAACGCAAAATCGGCCCGATGTTGCTGTTGTAACGCAGTATTAAGCTTAGTACCAAGTTGCCATTCGTTAATTATTGGTTGCATCATGTCTACTTTTTACTGTTGTTGCCTGCTTTATCGGCAATCAGTAAAAAAACTTTAGCAAAGCGCTTTACATCAAAACTCAATTTGATAATATGCGCCTGCACTTGTGGAGGGGTTCCCGAGTGGCCAAAGGGATCAGACTGTAAATCTGCCGGCACTGCCTTCGAAGGTTCGAATCCTTCCCCCTCCACCATTTCTTTTGTAGATTCCAAGTAAACTTCTTAATTAAATCCTTTGCTGATAGCAATCTTCTAACTTGATCAATTCTTTTTAGAAATCACGCACATGCCATAATCATTTCTTTAAACATCCGGCCTGTCTCTTAATCAATGTCTCTATGGAAACTAAGCATATTTCTTAATCATTGTCGCCTAAAACACGTTAGGTAAATTGACAACCTTGTTGAGCGAAGCGCTAGAGCCTTCGCCCAAACAAAAGCTTACTCCTTAAACGCTTAATTGCTGACAAAGTTCAATCAGCAGCGTACTGGCACCAATACGCATCGAGTCCGCTGCCGCCGCTCTGCCAGTAATACTCTCATAGAGAGCGACCAACGCTAATGCTTGTTCGACAGTCTTTACCCCACCCGAGGCTTTAAAACCTACACGTCGCTCAGCTGCAGCAATACTGGTTAAGATGATCCTAGCCGCTTCCAGCGTTACCCCAACCGGAACTTTACCCGTAGAGGTTTTAACAAAGTCAGCACCACTGGCAATCACTAACTCAGTGGCTTTGGTAATTTGCTGAGCAGTGAGCAACTCTCCGGACTCAATAATGATTTTTAAACAAACGCCTGTGCAAGCTTGTCGAACAGCCGATAAAAACTCAGCGACAGTGCTTTCATCTCCCGCTAATAATGTCTGGTATGGCAAGACACAGTCAATCTCATCTGCGCCTTGTGATAATGCAGCTGCTATGTCCGCCAATACCTTAGGCAAGGGGTGATTCCCCTCCGGAAAGTTAACCACAGTTGCCAAAGCAACTTTCGCTTGTTGCTGCTGAATAAAATGTTCAGTTAAGGATAAAAACTGTGGGTAAACACAAAAAGCAGCAATCGGCTCTGGTGTTAGCGGTAAGGTTGCTAACCAGTTTTGCATCTGTTGTTCATTGTCGCCCTCGTGCAGACGAGTCACATCGAGCAGTTTTACGAGTTGTAATAAAGCGTAAGAAGTTGTCATGGTAGGGTACTCTGTCAGTAATATTATTTATCGCTAAAGCCTTAACCTATCTTTATATTTAGAAACTTATGGGCGCAGCCTGCAACTTAGCGTCGAGATTAAACCAGAAATGTCAGCCGAAGCAAAAAACTTTTCTGTTTCGTATCGTATCCTGAAACTTTAGTCAGACCAATTTTGTTAGTGTTAAGCTACGTTGGCGCTATTCTCAACACGCATAGGCCCGATGAGCCACCGCGACCTCACGAGCATAACAAGCTCAAAGACGTTTTGGTACAGTGCTCAAAATGCCCTTAAAGCAACAGCGTTTGATGCTGTTTTAACCATTGTTGCGCGGCTGGGTAGTCAGGACAAAACTGGTGAACTAACTGCCAAAACGCTGCTGAGTGATTCATAAAACGTAAATGCGCCAACTCATGGATCACCACATAATTTGCTACCCAAGGCGGTGCTTGCATTAAGCGCCAGTTAAAGCCAACCACGCCTCGGTTATCACAACACCCCCAGCGCCGTTGCCAATTGCCAATACGCACAGCGGAGGGAGTTAACGCCATCACCTTCGATTGCTGCTCGACACATTGCTCAAAAAAAGACATCGCTAACGTCATTAAATGTCGCTGCACTAAATTTTGAATATAAACAGCACGTTTGTCTGCATTCACCCGAGTCGGTACCTGCACTAGCAGCCCTTGCTCACAGATCTCAATCTTCGCCTTACTGGCTAAACACCAGCTGAAATCTCGTGGCTCGCCACCCAGCAAGATTTGAGTTCGCTCATGCCAATCTGGTTTTGCTAGCGTGCAGCTGAGCTGCAGATGTTTTAAAACCCAAGCCTGCTTTTTCTGCAATAGCGCTTGAAGAAACACCTCAGAGGTACCAAGAGGCGCCCTGACTTTTAGCTGGCCTTGCACCACCGCCAACTGGATTGAGCGCCTTCTTGGGCTAAAAATCACTTCGTATTGAAAAGGTAATGTTCTTGACTGCACTAAGGCCATACTCAGGCTCCAGCTTCGCACTGTTTAACATTACATGTTATGATCTGGGGCATAATTAAAAGCTAACCTTGGGTCCAACATGAAAATAATTTCATTTAATATTAATGGTATTCGTGCCCGCTTGCACCAACTGCAAGCACTTATCGATAAACATCAACCTGATATTATCGGCTTACAAGAAATCAAAGTACAGGATAGTGAATTTCCTTTAGCCGACGTACAAGCCATGGGATACCATGTTTACCATTTTGGACAAAAAGGCCATTATGGTGTGGCAATCCTCAGTAAATCGCCTGCAATTGACATGCAATATGGTTTCCCAGGCGATCTTGAAGATGCGCAGCGCCGCATGCTTATTGGTCAATTTGCGCTGCCCGGTAACAAAGTACTGACAGTACTCAATGGGTACTTCCCGCAAGGTGAAAATAGGGATCATCCCACAAAGTTTCCGGCAAAAACGCGTTTTTATGCCGATTTACAACACTATTTAGAACAGCAGCATGACAGCACTAAAGACTACGTTGCCGTGATTGGTGATATAAATATCTCACCTATTGATCTTGATATTGGTATTGGCGAAGCCAACGCAAAACGCTGGTTGCGTGAAGGGAAAACCTCATTTTTACCGGAAGAACGGGCTTGGTTACAGCAATTAAAAGATTGGGGACTGGTTGATACTTTCCGTGCGCTACACCCGGATACCGCCGCACAATACAGTTGGTTTGACTATCGTTCTAAAGGCTTTGATGACAACAGGGGCCTTAGGATTGATGTCGTCATGGCAACCCCGCCTTTAGCTGCGCTTTGCACAGAAGCCGCTATTGATTACGAAATTCGAGGTTTAGAAAGACCATCTGATCATGCGCCGGTATGGTCAGTTTTCAATTTAGCTTAACCTTTGCAAGGCGCCGTTGCTAAAACCAACGGCGCATGACCGATTTATCCAGTTGCTGATAAGCCTGCTGTAACAAGCGGGCTAAATCTAGATAGTTTTTCGGCGATCCTAAGCCACTCGCTGCTTGACCATGTTTTTGAATTTGCTCTCGAATTTCATTTGCCCAATTGATCAAAGCTGGCGGCAAGTCTGTATTTGCACGCACACCTAACCAATACCAACCTTGTAAAGGCATTGATACCAATAACAACATCATTGCTAAAATTTGCCCAAGAAAATCGACGCCTAACAACTTAAACTGCATTGCTGCAGTCAAGATGGCTAAAACAGGCAGATAACGTGCGGCTTTCTGGGTCAGAAAGATAATTTTATTTTCAGGGAAAATGGCATTTAATTCCGGTTTGGCAGGCCAGGTTTTACTGTAGGCAAATCCTGAGTGTATTGTTCTAACTAAGTTCATATTGACCACTCCCAACCGCTTCAGACAATGCTAATTAGACATTAGCACATATTAACCTGCTTTGAGGCTTTGTTGCACAGTAAAAGTTCTTATCCGTCATTGAAAACCATAAAATCACGATGTGATGATTGCGAGCCTTCAACTGCCAAAAAGTGGCATTTTTGGCATTCTGACTTGTTTTAAGTGGTACAGTAAAACAAACAAAAAGCGTGCCATTTAAATAAACCATTAAAATCAATAAACTGGCAAGATAAACGCAGATTACCCACAAAGTTACTCACAGAATCTGTGGACAATCTTAAACGAGTAATTCAAACAACTTGGCTAAATCGTAGCTATGCTAATCAACCCAAATTGACTGCTGACTGAACAATACTGTTATTAAGGTCAATTTGTTTGCTTTCATCTATAAAGCCCTTAAAAGAAAGCGTTGCAGCCCAAGGTAAGTTAAGAAAAGATACTGATATTCGAATTTATTTAAGATATTATCGAGTACGCTGAAAATCGGGAGATGGATGTGGCATATTCAGAAATCATTTGGCAACAAGATTGGACTAAATTACAAGGGTTTGTAATTAAAAGCCCTTTTAGCGGTCAGTTAATGCCAATTAGTAGCCATCCTTATCTTTTATACCGTCAGGATATCCTGCCAAACACGCTAAGTTGCAAATTAGAACAGGGAACTTTTTATGCGCCTTTTAATGCACAGTTTGCCACATCACGCGATGTTGATCGACGCCTGACGTTTAAACATCCGTCTGGACTTACCCTGACACTTGACCTGCCGATTGAACTTCGTGATTTACATGGTAAAGGTATGCACTGGCTCTGCCGCGCTAACCAACACATTGCTGCCGGCACCCCTGTGTTACAGCTTGACTTGCCTTTTCTACAAATTCAGTTGCCTGAGGTGCATTGCCTTGCCACGATTTCAGCACCTAAGCCACTTGGCAAAATTTACAGTAGAAAAGCCAGAGTTAACGCAAACGAGGACGCGCTATTTGTACTACAACTGTAACAGCATGATAAAAACTAATTGTTTGCTGTTAAAAACGACTATTTATCCATTTTTATTAAGCTAACACTATGATTATTTTATACGGCATTAAAAATTGTGACACTATCAAAAAAGCCAAGAAATTTTTAGAACAGCATCAGCTGACATACCGATTTCATGACTACCGTACTGACGGTTTAACCACTGCGCTTCTCGCCGACTTTGCGACCAAACTCGGTTGGCAACATCTACTGAATACTCGAGGTACCACTTGGCGTCAGCTAACAGAAGCGCAAAAAGCCGATCTTGATCAGGATAAAGCGCTTGCTTTGATGCTCGCTCAGCCTGCATTAATTAAAAGACCCGTTCTGGTCAATAACGAAGACTATTTGTTAGGCTTCTCTGAAAGTAGTTATGCCTCCCTTATCACCGCTTCTTAGATACAAGGTGTTTTATGACGTTATTATTTGATCCAACCACCAACCCCACACTGGCATTAGCCATGGACTTGATAGAAAAACCGTCAGTAACACCCGAAGATGCTGGCTGCCAAACATTAATGGCAGCACGCTTGCAGCAAGTCGGTTTTACTATTGAAATGCTGCCATTTCATGACACGCTAAATATGTGGGCGCGCCATGGTCAGGGCAAACCGGTGTTTTGCTTTGCAGGGCATACAGATGTTGTGCCAACAGGGCCTGTTGAACAATGGCATACTCCCCCTTTCACCCCAACGATTATTGGCGATACACTATACGGTCGCGGCGCTGCAGACATGAAAGGTAGTTTAGCCGCAATGGTTGTAGCAACAGAGCGCTTTATTACTTTATACCCTGAGCCAGCGTTTAACCTCGCCTTTCTGATCACCAGTGATGAAGAAGGCCCCTTTATCAATGGCACGGTAAAAGTAATTGAAACCTTGGAAGCGCGCCAAGAAAAAATTCGTTGGTGTTTGGTGGGTGAGCCTTCTAGTGGTAAACAACTTGGCGATGTGATCAAAAACGGCAGACGCGGTTCACTGACTGGGCACCTTACCGTAAAAGGTATTCAAGGACATGTAGCATACCCTCATCTTGCCGATAATCCCGTACACAAAGCCGCTCCAGCCCTGGCCGCTCTGGCAGCGGAAATTTGGGATAATGGCAACGCGTATTTCCCGGCGACGAGCTTCCAAATCGCTAATATTCAGGCAGGTACTGGTGCTTCTAATATCATCCCCGGCGAACTTAAGGTGATGTTTAACTTCCGTTATAGCACTGAGCTTAGCGCAGAGCAATTACAAAACCGTGTGTATGCTATTTTGGATAAGTTTGGTTTAAACTACCAAATTGACTGGACTTACAATGGTTTACCCTTTTTAACTGACAGTGGCGATTTAGTTGATGCCACAGTGACGGCAGTAGAAAAAATAACCGGGCTTACACCACGTTTAGAAACAACAGGTGGCACCTCCGATGGCCGTTTTATTGCACCAACAGGTGCTCAGGTGATTGAATTAGGCCCCTGTAATGCCACTATTCATAAAATTAATGAGTGTGTCTCTATCCCTGATTTAAACCAATTGACAGAAATCTATCTGCAGTTATTGCTTAACCTACAGCAGCGGTTGAGTGCATGAATCTCGATACCCTAGACCGTAACTTTCTTACTGGTTTAAGCAGCGATATGCTGCAACAAACTGCTGATGCACACTTGCTGCATCAGCTTGTCATTCCAGCTTTAAATAGATTAGCGGAGGCGATGGCACAAGACGGTATTAAATTGAAAATCGTCTCAGCCTGGCGAGGTTTTGAACGCCAAGCAAGCATATGGCAGGCAAAGTGTGAGGGTCGAAGGGCCGTTTTTAACAGCGAGCAGCAGGTTATCGATATCAGCAAGCTGCAGGGCCTAGCAAAACTGGAGGCGATTATGCTTTATTCAGCGTTGCCCGGAGCAAGTCGACATCACTGGGGCACGGAGCTAGATATTTATGACGCCGCCGCGGTGCCAGCAGACTATCAACCACAGCTACAAGCTGCGGAATACGCCGCTGGCGGTCCTTTTCATAAACTTAGTCTATGGTTAGCACAGCATGCCAAAACCTATGGTTTTTTTCTGCCCTACCAGCGTTATCAGGGGGGCGTAGCTGCTGAACCTTGGCATATCAGTTATTGGCCGGTTGCCAACCGTTGTCAAGCAGCGTATAACTTAAACTTGTTGCAAACAACGCTAAGCGAACATCCTATTGCTGAGCAGCAAAATGTGTTGACACATTTACCTGCATTGTATGAGCGTTTCATAATTAACATTTGCGAGCATAAAACATGAACTGGCCACTGTTTTGGGCGTTAACACTGGCGTTTGGTTTTGTCATCGGCAATATCATGTTGGTTAAGCAAGCTGCCAAGCAGAAAATGCCTGCAAGGAAGCCGCTTAACCACCCGGCAGATATTGGCCCGTTACCGCTGGCTAGCCAAGTTAACAGAGCTACCGCTCAAGATAAGGCTACGACGACTGATCAAAACTCGAATAACCCTGAGTAAAACGCTGTAGCTGATCACGCAGATTCGGAGGGGTACCTTTGATCACTAAGGTGTCTGTTTTGATATCGTACTGGACTCGTTCGCCTAAGAGTTTTTCATCAAAACTTAGTGATAAGCCACCACCTGCACCATTAAATTTCACCAGTTTCTTTAATTCTTTCACTTCCACTGGGAATTGCTCTGCAACCTCTAATTGCTGTTCAGCACAATAATGTAAAAAGCCATTTTCCTGCTCTGGATCGATAACCGCAGACAGCTCCGCTAACACCACTTCCTGACCTGCTTTTACGCGCTCTTCACAATACTCAAAAACTTGACGCCTAGCTGCCGTTTTCTCATCCTGCGCAAAGTCAGCAGCACCAAGATACTCTTCAACCGAGGCAAGGACTTTTTGACTATTTACTTTTGCATCTGCGCCTTCTTCACAACCAAGAAAATCCAGAAAAAAATCAGCGACTTTGCGCCCTGCCCGACCGCGAATAAAACTAATGTAATTTCCTTTAGCCGCGTTTACTGCATACTCCGTTAAATCAATTCTGGCAGCCAGTTGCATACGACCAATATCTAAGTGTCGAGAGGTTGCTAACTCGAGTTGGTCGGATAACTCAAAATGATCCTTACTGCCAAGTAAACACACTAACAAAAACTCACTGGCTAAATAACGATAATGCGCCAGTAATAAATAACCGGTTTCAGGTAATTGATGTTGACTGAGCTCGACAACTAGCGCATCGGTAGTGGCTTTAGCAAAGCCTAAAAAGTTGGTTTGTTCACCCTGCCAGTCCGCTAAAGCGGTAACAACCCGTGCTGATTTATCATGCTGAAAACTGGCATAACCCTTAGCAGGCTTGCCGTTATAGGCTAAATGTAGCTGTTCTACTAAAGTGGCCACCGCCGGACCATTCGCGATTAAGTCATCACGGTAATGCGCCTGATGCTCACCATTATCGGTTAACGCAATAAAATTAATCGCTAAGTGCTGCATATCTACCGACATAAGTTTTCCTGTTTTTTCTGAATTCTGTTACTATTCTATCTGTTTAAGTTATGTTTATCTGAGTATTCCATGCCTATTATATCAAAATATTCTACCGACCAGATTGAAAAGCTGGTAAACCAATTATTAGATACCCTGCACAACCAGCAAGCGACCACTGAGCTTAGCTTGATGTGTTTAGGTAATGCCGTCAGTCATGTGATTAATACCTCGGTCCCAGCGGCTCAACGAGAGGCCGTGGCCAGCTCTTTCAATCAAGCATTGGCCGATGCCGTTGCACCACGTCGTAACTAGTAGCCAATGGTACTAGAACAGAATCTTTCTCTTGTTAAAAAAGTCAACCGACTACTTGATTGGGGACATTGGTTTACTTTTTTTAACATCATCATTGCCTTATTTGTCACAGCAACGTTTTGGGCGTCAGAACCCTTACCACAAACATGGCTTGGCTGGATCTATTTAGGATTTAACTGGTTTGGACATACGGCATTTCTTTGCTTTATGTTTTTTATTCTCACTATTTTCCCATTGTCTTTAATTTTCCCATATCAGCGACATATTCGCGGTTTGGCCGCCGCCCTCGCAACCTTGGGCCTCGTCATACTGATTTTCGATGCTTATGTTTACAGCCAGCTTGGCTACCATATTGGAAGTGCATCCTACTCTCAGACTATTGATCTGTTACGACAGCAAGTTGTCACGAATCTAAGAAATTTTGTGCTAATTGTTATTGTGGTTGGCAGTATCATTTTCTTACTCGAATTAGTGATAAGTAATTATTGCTGGAAACGAATCAGTCGGCTAAGTCAATCAGGGCTTGGCAAACCAGCGCTGGTCTTATTCTTCGGCAGCTTTATGCTAAGCCATTTAATACACATTTATGCTGATGCCAGTTTACACTGGGATATCACCCGACAAGACAATGTACTGCCCTTTTCCTACCCGGCTACCGCTAAAAGTTTATTAGCACGCTACCAGCTGGTTGATCTTACCCAACGCGCACAGCGTCAGGCTGATAAGCTTAATCCTGATAGTATCAAGCCGGTAAGCCGTCAATTACGTTGCGATCTGCCGCTACAGCCCTCTACCTTACTCATTATTAGTAACACCTTGAGTGAGCAGCAGATACAGTTTTTACGCGCTCAACATTTGCGGGTGCACGATCAGCATTTTATCCCGAATAACAATACCGAAGCCTTGCTGAATTTGTTGTATGGTCGCTTTATGGCAGAGCCTTCTGATAGCCAAGCTTTACTGCAAATACCAAATTGGCTAACGCAGGTTCCAACTGAGCGTGTTAGCGTTAGTAACCTCAATACGGACATGGCCTCACGCTTGCCTTGGGCAGATAATAGCTTGACCAACACGCCTTATGCGATTGTCTTTGATGAGTCGCCAGAACAGCATTGGGCGCATTATCAGGCCTATGAGCATATTGTCGTAATACCGTTATACAGTGAGCAGACCCGTTTCCCGTTATCACCACAAACGGCTTATGTCCGTTGGCCAGCGCTATTAACACAAGTAAAACAGTTTAATAGCCAACAGCTTGATTGGCTGCCAACGCTACTTACTGCCGCAGGATGTGAAAGTGAAGGGCCTTGGTTGGGTGATAATTTACTTACGCCCAGTCCGCTACCGAAACTCAACATTAGCCAGCAAGATATTATCAGTATCCGCAAAGATAAAATGCTGATCTTAAGACAAGACGGCAGCTATGGCGTCTGGTCCGCGGGCACGCTAGTGCCCTTAAATGAAAATCTCAATGTGCCGCTACTGATCGACGCGTTAAAACGCCTGGAAGAATAATAGACACGATACTATTGTAGCGCCTTTGGTGTTTTTAACTTAGGGCGCTTACCTGCAAGTTCCAATTCGGCTAAATGAAAGAGATTGGTTAAAGCGATGGGTGGCACCGGCTCACCAAAGCATTCGATATAAGCCACTTCCGCTTCCTTCACAATTTGCTGAAACAGCTGATCATAGAGGCTGAACCCATCATAGCTATAAGGCTCGTCTAACTCAGCCAATGCCACTTCACGCTGCCGACGCATAAAATAATTCATTAAAAACTCATATTGTTTTATATCTAAAAACTCACGGCAATCCATGTTTATTCCTCAGTCACTTAGCTTAACAACGCGCCAACGTTAGCGCATTCACCGGCTTTATACGCAAACGCATGGCATAACGATTAATAATCAAATTAATCGATTACAGCAATCTTTTATATTCACTTTAATAAATAACAAGAACCACTATCATTACTATAACGGCTTAACAGGAATACTATCATGACTAAAACCATTACTTTTGCCATTATGCATTTTACCATCGCTTTTGGCGTGACTTACTTAATTACCGGTGACTTGGTGCTGGGCGGACTGGTTGCAGTCATTGAACCCGCGGTTAATACAGTGGGCTACTTTTTTCACGAAAAAGTCTGGCAACGTTTTGAACAACGCAAATCAGCTGCACTAAATTTGTTTACTAAAGGCTTTGTCAAACTTTAACGGCTTGGCTGCGCTGTTTAAAGGCGCGACTGACTAGCCAGTTCTAAGCAAATAGCTCAACATCACTAGTGAAAAACCGCTACAATAGTGGCTTTGAATAAATTGATTATGAGGCAACAATGCTAGCACTGGGTACCCTAAATACATTAACCGTTAAAAAGCAGGTTAAGTTTGGCTTTTATCTGGACGGTTTAAGCTGGGGTGAGATACTGCTACCAAATAATGTTGCACCAGCCGATTTACAAATTGGTCAAGACATCAGTGTTTTTTTATATCTTGATTCAGAAGATCAACTTATTGCCACCACAGAGCGTCCAAGAATAATGGCTGGTCAGGTGGCGATGCTACCCGTTGTTGCCGTTACTAAAGTGGGTGCCTTCCTCAACTGGGGGTTAAAAAAGGACTTGTTAGTCCCTTTTAGCGAACAGCAAATCCCACTAAAAGAAGGACAACATTATTTAGTCTACTGCTATGTCGATATCAGTAATCGTATTGTGGCCTCGACTAAATTAGACCGCCACATCCACAAAACACCCGTACCCCACCAAGTTGGCGATAAAGTCGCCATTATCGTCAGTGAACAAACCGAGCTCGGATATAAGGTGGTGATTGAACATCAACACTGGGGTGTTTTATACAAAAATGAAGTCTTTAGACCTCTGCGTCGTGGTGACAAGCTCACTGCGTATGTGGTGAAAATACGCGATGACGGCAAAATTGACTTACGATTGGCCAGTACTACGCATAAGCAAGCACAAGAGTTAACGGATAAAGTCCTGCATAAACTAAGACAAAACGGTGGTAAATTAGCGCTTACCGATAAAAGCTCACCAGAACTTATTTATGAAGCCTTTGGTGCCAGTAAAAAAGCCTTTAAGCAAGCCATTGGCGCTTTGTACAAAGATAAGAAAATCATTATTACGGAACAAGGTCTAATTCTAGTGCCAGAGCAAACCAGCTAGTAGCTCAAAAGACGTTACCCTCTTCAAACGATAACGCCGGCATTTGCCGGCGTTATCGTTAACCACGAGTGGCTTAAAAGGCACTACGATTTTGTGGCTTGGTTAAAACAACATGCACCGCGCTTGTCGCCCGCTCACGAAAACCGCCCTCGCAATAACACAGGTAAAAATGCCATAACCGAATAAAATTATCATCGTAGCCAAGCTGATGCACCGCATCGCGCTGCGCCATAAAATTATCACACCAGTCTTTTAAGGTACGTGCATAATCAAAACCAATATCCTGCACCTGACGGATAACTAAATCTGTTTTACCCGCAACCGCATTGGCCATACGACTAATTGACGGTAAGCAACCACCTGGGAAAATATAGCGTTTAATAAAATCCACTTCTCGCACATATTGCTGGTAGCGATTGTCCACCATAGTGATAGCTTGCAGCACCATAATGCCATCGGGTTTTAATAAGCTACTGCACTTCTCGAAATAGTTATCTAAAAAGTCATCGCCAACCGCTTCGATCATTTCAATCGAGACTAACTTGTCATACGTGCCTTCTAGCTCACGATAGTCTTTAAACAATAAGGTGATTTGCTGCTCTAACCCGAGCTCTTTAATACGCTGAGCGGCA
This sequence comes from Alishewanella sp. d11, assembly GCF_049390205.1. Taxonomy (GTDB): domain Bacteria; phylum Pseudomonadota; class Gammaproteobacteria; order Enterobacterales; family Alteromonadaceae; genus Alishewanella. The sequence continues at coordinate 3,092,135 of NZ_CP186547.1, read as the reverse complement.
TAATCATACTGTTGTTGTGAAATCGTCGTTGTCGTTACTTTACAGCCATAATGTTGCGCAGCATAAATAGCCATACTGCCCCAGCCAGTGCCAATTTCAATAAGATGGTCAGACGATTTTAACTGCAAGCGTTCACAAATTTGCTGTAATTTATATTGCTGAGCTGCGGCTAAATCAGCATCTACAGCTGGATAGACTGCACTGGAGTACATCATGCTTTCATCTAAAAACAGCTTATACATAGCATTACCCAAATCGTAATGTGCAGCAATATTGCGTTTAGATTGCGACAAGGTGTTACGGTTACGGTAGTTTAATAGCTTCAAAACAGGTCGACTGAGACGCGCCCAGGTAGAATCCATTTGATCTAATACCGCCAAATTACGTGCAAAAATTTGTACCAGTGCCGTTAAGTTGTCACAACGCCAGTAACCATGAATATAGGCTTCACCGCCGCCCACAGAACCTGCCAACACCAGCTTTTGATAAAAGGCTGGGTCTAGCACCGTAATGACGGTTTTTAAATCGGCATGTTCATCACCAAAATGCTGCTCTACACCGGCTTCCGATACGGTAATAGCACCGTGCTGTAACTGACTTAAAAAATTTAAGGTAAATTTGCGACACAGTCGGTCAAACCAACCGAGATTATCAAAAACCGCTTTTTCGCTAAGCGTCAAACTCATACATCTGATCCCCTGGACTTTGGATGGGCATAAACAGGCACACGTTTAATCAATAACTTCAGTGCTTGCCAATAAATTCGTGTAAATATCTGTACGCTTTGCCATGGCTGGCGGATCAAAATCTTCCGCCTCACGGCTTTGGTTAAGCTAAAACGTTGAAGTTTAAACCAAGCACTGAATACAGCCTGTTCATCTTTAACATTAGTAATACTGCAAAATAAAGTCTCCGCTGGTGTTGGGATCTGCCAACGATACTGCATATCAAGCGGATTAAAAGGTGACACATGAAATACCTTGTCATGTTGGTACAGCGGGTTTTGCTCATCTAAGTGCTGTAAATAATAATGACGTTCATTCCAAGGCGTATTACTGACCTCCGCCAGCAGATAACAACAGTCGCCATTTTCAGCATAGCAGTAATATAAATTAAGCGGGCTAAAATAGACGCCCCAGCTGGCTAAAGGTGATAACAAAAACACGCGAGCAACGGTTTTATCACCACCGAGTTGCTTTACTTTGTCGCGCACGGCCTGTGCTAAATCAGGCACACCCGCTAAATAATCGTTGCGCCGATAACTGATCGCTCCAAACCGGTTGAATTGGATGCCAACGGCATCCAGACTGGCCGCATTTAGCTGATCGCAATCTAACCAATAACCACTATAAGGATAGTCAAAGCCATGTACTTTTGGTGCAAAGCGTTTATGCCCTACCCGACCACAATACACAGCATGTCCACTTTGCATTAGTAATTGACTCCGAGCATTGCTGCTACATCCACCGCACTGCGGGCTCCATCCTCATGAAAACCGTTATACCAATAGGCGCCGCAGAAATAGCTGTGCTGCTGACCATTAATTTCAGCCCGGCGTTGCTGACAGGCGATTGTCATGGGGTTATAGACGGGATGCGCATAGTGATAAACGCCCAAAATCTGCTCCTTAGCAATATTGGCAGTATTGTTTAACGTAACACAAAAGGTTACTGGTGCGGTCAAACGCTGCAAAATATTCATATTGTAAGTTAAGGTTGAACGATCACTGTGCTGGTTATCAAGGTTGTAATTCCAAGATGCCCAAGCGGCCTGTCGCACAGGCAGTAAACGCGTATCGGTGTGCAATACCACCTCATTTTGTTGATAAGCAATACCACCCAGAATGGCGGATTCGGCAGCCGAAGGATCTTGCAACAGCGCTAACGCTTGATCACTATGACAAGCAAAGACTACCTTATCAAACTGCTCTTTTTGACCATCTGCGTAATGCACGGTTACGCCGTCAGCTTGACGAGATACCCCCGTAATGTTTTGCTTAAGTCGCAGCTTCTCTCGACCGACTTTGGCTAACAGGGCTTCGACATAGCTTCTGGACCCCCCTTTGATCACTGACCACTGCGGCCGGTCATTGATATTCAGCAAACCATGGTTGTTAAAAAATCGTAGGAAGAAGCGTACCGGAAACTTAGGCATATCGGTTAAGCCCGCAGACCAGATAGCCGCACCCATTGGTAACAGATAATTGTCACGGATGCCGCTACCAAAACCATGCTTATCTAAAAAAGCACCGAGTTCTAGATCTAAATCGGCATGATCTGCAGCAACCAATTGTTTGCCTAATTTATTAAAACGGGTAATTTCTAGCAGCATACGCCAGAAGGATGGCCGAAAAATATTACGTTTTTGCGCAAACAAACTGGCGAAGGTATTACCGTTGTACTCTAAGTTGTTTTGGGTATTTTTAACCGAGAAGCTCATTTCTGTTGGTAGCGATGCAACACCTAACTCAGCAATAAACTTATTAAAAATAGGATAGGTCCAATTGTTAAAAACGATAAAACCAGTATCAATGGCATATTTTTGCCCGGCAACCTCTACATCTACCGTAGCAGTATGCCCACCTAAATAATCATTGGCCTCCAATAGTGTGACATCATGCTCTCTTTGTAACAAATACCAACTTAACATGCCGGAGATGCCACCACCAATCACTGCAATACGCATAAAATTCCTTAATTATTTCTTTCTAATGTCGCGCTTTATTATTTATCAGCCATCTTTTGCTTAACTTTACCGGTTAACCAGCTTAATACCGGGATATGTTGGTAAACCATTTCCGTTAAATCATAGTAATCGCGATGATAGATAATCAGATTATCTTGCCACCGCAAAGCTGAACATCCCTTCACTGTAATGACTTTACCTTTAGCAATTGCCGGATGACTGAAACACATTTCCCAGCTTAAAAAGCCTGCATCGGCATTAACAACACCCTGTTCAGCGGTAAATTTAGCGTAGTTAAGTCGTTGATAACCATGTTCCAAATAACAGATTAACGTATCACGCCCCTCAATTTGATGAACAGGATCAATAAAGAGCACTCTAGGATGATAAATCGTTTGAGTTGTTACTAAATTTTGGTTGGATAACTGATTAAAATAATCCAAAAATGCTTGTAAACGTGTATCTAGAATCATTCATGACTCCTTGCCTTTTACGGCAGAAAATAAGGCCAAGGTCAGCTTACGAGCCTCATTATGGTCAACTACTGGCCGGAAGTAACCTTTCGGCGTGACCACTTTATGGGGCCAGTGAATGTCTTTTGCCGTTTTATGACTCAGCATGGGTAAATAATGGCGAATAAACTCTCCCTCGGGATCAAAACGCTCACTCTGCGTCACCGGGTTAAAAATCCGAAAGTAAGGCGCAGCATCGGTTCCGGTCGAGGCCGCCCATTGCCAGCCCCCATTATTAGCGGCAAAGTCGCCATCAATTAGTTTGGACATAAAATAGCGCTCACCCCAACGCCAATCGATATGTAAGTCTTTAACCAAAAAACTGGCGGTGATCATCCGTAAGCGGTTATGCATCCAACCCGTTGTATTAAGTTGGCGCATAGCCGCATCAACAATAGGATAGCCCGTTTCACCTTGGCACCAAGCATGAAATAAAGCTGGGTTGTTAGGCCACGGTATATGATCTGTTTCTGTTTGAAAGGCTTGGTGTTTAATCAGCTTGGGAAAAGCCACCAAAATATGTTTGTAAAAATCGCGCCAGATCAGCTCTGATAGCCAAATTGAGGCCCCGCTTTTTTCCTGCTCCAGCTGCTGCGCTGCTTCATGCTGTAACCTTGACACACATTGTTGTGCAGATAGCACACCAATCGCCAAATACGCAGACAAAGACGAAGTTCCATCAATCGCAGGGAAATCTCGGGCGGTAGCATAATCCTGTACTTTCTGTTGGCAGAATGTCCGCATCCGATTTAGGACTTCCAGTTCCGTTACTGGCCAAGCCATGGAACTGTTATCGCCCGTAAGCAATGCGGGAAATTCAGGTAATGACAACGCTTCTGCCGCCTGCTTGGCCGGCTTAGCAAAACACTCAACGCCTTGCATGGCCAATTTAGCAAGCCAGTTACGCTTAAATGGCGTAAAAACTTTGTAGATATCGCCTTGTTGCGTCAGAACGCTCCCTGGCGGCATCACACAAAGGCGATCAAACCAAAAACTAGGAATTTGCTGCTCAAGCAACTTGCTGGCAACCAGTTCATCTCGCTTAACCTCACGAACTTCATATTCCCGTTGCGCGTAAAGTGCAACCACTCCCAGCGGCAATAAACGTGAAATAACTGCATCATAGCAACTAGCATAATCAGTGCCTTCAACTGCCAGCAGCGGAATATTCAATTCAGCCAACTCGCTGGCCAAAACCTGCACACGCCGCCTGATCAGATCTTGACGGATCTCTGCCATAGCATGCTGCTGCCAACTGCGTGGTGTCGCAATAAAAAGCGCTAACACCATACCATTATCGGCTTGTGCTGCTTGGCTAGCAGCAAACAGGGCCTGATTATCGTGATAGCGTAAATCATGTCGTAACCAGACTAAATGAATCGCTTTGTTCAACATTATGCGCGCAGTCCTAATTGTTCAGGGTAAGGATTAAAATAGACCTGCTGCTGCAGATACTGATTAGGGAATAAACGCAAATAATGCTGCAGTAAAGTCACTGGTGCTAATAAAGGTACTCTCCCCAAGCGGTAACGCTCAATCAAGGCGGTGAGTTCTTGGCGGGCGGCATTATCCATCAGCTTCTTAAAGAAACCTTGCAAGTGCTGTAACACATTAGCATGCTGTTTGCGCGTGGCTATCTGCCGCATCGCTTGCATCAGCTCGGTTAAATAACGCAGTTGCAGCTCAGCCGGCGTAAACAATTTTGCTTCAGCCACCAACTTGCCTAATTGCCGATAAGCAACAGGGGAATGCGCAAGCACTAAAAACTTGTAGCGACTATGGAAAGCAACCAATTTACCGATAGTAAAACCATCACGCATCGTCTGCTGATAGTCATAACAAGCAAATACCCGACTGACAAAGTTTTCTTTTAACGCCGGATCGAGCAAACGGCCATCTTCTTCTATGGGTAGCCAAGGATAGCTTTGCATTAACTCACGGGTGTACATACCGATAGCCATTTTGCCTAACGCAGTTCCATCCTCTGCATAGAGTTTTACGCGTTCCATTCCGCAGGTAGGTGATTTAGCACAGACAATATAACCGCTTAACTCGGCAAAGCGCGGCATAATACCGTGGGTAAATTCAAGCATCTGCGAGGTATAATCCAGACTATTATCACGCGTTTGCACTAATCTTATTTGCTGATCCGCAGTACGTTGTAACCGAATAGCCGGCCGCGGTGTGCCCATACCAATGGCTTGCTCTGGACAAACTGCAACATACTGAACCAAGGGTTTTAATTGTTGTGTACAAAAAGTAGAGGCTTTATGCCCACCATCAAATCTTACGTTTTCGCCTAAAACACAAGCGCTAATACCAATCTTTACTGCCATAAATTCTGCCCTGTAGTGAACTTAATTCTTTACAGTTTAACCATTCATTCGGATCATCTTTTTAAAGGCGAAAAAAAACGGTAGTTAACATTAACTACCGTTTTTTAGCGATATCTTTGCTTGCGATCGGCAATAACGCTACGCTTATTGACTGGTACCTGCCTCAACCCGCGACTTTAACTTTTGTCCTGGGCGGAAAGTGACAACACAACGCGCAGAGATAGGAATATCTTCTCCGGTTTTCGGGTTACGTCCTGGCCGCTCGTTTTTGGTTCGTAAATCAAAATTACCAAAGCCAGACAACTTAACCTGCTCACCTGACTCCAGAGCAGCACGGATCTCTTCAAAAAAAGCTTCAACAATTAGCTTGGCATCACGTTTACTCAGCCCAAATTTGGTAAACAAACGTTCTGCTAAATCAGCTTTGGTAAGCGCCATCTTCTAATCCCTCAACGTTGCGTCGAAATCATCTTTAAGCACACTAACAACTTGATTTACAACAAGTTGGATATCTTTATCCTCAAGCGTGCGCGCCTTGTCTTGTAAAGTCAGAGCAATTGCTAACGACTTATAGCCTTCTGCTACACCTTGGCCAGTGTAGACATCAAACAATTTTAGGTCAACTAACTGATTTGCGCCAACTTTTTTAATACTAGCAACAATATCAGCAAATTGCACATCTGATTTAACCACTATTGCTAAATCTCTGCGATTCGCCTGATATTTTGATAACTCTTGTGCTTCAACAATTAACCGTTCGCCCAGAGCCGCTAATTCCAATTCAAACAGATAGGCTTTACCTTTAATTCCCAATTTGCGCTCTGCTTCGGGATGTAAGGCGCCTAAATAACCAGCAAGCTGATCATTCACATAGACTGCAGCCGTTTGGCCAGGGTGTAAAGCACAATGTTCTGCTGCGGTAAAACGTATCGCTTGCGGATGAGAAACTAAAGCAAGCAAGGCTTCAACATCAGCTTTCATATCAAAAAAATCAACCTGACGCTCAGCAATGCTCCAGTGCTCATTTGCCAATGAACCAATAATGACACCACCAATCACCGGCACCTGACGTACACCACCTTCTGCATTCGCATCTGGAATAAACTTTAGACCATACTCAAATAAGCGTAAACGATTTTGCTGTCGACTTTGGTTGTACTGTACTGCCTGTAATAACCCAGGCCATAAATTCAGCCGCATGGCTGACATATCAGCAGAAATCGGATTTGGTAAGACTAAAGCCTCCTGACCAGCAAATAAGGTTTGTTGCACTTTAGGATCAACAAAGCTATAGGTAATGGCTTCTTGATAACCACGGTCAACCAGTACCTGACGCATTTGCGGCACGCTGAGACTCGCTTCTTTAAAAGTACGCATCTTCAACGCAGCGGTAGGCGCAACATTGGGAATGTTGTTATAACCGTAAACTCGGGCAACTTCTTCAATCAAGTCTTCAGCAATACTGATATCAAAACGGTAACCTGGAACACTGACCTGCCAGCCAGCATCAATTTCTGTAACCTGTAAGCCTAAACGACTTAAAATATCGGTTACTTCTGATTTTGCGATGGCATGGCCTAAAATCCGACTTAACTTTTGTTCAGTTAGGCTAATAGTGGCTTTCTGCGGTAAATGCTCAGCAGCAACCGCTTCTACCACTGGCCCAGCTTCCCCGCCCACAATCTGCAATAACAAAGCCGTGGCCCGCTCCATCGCACTGCGCTGTAATTCAGGATCAACACCACGCTCATAACGATGCGAAGCATCGGTATGCAAACCATACTGCCTTGCTTTACCGGCAATGGCTAATGGCGCAAAAAAAGCACTTTCTAAGAAGATATCCGTAGTTTCAGCGGTCACACCACTGTGCAAACCACCAAAAATGCCGGCCATGGCTAAGGCCTTTTCTGCATCAGCAATGACTAAGGTATTATCTTGCAGGCTAACTTCATTGCCATCTAACAACACCAACTTTTCATCTGCTGTAGCCATCCGAACTTGGATATCCCCAGTAATTTTTGCTAAGTCGAAAGCATGCATTGGATGCCCTAACTCAAGTAACACAAAGTTAGTGACATCGACAATCGCATCAATGCTGCGGACACCTGAACGGCGCAGCTTCTCAGTTAACCAAAGCGGGCTAGCGGCTTTAACATTGACATTACGAATCACCCGACCTAAATAACGAGGGCAAGCTGCAGGCGCTTGTAATACTATGGCTTTTTGCTCATCAATAGCTGGCACGACTGCGTCAATAACGGGTTCACACACGCTCAATTTGTTAAGCACACCCACTTCACGCGCTAAACCTTTGATACCTAGACAGTCAGCACGGTTGGGCGTCAAATCGACTTCAATCGTCACATCATCCAAGGTTAAGTACTGGCGTAAATCTTTACCGACCGGTGCATCTGCCGGCAACTCAAGAATACCGTCAGAATCATCAGCCATACCAAGCTCTGAAAAGGAGCACAGCATGCCATGCGAAGGTTGACCCCGTAACTTGGCTTTTTTAATCTCAAAATTCCCAGGTAATACTGCGCCCACTGTCGCTACGGCAACTTTTAAACCCAAACGACAGTTTTTTGCACCACACACAATATCTAACAACTCTGGGCCACCAACATTCACCTTGGTGACTTGTAATTTATCGGCATCTGGATGCGGGCCACAAGCGACCACTTCACCCACAACAACACCGTGAAACTGACCGGCAACCGCCTCAATACCATCAACTTCCAAACCGGCCATGGATAACTGTTCAGATAAGGTCTGAGTATCCAGCGCTGGGTTAACCCATTCACGTAACCAGGATTCGCTAAATTTCATATCTTAATACTCCGCTTATCTGAACTGCTTTAAGAAGCGCACATCATTTTCAAAGAACGAGCGCAAATCGGTTACGCCATAACGCAACATCGTTAAACGCTCTACGCCCATACCAAAGGCAAAACCACTGTAGACTTCAGGATCGATGCCTACCGAGCGTAGGACGTTAGGATGTACCATGCCGCAGCCCAGTACTTCTAACCATTTACCATTTTTACCCATCACATCCACCTCGGCCGAGGGCTCAGTAAAGGGGAAAAATGACGGCCGAAAACGGATCTGTAGATCTTCCTCAAAGAAGTTATGTAAAAAGTCGTGCAGGATGCCTTTTAGCTCCGTAAAGCTAACATTTTTATCAACCATCAAGCCTTCAACCTGATGGAACATCGGCGTATGCGTTTGATCATAATCGTTACGATACACCCGACCCGGCGAAATAATCCGCAGTGGTGGCTGTTGTTGCTCCATAGTACGGATTTGCACACCCGAGGTCTGAGTGCGTAACATCAGTTTCGGATTAAAATAAAAGGTATCATGATCAGCCCGAGCAGGATGGTGCTCAGGAATATTCAATGCATCAAAGTTATGAAAATCATCTTCGATTTCTGGGCCTTGCTTAGTTTCAAAGCCCAATTCAGCAAAGAAACTTTCAATCCGTGCAATGGTTCGACTCACTGGATGCAAGCCACCCACTTCCAGACCACGGCCCGGCAAGGTGACATCAATGCGTTCTTGTGACAATTTTTCCGCTAATTGCGCTGTTTGCAGAGCGTCACGCTTTTCATTTAACGCATCTTGCACTTGCTGTTTTAAATCATTAATTTGCTGGCCGGCTATTTTACGTTGTTCCGGATCCATACCGCCTAATGATTTAAGCAATTCGGTAATACTGCCCTTTTTGCCCATAAAGGTTACGCGAACCTCCTCCAGAGCAGGAATATCCCCAGCGGCAGCAACCGCCGCCAAAGCTTCATTTAATATTGCTGACAGGTTCATTGTTTTCCTCAACGTCACCAAGTTTAAGGTGGTTCAAAGTTGCTAATAATACACCAGAAATTAACCTGCCCGCAGGCTTAGTCGCAGATTTTTATCGAGATAACGCTATTTTTCAGCCATAAACTGCCGACTTATGACGTTTCTTGCAAAATTTCTCGGATAAAGGGGATGGTTAGTTTACGTTGATGTACGATGGATGCTTTATCTAATCGATCTAAGATAGCCACTAAGGCTCTGATATCTCGGTCATGATGATTTAATAAATAACGCGCCGCTTCATCTGGCAATTCAATCCCTCGCAACCGGGCTTTTTGTTGCAGCAGCTTCTGTTTATCTTCATCACTTAATAACCTTAACTGAAAACTAGTACACGCATGTAAACGTGAAACTAAATCGGGTAGCGTAATACCTAACTGTTGTGGTGCTTGATTTCCGACAATAATCAGGGCTTTCCCCTGCTCAACCAAACGATTATAAAGATCAAACAAAGCTACCTGCCATCCCAGATCCCCAGCCACTGCATGAATATTGTCTAAACAGACCAAATCCAGTTGTTCTAGATTATCTAAAATTCTTGGACTTAATTGTTCACAGTCCTGTAGTGCCAGAAGCTGACTGGTTAGTCCCTGCTCTTGGGCTTGCACACAAGCTGCATATAACAAGTGCGATTTACCACTGCCACTGGCACCAAACAGATAGATGGGCGCTTGACCATAAGGTTTAAGCAGGTACTGCTTTAAAAAGCTCACTGCTGCACTGTGCTCTGCAGCATAAAAGCTATCAAGGGTTTCATCTTCTGGCAGTGTGACTGCCAAGGTATATTGTAATGGTTGCATCTAGGGCCTGATGTAATCAAACTCGGCTAGCACAGGTTGTGCTTCGACTGCTGAGGGTAAATCTGTAGGCCAAGACTGTGCCTGAGCACGTAGTTGCAAGTTAGGTTCAAATACTAGACTTTGTAAAAGTTGCTCAGCAGTCATTTGTAGATTTAATGCAAATAAAGTTTTTTCAGCAGAGTGGCTTAAAATCATAACCCGACTCACCCCAAGTAGTTCACTCAAGCGACGCTCCAATTGCACAATATCTGTTAACTGCGTAAGGCCATTAATTTGTAAAACGCTTTGCTCTATTACCTCAGGCGTTAACAAAATGGCATACTGCTGTGTTAACTGCTGGCTCAGTATCTCACTATAATGCTGCATTAGCGTCTGTTCATCAGGCGCGGTTAATTCATCCCGTAGCAGCAGGCCATTGTGTTGCCTTAAGGCTGTAAGACGCCATGACTGAACAACCTCGGGCTCTGCGCTAATCATTTCTTCAATAAGGAGAACTACGACTTGCTGGACATTATAACGACTACTCGCTTGTTCAATTTGCGGCCAAAAGCCGCCCCAGACATCATTTTCGGTTAAATTGACTAAATCATCCAGATCGTAAAGTGGCAAGGTATAAGGTAACCCTTGTTGCTGCAACGCCGTTTCCAAACTCTGTAGCAAGATACTATCCGCTTGACGAACAAATTGTCTTTCTGTGCCTTGTTGTTGAACCATCCAAAACAGTAACTCAGGTCGCTGCCCACCCCAAATAGGAATTTGTAACTGACGTAACACCTGCTGGATACGCACAGCATCAAGCAGCACCCGTACATTATTACCTTGCTCTGTTCTTACAGCTTCAAACTGCTTCACATAACTGGCAGCGTTGTTAAGCTCAGTGCGCAATTCGGGGCGTTGCATAATATCAGGCTGACCAGTTACTCTGATCAATACTTGCTGTAGCGCTTCTCTTTGCCATTGTTGTTGTGTTTGTTCGGCATTCACCTCAGCTTGGTATAGTGCAGGACTCGCCATCGCATGAAATACACCACATGGTAGTAATGCGGCAACGAATAATACGATCAGACGCATCTTCTTGATAACTTCATGCCAGGCTTGCAATGCCATATTCTTTCCTGCCTTTTATTAATTTACCTTGCTGGTGATGACAAACATAAAGCCACCCGCGGGTGGCTTTATCGAACAGACTCAGGTTTTTCACCTATTAGTACTGTTGAGAAACTTAGCTGAGATCGACACCTAGACGTTGCGCAACTTCTTCATAAGCTTCAACAACGCCGCCTAAACCTTGGCGAAAGCGGTCTTTGTCCATTTTCTTGCGTGTTTCTTTATCCCACAGTCGGCAACCATCAGGAGAGAATTCATCACCTAACACTACCTGACCATTGAACAAACCGAATTCCAGTTTAAAGTCAACCAACAACATGCCCGCATCGGCAAAGAGCGCACTCAATACTTCATTTGCACGATATGTTAGCTGCTTCATTTCTGCTAACTGCGCTGAGGTTGCCCAGCCAAAGGACACCGCCAAGGACTCATTAACCATAGGGTCATGTAAGGCATCATTTTTTAAAAATAATTCAAAGGTTGCAGGTGTTAAAGCAGTACCTTCAGTTACCCCTAAACGCCGCACTAATGAACCTGCAGCGTAATTACGAATCACGCACTCCACCGGAATCATCTGCAACTTTTTAACTAATACCTCATCATGGCTTAATAGCTGCTGAACCTGCGTGGGAATCCCAGCTTGTTCCAGCTTTTGCATAATAAAAAAGTTAAATTTATTATTGATCATGCCTTTGCGATCAAGCTGTTCAATACGCTCGCCATCAAAAGCAGAGGTATCATTACGAAAGTGTAACACTAATAAATTTTCATCAGTCGTGTTATACACAGTTTTGGCTTTTCCACGGTACAGCTCAGTTGTCTTTTGGACCATTTTCCACTCCGAACGGCAGGCACTAAATCAGGCGCAAAGTATAATGGGCTTTGGCCTGATCGCAAATGACTTTTTACAGCAGATTATAACTCAGCGCCCGTTGCGCGGATAGCCGCAACAATTGGCTCATAAATCGCATTAACTTCCGCTGCAGATAATGGCTGACCTTCTTTGTTCAACCATAGAATTGCCGTTTTATTATTGCTTAAACGAGACAAGACGATTTGGTAATCACCATCTACTAAAGGTAATGAAACTGGTGCATCACGGAATGTAATTGTTCGCCAAAAGCCGCGCTCAGGTTTTTGGTAATTTACAAAATACGTAAACGCTGAACGATCAAAGTCAGTAACAGTTAAATGTAACTCTTCAAACAATAACTCAAGTTGTGACCAGGTAATATCAGCGGATTGACTGCTGATTAGTGCAGGGTTACCCTGCAAATCCACACCAAGTCCTAAGTTTACTTCTGCTGCTTGTGCTCGTTGTTCACGGGCAACTAAAACTTCAGCAATCGATACCTTGTTAATAACACCATTAAGTAGATTAACTTCATGCGTTTTGATATCAATTGCATTCAATTGCGCATCAGGCACAAAATATTCATGTTCTAACAAACTCACCGTCATACTTAAACTGCGACCATGCTGTCTTGGCTCAAGCACGATACTGTAACGCATCTGCTCTACTTGCTGTTCTGATTCCCAAAACCAAAAGCCTGAACTACGGCTGCGGCTGATCCAGCCAGTCTCATAACGTAAACCCGTATCATCTACTGGGGTTAAGGCGACATTTTTTGCAGAAAAAAATTGCTGCAACTGTGTCTGAATAAAAGGCTTGATGTCGCCTGTAAAATCATTACGTTCAAACCAAACTCTGGCCAGTTTTTCATCTTCCTCCATGCGGCTACTGGTAGCCGTGGCAAGTATGAGTGTAGGTGAACGGTTATCCGCGCCAACACTGGCACTTAGCGTGGCGGCCGATACGGGAGGAATATCATAAGCGGCAGGCTGGTTTGGTACCGCCATGCCTGCTGGAATACGCAGCTCAATTTGACTGATTTCGTTATTATTTGCTGGCGTTTTTTCAAATACTGCACAGCCGCTTAACAGCACACTGACAGCTACACAACCTTGGGCCCACTTTTGCACCTATACTACTCCTGCTTTTCAGTTCCGGTCCTGGTATTGAATTCCGGCTTGTTGTAATGCCTGTTCGATTATAGGCTGATGAATTGGTTCCATTTGCGTTAGCGGTAAACGCAAGAAATCGGATTGCATAAGTCCCATTCGCCATAATGCCCACTTTGTTGGAATGGGATTCGATTCGATAAATAAATCGCGATGTAACGCTTGTAAGGATTGATCTAAGTGACGGACCTTAGTGTTATCGTGGTTTGCTGCAGCCTGACAGATTGCAGCCATCGTTGCGGGTGCGACATTCGCGGTAACCGAAATTACGCCATGCCCCCCCGCTAACAAAAACTCAGCAAAACTAGCATCATCGCCACTCAATAACATGAAATCCGCGGGGCATAACGCCTGCAAATCAGTCAGACGCGCTAATGAACCAGTAGCCTCTTTAATCCCAACAATATTGGGTACTCGAGCCAGAGCGGCTACGGTAGCAGGAAGTAAATCAACGCCCGTTCTACCGGGAACATTATACAACAAGACAGGTTTATCTGTAGCCGCAGCAACGGCGGTAAAATGCGCCAACATGCCTTTTTGTGTTGGTTTGTTGTAATAAGGCGTGACAGTTAAATATCCCGCAATAGGCAAATCAGCAAAATATGCTGTTTTGGCAATCGCCTCGCTGGTTGCCATAGCGCCATTACCGGCGATAACAGGTATTTTACCCGCAACTTGCTCACAGACAGCCTTAATAACAGCGTGCTGTTCTGTCAGGGTCAGGGTGGCGGCTTCGCCCGTCGTGCCCATAATGACTAAACCGTCGCTACCTTCGGCTAAATGAAAGGCGACTAACTGTTGCAAACTCGCAAAATCGACCTGACCATCGGCGGTCATGGGGGTCACCAGGGCAACGATACTCCCTCTGAACATGTTACTACGGCTCCACAGATTCACGTTAAGGATGCCTATGTTAAAGACAGCCGAGGTTAAACACAAGAACGCTTTGCCGCTGATTATGCTGCAGCTGTCCAGATGACAATCAAATTTTGTATGTTAAACTGCCGCCAACTTATTATTTTGCGGCCTTTAACCAACAATAAGGACCACCATGCCCCAACAACTTGTCGTCACCGCTATTGGGCCTGATCGCACTGGTATAGTGAGTAAACTTGCCAGGTTAGTCACTGAATGTAACTGTAATATCATCGATAGCCGGATGGCTATTTTTGGCAGTGAATTTACGTTTATTATGTTACTTGCTGGAGATTTACCTGCTATTAGCCGTATTGAGTATTTACTCCCTGCGCTGGGTTTAGAACTTGATCTAACCACCATGAGTAAACGTACCAGTGCACAACCTCGGACACAAGTTGTCGCGCATTATGTTTTGGATTACTCGGGTCCTGATAAAGTCGGTACCCTTGGTGCTATTACCGGACTACTGGCAAGTCACAATATTTATATCGGCTCTTTGCAATCAGAAACTAGTCAGCAGCTAGACGGGGTAAAAATGCATACCCAGATGACGCTAGAGTTACCCGAGGGCATTAACGCAAATGATATTGAATCTGAGTTACATACCTTGATGCATCAACTTGGTCTTCAAGGACGCTTCCAAGCGCAAATTTAAGGAACAAACATGAATACACTAGTAGCGGGTCAGCAAGCACCTGATTTTACGTTAACCGACCAACATCAAAAACCCGTTCAACTCAGCGAGTATCTGGCTAAGCAGCGCGTTTTGGTGTATTTCTATCCCAAAGCGATGACACCAGGCTGTACCGTGCAAGCTTGTGGTTTACGCGATACCCATGCCGAGTTTGCTGCTAAAAATGTCCATGTTATGGGCATCAGCACTGATAGTTCAAAACGGCTAGCCAAATTTGCCGAACGTGATCAACTTAATTTCACGCTCCTGTCCGATGAGGACCATAAAGTCGCTGAAGCCTTTGGCGTGTGGGGTCTAAAAAAGTTTATGGGTAAAGAATACGACGGTATTCATCGGCTCAGTTTCTTAATTAACCAAGACGGTACTATTGCCAAAGTTTTTGATACTTTTAAAACAAAAGACCATCATCAAGTTGTACTAGATTTTTTAAACAGTTGAAATTCACCTTGTATTGCAGGCGTTTGAACCAAAACGTCTGCAATAACGATTTTCTAACTGTTAGCATCTTTCCCCACCCTACTTCCATTAGTCAGTACAGGTTACTACCGCAGGAGTAATTTTATGAAAAACGCTTTTACAGTGTCTTTGCTAAGTGCCAGCTTACTATTTACCAGCGCCCTCTATGCACAAACAATCAACAGCGAGAAAGCCAGTTTAACCCTAGAGCAAGTGACAAAAGGATTAGAACATCCTTGGGGGTTGGCGTTTTTACCCGACGGTAGAATGCTGGTGACGGAACGCGCGGGTAAACTGCGTTATGTGAATACTGATGGCACGCTCAGCGCACCACTTCAAGGCTTACCCGAGATCGTCGTCAATGGTCAAGGCGGTTTATTTGATGTACTACTTCACCCCAACTTTGCCGAAAATAAGCAAATATATCTTAGTTATAATGAACCTGGCGAAAACGGCAGCAGCACAGCAGTCGCGCTGGCAACACTGAACGGTGATAAGTTAGACAATATTCAAGTAATTTTCAGTGCCAACCCCAAATTTAGTAGTCGCCATCACTTTGGTGGCCGCTTGGTGATTCAAGATAATAAGTATCTGTTTATCACTTTAGGCGATCGCGGTCAGCGTCGTGATGATGCCCAAACGTTGGATAATCATCATGGTAAAGTCATTCGGCTGTATTTGGATGGTAGTATTCCGCAAGATAACCCTTATCGGCAAGATCCCGCAGTATTAGATGACATCTGGTCCTACGGCCATCGTAATATCCAAGGCGCAACTTTACACCCAACCAGTGGCGAACTCTGGACGCATGAGCATGGCCCGCAAGGTGGTGATGAAATTAATATTACCCGTGCCACCCTTAACTATGGTTGGCCAGTGATTACCTACGGTGAAGAATATGGCGGCGGTAAAATCGGCCAAACCGAAAAGGACGGTATGGAACAACCTTTACATAAATGGACTCCCTCTATAGCCCCCA
Organism: Alishewanella sp. d11; assembly: GCF_049390205.1. Taxonomy (GTDB): domain Bacteria; phylum Pseudomonadota; class Gammaproteobacteria; order Enterobacterales; family Alteromonadaceae; genus Alishewanella. Next base: position 3,075,765 of record NZ_CP186547.1, on the reverse strand, counting down.
GTGGTATGACATTTTACTTAGACGACGCGATTCCTGGCTGGAACAATAGCCTGTTAGTGGGGTCGCTGCGTTTTGGACAATTAGTCAGAATGGAGCTAGAAGGTGATAACATTCGCCATGAAGAGCGAATTATGATCGGCCAACGTATTAGAGATGTGCGCCAAGGACCTGATGGCGCAGTATATCTGCTAACCGACCAAGCTGATGGGCAAATTTTACGCCTCAAAGCGGCGAACTAAGATGAATAAATGGCTTTATCCGCTTTCAGCAGTCAGCGTAGTATTGACTGCCAATGCCACGGCGCAACAGGCTGCTGTAGATTCAGAGGTTGAGGTTATTGTTGTCACCGCTAACCAACAACAGCAAAATTGGCTCAATACGGCAGCTAGCGCCAGCATCAGACAGCTCCCTAACGCAACCTTACTGATTGACAGCGGTCAAATGTTAAGGGGCATTCCGGGCTTGCAAGTAGACAGCCGTGCTAACTTTGCCCAAGATACTCGTTTAAGTATCCGCGGTTTTGGCAGCCGCAGTGCCTTTGGTGTCAGGGGTATTTTTTTACAGCAAGATGGTATTCCGATCAGCGCCCCTGATGGCCAAGGCCAACTGTCTAGTATTCTGCTAGACAGTGTCAGCCAGATTGAAGTGCTAAGTGGGCCGCTGGCAGTGCTTTATGGTAATGGTGCTGGAGGTGTGATTAGCCTCAGTACTCGAGAGCAAGAGCCTGACAGTGTAGGCGGTAGCCTTGCAGTGAGTGATATTCAACAACAGTATCAGCTTAGACTTAATCAGCAACATGAGCAGCATAGCTGGCAACTGGCAGCTAAGCATTTCGAAACTGAAGGCTTTCGCGCTCATGGCGCGGCTAGAAAGCAGCAAATACAAGCAGGCTGGCAACAACTGTTATCGGATCAGCTTACACTGAAACTAAAACTCGATTGGTCTGACGATCCTCGTTTGCAAGATCCGTTAAGCCTAACGCTGGCGCAGTGGCAAACCGATCCAAACCAAACAGCTGCCCAAGCAGAGCGCTTTGATACCACTAAAACTACTGCACAACGCCAGTTAAGTGCCACCTTACAACATAGCGGTGTTGCACCTTGGCAACTTGCGGTTTGGCAAGGACAACGTGAGGTTATGCAGCGTCTAGCCTTTACTGGGGAAGCGATAACCTCTGCTGGCGGCGACATTGCGCTTGAGCGTGACTTCCTTGGCATCAACACCCACCGGCAGTGGCAGCTCACTGATCAGCTTAGTACGGTAATAGGGGGCGCTTGGGTACAAAGCGAGGACCAGCGTCAGGGTTATGTTAATTTGTTTGGGCAGCGTGGCGATTTGCGCCGTGACGAAATCAATAAAGCGGAAAACCGTGATCTTTATTGGCGTTTTAATTTTCAGCCCACAGCAAAATTAACCCTTGATGGCGGCCTGCGTTACAGCGAATTACATTATCAAATCAATGATAACTTTATTCGAGACGGTAATCCTGACGATAGTGGAAGTAAAAACTTCTATCAACATGCTGCAGCGCTTGGCTTAAATTATCAATTTGCGGCAAACTGGTCTTGGTTTATTAGCTCTGGACTGGGCTTTGAAGCACCGACACTTGCCGAATTAGCCTATAAAACTGAAGGTACTGGGTTAAATCTCGATCTTAGCGCTAGCCAAAACCGGCAATGGGAAACAGGTTTAAAATACCAAGTCCCTGCCCTGACAGCAAGTTTAAGCGTGTTCAGTATTCGAAGTAATGATGAGCTATTGGTCGCCAGCAGCAATAATGGTCGTACCAGCTTTCGTAATGCCGGTAACACTGCACGCGAGGGTTTTGAGTTGTTCTTGGCTCAGCAGCTAAACCCGCAGTTTAGCCATACGCTGAGCTTGACCTTACTAGATGCTCGCTTTCAGTCGGCAGAACTTGCAGGTAATCGCTTACCAGGTGTAGCAAAAACAGATGCGTATTGGCAACTGACATTTCAGCCACGTTTAAGTTTACCTCTATATCTTGAGTGGCAAACGCTTTATCGAGGGCGTATTGCAACTACCGATAACAATAACGAGTTTGCCCCTTCAGCAATCAGTTTTGCCGCAGCAGTATCGGCTAAACAGCAAGTGAATGGGTTACAACTTAATTATTGGCTAAGGTTAGATAATGTAGCTGACCGAAACAATGTTGGTGCAGTTGTGGTTAATCAAGCTAATCGCAGATCGCTGGAGCCAGCACCAGGCCGTCAACTGAGTGCAGGCCTGAGCTTGAACTACCTTTGGTAGCAATTAAGTTCGCGGTTCAACCTGGTTTGCTGCATACAAACGAGCAGACCAGGCACTCGCAGTGGCTTTGACCAAGGAAGCCAAAGGTATCGCAAAGAAAATACCCCAGAAACCAAACAGGCCGCCAAAGAACAATACCGCAATTATGATATACACCGGATTGAGATCGACCACTTCAGAGAATAACAACGGCACTAACACGTTGCCATCTAGAGCCTGAATAATGCCATAAGCCAGCATGAGGTAACCAAGCTCTGCTGAAAATCCCCACTGAAACAAGCCAACTAAAGCCACCGGTAAAGTGACAACAGCGGCGCCAATATAAGGAATTAGTACTGATAACCCAACTAAGATGCCCAATAACAACGCATAATTAAGACCGAATAATGAAAACACCACATAACTAACCACACCCACAATAAGGATTTCCAGCATTTTACCGCGGATATAATTCATGATTTGCACATTCATTTCATGCCAAACCTGAGAGATAAGCTGGCGTTCAGTGGGTAAGAATTGCACAAGACCGCTAGTCAGTTGCTGCTTATCCTTTAACATGAAAAAGACCATCACTGGCACTAAAACTAAGTAAATTAGCAGGGCTACCATATCTACAATAGAGCCAAAAGACAGCGACAACATATCCCGACCAAATGCCATGACTCGTTCATCAACATTGTTCATCATCATTAAAATTTGTTCTTCTCGAACCATACCGGGGAGTAACTCTGGCAACTCTAAAAGATAGGTTCGGCCTAACTCGATCATTTGCGGTAAGTCACGCAATAGGTTGCGGCCTTGATACCAAGCCAAAGGCACTACCCACATCAAAACCAGTATTAAGATCCCCATAAAGCCCAGTACAACCAATGTAGTACTCAGCGAACGCCCCATCCCAACGCGACATAAACGTGACACTGGCCACTCTAGTAAGTAAGCAAAGGCGATAGACACTAAGACCGGCGCTAACATGCCACTTAACCAGTAAAGACCAAAAAATCCCATGAGCAGCAGAACAAAAAGAGCCACCACTTGAGGATCTGAAAACTTATTGGTATACCAATTTCTAAACCAGTTATACATGTATCATCTCATTGACGAATAAATAGAGTAGCAGTATACCAAGAACAAGAGAAAAGTAACCTGTCACTATATGACAAGCCTATGAATATGATAGATTAGCCATAACATCACTGAGCTTTATTACTGAGCAGTGTCCATCGATATTCCACTGAATCAGTGAACTTATCACATTAAAAGCAGACAAATAGAGTGAATTAGCGCTCTTAACCGCAGCATGAAACAGGTCAGCCGTTTATGATACGTCTTGCAGTAAAATCCACTCTTCTTTTAAGCCTGCTAACTTGGTGTCTGCAGCTAACACCGGCAAAGGCGCTGAATAACCTGCCGGATATTGGCGGCAATGCTTTTTCAACCTTAACACCGGAAAAAGAAAAACAACTTGGCGATGTGATGATGCGACAAACCAGAGGGAGTTTACCTATGGTTTACGATCCTCTGCTAGACGAATACATTAATGCGCTAGGAAATCGATTAGTCGCTCGCGCGAATGATGTGAAATTTCCGTTTAAATTTTATTGGGTTAACAACAAACAAATCAACGCCTTTGCAACGCTAGGAGGCAACATCGCCTCTCATACCGGAACCTTAGCGATAGCAGATAGTGAAAGCGAATTTGCCTCTGTTATTGCGCATGAAATCGCTCACGTGACGCAAAGACATATTGCCCGTTTTGTTGAAGCACAAAACCAGCGCGCGCCACTGACTATTGCCAGTTTATTGGGGGCGATTGTGTTAGCAACGGTCAACCCGGAAGCCGGTATGGCTGCGATGATGGCATCACAAGGCGCAGCTCAACAAAGCGCCATAAACTTTACTCGCAGTAATGAACAAGAGGCGGATCGTATTGGCATGCATATCTTGGCAGAAGCGGGTTTTGATCCCAATGCAGTTCCCGTGTTCTTTTCCAAACTGAGTGAGCAAAGCCGTTTTGTGAATCAGCAGTTAGCTTTTTTGCGAACACACCCCTTATCGCAGGCAAGGGTGAGTGATACGAGACTTAGAGCACAGCAATACCCACAGCGTTTTGTCCCGGATAGCCAAGATTTTACCTTAAGTAGAGCTCGGGTGTTAGCTCGTTATCAGTATACTACTAAAGATGCCCTGATCATTTTTAAAAAGAAACTGGGCGAGCCAGGCGGAAACACCAGAGCCAATCGTTATGGCTTGGCAATTGCCTTGTTAGATGATAAGCAGTACGACAGCGCTTTAAAGTACATTGTAGACTTATACGAGCAAGATCCTCATAACTTGTTTTACCTTGATGTCTACACTGACATTCTGATTGGCCAACAACAGTATCAAACTGCACTGGATATGTTGCAACAAGCGTATTTATTAAGGCCAAATAACCAAGTCGTTACGCTGAACTATGCCAATGTGGCTATAAAATCAGGAAGTTATGGACTTGCAGTGCATCTACTTCGTAACCTACTGTTTCATAAAGACGATAATATTCTAGCTTATGATTTGCTATCTGAAGCCTATAAATTACAAGAAGATTTTGCCAAATACTACGAAGCACGCTCGGATTTATTCTATCAACTGGCTAACTATCCTAAAGCTATCGATGATCTCAATGAAGCTTTAAACCATCTTGGTTCAGAAGCACGGCTGGAAACTCGCCGGATTGAAGCCAAAAAGCGCCAGCTACAAGCTGAGTTCGATAGATTAAAACGCATGTGAAAATTGAAGGATACCTGATGATTACGCTTTATCATAACCCCCGCTGCTCGAAAAGCCGTGATGCTTTGGCATTACTGGAGCAACACGGCAAACCCTTTCAGGTGATTGAATACTTGAAAACGCCGTTAGACGAGACAGCAATCCGAGACTTACTGCTAAAACTGAGGTTAACCGCCAGAGATGTTATTAGAAATAAAGAAACTGAATACCAAGACCTACAGCTGAATAATCCGAACTTGACGGAATCGCAGTTGATCGCCGCCATTGCTGGTCATCCTCGTTTACTAGAGCGCCCTATTGTTATAAAAGATGACAAAGCGGCTATTGGCCGACCACTTGATAACATAATAGCGATACTCTAATGACCTGTACTATCCTGATCTTGTATTATTCGCGACATGGCTCTGTCGCCGCTCTAGCAGAAAAAATTGCCAGTGGTGTGCAACAAGCTGGGGCAGAAGCCAAAATCCGCTGTATCGCCGATTTCAATCAGCGTACGAGTCCTCGACACCCTATTGCCGAGTTAGCTGAACTGCGTGATTGTGATGGACTGGCCTTTGGCAGTCCGGTGCGCTTTGGCAATATGGCAGCAGAAGCAAAAGCCTTTTGGGATAACACCACCAGTTGCTGGTTAAAGGGCGAGTTAATTAACAAAGCTGCAGGCGTGTTTACCTCCTCAGGAAGCTTACATGGCGGTAACGAAGCCAACTTGCTGAGTATGATGTTACCCTTATTGCATCATGGCATGATGATAATGGGCATCCCCTACAGCGAGCCGGAATTGCATAAAACACAAAGCGGTGGCACGCCTTATGGCCCTAGCCATGTCAGTGGGATGACGGGAGAGTCTCAACTATCGGTAGAAGAACAACGACTCGCACTGGCTTTTGGCAAACGCTTAGCACAATTAAGTATGGCATTAAAAACGCAAGGATTTTCAACCTAATGACAACAACAAATACCGCGCCGATGTCGGCAGAAACCGCCCGTTTCTTACTCATAGGGCGACTTGGCTTTTGGGGGCTATGGTTACTTATTCCCATTTGGCATATTTGGTTGGCCCCTGCTACGTATGGGGCAGATCAACAATTACAAACCAGCACGCTAAGTACCCTAATCTTACTCTGGCTTCCTTTGTGGCTACCTATGTGGGGAATTATTAAGGGACATGCCTACACCATCGCTTGGGCTAATTTTGTAGTGATGATCTACTTTTTACACAGCTTAACCAACCTATGGGTTGCAGAGGGTCTGTACTTCTGGCTATCGGTTTTGGAATTAGTGTTAGCCTGCTTAATGTTTTATGGTTGCACCTACTATGCTCGAAATCGCGGCAAAGAACTGGGATTAAAAATTCCTAAACTCAAGGATGATCCGGTACGAAAAAGCTAAACCGATACTCCACATGCTGAAGATTGTATTTTTAACAAAAGGATGTTTTTAAAAACAGTTTAATCTGCATGCAAGCTTACCGCGTATTAGTTAATAAGTGCATTATCTGATACGCGGCAATTATGAACGAACAATTAGCGCTCTTCCCACTCAGTAGTTTTTTATTACCCCGAGGCAAACTTAAGCTGCGCGTTTTTGAACCGCGCTACATCCGCTTGGTGAAAGAAGCAATGAGCGATAAGCGTAGTTTCGCTATGGCAACTCTTAACCCTTTTGTCAGTCAAGAGCATCCAGATCGTATCTTGCCTTTAGTTTGTAAAGTACAAATTGAAGATTTTGAAGCACTACCTGATGGTTTACTTGGGATCACGCTACGTGGTGTAGCGCGTTATCAAATTATCGAGCGCTGGCAAGAAACCGATAAATTACACGTTGCTGAGGTCACGCCACTCGCAGATTGGACTGTCTCGCCGGTTGCTAACGAACTCAAACCGCTAGCCATCTCCTTTGCGCGATTACTGCAGGAGTATCCGCAACTCGCGGAGCTATATCCCGATCCCGAGCTTTCCGATGCAGCTTGGTTAGCCGGACGTTGGCTGGAGTTATTACCCATGCAGCCCAACTTAAAAATCTCGATGGCAGCTACCGATCCTGAAGTCTGTTTACAGCAATTAAGCCAATGGTTAGACCATAATGCTTAACCACTGCTAATAATGCTACTCAATCCCTAAGTATTTATGAACCTGCACACTTAGCCGCCAATTACGCTCAATGCACGTAGCTATCGCCAACTCAGTCGCACGCTTTTGCTGACTTATTGGTTGCAAATACACTAGCTTATTGGTGGTAGCAGTTTGCTCCAGTAATGTCAGCAATTCATCTACATGTTTTTGCATCGCCACCGGATGTTTAATTTCGTTGGCGCGTTGCATCGCACTACTAAGTACAGCATAGCCACCGGCCATATTAATTTTCGGTGAAACCGTAACCCAACTTGCTGCCGGCACTCGCACTTCAAAGGTTCCACTGGTTTCAATTTGGGTACTGTAGCCTTGTTGGTGCAAAGCCTCGCATAATGGCACTAAATCGTACATACAAGGCTCACCACCGGTAATCACCACATGCTTAGCTTGATACGCTCGCTCGGAAAATACCTGTAACAAGGCAGCAGGTGTAATCTCAGCCCAATAATCGGTATCCGCTTTTTTTGCTAAAACCTCTGGCATACTGACCTGCAACTGCGGATCGATTAGCCAAGTGTGTTTGGTATCACACCAGGCACACCCTACCGGGCAGCCTTGTAACCGCACAAAAATGGAAGGCATGCCGGTAAAGCTGCCCTCGCCCTGAATCGTTTGAAAAACTTCGTTAACCTTATACACCCGCTTTACTGTTCCTTTTTACCATGCAATTTAGCCACATAACGGCTATTTTAGCCTGACTAGTGCGTTAACAGGGCTTTTACCCTATAATACGCGGCCAAATTTTTAGGCATTATACAAGAGAGTGTGGCTTATGACGCAAAAAGTTGTGGTTATTTATTCCGGTGGTATGGACTCGTTTACCGTACTCCATAATGCCATACGGGCGGGCCACGAAGTCTATGCCCTATCTTTTAACTATGGGCAGCGCCATGTGAAAGAGCTGCTGTGTGCAGAGCAGGTCTGTCGAGAATTAGGGATAAACCATAAAATTGTTGATATTTCAGCCATCAATCAGTTAATTGGTGGCTCATCACTGACCAGTGATATCGAGGTACCAGAGGGCCATTATGCCGCAGATAATATGAAGTCGACTGTGGTGCCAAACCGCAATATGATTTTATTATCCTTAGCCGTAGGCTATGCCGATTCATTGGGCGCGCGTTCAGTCTACTATGGTGCCCATTCTGGTGATCATTTTATCTATCCAGATTGTCGGCCAGAATTCGTGCAAAAAATGAATGATGTTTGTCAAATCGCCAATTACGAGCCAGTTGATATTGTCAGCCCGTATTTGGCGCAAACCAAAATTGAAATCTTACGCGACGGCTTAGCCATGGGCCTGGATTACAGCAAAACCTGGACCTGCTACAACGGCCGTGAAAAAGCCTGCGGTAAATGCGGCTCCTGCCAAGAACGGTTAGAAGCCTTTGCCTTAAATAATACCGTGGATCCACTCAGTTATGAAGCTTAATTGCTTTTATGCTTTTCGCAGCGATTTAACTTAAAATTACGTTAAACCAAAGCAAAGTGCATAACATAGAACAAAACGGCCTTGTGATGGCCGTTTTTCGTTTTATACTGTCACACTTTGTGACACTTAGGTAAAAGGCTGATTTATGTTAAAGTTTTGGTTTGCAATTCCTTTTTGGCAGCGCGTATTAGGTGCTTTGCTGCTGGGGGTCACCGCGGGTGTGGTGCTTGGCGAGCAAGCAACAGCCTTAAAACCTTTAGGCACCTTATTTATTAATGCCATTCGCATGTTGGTTGTGCCGTTAGTCTTTTTTTCCTTGATCACCAGTATTACCTCCTTGGCCGATAATCATAAAATGCAACGGCTAGCTTTTAAAACGGTCGCCTTATTTTTAATAACGGCCTTTATCGCCAGCCTGATTGGCTTAACCGTGGGCAGCTTAATGAATTGGGGCGAAAGCTTACAATTAGTGGCAACCGAAGTACGTGAACGCACTATTCCGCCAGTAGCAGATGTGTTAACAGGGCTGATTCCAACTAACCCGATCGCGGCCCTTGCCGAGGGTAAGGTATTACAAATTATTTTATTTGCGGCTTTGGTCGGTATTGCCATGAATGCGATCGGTGAAAAAGCCGATCCCATGAAAAAGGTAGTGCAATCCGGCGCCGATATTATGTATCAAATTACTCGGATGGTTTTGGAACTCACGCCTATCGGTGTCTTTGGCTTAATGGCCTGGGTGGTGGGCAGTTTTGGTTTGGCGACACTGTTGCCCTTAGCTAAATTTATTGGCGCTATTTACCTAGCCTGCCTGATTCACATTTTGGTTGTGTACGGCGGCTTAGTAAAACTCTTTGGTAACTTTAGCTATAAAGGCTTTTTTAAAGCTGTATTACCTGCGCAATTAGTGGCTTACAGCAGCGCCAGTAGCTATGGCACTTTACCGGTCACCTTTAAAGTGGCAACAGAAGATCTTAACGTCTCGAAAAGCTATGCTAGCTTTGTGCTGCCGCTGGGCGCAACCATCAATATGGATGGCTGTGGTGGTATTTTTCCGGCGATAGCGGCCATTTTTATCGCACATATTTATGGTATTCCGTTAGATACGCTTGATTATTTGTTAATTGCCATTACAGCAACGATTGCCTCGGTTGGCACGGCGGGGGTTCCTGGCACTGCCATGGTGATGTTAACTGTGACCTTAAGTGTTGTTGGTTTACCGATTGAGGGTATTGCCTTTATTGCGGCCGTAGATCGCATTGTCGATATGATGCGCACTGCAACCAATGTTACCGGCGATTTAATGGTAGCAAGGGTTATCGGCAATCAGGAAAATGTCTTAGAGGTTGCTTCACAAACCTCGCCAACTAGCTCAGCAAGCTAAAAACTGTAGTTAATAGTCTAGAAATCTCAACGTTATTGCAAAAAGCCCGTTATTCCAATAACGGGCTTTTTCTTGTTTCCGCTGTATTCAAGGCTGTGATGGTTTAAGCCTTAAATAAACTCTGGTGCAACTGCTTCACTACCGAGGGACCATCAACATCTTGCACTAAGAAACATAAGTTATGTTTAGACGCGCCATGGCAAATCAGCCGCATATTAATGCGCTCTAAGGCGTGAAACAACTCACCGGCAATACCTTTACTACTATGTAAATGGTTGCCAATTACTGCCACTAAGCTTAAGCCCTGCTCAACTGAAACTTCGCAAAAGGTTTTCAGCTCATCTAATGCGGGTTCAATATTGGTGCTAAAAGCACTAGTCATACCGCCTTGATCCAAGGTTAACGCCACACTGATTTCTGACGTGGTGACCAAATCTACTGAAATTTGATGCCGACTTAAAGTATCAAATACCCGTGTTAAAAACCCAGCCGCATGCAGCATTGCTGGGCTTTTCACAGTAATCAAGGTCTGAGATTTACGCAGTGCAATTGCACGATATGGTGGCCGCTCTTCAACTTGCTTAGCAATCCAAGTTCCACCTGCTTCAGGCTCACGGCTAGAACCAACAAACACCGCAATATTTTGCCGCATTGCCGGTAATAAGGTAGCTGGGTGCAGCACTTTGGCACCAAAGGTGGCCATTTCAGCGGCTTCATCAAAGCTAATTTCACGAATGCAGCGTGCATCACTGGTTAAACGCGGATCGGTTGTAAAAATACCGACGACATCGGTCCAAATTTGGACCGTAGCGGCTTTTAACGCTTCCGCCAGTAATGCTGCACTGTAGTCTGAACCGCCACGACCTAAGGTAGTCGTTTGCTCAGAATCATCAGCACCAATAAAGCCTTGTGTAACAATACGATAATCGGATAACAACGGCGCAAGATGAACTTCACTCAATTGCGCAATCTGCTGGATCTGAGGTTCGGCCTTGCCAAAGCGGCCATCGGTACGCATCACGCGACGGATATCAAAACATAAGGCCTGCGCTTCACGTTCTACCAAGACCTGCGCAAACAGTACTGAACTTAAACGCTCGCCAAAAGACTGGATTAAATCTTTATGCGCACTGCTATACACTGCCCCACCGTTCTCAATCAAGGCTCTTAATTCACCTAATAACAACTGAATAGGCTCAGCTACCGCGTGGGGCTGCTGTAAACGGTTTAGCACTTTAAGTGTAATAGCTTCAATACCCGAGAAGGCATCGTAGCGCTGAGTTACGTCGGTAGTTTGCGTAATATCAACCAACAGGTTAGTGACACCTGAACTGGCGCTCACCACGACTACACGGATATTTTCGTCGGCGAGTATAATATCGGCACAGCGTGACATGGCATCAAAGTCTGCCACGCTAGTACCACCAAATTTTGCAATAATAAGTTTGGACACGGAGTCTCTCCTTAACAGATTAGATAAGCAGAGCATGGCATTTGCTAACACGCAAAACGAGAATAGAAACAGACCGTTGCTGTAAGTAACAAAGGCCAGAAGCTCTCCACCGGTTTAAAGGTGACAGTCCTAGGGATTCAGCCCTAGCAACCGGGTGCACAACCACTATTAGTTGCTTACCCTCGGCGCTAAACCCCCTCTTCTATGCTACGAGTAATAGTGCTCTGACATAGAATACCTGGCTAGCGCGCCTCTTCTGGTCTATCGAATACGATTGACGGCGTGCACTTTAACGCGTTCTGAGTTAAATTGCAAATGGCCTTTTAGCCATCTAAACGTAAAGATGCGCTTTTATTTTAAACGCGTCAAGCGAAGTTTTAAGAATATTGCTTTTGAATAAACTTCAACCGCTCTAAAAACGCATCCATTTGTTGTTCCTCTTTAGCATCAGCATGCCATTTATTATGAAAACCCAAGGTAAGTTGCACCACCCCATCGGAAAAATACACTTCGTAGCCATCGAATCCTTGACTGACCGTTAAGCCCTCAAGTTCATAGCCCAAACCGTTTAAGGTACTGACTTCTTTCCCGTACTTTTCAATTTTGCTATATAAACTGAGTAAAAACTTACCATCAATTTCATTTTGCATAACTAACTCCGCCTCATTATTTGAACCTAGTACGCTTTATCGGTATAGTTTGTTCGAAAATAGGAGTAAAAAATGCGAAAAACTGTACTTGTTACCGCTTTACTTAGCGCTTTTGCGGTAAATGCGCAAATCGTTCAACCCGCCCCTTTGGTTTCCATTCCTACACATGATTCTTTTTTTGCACAGCTAAAAGCCTTATGCGGTAAAGCCTTTTCCGGCAAACTAGCTATAGATAATCCGGTATCGGGTGGTTTTGAAGGCGATCTTATAATGCATGTGCGTCGCTGTACAGAAACTGAATTACAAATCCCTTTTCATGTGGCAGATGATCATTCGCGTACTTGGATAATTACTAAAACCGGCTCAGGTTTATCGTTAAAACATGATCACCGCAATAAAGATGGCTCGCATGATGCACAAACTATGTATGGTGGGCATACCGTAGATGCTGGTTGGCCTAATGTACAATCGTTCCCAGCTGATCAATATTCAAAAGAATTATTCGCTGCACGTGGTATACCACAATCTATTGGCAATACTTGGCAAATGTTTATTTATCCAGACACATTTAGCTACAGAATGGTGCGTGAAGGCCGCGAATTTCGCGTTGATTTTGATTTAACTAAGCCTATTAGTTTACCGCCTGTACCATGGGGCTATAGCGATTAAAGCGTTTGCCTCCTGCTTTGACTTTGGTAGCGCAGTCAAACAAAGCTTAGCTACCCGTTTAGTTTTACCAAAAATAAAAAAACCAAGGAACATCGATGAAAAAACATTTTATGCAAGCTTCGCTTTGGCTAAGTCTTGCCACAGCAGTTACGCTAACTGCTTGCGGTAAACCCGCGGAGCATCAGCCTTCGACGGAACAAGCAGATACCGCAGCCCCTGCCACTTTAGTCGATACCGAGTTTAATCCCAGGTTAGCCGAATATATTAAAACCTTGTCAGATGATAAATTTCAAGGCCGCGCGCCAGCAACGAAGGGTGAAGAACTAACGGTTGCCTATCTTGAAGATAACTTTCGGCGTATCGGCCTAAAAGGTATTGACGGTGATAGCTATAAACAACCCGTGGCGCTAGTACAAATCGATCCCAAGCAAGTGTCAGCTATGACCTTAACTGGCGGCACAGAGCAACTGCCTAAGTCATTAACCTATCGTGACGATATGATTGCATGGACAACTCAAGTGGTTGATGCCGTTGAAGTAAACGAAAGCGAAATGGTATTCGTTGGCTACGGCATTGTGGCACCAGAATATAACTGGAATGACTACGCTGGATTAGATGTAAAAGGTAAGACGGTGGTGATGTTTGTTAATGACCCTGGCTATGCCACCCAAAATCCAGAACTCTTTAATGGTAACGCCATGACCTATTACGGTCGTTGGACTTACAAATTTGAAGAAGCTGCCCGTCAAGGTGCCGCTATGGCGTTAATTATCCATGAAACTGCCCCTGCCAGTTATGGCTGGGGGGTGGTTGCTCATGGCTCTCCGGTTAAATTTGACCTGATTAAAGAAAACAAAAATATGGACCGCGCTAAAGTAGAAGGCTGGGTTACTGCAGAAACGGCAGAAAAACTCTTTGCCAATATCGGTACAGACATTGAAACCTTACGTGCTCAGGCTTTAGCAGGCGATTTCAAGCCAGTACCTTTAAATGTTAAGGCCTCTGTCAGTATTAACAATAACTTACGCGAGCTGAATTCAAGCAATGTGGTGGGCTACATCGAAGGCAGCAAGTATCCAGATGAATACATCGTCTACATGGCGCACTGGGACCACTTAGGCATGGATTTTTCTAACCCAACGAACAAGGTCTTCAATGGCGCCCAAGATAACGCCAGCGGTACCGGTGCCGTTATTGCCCTCGCTGAGTACTTTAAGCAACAACCACAACCTGAGCGTTCAGTAGTTTTTATCTTAGTTACTGCTGAAGAACGTGGCTTATTAGGCTCTGCTTGGTATGCCGAAAATCCGGTTTTCCCATTAGAGAAAACCGTTGCCGCCATCAATATGGACGTGATGAACGTCTATGGTCCAATGAAAGATATGGTGGTGGTTGGCTTAGGTAATACCGATCTGGAAGAAGTGTTAGTCAAGCACACCGAGCAGCAAGGCCGCTATGTCATAAAGGAACCGAATCCTGAAGCCGGTATTGCCTATCGCTCTGATCACTTTAGTTTATCGAAAAAAGGCGTACCTATTCTTTATGCTAAGGGCGGTAACGATCATTACCAACTCGGTGCCGAATGGGGTGCAGCACAGCGTGCAGAATATAACAGTTGCTGTTATCACAAAGTTGGAGACCAATGGAACGACAACTGGGATCTGCGCGGAGCACAACAAGATTTGTTCCTATACTTCCGTGTAGGTAATGAATTGGCTAATAGCCGTGTTTGGCCAAATTGGTACCAAGGCAATGAATTCCGTGCTATTCGTGATGCTTCTGCCGAACAACGAAACTAAAATTAATGAGTTGTTAGTAAGACCTAAAACCAACGCTGACGGAGTATCGGCGTTGGTTGCGGCCTCCCTCTTCATCCAAGTTAATCTGGGTAATAATTCAGACTCAATTCAGCTAAGGTAAACCACACTTAACCCCAACTGCAAACTAACGGTACAAACGCAAACTAACGGTGCAAACGCCAATTACCTGTTATAGTGGCAAGCACACAGCAGGTGGACAATAGTGAGTATCAGCAAGGGAACTATGATGCGTCGGTTAATTAAAGCGCTACTGCTCATTTTGCTCAGTTTCAGCCTGATCTTGATGGCGGCTTGGTTTTATGGGCAGTCACAGCTAAAACGTGCTGGCATAAGTCACTGGTCAGTACAACTACACTCGCTTTCTTGGCAACAACTGACACTGGATAAACTCCAATTTACCCTTACGCAACCTGACTTTCAGCTTGACGTCTATCTAACATCCCTTGCAGTTAACTGGACTTGGCAAGGCCTGTTGCGGTTACAGCCAGAGCAAATTGTGCTGCAAAAGGCTGATCTAAGGCTCAATAACACCCGATCCGTCACCGACACGCCTAATACAGCGCTAAGTATCCCCGTCAGTTGGCAATTACCTAGTTGGCTTGCTCCAAAGCTTAGATTTGCTGAAGTTAACTTGACGCTACCCTGTGCTGAGTTAAGCTGTCAATTCCACGCCGAGGCAGAATTAACGGCCAGCAGCGCAGAACAATGGCGAGCAAAAGCGGTATTAAGCAGTACACAACACCCACTTCAGCTTGCTGTAGATGTTGACGTTGAACAATCCTCTGGCGTGCAGGCTTTACAAGCCACCTTGCAGCTAGAACAACAACTCGCGTTAAGTTTAAAACATCAAGTTGTACAACAGCAGGCGAATACCAGCTTTGTTTTGGCTGTATCGCCGCCTTCTGCAGCACTCTTAGCCTTATTAGCCGATTTTCAATTAACATTACCAGCGGCCTGGTTAGCGCAATTTCAACAACCGTTGCAACTGTATGCTGTAGCGGACTGGACCGTCCCCACTGCTGCGCAAACAAAGGGTTTAATGCCGCTGAATATCAGCGATGCCAAATTGCAGTTACTGGCGCGCGCGCAAGATCCCTTTATCATTCCCGGTCTAGGTTGGTTACAAGGTGACATCAGCTCAGAATTGACTCTACAAAACGCAGTCGTCACCCAGTGGCAATTCGCTGCGGATCTGGCGCTTTCAGATTATGTGAGCAGCCTGCCTGAGCTTAGCGAACCCTATGCTCAGCTTTTTGCAGCGCCTCTAGCACCGCTTAAAATCCGAATGCAAAGCGTGCAACAGCCAATCTCGCAGCAGCCTAGCGCTGAGCTCACAACCGATGCACAAAAGGTGCAAAAAAGCTGGGATCAATTACAGGCGTTACTCTTTAACGTTCAGATAAATTCAGCGGCACCTTTAGTGCTCGAATTACATGGCGAAGGGCAACTTAAGCTACAGCCCGACCTAAGCTTAACATTACAGCACGCCGACATGCAGCTAGATGTTGAGCAACTTAAAAGTCGCAGTACCGGATTAACACTCAAGCAGGTTAGCTTGCAAAGCCAATTCAGCGGCTTTTGGCAAGCAAACCAATGGCAATTAACATTGGCTGATCGCACACAGATCAGTGCATTTTTGCAGCAAGCTGCAACAGAGGCTAACGTCCAACTGCAACTGAATGATACCCACTTTGCTCAAACAGCCAACCAGCCAATTACGCTTCATAGCAATCCAAAGCTTGCCATCAAGGCACTGCAACAGCCCACGCTTTACACGCAAGATTGGCAGTGGCAAGCAGAGCTAACAGGACCTCTACCGCAGTTGGCATTAACCGGCGAGCTTAGTAATACGCGCGGTATTGTCATTCCGCACCAGATACAATGGCAAGCCTTGGATCAGTTTATCCTTAACTGGCAACTGGCCGATATTTTTTTACTGGCTGGGAATCCGCTACAAGATACCTTGCAATTATGGCCAGAACTACTCGCGGTTAATCGCGGCCGTTTCTCTGCCGCTGGCCAACTAAGCTATCAGTCAGAGCAACTTACCGCCAACGCAATGCTGCAGGTGCGCGAACTGGCTGGCCTGTTTGACCGTACCTTGTTTGCTGGCTTAAGCAGCCAGATCAATGTGAGTTTGCAAAATGCCGAGCTCAAGTTTGTCGTGCCAACACTGCAACTAAACGAACTGAATCATGGCCTGCAACTGGGTCCGCTACAACTGAGCGCCAACTATACTGCACCTTGGCAGCAACTTAGCAAAGGCAAACTGCAGCTAGAAGAGATGCGCCTGCGTTTTATGCAAGGCGAACTGGTTGTCGCGCCGCAACTACTCGATTTAAGCGAAGCGGAGCACAAGGTGTTGCTGCAGGTTAATCAGGTCGATTTAACCGAGTTGTTGCGCCAGCATCCCACTACGGATCTGAGTGCCAAAGGTAAAATCAGCGGCCAGATCCCGCTAGTTATAAAAAATAATCAATTCAATATTGTACAAGGCAACTTAGCGGCTGAGCAGCCCGGTGGTCAGCTAAACTATCGGCCAGCCTCGGCTGCAACAGGCCAGACAAATCCGAATATGCAACTGGTGTTTGACGCTTTAGCCGATTTTCATTTTAGTGTACTTAGTGCAGATATCAGTTACAGCGCGGAAGGAAAATTGCTGCTCGCTATACAGTTACAAGGGGCCAACCCCGCGGTGCAACAGGGCCGTGCGATTCACTTAAATGTGAATCTAGAAGAGGATTTACCTGCCATGCTCGCCAGCTTACAACTGACAAACAAACTGAACGATACCCTGACTAAACGAGTCCAACAACATATCCAACGCCAACAAGCAGCGAAAGCCGCTGCGGGAGAAAAACCATGAAAAAAACCGCGCTAGTCGCGCTTAGCCTAGCCTTTTCGCTTAGCGCTTGTGCGCCAAAAGTGGAAGTTGCTCTAGCGAATGAGCCAATCAATATCAACTTAAATGTAAAAATCCAACACGAAATTTTTATCCGGGTGGATAAACAATTAGATGAATTATTTAGCGACGCCAGTGGCCTATTTTAAGGAATAAACCATGACTAGATTACGCAATGTTATTAAAAGCACAGCTTTAAAAAGTCTCTGGTTAAGTGTCGTATTTGCCATCAGCTTACCGGCATTTGCCATGACTTTACAGCAAGCAATGACCGCACTACCCAGCGCAAAAACTGAAGGCATGGTGGGTGAACAGCCAAATGGCTATCTCGGTATTGTACAAAACACCCCGCAAGCCGAAAATATTGCCAGATTGATTAACGAAGCTCGTCGTGCTGAATACGCGCGTTTAGCCAAAGAAAATAACATCGCCGTCACCGATGTCGAAGCCATGGCAGGACAAAAAGCAATAGCGCGCACGCAACGTGGCCACTATATTTTGCTGGATGGCAAATGGCTACAAAAACGTTAACAACCATTACTTGAGGAACCAAAACAGCATTCGACTTTAGTCGCATATAGGGTAATAACGCTATACTGTAAGATGTTAGGCTATTTATACCTGAGGAAGCACTAGCATGAATGCTGTTTTTCTAATGTTAATGGGCCTTGGTGCTATGGCACTGGGTTACTTCGTTTATTCTAAGTTTATCTGTGAAAAAATTTTTAAAGTCGATCCGCATTTTCGCACGCCCGCTCATGAGATGCAGGATGGCGTCGATTATGTCCCCACCAACAAATATATCCTCTGGGGTCACCATTTTACGTCTGTAGCAGGGGCAGCACCCATTATTGGCCCTGCTATCGCGGTAATTTGGGGTTGGGTACCGGCGTTTCTTTGGGTGGTATTTGGTACTATTTTCTTTGCTGGTGTGCATGATGCTGGCGCCATTTGGGCCAGTAGCCGCAATAAAGCAAAATCTATCGGTGCACTAACCGGTGATATTGTTGGTAACCGTGCCCGTAGTATTTTTATGATTGTTATATTCTTGGTTTTGTTAATGGTAAACGCAGTGTTTGCCGTTGTCATTGCGGGTCAGCTCATAAACTTCCCAAGTGCCACCATCCCCGTTTGGGGTGCCATTGTAGTAGCCTTGATCATTGGCCAACTGATTTACCGTAAAATGATAGGTTTGTTATTGGTCACGGTGATTGGCGTAGTGGCGCTATATGCCATGATTTATGTCGGTCCCATGCTGCCACTGGCTCTGCCCGCGGAAACCGCTATCGGCTTAAGCGATCGCCAAACCTGGATCGTTTTATTATTTGTCTATGCCGCTATCGCCTCGTTATTACCCGTATGGGCATTGTTACAACCTCGAGACTATATTAACGGTATTCAGCTCTTTATCGGCTTGGGTTTATTGTATGGCGCCGTGTTATTCGCTATGCCTGATGTGGTGGCACCGGCGTTTAATACAGATGTTCCTGAAGGTACGCCTTCGCTAATTCCGCTGCTGTTTGTCACTATTGCTTGTGGCGCCATTTCCGGTTTCCATGGTTTAGTATCTAGCGGCACTACATCTAAACAACTGGATAAAGAACCCGATGTGCGCTTTGTTGGCTATTTCGGTGCCATTGGTGAAGGCTCTTTAGCCCTTGCGGCGATTATCGCTGCCACTGCAGGTTTTGCCACACTGGCGGATTGGCAAGCGATTTATCATAGCTTTGGGCAAGGTAGTGTCGGCGCCTTTATCCGTGGTGGTGCGAACATTTTACAAGATGGCATTGGTTTAAATGCCGTATTATCACAAACCTTACTCACCGTCATGGTGGTGCTATTTGCAGGTACTACCATGGATACTGGCTTACGGTTGCAACGCTATATTTTCCAAGAGTGGGGCAGTATTTATAATATCGGGTGGATGCAAAAAGCCGCACCCGCTACGCTTTTAGCAGTAGGCTCATGTTTAATGCTAGCTTTTGGTGCTGGCAGTGGTGGCGACGGCGGTATGCTGATTTGGCCTTTATTTGGTACCACCAATCAGTTATTGGCCGGTTTAACCTTATTGGTGATTACCGTTATGCTAGTCAAACTTGGCCGCCCTATGTGGTATACCCTAGCGCCATTACTGTTTTTGTTAACCATGACGACGCTTGGTTTGTTAATTCAGTTAAAAAGCTTTTATGATAAAGGTGATTGGTTCTTGTTTACACTAGATATCATTATTTTGATTGCCGCTGTACTGGTTATCTTAGAATCTGGCTCAGCGTTAACCAAACAAATCAAAGCTAATAAGACTGCTGCTAACAAAGCATGAAAATAGACGCGATTAAGGCCTGGTTTCGCCAGGCCAATTTTTACGTTGAAGAAGTTTACAATGCGCCTTATCGCTCTGCTATAGCGAGGGCGCAACGTGAGCAAGATGATCTCTTTATGCTACTCATCTTTTCAGAAATGATGGGCGTACCCAATCCAGCCAGCTACTATACGCTAGAGCTACAACCGCTGTTATTGGAGCGTTTTCACGATTGGCACCAGCGGATGGGCATGGCGCACTCGCCTTTGGATAATATTAAATGCTGTTAACGGATAAACGTGTTGTGCTAATTGGAGGCAAAGGTGGAGTGGGCAAAACCACCGTATCAGCTGCTTTAGCCGTATTAGCTACAAAGCGCAATAAGAAGGTCTTACTAGTATCTACAGATCCGGCGCATAGCTTAGCGGATGCCTTTGGCCAAACCACCATTGGCGACAAAATCACTCGTTTAGCCCCCAATTTGGATGTACTGGAATTAGACCCCGATCAGGAAGTTGAACAGCATCTAGCCAGAGTGACAGCTCAGTTAAAGCGCTACACTCGGCCAGAAATGTTTAGCGAAATAGAGCGTCAAATGCGCTTAACTCGGCAATCCCCAGGTGCACAAGAAGCCGCACTACTTGAGCGTATTGCCCAAACCATTGAACTTGGCCTAGCAGAATACGACTTAGTGATCTTTGATACCGCACCAACCGGTCATACCCTGCGTTTATTAAGCCTACCCGAAGCTATGGCAGCATGGACCCAAGGTTTACTGAATGCCAACAAACGCTCTGCTAAGCTTGGTGAAGTGTTGGGGCATTTAACGCCCAAAGCAGGTAGAGATATTACGAACCCCCTTGGCGATCCTGCTGAACACGCCACAGATGGCATGGATGAACGAAACAAAGCACTCACTGAAACCTTGCTCAAGCGCCAACGCTTATTAACCCGCACGCGTGAATTACTGCTTGATCATGAAAAAACGGCATTATTGTTTGTGCTCACGCCAGAAAAGCTCCCCATCCTAGAGACTGGGCGGGCCGTAACAACCTTATTAGCCGAAAAGTTACCGCTTGCTGGCTTAGTGGTCAACCGCATCTTACCCGATACAGCTGATGGCAGCTTCTTAGCACAACGCCGACAGCAAGAGAAAATACACTTAGCGCAAATTGCCCATGATTTTAAAAATTTGACGCAATTTAATATTCCGCTGCAAGCAACAGATATTCAAGGCATGTTGGCATTAACGCACTTTGCCGGTTTACTCGATCTTGCAGGAATTAAATAGTAGGCTCGAATAAACTACCGACTTGGTTATAGATTAAAAGTTAAACAACATTAACATCTAAGACATCTTTGTCGCATTGATATAGCCAATTGACGTATATTCCTTCCTGTTTATCTTGCATATAAATTATTCATTACATAAAATGCGCGCATTGAAGGGCAAGTCACTTGAAAGAGTGTACACGCAAAGTTTCGGATCTAACGGGTTATCCCTATGATGGCTGGACTACCAAGCTTAAAAATAGAGTTTAAGTTTGTAATCGGTTGCTGCGTTAAATTTGCCTTTCTAAAATAATCTTACCTATACTTATTTTTGATCGTAGAAGTTAACTTGGAGCCGACAATGAAATTCAAAGTAATCACCCTTGCCGCTGTTCTTGCATCGACTGCTTTTATTAGCACTCCTGTTGCCGCAAACGATCAACTAGCGCAATCTATTTGCTCTTATGTTGCAGCAGACAGTAGAAATAACCTCCGTAAAACCTTATCTGATAACCGCTTACGCTTAAGTAATATTTACAGCGGCGTCCTTTGTGATGGGTTACCGTTAATTCGTTTTGCCATCAAGAGCGGCGCTAACGATACCGCTGACTTTATTATCAAGCAATTGCCAAGCAGCGTAGTTGCTGCTTCTGGCGATGTGGATTGGGCGAAAAGTAATGGCTTTGCCGACTCACCGGTTATCGAGTCGTTACTTGCTCGTGCAGGTGGTTAAGTTTAAAAAACCTCTTATTCCCGCAAAAATAGCATCCTGAGGATGCTATTTTTTTATGTAGTCTTACCTTTCCTTGCTGCGGTTTCAACGCATCTTACGCTTTAAGACTTAACTTTAGCCGCTATTTATGCCAGTCTGGCATAGAGTAATATGCATGGCTTCGCGCCTAACGCTTCGGCAATGCATACTCAGCCGCCGAAACAAACAGGCACGCAAACTTATTTGAAAAACAGCATAATAAGGTCATACCATGCGCTTTTTAAAACCAAGCTTACTTTTTCTGGCACTGAGCAGCTGCGTGCTCTTTGCAGCCGAACAGCCTTCCAGTTGGCAAGTGAATGCTCCCTTGGGCGAATTTACTACTGTAGATATTCAGGTGCAGCAAGGCACTTGGATGAACGTTAATGTTAGCCCAGACGGTAAAACCGTGATTTTTGACCTGCTCGGCGATATTTATAGCATGCCGATCAGCGGTGGGACTGCCACCGCCCTGACCAATGATATCGCTTGGAATATGCAGCCGGTGTTTAGCCCTGATGGCAAGTCGATTGCGTTTACCTCAGACAGAGACGGCGGCGATAACATCTGGATCATGGATGCCGATGGTAAAAACCCCAGAGCGGTTACCAAAGAAACCTTTCGACTGCTCAATAGCCCAGCATGGAGCCCAGATGGTCAGTATCTGGTTGCACGCAAACATTTTACCGCAAGTCGCTCTTTAGGAGCCGGTGAAGTCTGGCAATATCACGTCAGCGGTGGCTCAGGCTTGATGCTTACTGAACGGCCCAATGATCAAAAAGACTTAGGTGAACCCGCATTCTCACCAGATGGCAAATATATTTATTTCTCACAAGACGACACGCCTGGCAAAACCTTCCATTACAGTAAAGACTCGGAAGCAGGCATTTACACCATTAAACGTTTTGAGCGCGCAACCGGGGATATCGAAGTGCTGTTAGCAGGTGCCGGTGGTGCTATTAGACCAACCCCTTCACCAGATGGTAGATATTTAGCTTATATTCGTCGTGTAGATTTTCAAAGCACCTTATTTTTGTACGACCTTACCAGCGGCGAGCATATTCCGCTGTATGCTGGTTTAGATCGCGATATGCAAGAGACTTGGGCCATCCATGGTGTCTACCCTACCCTTAGCTGGACGCCAGATAACAAAAGTCTGGTATTTTGGGCAGGTGGCGAAATTAAACGTTTAACGATTGCTGACAAAGCAATTGCAACCATCCCTTTTAGGGTCTCGACCCAGAAACAAGTTCAGACGGCACTGCGCGTCAAGCAGGATTTAGATCAGGATGCATTCTCCGTTAAAATGCTGCGCTTTGTGCAGGTGTCACCTGATGGCAAGCAAGCTGTTTTTACCGCATTAGGTCATCTGTATATTACGGATTTACAGGATCCCAAACCGCGACGGCTTACCCGCCAGACCACTGATTTTGAGTTTTACCCACAGTTTTCCCGTGATGGCCGTGAATTGGTCTATGTAAGTTGGAACGACCAAACGCAAGGCGCGGTCAATATCCTCAATTTACGCAATAACCGTATCACCAAACTCACCCCAGAACCTGGCAAATATATTGAACCAACCTTTAGCCCAGATGGTAAAACCGTGGTTTACCGTAAAATTGGCGCGGGTAGCTTATTACCTAAACAATGGTCAATGCGAACTGGATTATATAAAATTAGCACTCGGCAAGGCGTACCAGAATTAATTGCTCGTAACGGTCGTGCCCCGATGTTCGGCGCGAGCAATGACAAAGTGTACGCCATGGACTTTGGCAGTTCACCAAGGCTCATTAGTATTGATTTGACCAAACATACACAGCAAGTACTTTATACTGCTAAGTTTGGTACCGAATTTAAACTGTCGCCTGATGGCCAATATCTGGCTTTTGCTGATCGTTTTAAAATCTTTGTTACCCCCTTTATTGAGCGCGGTCGCCCTATCGATATTGGTGCGAATGATAAACAAATGCCAATAAAACAACTCTCGGTTCGGGCTGGTGAATACATCAGCTGGAATGCAGAAAGTACAAAATTGTATTGGAGCCTTGGCCCCGAACTTTATCAAGCCGACACAAAAACGCTATTTACTACGCCAGCAAACGCTAAAACCGAGACTAAGGTGGAAACCGTTTCGCTAGGTTTTAATACTGCCGTTGATTCTCCCAAAGGCCTTGTCGCCTTTGTAGGCGGTCAGGTTATTACTATGAAAGGTGATGAAGTACTGCAAGATGCAGTGGTACTAATTGAAGATAATAAAATCAAAGCCGTTGGCGATCGCGCCTCTGTTACTGTGCCAGCAAATGCCAAGGTGTTTGACATCAGCGGTAAAACACTGATGCCAGGCTTATTTGATGCACACGCCCATGGTAGCCAAGGTGTACAACAAATTACACCGCAACAAAATTGGCAAAATTATGCAGGGTTGACCTTTGGCGTGACCAGCATTCACGATCCTTCTAATGATACTCGGGAAATTTTTAGTGCCAGTGAGCTGCAACGTAGTGGACAAATTGTCGGTCCACGTATTTTTTCTACTGGCGCCATTCTTTATGGTGCAGAGGCGGCTGGCTATACTTCACATATCGATAGCTTAGAAGATGCCAAGTTTCACTTAACACGTTTACAAAAAGTCGGGGCTTTTAGTGTCAAAAGCTATAATCAACCAAGGCGCAATCAGCGCCAGCAAGTGATTCAAGCTGCGCGCGAACTGAACATGCTAGTGGTGCCAGAAGGTGGCTCGTTACTGCAGCACAACTTAACCATGATTGTCGATGGTCACACCACCATCGAGCATGCTTTACCTGTAGCAACAGTTTACGACGACATTAAACAATTGTGGCAAGCCAGTGCTACCGCCTACACCCCGACCTTAAACGTGGCCTTTGGTGGGATCTGGGGAGAAAACTATTGGTATGACAAAACCGACGTGTGGAAACACCCGCGGTTAAGCCAATATGTACCTATGGATCAGCTAGCGCCAAGAAGTATGCGTCGTCCAAAAGCCCCAGAACATCATTACAATCACTTTAATGTGGTCCGCACGGCAAATGCGTTAAAAGAATATGGTGTCATTGCCAATATTGGTGCCCATGGCCAACGCGAAGGTTTAGGCGCGCATTGGGAGATCTGGATGTTTGCCCAAGGCGGTATGACACCGTTAGAAGCACTGCGTACCGCAACCCTTAACCCAGCCATAACCTTTGGTATGGATCATCAACTGGGTAGCATCGAAGCAGGTAAACTGGCGGATCTGATCGTCATTGACGGCAATCCATTGGAAAATATTCAAGTATCAGATCAGGTGATTTACACCATGGTCAACGGCCGTTTATTTGATGCTGCCAGTATGCATGAAATTGGCTTACGGGAGCGTAAGCGTTTGCCGTTTTACTTTGAAGCTCAAAAATAGCCTATTGGCTTGCGCTAGGCGTTCATCCTAGTGCAAGCTCTAGTTTACCAGATCTACGCGCAATGCCTTGCCCCTTTAGGGCAAAGATGTATAGCGATTGCTGCAATGCAGATAGCCTTTATTGCCGCCGTATTAGCTGAAAATGCCTGACCTAAATCAAATAAAGCGCTTAATTAATTATTAAAAATATCCAATTTTGCTTTAAACTGGATTTACACTTTTCGTAGATGTTGAATTTAAAAGGACACTCGGTGCTGCAGCCATTTTTTCACCAGCTATTACATGCCCTAAAAAACCTGCTGCCTATTGTGCTGGTTGTGTTGTTCTTTCAGCTCATCATTTTTCAAACTGTTCCTGCCGATCCGCTGAATATCGCGCTTGGATTGTTTATTGTTGCTATTGGTATTGCCTTATTTTTATTGGGCTTAGAATTAAGTATCTTTCCCGTTGGTAAAAACTTAGCTAACCAATTTGCCCGTCGCGGCTCCTTGCCACTACTGATGTTCTTTGGCTTTGCCATCGGTTTTGCCGCAGTGATAGCCGAACCGGCGCTGATTGCCGTGGCAGAGCAAGCGCAAAACATCAGTGAAGGGCGAGTGGATGGGTTAACGCTGCGTTTAATAGTGGCAACATCTGTCGGCTTTGTCATGGCACTTGGCGTGGTCAGGATTATCTTAGGTTGGCCAATTCAATGGCTGATGATCAGCGGCTATATTATAGTGTTGATTGTTACCTTTTTTGCACCTCCTGAAATCGTGGGTTTAGCTTACGATTCAGGTGGTGTAACGACTAATATTGTTACCGTTCCCTTAATTGCCGCCTTAGGCTTGGGACTAGCTAGCTCGATTAAAGGGCGTAACCCACTTACCGACGGTTTTGGCTTAGTCGCCTTGGCCGTGATGGTTCCCATGATCAGTGTGCAGCTCTACGGCATTTGGGTATATCAATTTAGTACTGCGGCCGTAATCGTTGCCAACGAGGTCTCGAACGATTCCTTACACTGGTTTGTAAAAGCCCTGCTGGATCTCGCGACAATGGTCAAAGATATCCTACCGATGATTTTGGTGGTATTAGTATTTCAATACCTTATTTTACGGCGGCCATTAGCTAACCCATTTAAGGTCACGCTTGGCTTTGTAATGGTGCTTTTTGGACTTTATGCTTTTGTATTGGGTTTAAAAATGGGGCTATTCCCAGTTGGCGCCTTAATGGCGGAACAACTGATTGCCCAAGGCATGAATAGCCTGATTTTATTATTTGCCTTTATGATTGGTTTTGCCACCACCATGGCAGAGCCTGCATTGATTGCCATTGGTAATCAAGCAGAAGAAGCCGCTAAAGGTAAATTAAAAGGCTCAGTTATACGACTTATTGTCGCGCTGGGTGTGGCTATTGGGATTACCGTTGGCGTCTATCGAATTATTACTGGTGACTCTATCCATTACTATATTATGGCGGGTTATGCCATAGTCGTCTTACTAACCGCCTTTGCGCCAAAATATATTATTGCCCTCGCCTTTGATCTGGGTGGGGTTACCACCTCGGAAGTCACAGTCCCCTTAGTCACCGCCCTAGGCATTGGCTTAGCCTCGGCCATCGAAGGACGTAATGTGTTAATTGACGGCTTTGGATTGATAGCCTTTGCCTCTATTTTTCCTATTATCACAGTTATGCTTTACGCCATAGCTGTAGAACACTTAAGCAAATTCAGGAGTGCTGAAGCGTGAAATTTTCTGCCATTGTAGTGATAGCACCAGAAGAACTGGAACAACAAGCTATTGATGATGCCAAAGCTGCCGGTGCCACAGGCATCACCATTTTATCGGGCCGTGGGATCGGTGGTGAAGTGAAAAAAACTTTTTTCGGTATGACCTTTGAAGGCAGTCAGTCAGTGTTATTAATGGTTGTTGCTAAACATTTGTCGATGCCTATTTTAAAAAAGATGCAACATATTCTAGTACAAGAAGGCAAGTCGCGTGGTATCGCCTTTACCGTTCCAATCGATCATCTCACCGGATTAGATATGGGACAAGTTATGAAGTTTGAACAACATCTACGTGAACAAGATTAGGAGCTCAGCATGTCTTTAAAACTTGTGCAGGATTTAATGGTAACCGCGGTTATCACCATCTCGCCTTTTAGCACCTTACGCGAAGCATTAAGCTTAATGAAGAAGCATAATATTAAATCACTGGTTGTCGATCGACAAAACGAGCATGATGCGTACGGGTTAATTACCTATACCAATATTTTAAAAACCATCATCGCCGAAGAAGGTGATATCGATCTAATCAATGTTTATGATGTTTGTGTAAAACCTGCGATTACCGTCAGCCCGAAATTAGCGGTTAAACATGCAGCAGCTATGATGAGTCAACACCGGCTGAAACGCCTGCTGGTTACCAGTGATAACCAGCTGGTTGGCTTATTAGCGATGGACGATTTAGTCTCAGATATTTTAAGCCTGATTGAATAACGCCCACTTAACGGCTATACAACAAGATCAGTTGATTGCGTTGCCCTTCAGTATCTAAACTATCAAAGGGCAACACCAAATCTTCTTTACCATCTGTATTTAGATCAAACACTTTTACCCGGCTGGCATCACGCGGCAAGGATAAAGTGACACGCTCACTGGTTCGGTTAAATAACTTCGTACTCTCCGGACCATAAAAGCGTAATTCTTTGCCAGACTCGCCTAATACCAGTGACTTTTTACCTGTTCCCTGCAAGTCAATCAGCTCAAATAACGGCATATCAAAGCGTAAATTACTAATACTGACGTCAATCTTTGCTTGCTGTCGAAAATCTGGTTTAGCCGCATAGCGCCGCTGCGCTGACAGCAAATAAAAATCGACATCTAAGTTAGCACTGCCACGTAATAGCACACGCACTATTGTCGATACACCGATTTTTGTGGTAGGAATATAAAAATCTTGCCGACCATCACCGTTAAAATCCGCAATAACCACTTCAGTCGGTACCGAATCCAACACAATTTGCGTCTCAGGTGTACTTGAAAACGTCAAGCCAGTTGCGGCTTGTTGACCAAAGTAAATATCAAAGCGACTACTGCGCTCCAAGGCATCGGCAATAAGTTCGACATTCACAACAATATCCACCAAGCCATCGCCATCCAAATCGGTGATCGCCTCAACACTGCGAATTTGTTGACCACTGTAGTTACGTCCTGCGTCAGAACGTTGATCAGCCTCTTGCTCAGTAGATAACGCTACAGGCCAGTCAGGATAAACCGGGGTGGTGCTAAAACTGCCATCTTCAGCTTGTAAAAATACTGCAAAGCCGCCTTGCTGTAAAAAAACCAAGTCCACTAAGCCATCCTGATTGACATCTAATACATAATGCCGTCGACCTGAGTAATCGGCGCGGTTATTATTCCATGTTTGAATGCGTGCCGGTACCGGCAAGGGATAATGCTGAAATTGACCATCAGCCTGCTGCCGATAAAGATGTACATGCTCAAAATCAGGAATTAAAAAATCGGTTAAACCACTACCAAGATTAACCCCTAAATTGCGCTGGCGTAAGCGCACACCATCGACCACTCGAAACAGGGATGGGGTTGCCACTAACAGCCGCAGACTGGCATCCTCCCCGGCTTGCAGATTAGCGTAATGATAGATCCCATCCGTGCCAAGTAAAATCAATTGCGGCGCGGTAAAGTTAGCCAAGGTAGCTTGATCAAAAAATTGGCTGGTTGTCGGAATAGGCAAAGCACGCGACGTAAAATCCGTTAAATTTACCGTTGTTAACCAACGATCGAACTGACTAAAACCAGACACCACTAATTGCTGCTGCTCTGCTAACACCATTAAACTGCCATTCGCTGGATGAGACAAAGGCACCTGGACTTTATCCATCTCAAAGGCGGCCAATTTAGCGCTTAGTAACAAGCTGCTCCCAAGCAAAAACAACGGTAATAACACTGGGTGACGCATTGCGACTCCTTTCATCTCGAAGCTTGTCAAAAGGTTAACCTAAAGAGGTAAACGTAAAATAGCAACAAATAGATCTAAGAAAAAGCACATAGCGGTATGCAGAATTGTAACAAGTAATGACACAATATCAGCTGGAGCAGGAGCAACTAACAGCAACGCAAAAAACACGCTCAGTGTAAATTGGAGTGAAAAGCGAGCCTGGTATTAACCAAGCTCGACGCGGATCATTTAAATGGGAAGCTTTAAGGTATTATTCGCCTAGACGCGTTTTAATAATATTAACTAATGGATTATCGCCAAAACCGTTTTCAGCAGCCCAGCCTTCATAGTTCGCATCAGCTAACGCTTTAGCGGGCATTTGCTTGACAATAAAGGTACCGGTATCCAGTGCATCGTTGCGGATAGCAAATTGCAATAAACTTTCATTGTTACAACGGATATTCGAGTAAATGTTTCGCATATTTAATTTATTATCCGATAACACCTTACGCACCTGATTACGGTTATCTTCCGCCACAAAAGAACATAACGCCACAGCGATATTTTCTTGAGCCATGGCAGAGGAACTCATGACTAAGCCTGCAATTATTAAAAGTTTTTTCATATATAACCCTATTGTTGGTATTCACATTTTTAGTATAGCCAGAGTAAACAAGTTTGCATTACCCCAGCAGAAATTTATTTAAGCATTTTCTGTATTTAGCGATTTAAGCCATCTAGCTGGGTTACCCGCATAAAGTCCATCTGCTGCAAGATCATGATTCACCACAGCACCAGCGGCAACCACCACTCTATCGCCAATCGTTACACCTGGGCAAACAATCACACCACCACCCAGCCACACATCATTACCAATAGTAATCGCAGCCGCCTGCTCTATACCGCTGCGGCGCGCCTCTGCCTGCAGCGGATGATTGACCGTGTAAAGTTGCACTGCGGGGCCAAAAAACACATTATTGCCAATTCGGATTGGCGCAACATCAAGCAATACACAATTAAAATTAAAAAATACGTTATCACCCACCCTAATGTGTTTACCATAATCACAAAAGAACGGCGGTTCGATAAACAGATTTTGCCCAACCTGCCCCAACAACTCAGCAAGTAATAAACGCCGCTGTTTCACATGACTGGCGCCCGTTGCATTGTATTTATTACAACGCTCGCGACTTTGCAGCCGCAATTGCCGAAGCTCAGCATCCAAAGGATTATACCACTGTCCTGAGAGCATTTTTTCGTATTCAGTCATAGGGTTATCGCTTAGTACTTACTTGCAGTACAGTCTAACATGCGGCCGTTATAGGCACTAGATACAAAAAAGCCCTGTGATTGACACCACAGGGCAAAGGTTGGGAAAACCTAAATCATTAACGCGCGTTGGTACTTTCGAAGATTTTATCGGCAGACGCCGCGACAAACCCTGTGTACAACTCACCATTTGGTAAGGTATAGCGACGAGCAAACTCGTAGAAGCAACTTGGAATTTTCGCTTCGCCATCAGAAAAGGCCACAGGCACAATATCCGCCAAGGTAGAAGATTGCTCTAAAAATACCTCTGGCGTGCCTTTTATTTCACCACCTGAAGTATTCAATAAGAAACCGGCGGTTTTCAACGTGTCGTTCACTTGCTCTAGCGATGCAAAATTCTGTAAATGATTGACACTGACTGTAAAGTGGTTAGCACGGTAACCCCAAGCCGCAACCCAAGCAGCATATTCGCTTTCAGCTAACAGCCGCTCATAGGTTGCACGATCAACTTGCCAGTGCGTGCCTGAATATAAGAAGTTATCGGCAGTAACTGCACTCTCAGGGATCTGCGCCACCAAAGCTTCAATGGTCGATTTTAATTCAGCTGAACATTTATCCAACAATAACTCTGAAATAAAGACTTTCGGTAAGGTTGTATCGGCATGTTCAAAATGCTTGGCATAAAGCTTTTTCGCTTCGAAGTGGTATTCACCACATTCTTTGTAACCCAAGGCCAGAAAGTGTGCGGCTAACTTCTCTAAAGAGACTTTAGGCAAGTTAAATGTCCGCAGCGCAATGTGATCATTAATTACATCATCTTGCTGTGAAGTACCTAATAAGGCGTGTACCTTTTTAGCCGAAGGTGTAACAGATAAATAGTTTTGCCATAAATTTTCAAATAACACTTTAACATCAGTATGCATGTTTAATCCCCTGTGAATACCGTACTTATTGTAATGACACGTCGCAACGTTAATTCTGATCCAGATTAATAAAGCGCGCTAAATCCCCGGTTTGTAATTGCAACGCCGCCGCAAACTCTGGGCTTAAGCATAATTCACCCGAAGCCTCATCAAAGCGGGCTTGTTTGCCAAAACTGGCCCTAAAGGCTTTTACCGCGGTATTCGCCACAGCCAAGGTATGATCACCTTGTACTGAGGTAACCTTGACCGGTACTTTGCGACTGGACGCGACAGAGCGAATATCGTTTAAATTCGCTTCCACTGTCGGCCCTGCATCGAATAAATCAATATAACCACGATGTTTAAAGCCTTCTCTTTCTAGCATTTTTAAGGCTGGTTTAGTATTTTCATGCACCTGACCAATGACCTGCTGTGCAGCAGCTGGCAGCAAACCAACATAAATCGGGTGGCGTGGCATTAACTCGGCAATAAAGGATTTCTTGCCCACCCCAATCAGCTTATCGGCTTCAGGAAACTCGATACTTAAAAACAATTGCTGCAACCAGCCCCAAAACGGTGGCTCACCGCGCTCATCAGTGGCGCCACGCATTTCTGCAATCACTTTCTCGGCAAAGCGCTTAGGATGCTCCGCCATAAATAAAAAACGGACTTTAGATAAAAAACGCCCAGCATGATTACGTCGATAACTCTCCCGCAAAAACAGGGTACAAATTTCAGAGGTGCCGGTGTAATCATTACACAAAGTTAAGGTGCGTAACTGATTCATCACATTCAATTCTGCACTATGATGGATCACTATATTTTGCTGAAAATGATACAAAGGGTTGTGCAACCCTACCGCTGCTTCAATACCAGTGGTGCCGACAATTTCACCTGTTAGCGTATCTTCCAACACAAATAAATAGCCCTGATCGCCAGGGGTATTTACCTCAGCCGCAAAGCTCGCTTCGGCGTGATGGATTTTTTCCCACAGCCGCTCATCGTGCACCGGTAACGAGGTAAAGCCATGGCCGGATTCGATGGCAATCTGTTTTAAGGCAGCAAAATCAGCCGATGTAATAGGCCGGATCAGTAACATAAAATGGCGCCTCGTCTAAGCAAATCAAAAATAACGCTGAATAATTAGCATTATATTGGTCACCACAGTCAAATTGCAGTATCATTTTGTACAATTTAGTTAGTTAAAAACTCAAACTGATAAGGCCATTTAGCAAAATGCTTAATAAGGAAGACGAAAAGCTGTTAGCCCTGTTACAACGAGATGGCCGCGCCAGTATCTCTGATCTCGCCAGGGCCCTATCCTTATCGCGCGCCACCGTACAAAGCCGCCTGCAAAAGCTGCAAGATAATGGCGTGATTAAAGGTTTTACCTTAGAGCTGGGCGAAAGCTATCTTGCAAATCTGGTTGCTGCCCATGTCAGTATAAAAGTTAAACAAAAGCTAACAGCAAAAACCAATAGTGAGCTTAGGCAAATGCCACAAATCTCAGCGCTTTATGCGATCAGCGGCGAATACGACTTAATCGCCATAGTGCAAGCACAAAGCACCGAGCAACTCAGTCATTTATTAGATGACATTGGCAATTTAGACGGGGTTGAACGCACTACTTCTTCCGTTATTCTCGAAACCAAGTTTAAACGTCATTCAAGCTAACCCTTATAGCATCCGTGTATGCTATATAACTAAATAGCCTTATAAAACCACTTGTAGTAACTCTTGCGCATATTAAACTGCAGACATTACTTTTTTGTTGGAGTTAATTTATGCGCAAACTTATCCTTGCTACCGTTTTACTGAGCAGCAGCTTAGTCAGCACGCCGCTTATTGCTAAAGAACTGCTGAATAGCAGTTATGATATCGCCCGTGAACTGTTCGCCGAAATCAACCCGCTGTTTGTTGCGCACTGGCAACAACAAACCGGTGAAACCCTGACCATTAATCAATCGCATGGTGGTTCATCACGCCAAGCGCAAGCCATTATTCAAGGCTTACGGGCAGATGTGGTGACCTTTAACCAAAGTACTGATATTGATATTTTGCATCAACGTGGCAAGTTATTACCTGAAAATTGGCGCGAACGCTTAGCCAATAACAGCTCGCCTTACTATTCGACCATGGCGTTTTTGGTGCGCAAAGGTAACCCGAAAAATATTCAAGACTGGAGCGACTTAACCAATGACGGCGTCACATTGGTGTTTCCTAATCCGAAAACCTCAGGTAATGCCCGTTATACTTATTTAGGTGCTTATGGTGCGGCCAAGCAGCGTTTGCAAGACGAAGCCGCTGCACGCAGTTGGATGGTAGAGTTCTTAAAACGCGTTGTAGTATTTGATACGGGTGGTCGGGGTGCAACAACGTCTTTTATCGATAGAGAACTGGGCGATGTGTTAATTACCTTCGAATCAGAGGTAAACAATATCATCAAGCAATATCCTGATTTACAACTAGAGCGTGTGGTACCAAAAAACAATATCTTAGCCGAATTCCCTGTAGCTTGGATTGATCGCAATATCGCTCGCAATGGCACGGAGAAAGAAGCGAAAGCCTATCTAGAGTTTTTATACACCGAGCAAGCACAACGCGTATTGGCCAGCTATTTTTATCGCGTACACAACGAAACCGTGGTCAATGAAACTGCAGCGCAATTTCCGGCAACCACCCTGTTTACCGTAGAAGAAACCTTTGGTAGCTGGGAGCAAGTGAATACTGTGCATTTTGGCAATAATGCTGAATTAGATAAACTTCTGGCGGAAGGTCGGCGTTAATTATGGCACAGCAGCGCAGTAAAAGGGTCTTGCCCGGTTTTACGGTAAGTTTAGGCAGCAGCTTGTTCTTTGTTGGCTTGGTGATCTTACTGCCCTTAACGGGGCTAGTAATGGAAACCGCTAAGCTTACTTTGCCTGAATACTGGGCCATTATTAGCGATCCACGAGTTGTGGCATCTTATAAAGTGACGGTCTCTGCTGCGCTGGTTGCCAGTGTGTTTAATTTATTTTTTGGTCTATTAATGGCCTGGATTTTAACGCGCTACCGTTTTCCGGGCCGATTATTGCTCGATGGCTTAATGGATCTGCCATTCGCCTTACCCACCGCCGTGGCCGGTTTAACGCTGGCGGCGCTGTTTTCCACCCAAGGCTGGTTTGGTCAGTATTTGGCGCTATGGGATATCAAGGTTTCTTACACCTGGTTGGGGATTGTAGTGGCCATGACCTTCACCAGTGTGCCCTTTGTGGTACGCACGGTGCAGCCGGTATTAGAAGAATTCGGCCCCGAATACGAAGAAGCTTCCGCCACTTTGGGCGCCAGCCCAATACAGACGTTTTATCGGGTGATTCTACCGGAGATCAAACCGGCGCTCTTCACAGGCACAGCACTGTCTTTTACCCGTAGTTTAGGTGAATTTGGTGCGGTGATTTTTATTGCCGGCAATTTACCTTGGCAAACTGAAGTCACCTCCTTAATGATCTTTGTGCGGTTACAAGAGTTTGACTATGCCGCTGCCGCAGCCATTGCTAGCGTGGTACTGTTAGCGTCACTCGTCTTACTGTTTTTAATTAATGGCTTGCAGCAGCGTTATCAACATATCACGGGAGCGTTAAAATGAGTGCAGCCGCGTCTCGTTCTGTGCGCTGGTTATTAATTGGTACTGGCGTCACCCTCAGTGTACTGCTGCTATTAACGCCGCTGCTGTTGATTTTTATTGCTGCCTTTTCGGCCGGCATTGGCGGGGTGATCCAAAACCTCAGCGATGCCGATATGCTGCATGCGATTGGCCTGACCTTATTGGTGGCGGGGTTAACCGTGCCGATTAACTTGGTGTTTGGTACCTTAATTGCCTGGTGTGTCACCCGCTTTACCTTTCCTGGTCGGCGCTTGCTGCTAACATTAATTGATATTCCCTTTGCGGTGTCCCCCGTGGTGGCTGGTTTACTGTATTTATTGCTGTATGGCAGTAATGGCCCCTTTGCGCAGTGGCTGGATGCCGCCGATGTACAATTGATGTTTGCTTGGCCAGGCTTAGTGCTGGTCACGGTGTTTGTATCTTGCCCTTTTGTAGTAAAAGAGCTGGTGCCCTTGATGTCGACACTGGGTACAGAGCAAGAAGAAGCTGCCGTCTTATTAGGGGCCAGTGGCTGGCAAGTGTTTTGGCAAATTACCTTACCCAATATCCGCTGGGCCTTACTCTATGGTGTTATTTTGACCAATGCCCGCGCGGTTGGCGAGTTTGGTGCAGTGTCTGTTGTCTCGGGTACCATTCGAGGCCAAACCAACACCCTGCCTTTACATATCGAATTATTGCAGCAAGATTATAATGCCACAGGGGCTTTTATTGCCGCCGCTCTGCTGACCTTGATGGCGATTGCCACGCTCGTGGTGAAAGCCTTTTTACAATGGAAACTCAATAAAGCGGACTAACGCTGCCCACGCTTAAGCCCAGAGCCGCGTCAACAGCCTGCACCACGTAGTGCTGCTGCGCGGCTTGTTCTTTTATACACGCTGTATAAGCGCCTATATACGCGCACTTGGATAGCGCTGTATTCTTTTTCGCAGAAGCATTACACTGGATAACAGTAACTTAGCGCAGGTCACCCAAGGAACTTAGCTGATGACATCAGAATTATGGACAGTGCTAGTCTTACTACTCGGTGCCCTACTATGTTTTATGCTAAACAAACCCCGCGCCGATATGGTGGCGCTGGCATTATTAGTACTGTTTCCGCTGACGGGGCTGTTGTCGGTAACAGAAACCTTGGCCGGTTTTGGCAACCCCACCGTGATCTTGATTGCAGCGTTATTTGTGGTGGGCGATGCCTTAGTGCGTACCGGTGTGGTTTACCGCTTGGGTGACTGGTTAGTGAAAACCGCCGGTAATTCTGAAATTCGCCTGCTAATTTTGTTGATGAGCAGTGTCGCTTTATTAAGCTCAGTGATGAGCTCTACTGGGGTGGTGGCGGTCTTTATCCCGGTGGTGTTAAGTGTTGCCGCTCGCTTACAACTCGCGCCCGGCCGTTTAATGATGCCATTAGCCTTCTCAGCGCTGATTGGCGGTATGCTGACCTTAGTTGCTACCCCACCTAATATGGTGGTCAATGGCGAATTAATGCAAAGCGGTATGCCGAGTTTGCATTTTTTTAGTTTTACCCCGATAGGCCTGGTTATTCTGCTACTAGGAATTGGCTATATGCTGCTGGTGCGTCAGCAACTTGTCGCCAAGGAAGTGAGCAACCAACCGCGGCTGCAAAGATTAACCTTGGCAGATTTAGCCAAAGCCTATTGTTTAACCGACCGTGAAGTCCGCTTACAGGTCGCTGGGCATTCACCACTGGTCAATCAACCGCTAAATGCGCTAGCACTCCGTTCAGAATATGGCATTAATGTCGTCGCCGTGGAGCGGCCAGAAAAACTGCGCACCTTGTTATTGGTCGCTACCGGCCAAACCGTGATCCAACAAGGTGATATTTTACTGGTCGACTTAGCTGATCCCAACCTCAATGTGATGGACGCTTCTGCTATTCTAGGGCTGACGACCTTACCCCTGAGTAGCTCTTACTTCAGCTTACATGCTCACGAACTGGGGTTAGCGGAAGTCGCCTTTCCACCCGAATCGGCCTTAGTTGGAAAAAGCATTCAACAATTGGCCTTTCGTAGCCGCTACCGGCTTAATGTGCTGGGGATCCGGCGGCATGGACAAGCCCTTAGTCAAGTGTTCGTGGATGAGCAGCTGCAAGCAACCGATACGCTGTTAGTTGCCGGCAACTGGCAAGATATTCAACAACTGCATCAGCAAAACCGCGATTTTCTGGTGCTGAGTGTGCCGGCAGAAATCGATGAAATGACCCCTGCCGCCAAAAAAGCGCCCCATGCACTGGCCTGTGTTGCCTTGATGGTATTCTTGATGGTTACCAATCTGGTGCCCGCCGTCATTGCCGTATTGCTGACGTGTTTATTGCTGGGGGCTTGCCGTTGTATTGATTTAGCCAGCGCATACAAAGCCATTAGCTGGCCCAGTATTGTGTTAATTGTTGGTATGTTACCCTTTGCACAGGCGCTGCAACAAACTGGCGGTATTGATTTACTGGTCAGTCACTGGCTGGCCCTGATGGGGAGCGCCAGTATGCATGCCATTTTGGCCGCAGTATTTATTCTGACCACCTTGTTAAGTTTGTTTATCTCGAATACCGCCACGGCGGTACTCATGGCACCCGTGGCCATTGCTTTGGCCAACGCCTTTGCGGCTTCGCCCTATCCTTTTGCTATGATGGTTGCACTGGGCGCGTCGGCCGCCTTTATGACACCCGTCGCCTCACCGGTGAATACGCTGGTGTTAGCCCCCGGCCAATATAGGTTTGGTGATTTTTTAAAAATTGGTACGCCCTTTACCTTGATGGTATTAGTGGTTAGCGTGCTACTGGTGCCGTGGCTTTTTCCACTGTACCCCAATCAATAGGTAAATTTGCATTGCTGTAAAAAAGCTCAGCCGAACAAAAGGACATACATGCTGCTACTGTTTTTGATTATTCTGCCCTTCGTTGCTGCCGCACTGGCAGCCTGCATGCCTGCCCATGCCCGTAACCGCGAAGCCTGGTTTGCTGCTGCGATTGCGGTTTGTGGTTTATTGCTTACCTTATCTCAGTATGCGGTGATCAGTGAGGGCTTGGTGCTGCGCTATCAGCTGGCATGGTTACCGGCTTATGATCTCAATCTTATTTTTCGTATGGATGGGCTGGCTTGGCTGTTTACGTTACTGATTCAGGGGATTTTTTTACTTGTTGTTTTATACGCCCGTTATTACATGTCTCCCAAGGATCCGGTACCCCGCTTCTTTGCTTTTTTATTGGCCTTTATGGGGGCCATGCAAGGCGTGGTGCTGTCTGGCAACCTTATACAGCTGGTGATGTTTTGGGAGCTCACAAGTTTAACCTCCTTTTTATTAATTGGTTACTGGCATCATCGACCCGATGCCCGTCGTGGCGCACGGATGGCCTTTACCGTCACGTCGATGGGGGGCTTGTGCTTGCTAGTGGGCGTGTTATTACTGGGTCATATTGCTGGTAGCTATGACTTAGATCAGGTGCTCTTAGCCGGTGACACTATTCGAGCACATGCTTGGTATTTACCAACACTGCTGCTAATTGCGTTAGGCGCACTTAGCAAAAGTGCGCAATTTCCGTTTCATTTCTGGTTACCCCATGCCATGGCGGCACCCACCCCGGTTTCTGCGTATCTGCATTCCGCTACCATGGTCAAAGCCGGCATTTTCTTACTTATGCGGTTGTGGCCGGTGTTAGCAGGTACGCCAGAGTGGACCTGGATTATCGGCACGGCGGGTGTCTGCACTATGTTGATCGGCGCTTTCTTAGCGATTTTCCAGCACGATCTAAAGGGCTTATTAGCCTACTCTACGATTAGCCATTTAGGCTTAATTACCTGTTTACTCGGTATAGGGACACCGTTGGCAATGGTCGCGGCCATTTTCCATACGTTAAATCATGCCACTTTTAAAGCCTCGCTCTTTATGGCTGTCGGCATTATCGACCACGAAACCGGTACTCGCGATATGCGAAGCCTCAGTGGCTTACGCCGAGTGTTACCCTACACCGCCACCTTGGCAATTGTCGCCAGCGCGGCCATGGCCGGGGTGCCGCTGTTAAATGGCTTTATATCGAAAGAAATGTTTTTTGCCGAGGCGCTGCTAGTAGGTTCAGCATCCAATTGGTGGATGTCAGCCGCAGCCGTTGTCATGGGCATGTTTGGCGTGGCTTACTCCTTGCGCTTTATCCAAGTATTTTTTGGACCGCTGCAAAGCGGTGACAATGCAACGCCTCACGAGCCACCACGTTGGATGCGCTTTCCAGTAGAGCTGTTGGTACTGTGCTGTCTGGTCGTCGGTATATTACCTGAGTTCAGTGTCGGCCCGCTGTTAGCTGCAGCAGCACATTCGGTGCTTGGCGATACGCTCCCCGATTACAGCTTGTCGGTGTGGCATGGCCTCAACCTGCCCTTAGCAATGAGCATCTTAGCCTTTGTCGGGGGCATCGTATTTTATCGCTGGTTAGTCGCCAAGGCGAATTTACAGCAACGCGATAAGGTACCGCTACTACACCGCTTAAACGGCAAAGACGCTTATGAAGCGACTATGCTTTGGTTAGCCGCCAGTGCGGCACGGCTGGAGCGACTGTTCGGCACCCGCCGCTTACAACCGCAGCTGGTGCTGTTGATTATGGCGGGCCTATTCGCCATGCTGATACTACTGTGGCAGCTGAATACCTCGTCATTCCCCCTTCGCCTAACGCCGGTAAGTTGGCCTTTTGCGCTGCTTTGGCTGGTTGGCGCCAGTTGTGCTATCGCCGCAGCGTGGCAAGCAAAGTACCACCGCTTAGCCGCCCTAATCTTAGTAGGCGGCACCGGTATCGTCACCAGTTTAACCTTTTTATGGTTATCGGCGCCCGATCTGGCCTTAACGCAATTAATGGTGGAAACGGTGACGACCATTTTGTTGCTGCTGGGGCTACGTTGGTTACCGGCGCGGATCTCTGCCCGTAAACTGAATTGGGTCGCATCAACGCAAGATAAACTGCGGCGCTCGCGCGATATGCTGCTTGCCGTGGCTGCCGGTAGCGTGCTCGCAGTAGTCAGTTATATCATGTTGATTCAACCTGAGAATCAAACCATCAGTTTGTTTTTCTTGGACAATGCGCTACCGCTTGGTGGGGGCAGTAATGTCGTGAATGTGCTGTTGGTAGATTTTAGAAGCTTAGATACGCTGGGCGAAATCACCGTACTGAGCATAGTGGCACTGACCGTCTATGCACTGCTGCGGCGCTTTCGCCCCGCTGCCGAGAGCATGAAAATACCGCCGCAACAAAGCAACCCTATTGATCCTGCGTCGCAGCAACTGCCCAGCGAGCAAGTAAAAACGGGCTATTTACAGATCCCCGCAGTCTATATTCGGCTGTTACTGCCCGTCATTATGCTAGTGGCGATTTACTTTTTTATGCGTGGCCATAATTTACCCGGTGGCGGTTTTATTGCTGGCTTAATTTTCTCTGTGGCACTGATTATTCAATATATTCTTGCGGGTACCGCCTGGGTGGAAGCGCGCCTAAAACTGCATCCCCATGCGTGGATCAGTATTGGGCTTGGCTTATCCACCTTGACGGGTATGGCAGCCTGGATCTTTGGTTACCCCTTCCTTACGACCCATACCGCCCATGTCAGCTTACCGCTGTTGGGTGAGTTACACCTACCCAGCGCTTTCGTGTTTGATTTAGGGGTCTTTGCGGTCGTAGTCGGTACCACGATGTTAATCTTAATGGCGCTGGCTCACCAAGCGGTGCGTAGTCACCGGATCCCAGGCCAAAGTAATGAATATCGCTCACCACAGGAGCCTAAATAATGGAACTGATTCTGTCTCTCGCTATAGGCATTTTGTTTGGTTCAGGCGTATGGCTGGTATTACGCCCGCGCAGTTTTCAGGTGATCACCGGGTTATTACTGCTCTCCTATGCGGTTAACCTGTTTATTTTTATCACCGGCAGAATCAATCTGAATCAACCCCCGCTCACCTTGGCTGAACATGCCAATATGGCCGTGCAGTATGCAGATCCGCTACCACAAAGTTTAGTGCTCACCGCTATCGTGATTGGCTTTGCGACAACGGCGTTATATTTAGTGGTACTGCTGGGCTCTCGAGGGCTAACGGGCACGGATCACGTTGATGGTAAAGAGCGAGATAACGACGAATGAATCCGCTATTTACTGAGTTATTAATGCTGCCGATTTTACTGCCGTTGCTTACGGCAGGGCTGCTCGCCTTAATCAATGAGCGGCATCACCAAGCCAAGTTTGTGATTAACCAGATCAGCTGCCTGTTATTGCTGCTGTTAGCGCTCGGATTACTCTGGCTCACCGATGGCCCAGCCACCGGCAATGATATTCTGGTGTTTCTGGCTGCCAACTGGGCTGCGCCTTTTGGCATAGTGCTAGTCGGTGATCGGCTAGCCAGCTTATTCCTGTTATTAACGGCCATCCTCGCCAACTGCGCACTGATTTTTTCTTATCAGCGCTGGGCCAGACTAGGGGTGCATTTCCATACCTTGTTTCAATTTCTGCTGCTTGGCATCAATGGCGCGGTACTGACTGGCGATTTGTTTAATTTATTTGTGTTTTTTGAGGTGATGTTGGCCGCCTCGTACGGCTTATTACTGCACGGTTATAACATTCATCGGATCCGTGCAGGCATGCAATATATCGTGGTGAATTTAGTGGCGTCGGTGTTTTTCTTATTGGGAATCGCCTTAGTTTATGCGGCGACTGGCACGCTTAACTTTGCCGATATCGCACTGAAAATTCCTGATCTTGCGGAAACACAACGGCAAATGCTACATACGGCGAGCGCCATTTTAGCCGTCGCCTTTTTAACCAAAAGCGCAATGTGGCCTTTGGGTTTTTGGTTACCCACAACCTATGCCGCGGCGGCACCGCCTGTCACCGCCATGTTGGTGTTACTCACGAAGGTTGGGGTGTACGTTATTCTACGCTTAAGTTTCTTATTCTTTGGCGAAGCAGCTGGCGCATCGGCAGATTTTGGGCAGAGCCTGTTGCTTGTTGGCGGACTGCTGACCTTAAGTTTCGGTGCACTGGGTTTACTGGCGAGTCAGGATTCCGGCCGAATCGCCAGTTACAGTGCGGTGATCTCTTCCGGCACCTTATTGGCACTAATAGGCTATGGCGAAGCCGCTATTTTAAGCGCGCTGCTATTTTATTTACTCAGCTCAACACTGGCTGTCGCGGCCTTTGTGCTATTAACCGAATTAATTGAACGTATCTATACCCCGGCCGACAGCGTGTTTGCGCTTAGTATGGAGTTTTTTGCCCCTGAAGACGAACAGCGTGAATCTGCTGGCGTGGCCATCCCTGGAGCCATGGCGTTTTTAGGTCTGGCGTTTGCTGCTTGTGCCCTTATTATGGCGGGCTTGCCACCGCTGTCTGGCTTTATTGCCAAATTCAGTATCCTGCATCAGCTATTACACAGTCGGCAGGATCTGGGCAGCTGGGTTTTGCTGATTTTACTTATCTTAGCGGGTTTAACCGCCATCATCTCGCTGATGCGGTTTGGGGTACGCAGTTTCTGGACTGCGCAAGCAGCACAGAGCCCGCGCTTAAAAATCAGTGAGGCCAGTCCTGTCTTATGTTTATTGTTGCTAGCGATTAGCATGGCCGTGCTGGCCGGCCCCTTGTTTGGCTTGCTTGATCGCGTTGCCGATGATTTGCTGCAAACAGAGCGCTATATCCATCAGGTGCTCGAGGCAGCCCCCGTAAGAAGGAGCGAATAATGCCTAAAAACTGGTTAGCTCGGCTAGTCCCTTCGCCGCTATTATCCTTATTTTTACTGCTGCTTTGGCTCTTACTGAATCAAAGCCTCGCCCCAGCCCAGATCCTATTGGGTAGCTTGCTCGCATTGATTTTGCCCAAAGCGACGTTACGCTTGCGCCCTAACCAGGTGCGTTTTGCAAAACCCAAAGTGTTTTTTAAGCTCATTGC
The DNA here is from genome assembly GCF_049390205.1 of Alishewanella sp. d11. GTDB lineage: Bacteria > Pseudomonadota > Gammaproteobacteria > Enterobacterales > Alteromonadaceae > Alishewanella. Next base: position 3,032,881 of record NZ_CP186547.1, on the reverse strand, counting down.
TTGGTCTTCACTGGAGATCCTGCGGTCCAGTCTCAATGTCAGCCGCTTAATTTTAAGGCGCAACTCGCAACCGCCAAATGCCCAGTTTATTAAAGTACCGCTGGACTTAAGAGATAGCACTGGACTGGCGGTGTTATCCTGTTTAATTAACTTAACGCCCGGTACAGTCTGGATTGAAATTTTACCCGAGACACATGAATTATCTTTGCATGTGTTTGACTTGCAGGATACGCAATGGTGGATAGATACCATCAAACAACGCTACGAGCAGCCACTGCGTGAAATTTTTGAACAGGAGCCAACATGAGAGCCTTATTAGAATTCACCCTCGCTTTTTCACAGCTCTGTTTGTTAGTGGCAATGCTGTGCTGTGCCGTTCGTTTACTGCGTGGCCCGACAGCGCAAGATCGCGTACTCGCCTTAGACACCTTATGGATGGTGGTGATGCTTTTTACCTTAGTGTTGGGGATCAGTTTTGCCAGCCAAGTCTACTTTGAGTTGGCGATGTTAATTGCCCTAACCGGTTTTGTGTCGACTATCGCGCTGGCTAAGTTTTTAATGCGCGGAGAAATTATCGAATGAGCCAACTACCTGAGCATATTCCGCTATGGCTGGGGATCCCCATGCTACTGCTGCTGTTAACCGGTAGCGTAGTTACGCTAATTGGCGCACTCGGCTTATATCGGCTACCGCATTTTTATCAGCGAATTCATGGCCCGGCGATTATCATTACCCTGGGTACCGGCTGTATTCTACTGGCTTCTATGTTGTTTTTTAGTGGTTTGGCACAAAGGCCGGTGCTGCATGAGCTACTGATCACAATCTTTGTGTTATTAACCGCCCCTATCAGCGCTATGCTGATTATGCGAGCGGCCGTGTATCGGGATTTGCGCAATAGCCATAAACAGGCTGCGGCGAAAACCTCGCAAAAGCGCGATGCGCAAGACTAGTCCAAGACCACAGTGAGTATAAGGAGAAGATTAGATCCCTTCTCCTAAAAATACTTTGCTATAACGCGGTAAGATAAAAGCGGTATCACCCTGTTTTAGGTTGAGCAGCTTAAACTGCTCTTTGGCTAATTCAATATGAATCAGCTGCTGATCGCTTTCGGCGACCACTTCCAAGCGCACCGCCGGGCCGACAATGGTCACTAAATCTAATTTGACTTTAATGCTATCGGGCTGCGGCAGGTTAAATACATCAATTTCATGCGGCCTTACATAGGCCAAACCGGCTTGCTCTTCGCTATTGGTATATTCTGGTGAGGGCACATTCAGCTTACCAATGCTGCTCTGACCTTGTTTTACCCGAGCATGGAACAGGTTTACATTGCCTAAGAATTCGTACACAAACGGATTGGCCGGGTTGTCATACACCTGCTCAGGGGTGCCATCTTGCTCAATTCGACCTTTATTCATCACCACTATTCTGTCGGCCACTTCCAGCGCTTCTTCCTGATCGTGCGTCACAAACACGCTGGTCACATGAATTTCATCATGCAGGCGGCGCAACCAGCGGCGTAGCTCGGCGCGAACCTTGGCATCAAGCGCACCAAAGGGCTCATCTAATAACAGCATTTTCGGCTCTACCGCTAAGGCGCGAGCTAAAGCGATTCGTTGGCGCTGACCACCAGAGAGCTGCGCAGGGTAACGGTCTGCCGTCCAGCCTAGCTGCACTAACTCCAGCAGGTTATTCACCTTTTTGGCAATTTCGGCTTTGGATGGACGGAATTTCTTCGGCTTAACCGTTAAACCATAGGCGACATTTTCAAACACCGTCATATGTTTGAACAAGGCATAATGCTGAAATACAAAGCCGACGCCGCGCTCTGACACATGCTGGCCGGTAATATCTTCGTTATTAAAGCGAATAATGCCGCTATCGGCTTGCTCCAACCCAGCGATAATACGCAGCAAGGTGGTTTTACCTGAACCAGATGGCCCTAATAACGCCGTTAGCTCACCGGTTTTAATGGCTAAGTTCACGTTATCTAGCGCGACAAAACTGCCAAAGGTTTTATTAACGTTTTCTATTGCGATGCTCATAACAGCCTCAGTATGGTTATGCTGCTAGCATAACGTCATTACTATAAGCTACAAAGCTGGAATCGCTATCGCTTATAACCAGTAAGAATAAGCAGCCTGATTGGTTGCGCCCTAACTGGTATGACCGGTACCGGAGACCTGTGGATAAACTGGTCGGGCCGGTACCGGAGACGTGTGGATTAATTGCGGTAGAGGGTAACAGTAGGTGTTCGCGCTCGATGCCAGAGCTCGGGGTTAGCCCGCAAGTATTCAATCATCGCTTGGGCAGCGGTTTTGCAGTCGGCACCGTCATTGCCGCAGGGCAGCGCCTCTTTGGCATACTCGACCTGAAACGCCGTTTGGCCTTTAGCATCGCTACTGGCCAGCACCCGCTTCACGGCATAGGCTTTTGGCTGACCGTTCAGCAAAATAAGATCCTGCCGATCGGTGCTGTGTTGCTGTACCTGTTGGAGCCGCTGCCAGCCATCATTGCCATTCGCCAGATAGTTCGTGGTGGCTAAGCGATATTGCTGCTCAGGCACTATCGCCTGCCAGTTACCCTCACGTAGCATCGCTACCTCAGTTAACTGTAAACTGCCATCAAGGCGTTCGGTAGCGGTATAACGTAAATGGCTGCTATAAGGAAATTTACCGGCATGGGCACCTTCTGGCAAGGTAGCCGCAATGGTTGCTTCCAGCAATGCCAACACATCAGCGCCCGTTACGGTCAGCACACTTAATGGCGCATCAAAGGGTAAAACTTCAAGGCGAATATGCCCTTCATAAATAGCGCCGGCTTCAATACTACTGCGAATATTACCGGCACCGATTAAGCTAAAATCGACCGGCCCCGCAAGTAACGGCTGCACCTGAGCCGAATTAAGCCAGTTGTACATCGCATCAGCTATATGCCCTGCTAAAACCGATCCGTGCTGGTCGCTGCCGCCCGTGCCAGGTAAACGCACATGCGGAATCGTTTGCTCGGTGCTGCTAATTTGTTCGCCATAAGCCTGTTGTAATGCCGGTAAGTACACTTCATCAATCACTTGGCGCAGCGTCGTATCTTCTTCCGTAATACGGGTATTGGGCAGGCTTTGCAAATAGGCTAAGGTGGCTGTCAAACTATTCCCACTGAGCTGACTATCCGCTTGACGCAGTGCATTGCCAAACAGCGCTTTGCTCGCCAACAAGGTGTTCTTACCCTGACACTCGCTAACCTGTCCCTGTTTGTCAAACTTCACCGTAAGCGCACCTACCGCTTGCGCAAATTGCCCAGCTTGCACCACACAAGTGAATTGTTGGCCGTCTGGGTTAGTCACTCTTTCAGCATAAGGGCCCTGCAAGCCAAGATGCCACTGCCGAAAATCCCCCAATAAGGTATGGGAATGGCCCCCTACTATCACATCAATACCATTAACAGCTGCCGCTAAACGCAAATCACGTTGATTACCAAGGTGTGTAAGCGCCACAATATGCTGAATACCTTGTTGCGTTAAATAATCCACGGTACGCTGTGCGGCAGTTATCTCACGTTCAAACACCAAAGCGCCGGTGGAGGGCACCATAGCACGCATATCTTCTAACGCTAAGCCAAATACCGCTATACGCACGGGTACAGCCGCAGACGAGGTTAACAGCGCTTGCCGCTGACTACTAGGCATCTGCTGCTCAGCTTGCTGCGCGGCTAACCATTGCTGCTCGGGTACCCACTGATTATCGTTAAGCACAAAGATTTGATACGGTTTCAAGTTTTTGACCTGTGCCAACAATGGCTCAGCGCTTTTATCCACATTGGCCGCCAGTAAGGGAAAATTAATCTCTTCGGCAAAATTAGCCAGCTTGGCTAAACCTATATCAAATTCATGATTACCCAGCGCCATCGCATCAAGCTGCATGCGGTTTAAAATATCGATATTAATTTTTTGTTCAAACAATTCAAAATAGGCACTGCCCTTAAACGCATCCCCGCCGTGCAAAAATAGACTGGGTAAACCGGCAGCCGCGGCGTTTTCGCGTAAGCGCCGAGCTTCGGTTAACAAACGCGGATGGCCACCAATAAAGGTATACACTGGCTGCCCCGAAGCGGCGTTGAATTTAGCGGGCGAGGGATCAAACTGCGAGTGAGTATCATTGATATGAATAATTTTTAACTGCAAGCCTGCGCTGGGCAGCGCGGCCTGAGTCAGTTCCGGCTCAGAAACACGGTCTGATTGTGCAGAGTTTGGTAAGCTACAAGCGACTAAAACGCTAGTGAAACTTAGGGCGAAAAGAGTACGACAAAGGTTCATTTAACTTCCTAAAGCAAGGCAAACACCTGAGTAAGCGTGCCTGTTAGCAAGCAATCTGCCAACAATCAGGTATTTGCCACTGTTCAATAAAATTTAGAGATCCGCGCCCACAGTTTATCGAAAAAATCCGAAAAAACCCATTAATCGACACGAAGTGGCGTAGATGGGTAGTTCACTTCAAGTAGAACTTCAAGTAGAACTTCAAGTGGATAAGGCACAAATTGGCGGTTAAGCCAGCACGGCTGCCAAGGCCTCGGCTAATGCTTTGATTTCGGCCATATCGCCTTGCTCAGCACCATGCGCTTTTAAGGTACGTAAATGCGCGGGGATCAGATGAAAATGTAGATGTGGCACCGTTTGCCCGGCTTCAGTACCATTTAGCTGCATAAGCACCACACCGGTTGCGCCTAGCACCTGCTTTTGTGCCGCCATCACTTTTTGTACGGTACTCAACAAAGGCGTTGCATACTCTAGCGGGAGATCCGCTAAGGTTTCAGCAGGATATTTGGGGATCACCAAAGCATGACCCGCAGCCTGCGGCATAATATCCATAAAGGCTAGCGTATGCTGATCTTCATAAAGCTTAAAACAAGGCAACTCACCGCGCAAAATCTTCGCAAATACATTCTCATTGTTATAACTCATCGCTCGCTCCCCCTCTCCATTGCAATAACCAAAATTATGCCATTAAAAAGGGGTCAGAGCTAATTTCCTTGTAAAAAGGGGTCAGAGCTAATTTCCTACGGAAATTAGCTCTGACCCCTTTTTATAGACCCCTTTTTATAAGGTTAAAGGTGCTTGGCGTGAAAGCGTAGGTGGGCTTCGATAAAGCTGGCGATAAAGTAGTAGCTGTGATCATAGCCTTCATGCAGCCGGATCTCTGCGGCTACGCCGGCGCTATTTGCGGCATTAACTAATGCCTCAGTCTGTAGCTGCGCGGGGTAAAAATTATCGGCAAGGCCCTGATCAACTAAAATAGGCAGCGTACTGCCTTTTTCCGCTAACAGCACCGAGGCATCATACTGCTGCCAAGTGCGTTGGTCTTCGCCCAAATAACCGCTAAAGGCTTTAATACCCCAAGCGCAATTTATCGGATTACAAATCGGCGAGAACGCCGAAATGCTGCTGTAACACTCAGGGTTACGTAAGCCAATCACCAAAGCGCCATGGCCACCCATCGAATGGCCGCTAATCGCTTTTTTGCCAGATAACGGCAGTTCCGCGTCTAACAAAGCCGGTAACTCGCTCACAATATAATCATACATCTGATAATGCTCAGCAAACGGCGGTTCGGTGGCATTAACATAAAAACCGGCACCTAGGCCAAAGTCATAAGCACCATTAGCATCATCCGGCACCCCATCACCGCGCGGGCTGGTATCAGGCATAATTAACGCCAAGCCAAGCTCGGCGGCCACACGCTGCGCGCCGGCTTTGCTGGAAAAGTTTTCATCAGTGCAAGTTAAGCCTGATAACCAATATAATGCAGGCACTTTACCCGCTTCGGCCTGCGGCGGTAAAAACACCGAAAATTGCATCTGGCAGTTAAGCACCGCCGAATGGTGGCTAAACCGAATTTGTTTGCCACCAAAGCACAGCTGCTCGCTGACTTTGGTTAACGCTGACGTTGTCATAGCTATTCCTATTTAAAAAACTGAGCACTCAGCATACGTTTTGCCACAGAGAAACGCTGGCTGTTATCAAGCAGTAATGTCTTTACCTAACGCACAGCGCTTGCCAACTTAGCTAATGCATGCTTTTTGATTGACGAATACAGCGCAAAATTGACAGACAGCGTTGATATAACAGGCCAAAACGAAGCTGTAGCACCGCTCTGGCCGCTCAGGTTCAAATCACTGCATGCCCACTACATGCTAAGGCTAGGCGAGCTTAAAAGTGAATCACCGTACGAATAGACTTACCCTCATGCATTAAATCAAAGGCTTTATTAATATCCTCTAACGGCATGGTATGGGTAATAAAGGTATCCAGCTCGAATTCACCATTTAAATAGCGTTCTACATAATCAGGCAACTCGCTACGGCCTTTTACGCCACCAAAGGCCGTACCGCGCCATACTCGACCTGTTACCAGCTGAAATGGCCGCGTGGAAATTTCTTGGCCCGCACCGGCTACACCGATAATAACCGACTCGCCCCAACCTTTATGGCAGCACTCTAAGGCAGAGCGCATCACATTCACGTTACCAATACACTCAAAGGAGAAATCGACGCCGCCATCGGTCATCTCGACGATCACATCCTGAATAGGTTTATCGAAGTTTTTCGGATTAATCACATCGGTGGCACCGAGTTTTTTGGCAATATCAAATTTTGCTTCATTGATATCAATAGCAATAATCCGGCTGGCTTTGGCCATTACCGCGCCAATAATAGCCGATAAACCAATACCGCCTAACCCAAACACGGCAACGGTATCGCCCTCTTTCACTTTGGCGGTATTCATCACCGCGCCCATGCCGGTAGTCACGCCACAGCCAAGCAAACATACTTTTTCCAATGGCGCTTCTTTGTTGATTTTTGCCAGCGAAATCTCTGGTAATACGGTGTACTCAGAAAAGGTCGAGGTACCCATATAGTGGTAAATTGGCTGACCGTCTTTCGAGAAACGGGTGGTGCCATCGGGCATTAAGCCTTTGCCCTGCGTAGCACGAATGGCCTGACACAGATTGGTCTTGCCCGATAAACAAAACTTACATTTACCACACTCTGGGGTATACAGCGGAATCACATGATCGCCCACGGCGACCGACGTTACGCCCTCACCCACTGCTTCCACAATACCACCACCTTCGTGGCCTAAAATGGCTGGGAAAATGCCTTCCGGATCTTCACCTGAAAGCGTAAAAGCATCGGTATGACACACACCGGTGGCAACAATTTTTACTAACACTTCGCCCTTTTGGGGTGGCATTAGATCCACTTCTTCAATCGATAAGGGCTGGCCTGGGCCCCAAGCCACAGCGGCGCGGGTTTTGATCATTTGCATCTTGTTATCCTTGTTAGCGTAATCGCCTGCATTGTTGTGCACTAGGGCGTGTTGACGTTTGCTGGTTGTTTTTGCAGCTGAGTGGCTGGTATTTATACAAGGCAGAGCTTGTGATGTGTAGTTATTCTACATGAACAAGCGATAACGCAGTAGAAATGCCAGCCACACGCTGCCCGGAGGGTTCATCTGGCGGCGCTTTGCTCTTTGTCACTCGTCGTTTATTTAGAATAACTAAACCGCACTCCTCGTTTCGCGATCAAAACGCCGCCAGAAGAACAAAATCTAACCAGCAAACGTCAACACGCCCTAAGTGTAACCTGCTTTTTATCTTTTCCATATCGATATGAATAAAGCTAAAATACAAATCAGTTTTTCATTAATGCAATAATACTAAACAAACAAGGCGCGCCGTGAGCTTTACGCTGAGCTTGCTGTAAGCGTTTTCACCCCAAAGGGCTAAATATGAAACAATGGACCGGCATTAGCGAATTTGTCGCCGTCGCTGAACAACAAAGTTTTACCAAAGCGGCCAAGCAGCTCGCCATGTCGGTTGCACAAGTCAGCCGCAATATTGCTGAGCTGGAAGCCACACTGGCCATTAAGCTGCTATATCGCAGTACCCGTAGCGTTAGCCTTACCGAAGAAGGCAAATTATACTTACAACACTGCCGGCATCTGGTCAGTAGTTTAGAAGAGGCCAATCGCACTCTGGCGAATTTATCAGCCACGCCGCGTGGTTTAATTAAGCTCACCGCGCCGGTGTATTATGGTGAAACGCATCTCGCGCCCCTGCTGCATCAATTTTTATTGCAATACCCCGATACCGAATTAGAAGTGCAACTGACAAACGATAAACTCGACCTGGTTCAAGGTGGCTTTGATCTGGCGATTCGGCTTGGCAACCTTGAAGACTCCAGTCTTATTGCCCGCAAACTGGCTAGCCGTACCCAATATCTCGTAGCTTCGCCGGCGTATTTAGCGAAATACGGCACACCGCAAAGCTTAGAACAATTAGGCAAACAACAATGTCTTACCGGCACACTCGGCATTTGGCGTTTTATGCAGCAACAAAAACCCATCACCTACCGGCCGCAAGGTCGCTTGGTCTGCAATAGCGGTGTAGCCCTGCGCGACGCTGCTTTACAAGGCTTAGGGTTGGTGCAACTGCCAGACTACTATGTGGCAGAATACCTCACCGATGGAAGGCTGATCTCAGTGCTAGATCATTTGCGCCAACCAGATGAAGGCATTTGGGCGCTATACCCACAAAACCGGCATTTATCCGCTAAAGTGCGGCGACTGGTGGATTTTTTAGCTGCAGCATTGCAAGCGCAGCCGCAATAACATCTCTGCTTACACTTTTTTACGCTTTAAGATTGTACCAAGTCAGCACTTTTGCCTATGATGGCAAAATATATTTTTAGTTATTTTTAAGCACAGCAAAGGATCTCGCATGTTTATGACCAATACCGAAACCGTCCCAGGCAAACAGATTATGGACTGCTATGGCGTCGTCTCTGGCAGCACGGTTCGCGCCAAGCACGTTGGCCGCGATATTATGGCCGGCATTAAAAATGTGTTTGGTGGTGAGCTACGTGGCTATACTGAACTTCTAAACGAATCGCGGGATGAAGCTATCCAGCGGATGCAAGCGCAAGCCCGCGAGCTGGGCGCCAATGCCATTGTCAATGTACGGTTTTCTACCTCCTCCGTGGCTGCCGGTGCGGCCGAAATTTATGTTTATGGTACTGCCGTGCGTGTGGAGTAAAGCATGATCCCTTTTATTAGCTTTTTCACCCTGCTATTACTGGGCTATTTCTTTGGCAAATGGGCCGAAAAACGCCATTTTCAAAGTATCAATGCGCGCGAACAACAATGGGTAAAGCTTGCCAACAGCAACAACCGTGATTTATTGATCCCGATGCAACACATCAGCAAAGCTGAACTGGTCTGTGGCAGTGTGGTGATTTCCATTGATTACTTTAAACGGCTGCTAGCCACCTTACGTGCCATCGTCGGCGGGCCTGTCGCCAGTTACGAAACCTTGTTAGATCGAGCCAGACGTGAAGCCATTTTACGGATGAAAGAACAGTGCCCCGAAGCGGTACAAATTATTAATATTCGTATCGAAACCTCAAGCATCCACAATGCTGCAGGTAATGGTATTGGCTCTGTCGAATTACTGGCTTATGGTACAGCGATTTATGGTACAGCCGCTGATTCTGCAGCTCTGGCCAGTGCTTCGGCTAACCCAGCGACAGCCTAACCGCTTATGCCCTATCAACCACGCTTACCCACAACCAACCATAATATCGGCCGGCAGCGGCCGTTACAGGATCTGGTGCTAATTGGCGGCGGTTTACTCGCCATCTTGTTTTTAGTGTATTGGTTACTCGGCTTTGTCATTGATAAAGCCATCCAACATGTCTCGCCCGACTTGGAACAGCAATGGTTTGGCCGGTTTGCTACCGCACCGACAGCCAGCCCAGCACAACAGACTCTGCAACAACTCACCAATCAGCTACAGCAATGTAGCAGCGTGCCCTATCCGGTGACCGTACATTATGTCGATGCCGACATTGCAAACGCGGGTGTGTTACCGAGCGGCACTATGCTAGTTTATCGAGGCTTAATCCAAAAACTAGACAGTGAAAATGCGCTGGCTTTTGTGTTAGCGCATGAACTGGCTCATTTACAACATCGCGACCATTTACGCGGCATGGGGAGAGCCCTTGTGTTAGCCGTCATAACCAGTACCCTCACCGGCAGCACTGGTGCAGGCCAGTTATTTTTACCGGCAACCGAACTTGGCATGGCGCAACATTCACAGCAACGCGAGTTAGCCGCAGATACCGCCGCGCTCGATATTTTGGCCTGTCATTACGGCCATATCGGCGGTGCCGAAGTGTTTTTTACCCAGATGCAGCAACAGGAAAGCCGTATTCTGCCTACTTGGTTTGATAGCCATCCGCAACTTACGCTGCGCCTTGCTGCCTTAGAGCAGCACCGCCAAGCACAGGGTTTGCTTCTCGGCCCTGTTACACCAATGCCAGCCGCCCTAGCCAGCAAAATGGAATCACC